>DASSTS010000016.1:0-42517 GCA_035707805.1 Castellaniella sp. | reverse complement strand
CTCCTTCCCATCCCGAACAGGACAGTGAAACGCCTTCGCGCCGATGATAGTGGGTGGACACCTGTGAAAGTAGGTCATCGTCAGGCTTCTATACCGCAAAGCCCCTGCAGATTCCTCTGCAGGGGCTTTGTCTTTTGGTGCGCTGGATTTCAGTTAGAATGGACTCCGCACAAACCGGGGCGCGCCGTCGCCCCAAGCAGGAGGTTTCATGATTCAAGGCGAAGATACCCCCGTCGTGGACAAGGGCCTGACGCAGCGCCAGCTCATCCATCTCATGTACGGACTGTTTGCCGTGGGGATTCTGTCCGCCGGTTTTCTGGGCGCGGCGGTGATCGCCGCCGTGGTGCTGGCCTATCTCAAGCGCGGCGACATGGTGGGCACCGTTTATGCGGGCCACATCGACTGGATCATCCGGACGTTCTGGTGGGGCTTGCTGTGGCTGGCGCTCAGCGCGGTGGCCACGATGATCTTCATCGGCTTCATCACCGGTCTGGTGGCGATGATCTGGATCATCTACCGCCTGGCCAAGGGCTGGCTGGCGCATTTCGCCGGCGAGACCCCCTTGCCGGGCCTGTAAGGCGGCAGGCCGGCCGGGCGGCGGGCCCTGCGAGGCCGCGAAAAGGCGGCCGGGGCCTCCCCCTTCAAGCCGGCGCCGGCATCCTCGGTGGTGGCGGGATGCGGACGGCAGCCGGCAGGGGCGATGCTTACTTCAGGTGCTGGCTGACGAGCTTGGTCAGTTCGAACATGGACACCTGGTCCTTGCCGAACAGCGGCCGCAGCTTGTCATCCGCATTGATGTTGCGGCGGTTTGCCGGGTCTTGCAGGTCGTGCTTCTTGATGTAGTCCCAGATCCGCTTGGTCACTTCGGTGCGGGGCACGGCTTCCTTGCCGATGATGGCGGCCAGGGTGGCGCTGGGCGTCAGGGGCTTCATGAAGGCCGCATTGGGTTTGCGTCCGGACTTTTCGGTGGTTGCCATGAATACAGGCTCCTACTTGATTGAGTGAATAGCCCCCGAAGCTTACCGCGTGTTTCCCCCAAAGACAAAGCGAAGCCGTAAAAAATATTTAGGATTTTCATTCAGGGACCGACGACGAACATGGCTGTTTCCTCTTCCCGCCCGCAAGGCTCAGATCCATCGCCGGCTCCAGGCGGCGCGGACCGGCCCATCCAGACCCTGACGCTGGTGCGCCCGGACGACTGGCACCTGCATCTGCGCGATGGCGCGGTGCTGCAAAGCGTGGTCCCCGATTCTGCCCGGCAGTTCGGCCGCGCGATCATCATGCCGAACCTCAAGCCGCCCGTCCTCAGCACGGCGGATGCCGTGGCCTACCGCGGCCGGATCCTGGGCGCGCTGCGCGCCGCCGGTGTGCCCGAGGGGGCCTTCGAGCCGCTGATGACCCTTTACCTGACCGACAACACCCCGCCCGACGAAATCCGCCGCGCCCGCGATTCGGGGCTGGTGCATGGTGTGAAGCTCTATCCGGCCGGGGCGACCACGCATTCGGACGCGGGCGTCACCGATCTCCTGGGGCATTGCCGCGCCACCCTGGACGCCATGCAGGCCTGCGGCATGCCCCTGCTGGTGCATGGCGAGGTCACGGACCCGGACGTCGATCTGTTCGACCGCGAGGCCGTCTTCATCGAGCGGGTGATGAAACCCCTGCGCCAGGCCTATCCCGGCCTGAAGGTGGTGTTCGAGCACCTGACGACCGCCGATGGCGTCGCCTACGTGCGCGAGGCCCCTGGCCCCGTGGCGGCGACGATCACGGCCCATCACCTGCTGTACAACCGCAATGCGCTGTTCAAGGGCGGGCTGCGGCCCCATTGGTATTGCCTGCCGGTGCTCAAGCGCGAGCGGCACCGCCTGGCGCTGGTGGAGGCGGCGACCAGCGGGGACGCGCGGTTCTTCCTGGGCACGGACAGCGCCCCGCATCCCAAGGGTGCGAAAGAACAGGATTGCGGATGTGCGGGCTGCTATACCGCGCGCCACGCCATGGCCTTGTACGCCGCGGCCTTCGAGGCTGCGGGCCGCCTCGACCGGCTGGAAGCCTTTGCCAGTCTGAACGGTCCGGCCTTCTACGGCCTGGAGCCCAATGCCGGGACGCTGACGCTCGAACGCGTCGCCGAAGAGATCCCCGCCGCGCTGCCGATGGGCGACGCCGAGGTCGTGCCGCTGGCCGCCGGCGAATCGCTGGCCTGGCGCCTGCGGGACGAGGGCTGAGCCCGAGCGGGCCGCCTTCAGTCGCCGCGCTTGTCCTCCAGCGCCTCCCAGCGCCCGAACAGCTCGTTCAGGCGGGTGTCCAGGTCTCCCAGGGCCTGCTGGATGCGTTCCGCCTCCGCGGGGCCGTCGCGGTACAGCCCGGGATCCGAGAGTGCAGCGGCCAGCGCCGCCTGTTCCGCCTCCAGCGCGGCGATGCGGTCGGGCAGCTCGGAGAGTTCCTGCGCCTCCCAGGGGGCGAGGCGACTCTTTCGCGGCTTGGCGGCGTCCGGTCCCGCCGGAGCGGCTGCCGGCCCGGCGCGAGTCCCCGCGGAATCGGCTCCCGCGCCGGCATCACGGGCCGGGGCCGGCACAGCGGGTTCCGCCGCGCGCGGGCGCTGGGCTTCCCATTCGGCATAGCCGCCGACGTATTCCTGCCAATGTCCATCGCCTTCGGCGGCGATCGTCTGCGTGACCACATTGTCCAGGAAGCTGCGGTCGTGGCTGACCAGCAGGACGGTGCCCGCATAGTCCTGCAGCAGGCCCTCCAGCAGTTCCAGGGTATCGATGTCCAGGTCGTTGGTCGGCTCGTCCAGCACCAGGACGTTGTGGGCTTGGGCGAACATCCGCGCCAGCGCCAGACGGGCGCGCTCGCCCCCCGACAGGCTGGAGACCGGCGAATGCGCCCGGGCGGCCGGGAAGAGGAAGTCCTCGAGGTAGCTCATGACGTGCTTGCGCTGGCCGCCGATCTCGACCCACTCGCTGCCCGGGCTGATGGTGTCCGCCAGGGTGGCGGATTCGTCCAGGCGGTCGCGCATCTGGTCGAAATAGCCGATGGACAGATTGGTGCCCAGCCGGACCGTTCCCTGGTCGGGGACCAGCTCGCCCAGCAGGATGCGCAGCAGGGTGGTCTTGCCCGCGCCGTTGGGGCCGATCAGGCCGATGCGGTCGCCGCGCAGGATCAGGGTGCTGAAATCGCGGATGAGCGTGCGTCCGCCATAGCCGTGCGTGACGTGTTGCAACTCGGCCACCTGCTTGCCGGAGCGCTGGCCGTCGGACAGGGCGAAGCGCACCTGCCCCTGCTGGTCGCGCCGGGCTGCGCGTTCGCGGCGCAGGGCTTCCAGGCGCCGCACGCGGCCCTCGTTGCGGGTGCGCCGGGCCTCGATGCCCTTGCGGATCCAGACTTCCTCCTGGGACAGCAGTTTGTCGAAGCGCGCGTTGGCCTGCTGTTCGGCCTCCAGCCACTGGGCCTTGCGCGCCTGCCAGTCGGAGAAATTCCCCGGAAAGCTGAGCAGCTGGCCGCGGTCCAGCTCGATGATGCGGGTGGCGACCGCATCCAGGAAGCGCCGGTCGTGGGTGATCAGGACGATGGTCATGCGCGCCTTGCGCAGCAGGTCCTCCAGCCAGGCGATACCTTCGAAGTCGAGGTGGTTGGTGGGCTCGTCCAGCAGGAGCAGGTCGGGTTCCTCGACCAGGGCGCGAGCCAGGGCGACGCGCTTGCGCGTCCCGCCCGAGAGGCCGGCGATGCGCTGGTCCGGCGCCAGACCCAGCGCGTCGATCAGGGCGGAGGCGCGCGCGCCGCGCGACCAGTCTTCCGAGGCCAGCAGGTCGCCGCTGAGGACCTGCAGCACCGTCTGCTCCTCCGGCAGGTCCGGTTCCTGTTCGACCGTGGCGATGCGCAGGCCTTTCTGGCGGCGGATCTCGCCGTCGTCCAGCTGGGTGCGGCCATCCAGTACGCGCAGCAGGGACGACTTGCCCGCGCCGTTGCGGCCGATCAGGCCAATGCGTTCGCCCGACAGCAGCGCCAGGTCGGCGTGGTCGAGCAGGGGGTGGTGGCCATAGGCCAGCTGGGCCTGGTTCAGGGCGAGGATCGTGTCGGGCATCGGGCGGAAGCGGCAATGGGGGTTCGGAACGCGGCGGCGCGGCGGCGCTGAAAGCGGCGGGCGGCGCCCAGGGCCTTATTGTCGCAGTTTGGCGGCGGGGCTGCCCGCCGGCAGGCGGGCATGCCGTACAATCCGGGGGCGGGGCAGATCGGGCAATCGCGGTGCCAAGGCATCGAGGAAGGTCCGGACTCCATCGGGCGCGATAGCGGCTAACGGCCGTCCGGCGACCCCTTCGGGGCAAGCCGAGGAACAGGGCCACAGAGACGAGTCTGCCATGAGGGTCCATCCGGACGGATGGTCTCCGGTACGGCCACTCCGTACTGCCCGCCGGCTGGCGCCGGCGGGGCGTGGCAGGGTGAAACGCGGCAACCTCTATCGGGAGCAACATCAAATAGGCATGCGCCGGCTTCGTGCCGACAGGGCGGCCCGCCCGAGCATGCGGGTAGATGGCTAGAGCATTCCAGCAATGGATTGTCCAGAGGAATGATTGCCCGCCGGGGCAACCCGGCGTACAAAATCCGGCCTACAGATCTGTTCCGCCTTTTCTTGCGCCGGGCAGGCGCGCATAGGGAATATTGCGCATACGGCCGCGCCGGCGGCTGTGCTACCCTGACACCACCCTTTCGAACCGACGGCCCGCGGCGCGCCAGCGCGGCAGGTACGCCGGCCGGATTCCTTCCGTGGAAATCCAGCAGGAGACATCGGTGGCAGATTCGACAGCATCATCCCTGTCGGAGACGGACGCCGGGCAGCGACATCCGCTGCTCGAGGTCCGTGATCTGGCGAAAAGCTTCGGCGGCCTGCGGGCCGTGGACCATTGCTCGTTCCAGGTGGAACGCGGCACCATCACCGGCCTGATCGGCCCCAACGGGGCCGGCAAGACCACGGTGTTCAATCTCATCACCGGCTTCATCCCGCCGGATTCCGGCAGGATCCTGCTGGACGGCCAGGACATCGGCCACCTGCGTCCGGACCAGATCTTTGCCCGCGGCCTGTGCCGCACCTTCCAGATCCCCCGCGAGCACGGCACCATGAGCGTGCTGGAAAACCTGATGCTGGTGCCGGCGGGGCAGTCGGGCGAGCACTGGTGGAACGCCCTGCTGCGCCCGGGCCAGGTGCGGTCCGAGGAAGCCCGCCACCTGGACAAGGCCCGCGAGGTTCTGGAATACCTGCAGCTCACCCACGTCCAGCACGAATACGCGGCCAATCTGTCCGGTGGCCAGAAAAAGCTGCTCGAGATGGGGCGGATGCTGATGGCGGATCCCCAGATCATCCTGCTGGACGAGCCGGCGGCCGGCGTGAACCGCACGCTGCTGCAGAGCATCATCCGGAACATCCAGTACTTGTCGCGCGAGCGCGGAATCACCTTCCTGCTGATCGAGCACGACATGAACATGGTAATGAGCCTGTGCGACCCCGTGATCGTCATGAGCGAAGGGCGCAAGCTCGCCGAGGGCGATCCCGACACGGTGCGCAACGACCAGGCGGTCCTGGAAGCCTACCTTGGAGGGCAATATGCCGCTGCTGCAGGTTGATACCGTCACGGCGGGGTACGGAGACACCGAAATCCTGCGCGCCTTGTCGATCCGGGTCGAGGCCGACGAGGTAGTCTCCATCATCGGGCCCAACGGCGCCGGCAAGTCCACCCTCATGAAGACCATCTTCGGCCTGCTGCATCCCCGGCATGGCTCCATCGTCTTCGACGGCCACGACATCACCCACGAGGCGCCGCACCGCATCGTCCGGCTGGGCATGTGCTACGTCCCCCAGGTGGCCAACGTCTTCACCTCGCTCACCGTCGAGGAAAACCTGGAAATGGGCGCCTTCCCCATGGGGGCCGTCGACCTGACGGCGAGCAAGGAGCGCGTCTACGACATGTTCCCGAAACTGCGCCAGCGCCGCCGGCAACTGGCCGGCAAGATGTCGGGCGGCGAACGGCAGATGGTGGCCATGGGCAGCGCCCTGATGATGAATCCCCGGCTGCTGCTGCTGGACGAACCCACAGCCGCCCTGTCCCCGAAACTGGTCGACGAGATCTTCGAGCGGATCTCCCGGATCAACGACAACGGTATCGGCGTCCTGATGGTCGAGCAGAACGCCCGGCAGTCGCTGGGGATGGCGCACCGCGGCTACGTGCTGGCCAACGGCGAGAACCGCCACGAAGGCACGGGCCGCGACCTGCTCGACGATCCGAATGTCGGACGTCTCTATCTGGGAGGGTGATTCCATGGTCGACTCGGCAAATACCGCAACGAGCGGCGCGCTTCCCGGCTCTCCGGAATCCCCCGACACCATGACGGTGGACGCCCGCGACAGCGGCGGGGCGCGCAGCAGCCGTTTCGTGGGCGGCGTACTGCTGCTGGTGCTGATCGGCATGTGGGTGGCCGGCTGGCTCTCGGGCACCAGCGCCCAGGACATGCTGTCGCTGACGGCCTGGGGCGTGATGCTGGGAGGCATCATCGCGCTGGGCGGCATTGGCCTGACGCTGTGCTACGGGGTCCTGAAATTCCCGAACTTCGCCCACGGCGAGTTCCTCACCCTGGGGGCGTACGTGACCTACGGCGTGGTCCTCGCCCTGCCGCAGTCCAATCCGATCTGGCGCTTCTCGTTCGGCTGGGAGCTGATCGTGGGCCTGGTGCTGGCGGCGGCCGTGACGGCCGTGGTGGCCATCGTGATCGACCGGCTGCTGTACCGGCCCTTGCGCCGGCACCAGTCGCCGCTGGTCCTGCTCGCCATGGCGTCGCTCGGCATGGAGTTCCTGCTGCGGGGCATCGTCTACCTGATCTGGGGTTCGGACTTCCATTTCTATTACTCCGGCCGCTCCAACCCGGCCCTGTCGCTGCCCTTCGGGCTGCGCCTGCAGGCCGACCAGCTGTTCGTGTTTGCGCTGGCCATCATCCTGGTGGCGCTGCTGTACTGGATGCTGACGCGCACCCGCATCGGCAAGGCCATGCGGGCGACGGCGGACAACCCGGATCTCGCCCAGGTGCGCGGCATCAACACCGAGCAGGTGATCGCCTGGACCTGGTCCATCGGCGCGGGGCTGGCCGCGACTGGCGGGGTCATGTACGGCCTGGCATCGCAGATGCGCCCGGACATGGGCTTCGTGCTGCTGCTGCCGCTGTTCGCCGCGGTCATCATGGGCGGGATCGGCAGCGCCTGGGGGGCGCTGGTCGGCTCCATCATCATCGGCATCGCCATGCAGCTGACCTCCGCTTTCCTGAACCCGGCCTACGGACCGGCGGTCGCCTTCGTCCTGATGGTGCTGGTGCTGCTGATGCGGCCCCAGGGGCTGTTCGCTCAACGCTAGGAACCACGCCATGGATTCTCTGCATCTGCTCAAAGCCTGCTTCCTGCTGATCCCCGCCGTCCTGCTGGGGTGCCTGCTGTTCTCGCGCTGGCGCTGGCGGGTCCGCCTGCCGGCCGCCATCGTGCTGGGATGCGTCCTGGCCTTTGGCATCGCCGGCTGGCTGCCCGGCATCATGGATTACCTGGTGTCCTTCAGCATCATGGCGACCATCTACGCGATCCTCTCGCTCGGGCTCAATGCGCAATGGGGCTACAACGGCCACCTCGACTTCGGCGTGGCGGGTTTCTTCGCGGTGGGGGCGTTCACGATGGCGCTGTTCGTCACCTCGGCGCCCGCCGGCTTGATGGCGGCCTATGCGCAGCAGTGGTTCGGGCTGAACGCGCCCTACCTGATCGGCGTGATCGCCGCGGGCATCATGGCAGGCGTGGTGGCCTACCTGATCGCGCAGCCCATCCTGCACCTGCGCGCCGATTTCCTGGCCATCGCCACGCTGGGGATCGCCGAGATCATCCGGCTCATCTTCCAGAACGAGCGCTGGCTGGCCAACGGCCCGCAGCCCATGTCGGGCATCCCCCAGCCGCTGTCCTGCGTCTTCGACAGCGGCGGCTGCGCCTGGCTGCCCGATGCGCTGAATCCCGTCCTGTCCATCATGCAGCCGCGGGACTACAGCTACCTGTACCTGGTGATCGTCACGCTGGGCCTTGCACTGGTGTACGTCGTGCTGGAAGCCATGGTGCGATCGCCCTGGGGACGTGCGCTGCGCGCGGTCCGCGACGAGGAAGACTCCGCCGCCATGAACGGCAAGCACGTCAAATCCCTGCGCGTGCAGTCCTTCGTGCTGGGCGCCATCATCATCGGCGTGGCGGGCGCCCTGTACGCGCCCTACATGGTCACCATCGACTACAGCCACTTCAAGCCGCTGTTCGCGACCTTCCTGGTCTGGGTGATGCTCATGCTGGGGGGCAGCGGCAACAACAAGGGCGCGATCCTCGGGGCCTTCGTCATCTGGGCGGTCTGGAGCGGCACCGGTTTCATCACGGACTACCTGCAGGTCGCGCTGCAGGGGGTCGCCCCCGACGTGGCCTCGCGCATGTCTTTCCTGCGCTGGGCATTCGTCGGGCTGCTGCTCGCGCTCATCGTGCTGTACCGCCCCCAGGGCATCCTGCCCGAGAAAAAGCGCGTGTCCCGATTCCTGCAAGAACCCGAGAACTGACCCGCGCGCCGGACGCGTCCATGAAAAAGGCCGCTTGCGCGGCCTTTTTCATGGACGCCGGTGGCGGTCAGCCGGCCGGGATGTCCTTGGCGGCGATCATCTTCACGGTCTCGATCTTGTCGCCGGAGTACTTCCAGATGTTGACGGGCGTGATGACGTCCCCGTTCTTGTCGAAGTCGCAGGGCCCGGCGACCCCGTTGTAGTTGATGTCTTTCTTGGCCTTCAGGGCTTTCAGCATCTCGGTGACCCGAGCCTGGTCGCCGCCGTCAATCATGTCGCCGGGCGGGTTGGCGACCTTGCGCAACTGGTCGCGCAGGACCGTGCCTGTGATCTTGGAGGCGTCGGTGGCGCCGTCGGCGACGGCGGCCGCCATCGCCAGCCCCGCCACCAGCCCGGCATCGTAGGAGCAGGTGGTGAACGGCGGGAAGTGGTCGTACTTGTAGGTCTCCATGTAGGTCTTGGCGAAGTCCTTGTAGGACTGCGTGGTGGTGTCCTCGCCGGGCGCAGTGCCGTAGCGGCCGTCCATGGCCTTGGCGCCGACCTCTTTGATGATGTCGATGCTGGCGTTGCCATCGGTGAACTGCCAGTTGGTGAAATTGAAGGTGTCGCGCGATTCCTTGCAGATGGCGATGGTGTGGGCCGGATAGCTGACGATGAGCAGGAGGTCGGGCTTGTCCTTGAGCGCCTGGGAGAGCATGGACTTGTAGGTGGGCTGGACTTCCTCGGGGTGCGGGACCTCGGCCAGGACGGTGCCCCCGCGTTTCTTGAAGGCCATGGCAAAGGCGTTGGACAGGCCTTGTCCGTAGGGATTGTTGATGTAGATGGTGGCGACGCGCTTGAACTTGTAGTTGGGGTCGATCTCGCCGTTGACGAACTGGGCCGCGACCACGCCCTGCATGGCGTCCGAGGCGCTGGTGCGGAACAGCAGGTCGGCCTTGGCGTCCGCGGGCAGCACGCTGACCAGCGGCGAGGTGGTGCCGTTGCCGATCTGCAGGACGCCGGAGGGAATCGTCACCGACGTCGCCACCGCCACCGTGACCCCGCTGGACCAGCCGTTGATGATGATCGGCGTGTGCTGGGTGTCGACCATCTGACGCGCGGCCTGGACGCCGACCGTCGGCAGCGTCGCGCTGTCGGCCGTGACGTGGTGGGCGATGATGGGGCCGCCGAAGACCTCTTTGGCGGCCGTGTTGATCTGGTCGACGGCCAGGCGGACCGCATCGCGGTAGTAGGGGCCGAATTCAGCCGCCGAGCCCGTCATGGGCAGTACCTGGCCCAGATTGATGGCGGGCGGCGTCCCCGCCGCCAGGGCGCGATGCAGCGGCAGGACGCCCCCGAGCATCAGGACGCCGCCCGTGGCCCCGACGGACTGCAGGAAGCGGCGACGCGATTGGGGGGAAGAAGTCTGATCCGACATACGATTGTCTCCTTTCTGGTGACTGACGGGATGGCAGGCAAACACAAAAAAGGCTCGGATGCTTTCGAGTCTGGCACGCGCCGGTGGCCGGATGCGGCCGCGAGGCTGGGCACCGCTTCATTACATAGGCTGCCCCCGCCCCTGTCAATCAGGGATTGGCGCAGGCCCGCCGTGGGAGGCGGGGCGGGGCCTCAATGCCCTCGACCTGATAAAGGACTTTCAGTTTGATTTCCAGGCTATTGATTTTTCAGGAATTTATTTGCCGCGGTTTTGTTAAAAGTAGTTGTAAGTGCTTGTTGTCATTGAAGAAATTTAGATTTTCTCCTTGACCGCCTGCGAGGGATCCCGTAGAGTGGGGCGAAGTAGACTTTTGTGTCATGAAGTGGGAGGACTCCCCCCGTGTTTCAGGGAAGCAGCGCGTTGACTTTGGATGCCAAGGGCCGGATGTCCATCCCGGCCCGGTATCGTGACGCCCTGCTGGCCGAGGAACAGGGCTGTCTGACCCTGACGCGTCATCCGGACGGCTGCCTGATGCTCTATCCCCGTTCCACCTGGCAAACCAAGCGCGCCCAGATCGCGGCGCTGCCCGCGGCCGCCCGGCCCCTGCAGCGTTTCGTCCTGGGAAGCGCCCAGGACGTGGAGATGGACTCGGCGGGCCGCATCCTGGTTGCGCCGGAACTGCGCGAGGCGGCCGGCCTGACACGCGAGGTCATGCTGCTGGGGTTGGGGTCGGGTTTTGAACTGTGGAACCGCGAGCAATGGGAAGCCCGCAGCCTGCAGGACGTCAACCAACTGGACGCTTCCATTCTTGAACAGATCTCTTTCTGAGCCCCGCCCATGGCGTATTCCCACCGCACCGTTCTGCTGGAACCGGCCATCGACGCATTGTTGAGCCCGACGTTCGGCCGCGGTTCGGACACGGGCCGGGCGCCGGCGCTGGATGGGGTGTACGTCGACGGCACGTTCGGCCGAGGCGGCCACAGCCGCCTGCTGCTGCAGCGCCTGGCGCCCGCGGCCCGGCTGGTGGTGTTCGACAAGGATCCCGAGGCCATCGCGGCCGCCCGCGCCCTGGCCGACGCCGATCCGCGCGTCGAGGTGGTGCATGACGGCTTTGCCACGCTGGCGGATCAGCTCGACCGCCTCGGCATCCCCGAAGTCAATGGAATCCTGCTGGACCTGGGCGTGTCGTCGCCGCAAATCGACGACGCCGCGCGGGGATTTTCGTTCATGCGGGATGGCCCGCTGGACATGCGCATGGACACGACCCGGGGGCAGACGGCCGCCGACTGGCTGGCCGAGGCCGACCAGGATCAGATCAAGGAGGTAATCGCACATTATGGCGAAGAACGGTTTGCTTTCCAGATTGCAAAGGCGATTGTTTCGGGCCGCCAATCCCGGGTGCTGCGCACCACGGGCGAATTGGCCCAGCTCGTCGCCGGTGTCGTCCGCACGCGCGAAAAGGGCCAGCATCCGGCCACACGGACCTTTCAAGCTGTACGGATTCACATCAATGCGGAGCTCGAGGAACTCGCGCACGCCCTCCCGGCAGCCCTGAGCCGGTTGCGGCCGGGAGGGCGGCTGGCGGTGATCAGCTTCCACTCGCTCGAGGACCGGATGGTCAAGCAGTGCCTGGCGGCCGCCGCGCGGCCCGGCCAGGCGCAGGCGCGCCTGCCGATTCCTGAAAAGGACATGCCGCGCCCCTGGGTCGTGCTGCGGGGGCGGGTGCAGGCGGACGCTGCCGAAGTCGAGGACAACGTGCGTTCGCGTTCTGCGGTGTTGCGCGTGGCCGAACGCACCGACGAGCCGCTGACGCCCGCCCAGGCGGCGGACCTGGTCCGCCTGCCGGGCCGGGGCGCCGGCCGCGGCGCGCGGAGGGCCGGTCGATGATCCGCGTGGCGCTCTTTCTCGCACTGTTGCTGATGGCGTCGGCCATTTCCCTGGTGACCGTGCGCTTCCAGACGCGGGAACTGTTCGTAGCGTCCGAACGCCTCAAGTCCCAGGCCCACGAACTGGATAACGAATGGCGCCGCCTGCAGCTCGAGCGCGCCGAGCTGGCGCGCAATGCCCGCATCGATTCCCTGGCCCGCACTGAGCTGCACCTGATCCCGGTGACGCCCGACCGCACCATCTATCTGCAGGAATCGCCGCCGCCGGCGGATTCCGCGCCGGGAGGGCGGCCATGAAGCGCTTCGGCTTTCATGAAAGCCCGGTGCTGTCCGGCCGCCCCGCCTTCTGGCGGGCGCGGCTGGTGGTGATCGTGCTGATGCTGGGCTTCGTGGCCCTGGCCGCCAAAGCCCTGACCCTGCAGATCCTGTCCAACGAGTTCCTGCAGCGGCAGGGCGAGCGCCGCTACGAGCGCACGCTGGTGCTGCAGGCCTCGCGAGGCAAGATCTTCGACCGCGGCGGCTCGGTGGTGCTGGCCTCCAGCGTGCCGGCGCGGGCGATCTGGGCGATCCCGGAGGACTTCCACAAGGCCACGGACGCGCAGGTCGCGCAGCTGGCGCAACTGCTGGGCATGAAGGAAGCCGACATCCGCCAGCGCACCCGCGACGAGGACAAGAATTTCGTCTACCTGCAGCGCCAGGTGGCGCTGGACGTGGCCGACAAGATCCGCCAGCTGAAGATCCCCGGCGTGCAGCAGCTGCCGGAGACGCGGCGCTATTACCCCGAAGGCGAGGTCATGGCGCATATCGTCGGTTTCACCAACATCGAGGATCGCGGCATCGAGGGCATCGAGCTGGCTTTCAACGACCGGCTGTCGGGCCAGCCGGGCTCGCGGCGCGTGATCAAGGACCGCCTCGGGCGGGTCGTGGAAGACGTCCAGGCGGTGGTGCCCCCGGTCGACGGCCAGAACCTGCAGCTGTCCATCGACGCCGGCATCCAGTTCGATACCTATACCGCCCTCAAGGCGGCCCTGGAAATGCACAAGGCCCGGGCCGGGGCCGCCATCGTGCTGGACGTGCGCACGGGCGAGATCCTGGCCATGGTGAACCTGCCCTCCTACGATCCCAATGACACGGCGCAGCGCACCGGCCAGGCCCTGCGCAACCGCGTCATGACCGATACCTTCGAGCCCGGCTCGATCATGAAGCCCTTCACGGCGGCGCTGGCCCTGGACAGCGGCAAGATCACCACCAGCACGCGTTTCGACACCGGCAATGGCCGCTACCGCTACCAGGGCTCCCTGATCTCGGACGTCGGCCACTACGGCGTGCTGGACGTCGGCGGCATCATCCAGCATTCCAGCAACGTCGGCATGACCATGATCTCGGAGTTGCTGAGCTCCCAGGCCATGTGGACGAAATTCTCCGAACTGGGCTTCGGCCGGGTGCCGCAGACGAACTTCCCGGGCATGGCGTCCGGGCGCCTGCGCCCCTGGCAGCGCTGGCGGCCCATCGAACGGGCCACCATGGCCTACGGCTACGGCCTGTCGGTGTCCCTGATCCAGGTGGCCCACGCCTACACCGCTTTCGCCCGCAACGGCGATATGGTGTCCCTGTCGCTGCTGCGGCGCGAGGGCCGGCCCACCAGCGTGCAGGTCTATACGCCCCGGGTCGCGCAGCTGATGCGCGGCATGCTGGAGGCCGCCGCCGGCCCCGACGGCGCGCGCCGCGCGCAGGTTCAGGGATACCGGGTGGCCGGCAAGAGCGGCACGGCCCGCAAGATCATCAACGGCCAGTACAGCAAGACCAAGTACCGCGGCTCCTTCGTGGGCCTGGCGCCGGTGTCCGATCCGCGCATCGTGGTGGCGGTGTCCATCGATGAGCCCAGCACGGGGGGGTATTATGGCGGCGCCGTGGCCGCGCCCGTCTTTTCCGATATTGTTTCTAGCACCCTGCGCCGTCTTGGGGTGCGGCCCGATGCGCCGGTGGATTCCCTGGTGGCTGTGGCGGATCAGGGGGGACGCACACGATGAATACGATCGATATCCTGACCTGGCTGGACGAGCGGGTCGAGCGCCGCGCCGACCTGTGCCTGGATTCCCGCCAGATCCAGGCCGGCGATGTGTTTTTTGCCTGCCCGGGCATTGCGGCCGACGGCCGGGCCTACATGGACGAGGCGGTGGCCGCCGGCGCGGCGGCAATCGTCTGTGCGGCCGGCGGCAACGCATCCGCGCCCTCCGCGGTGCCCGTGCTGGTGGTCGAGGGCCTGGGCGAGCTCCTGGGCGAGATCGCCCACCTGTGGTACGGCCGCCCCTCGGACGCCCTGGCGGTGATCGCCGTGACCGGCACCAACGGCAAGACCTCCACCGTCCGGTGGCTGGCCGATGCCCTGAATGCCGAGGGCACGCCCTGCGGCACGGTCGGCACGCTGGGGGTGACCCTGGCGGATGGCCAGAACCTGGGCGGCGTGCTGACGACCCCCGATGTCCTGACCCTGCACCGCAGCCTGGCGGCCATCGTGCGGGCCGGCGGCATGGCGGCGGCCATCGAGGCGTCCTCCATCGGCATCGAGCAGGGGCGGCTGGACGGCGTGCGCGTCCAGATCGCCGGCTTCACCAATCTCACGCGCGATCACCTGGATTACCACGGCACGTTCGAGCGCTACCGCCAGGCCAAGCTCGCCCTGTTCGCCCGCGCCGGGCTGCGCAGCGCCGTCATCAACGCGGACGACGAGGCCGGGGCGCAGCTGCTGGCGGCGCCGGCGCCGTCGGGGCACCGGGTCGGCTACAGCCTGCTGCCGGGGTCGGCCGCTTTCCGGGCCGAGGACGTCCAGCACGGCGCCGACGGCCTGGTCTTCAATCTGGTGACGCCCGACGGCCGCGCCCAGATCCTCACCCGCCTCGTGGGCGAGCACAATATTTCCAACCTGCTGCTGGTGGCCGGCGTCCTGCGCGAGCTGGGCTGGGGCCTGAGCCGCACGGCGCGCGCGCTGGCCGTGCTGCGGCCGGTGCCGGGACGCCTGCAGACCGTGACGGCCGTGGGCGGCGCCAGCGCGGCGCGCCCGCAGCCGCTGGTGGTGGTGGACTACGCGCATACGCCCGACGCGCTGGAGCGGGTGCTGACGGCGCTGCGCCCGGTGGCGCAGGAACGCGGCGGGCGCCTGTGGTGCGTGTTCGGCTGCGGCGGCGACCGGGATGCCGGAAAGCGGCCCCTGATGGGCGAGGCCGCCGCCCGGCTGGCCGACCGCGTGGTCGTGACGACGGACAATCCCCGCACCGAGGCGCCCGAGGCCATCATCGAAGCCATCGTCGCGGGCATGCCGGATCGTCCGGGGATCCAGGCCGATCGCGCCACCGCCATCCTGGACACCATCTGGCGGGCCGGCGAGCACGATGTCATCCTGCTGGCGGGCAAGGGCCACGAGACCTACCAGGAGATCCGGCACGTCCGCAGCCCCTTCGACGACCGGGAATGGGCGCGTTTCGCCCTGACCTGGCGGCAGGATCCTTCCCTGTCCACGGATACCCGCGGCCTGCCCCTGGGCGCCGTGTTCCTCGCCCTGCGGGGAGACCGTTTCGACGGCCATGACTACCTGGATGCGGCGGCGCAGGCGGGCGCGCGGGCCGCGATCGTCTCGGCTCCGGTGGCCGGCGCCCGCATCCCGCAGATCGTGCTGGGCGACACCCGCCAGGCCCTGATCCGGATCGCGACCGTCTGGCGCCGGCAGTTCGGGATTCCGGTCATCGCCGTCACCGGCAGCAACGGCAAGACGACCACCAAGGAGATGATCAGCGCGATCCTCGCCGCCTGGTGGGGCGAGGCCGGGCGGCTGGCCACCCGAGGCAATTTCAACAACGAGATCGGACTGCCCCTGACGGTGCTGCGCCTGCGGCCCGGCCACCGCGCCGCCGTGCTGGAGCTGGGCATGAATCATCCGGGCGAGATTCCGGTGCTGGCCGCCGTCGCGCAGCCGACCGTGGCGCTGGTCAACAACGCCCAGCGCGAACATCAGGAATTCATGAATTCGGTCGAGGCGGTCGCCCGCGAGAACGGCGCCGTGCTGCAGGCCCTGCCCGCACAGGGCGTGGCCGTCTTCCCGGCGGACGAGTCCTATTGCGGCCTGTGGCAGGAACTGGCGGGCGGGCGGCCGGCGCGCCGCTTCGGCTTTGCCGACGGCGCCGAGGTCCATGCCTCGCAGATCCATGCGGGCATGGACCGGACGGAATTCCGCCTGCACGTGGGGCGGGAGACCGTGGCGGTCACCCTGCATGCGCCCGGCCGGCACAATCTGCGCAATGCGCTGGCGGCTGCTGCGTGCGCGGCGGCCGCGGGCGCGCCCCTGGCGGCCATCGCGGCAGGGCTGGGCGCCTTCGCCCCCGTGGGCGGCCGGATGCGCCCCGAACGCCTGCCCGACGGCTTCCAGCTGATCGACGACACCTACAACGCCAACCCCGACTCCGTGCGGGCCGCCATCGACGTCCTGGCGGGGCTGGACGGCCGGCGGGTGCTGGTGCTGGGCGACATGGCCGAGGTCGGCGACCAGGGCCCGGCCATGCATGCCGAGGTCGGCGCCTACGCGCGCCAATGCGGAATCGACCGGCTGCTGACCCTGGGCGCGGCCTGCCACGAGGCCGCCCGCGCGTTCGGCGAAGGAGCGCGCGCCTTCGACGCGCTGGAAGACCTGCTGCCGGAACTGCTCGCCGCGCGTCCCGCGCACATCCTGGTGAAGGGATCGCGCAGCATGCGCATGGAGCGCGTGGTGCAGGCCCTGCACGCCAACGGCGCGGCCGGGGAGGGCGACCATGCTGCTTGAACTGGCCCGCTGGCTGTCCGACCATCATTTCCGCGCCTTCGGAGTCGTGGAATACATCACGTTCCGCGCCCTGCTGGCCTCGGCCACGGCCCTGGCCATCGGCCTGATCGCCGGCCCCTGGCTGATCCGCCGCCTGACGGCGCTGAAGATCGGCCAGGCGGTGCGCAGCTACGGCCCCCAGTCCCATCTGCAAAAGAACGGCACGCCCACCATGGGCGGTGCCCTGATCCTGATCGGCATCGGCATCAGCACCCTGCTGTGGGCCGACTGGACCAACCGCTTCGTCTGGGTGGTGCTGCTGGTCACGTTCGGCTTCGGCTGGATCGGCTGGGCGGACGACTATCGCAAGGTCGTGCACCACGATCCGGAAGGCATGCCCGCCCGGCAGAAATTCTTCTGGCAGGCCCTGATCGGCGGCGTCGCGGCGGTCTATCTCAGCTTTGCGGTGTCCGCGCCGGCCAATACCGAGCTGTGGCCGCTGTTCCGCGACTGGGTGCTGAGCGGCTTTTCCATGCCGCTGCCGGCCCGCGCCGACCTGATCGTGCCGTTCTTCAAGTCCGTCAGCTATCCCCTGGGCGTGTTCGGGTTCGGCGCGCTGACCTGGCTCGTGATCGTCGGCACCAGCAACGCGGTGAACCTGACCGACGGACTGGACGGCCTGGCGATCATGCCGACCGTGATGATCGGCTCGGCCCTGGGAATCTTCGCCTACGTGGTCGGGCGCGTCGATTATTCCAAGTACCTGCTGTTCCCCTACATCCCGGGCGCGTCCGAGCTGATGGTGCTGTGCGCGGCGATCGCGGGCGCCGGCCTGGCGTTCCTGTGGTTCAACACCTATCCGGCCCAGGTCTTCATGGGCGACGTCGGCGCGCTGGCGCTGGGCGGCGCGCTGGGCACGATCGCGGTGATCGTGCGCCAGGAGATCGTGCTGTTCATCATGGGCGGCGTGTTCGTGGTCGAGACGCTGTCGGTCATGCTGCAGGTGAGCTGGTTCAAGTACACCAAGAAACGCTATGGCGAAGGCCGGCGGATCTTCCGCATGGCGCCGCTGCACCATCATTTCGAGGTGGGCGGCTGGAAAGAGACGCAGGTGGTGGTCCGTTTCTGGATCATCACCATGATGCTGGTGCTCATCGGCCTGTCGAGCCTGAAACTGCGATGAACGCATCCTTCCAATTCCCCTCCGCGCCGCGCGACGGCCTGGCCCTGATCCTCGGGCTGGGCGAGACCGGCGTGGCCGCGGCCCGCTGGTGCGCGGCCCGCGGGGCGGCGTTGCGGGTATTGGACACGCGCGCCGAGCCCGGCGGGCTGGCCGCGCTCAAGTCGCAGGGCATCGCCGCCGACCTGCGCCTGGGGCCGCAGGCGCTGGACGAGGCGGCGCTGGAAGGCGTGAATGTCCTGGTCTTGAGCCCGGGCCTCAATCCGCATGCCGAGCCGGTCGCCGGGCTGCTGGCCCGCGCGCGCGAGCGCGGCATCGAGATTCTCGGGGAAATCGAATTGTTCGCCCGGGCGCTGGCCGACCTGCGCACGCAGGGCTACTCGCCCGCCGTGCTGGCGGTCACCGGCACCAACGGCAAGACCACCGTGACCTCGCTGGTCCGCCACCTGGCCGAGGGCTGCGGGCGCCGCGCGCGCGCCGCGGGCAACATCAGCCCGGCGGCCCTGGACAGCCTGATGGATGCCCTGCAGCAGGACGATCTGCCCGAGGTCTGGGTGCTGGAGCTCTCCAGCTTCCAGCTGGAAACCACGCGTTCGCTGGCGGCCGACGCGGCCGTCGTGCTGAACGTCACCCAGGATCACCTGGACTGGCACGGCACGATGGACGCCTACGCGGCGGCCAAGGCGCGCCTGCTGGAGATGGCCCGGATCCGCGTCATCAACCGCGCCGACCCCCGGGTGAACGCGATGGTCGAGGATCCGGCCGCGCCCGATGTCCGCAGTTTCGGGCCGGACGCCCCGGCGCTGGCGGGAGACCTGGGCCTGTTGTCGCAGAATGATTTGCGCTGGCTGGCGGCGGTGCCCGCCGGCGAGGCGGCGCCCGAACCGGCCCCCGCCCGCCGCCGGCCCCGTGAGCCCGCCGCGCCCGTGCGCCGCGCCGCGGGGCAGGCGCAGGCCCTGATGCCCGCCGACGCGCTCTTGATCCGCGGACGGCACAACGCCCTGAACGCCCTGGCCGCGCTGGCCCTGGGCGATGTCGCCGGTCTGGACTGGGCGCGCATGCTGCATGCCCTGCGGACGTATCGCGGCGGGGCGCACCGGACCGAATTCGTCCAGCAGATCGCCGGGGTCGATTTCATCGACGACAGCAAGGGCACCAATGTCGGCGCCACGCTGGCGGCGCTGGAAGGCCTGGAACAGCCGGTCGTGCTGATCGCCGGCGGCCTGGGCAAGGGCCAGGACTTTTCCCCGCTGGAGCCCGCCGTCCGGGCGCATGCCCGCGCGGTCCTGCTGATCGGCCAGGACGGCCCCGCCATCGCCGGCGCCCTGGCGTCCTGCGGCGTGCCGCTGCAGTCCTGCGGCACGCTGGAAGACGCCGTCCGGCAGGCCATGGATCTGGCCTCGCCGGGCGACGCCGTGCTGCTGTCGCCCGCCTGCGCCAGCATGGACATGTTCCGCAACTACGCGCATCGCAGCGCCTGCTTCGTCGAGGCGGTGCGCGAGCTGGCGGCCGACCGGGGGGAGGTGGCATGAGCGTGCTCGCCGATCTCAGCGCCAGCCTGAACAGCGTCCGTCCGGGCCGCACGACCATGCCGGTGGTCGACGTCAGCCTCATCGTGGCCGTCAGCGCGCTGGTGCTCTTTGGCCTGCTGATGGTCTATTCGGCCTCAATCGCGCTGGCCGACGGGCCGCGCTACGAAAGCTACGGCCGGTTCTATTTCGTCGGGCGCCATGCCGTCTTCATCCTGATCGGCCTGGTCGCGGCGCTGTTCACCGCCAGCCTGCCGATGAAGGTCTGGCAGAAACTCTCCGTGCCGCTGTTCGTGCTGGCGCTGCTGATGCTGCTGGTGGTGCTGGTGCCGGGCATAGGCCGCGAGGTCAACGGCGCGCGCCGCTGGCTGCCGCTGGGCCCGGTGAATTTCCAGCCGTCCGAACTCATGAAGTTCGCGGTGACGCTCTACGCGGCCGACTACGTGGTGCGCAAGAAGGCGCATCTGCAGGGTTTCTGGCGCGGCTTCGTGCCCATGGCCGTCGCCCTGGTGCTGGTCGGCCTGCTGCTGCTGCTGGAGCCCGACCTGGGCGCCTTCATCGTGATCGGCGCTATCGCCGTCGGCGTGCTGTTCATCGGCGGCATCAACCTGAAGCTCTTTTCCACCCTGCTGTTCGGGGTGATGTCCTGCTTCATGCTGCTCATCTGGCTGTCTCCGTGGCGCCGCGAGCGCCTGTTCGTGTACCTGGATCCCTGGAACCCGGACAACGCCTACGGCAGCGCCTACCAGCTCTCCCATTCCCTGATCGCGCTGGGGCGCGGCGAGTGGTTCGGCGTCGGACTGGGGGCCAGCATCGAAAAGCTGCACTACCTGCCCGAGGCGCACACGGACTTCATCGTCGCCGTCATCGGCGAGGAGCTCGGTTTCGTCGGCGTGATGTGCCTGATCGCCGTCTTCGTCTTCGTGGTGCTGCGCGGTTTCGAGATCGCGCGCAAGGCCATGGTGCTGGACCGCGTGTTCGACGGCCTGGCGGCGCAGGGCGTGGCCCTGTGGATGGGCGTGCAGGCCTTCATCAACGTCGGCGTGTGCCTGGGGCTGCTGCCCACCAAGGGCCTGACGCTGCCGCTGGTCAGCTACGGCGGATCGGGGATCGTCCTGAACCTCGTGGCGATCGCCCTGCTGCTGCGCGTGGACTACGAGACGCGCTGCATGATGCGGGGGAAACGGCGATGAACCAGCCTGTGATCCTCATCATGGCGGGCGGAACGGGCGGCCACATCATGCCGGGGCTGGCGGTGGCCGAGGCGCTGCGCGCGCGCGGCTGGCAGGTGCTCTGGCTGGGCAACCCCGACCGCATGGAAGGCCGGCTGGTCCCCGCGCGCGGCATCGAACTGCTGCCGTTGCGCTTCGGCGGGGTGCGGGGCAAGGGCGCGGCCGCCCTGCTCAAGCTGCCTTTCGCTTTGGCGGGGGCCTGCCTGCGGGTGCGCGGGCTGCTGCGCCGCCACCGCCCGGACGTGGTGCTGGGGATGGGCGGCTACGCGGCCGTTCCGGGCGGCCTGATGGCCCGCGCCGGCGGCATCCCGCTGGTCATCCACGAACAGAATGCCGTGGCCGGCAGCGCCAACCGGCTGCTGGCCCGACTGGCCGACCGCGTGCTGACCGGCTTTCCCGGCGCCCTGCCCGGGGCGCTGATGGTCGGCAATCCGGTGCGCCAGGCCTTGCTGGACGCGGCGCCCGCCGCCGAACGCTATGCCGGCCGCCAGGGGCCGTTGCGCCTGCTGGTGCTGGGCGGCAGCCAGGGCGCGGCCCGCATCAACGAGCTGATCCCGGAAGCCCTGGCCCGCCTGCCCGAGTCCGCGCGCCCGCAGGTGCATCACCAGGCCGGCGAGCGCCATGCGGCGCACGTCGGCGAGCACTATGCGCGCCTGGGCGTGCGGGCCGAGGTGTCCGCCTTCATCGAGGACATGGCGCAGGCCCTGTCCGAGGCGGACCTGGTGGTCTGCCGCGCCGGCGCCATGACGGTGGCCGAAGTCGCCGCGGTGGGCGTCGCCGCCCTGTTCGTCCCGCTGCCCACGGCCATCGACGATCACCAGACGGCCAATGCCCGGTACCTGTCGGAGTGCGGCGGCGGCTGGCTGATCCCGCAGGCGGAGCTCGACGCCGAGCGGCTGGCCGGATGGCTGGCCGAGCGCCGGCGCCCCGAGCTCGCGGCGGTGGCCGGCCACGCGCATGAACATTCCAGCCTGAACGCCACGCAGCTGATTGCCGATGCCTGCGTCCATACCCAAGAGGAATCGGCATGAAACACCGGATTCGCAACATACACTTCGTCGGGATCGGAGGGGCCGGGATGAGCGGCATCGCCGAGGTCCTGCTGAACCTGGGCTATTCGATCAGCGGTTCGGACGTGCAGGAAACCGCCGTCACCCGCCGCCTGGCATCGCTGGGCGCGCGCATTTCCATCGGCCATGCCGCCGAACACATCCAGGGCGCGGGGGCGATCGTGACCTCCACGGCCATCCATGCCGACAATCCGGAGGTGCTGGCGGCGCGCGCCGCGCGCGTGCCGGTGGTGCCGCGCGCCCTGATGCTGGCGGAACTGATGCGCCTGAAGCGCGGCATCGCCGTCGCGGGCACGCATGGCAAGACCACGACCACCAGTCTGGTGGCCAGCGTGCTGGCCGCGGGCGGGCTGGATCCGACTTTCGTGATCGGCGGGCGGCTGAACGCCGCGGACGCCAACGCGCGGCTGGGGCAGGGCGAGTACATCGTCGTCGAGGCCGACGAGTCGGATGCGTCCTTCCTGAACCTGCTGCCGGTGATGGCGATCATCACCAACATCGATCTCGACCACATGGACACCTACGGCCATGACGTGGCCCGGCTCAAGAGCGCCTTCGTCGAGTTCACGCAGCGGCTGCCGTTCTACGGCAGCGCCGTGCTGTGCCTGGACGATCCGAACGTGCGGGAGATCATGCCCTTCGTGTCGCGGCCCATCACCACCTACGGCATCGAGATGCCCGCCCAGGTGCGCGCCCGCGACCTGCAGGCCGACGGCACCGCCATGTCCTTCATGGTGGAGCGCCAGGGACTGCACGGCCCGCTGGATCCGCTGGCGGTGCGCCTGAACCTGCCGGGGCGGCACAACGTCCTCAACGCCCTGGCGACCATCGCCGTGGCGACCGAGCTGGGCGTGCCCGACGACGCCATCGTCGAGGCCCTGGGCCAGTTCCGCGGCGTGGGCCGGCGGTTCACCCAGATCGGCAGTTTCCCGGTGTCCGCGCGCAACGGCGGCGGGACCTATGCCGTGGTCGACGACTACGGCCACCATCCCGTCGAGATGGCGGCGACCCTGGCGGCCGCGCGGGGTGCCTGGCCCGACCGGCGCGTGGTGCTGGCGTTCCAGCCGCACCGCTACACCCGCACCCGCGATTGCTTCGAGGATTTCGTGCGGGTGCTGAGTTCGGCCGACGCCGTGCTGCTGAGCGAGGTCTATCCCGCGGGCGAGGCGCCGCTGATCGCCGCGGACGGCCGCGCGCTGGCGCGCGGGCTGCGCGTGGCGGGCAAGGTCGAGCCGGTGTTCGTCGAACAGGTGGCCGACATGGCGGCGGCCATCCAGGATTTCGCCCGGGACGGCGACGTGGTGATCATCATGGGGGCCGGGTCCATCAGCCGCGTCCCCGCACAACTGGGGAGTCCGCTATGAGCGCCGCCTGGGGTCGGGTCGGAGTCCTGTACGGCGGCACGTCCGCCGAGCGCGAGGTGTCCCTGATGTCGGGCGAGGGCGTATGCGCCGCGCTGCGCGAGGCGGGCGTGGACGCGCATCTGTTCGACACCGGCCGCCGCAGCCTGGCCGAGCTGGCCGCCGCGGGATTCGAGCGCGTCTTCATCGCCCTGCACGGGCGTTTCGGCGAGGACGGCACCATCCAGGGGGCGCTGGAGCTGCTGGGCATCCCCTATACCGGCAGCGGGCCGCTGGCCTCGTCCCTGGCCATGGACAAGATCGCCACCAAGCGGCTGTGGCTGCAGCACGGCCTGCCGACGCCCCGGTTCGCGGTCCTGGACTGCGAGGCCGATCCGGCGGGGCTGGAGCGCGAGCTGGGGCTGCCGCTGATCGTCAAGCCGCCCCACGAGGGGTCCACCCTGGGCCTGACGCGCGTGCGCTCGGCCGAGCAGCTGGCCCCGGCGCTGGCGCTGGCCTGCCGGCACGACGACTGCGCCTTGGCCGAACAATTCATCCAGGGGCGCGAACTCACCGTGCCCGTCCTGGGCAGCGGCGCGCAGGCCCGGGCCCTGCCCATCATCGAAATCATCGCGCCGCAGGGCAATTACGACTACGAGCACAAGTACGTGTCCAACGACACCCGCTACGTGTGCCCGGCCGAGCTGCCGGCGGACCTGAGCCGGCGCATCCAGGATCTGTGCGTCCAGGCCTACCGGGTCCTGGGCTGCGAGGGCTGGGGGCGCGCCGACGTGATGCTCGACGCGCAAGACCAGCCCTGGCTGCTGGAGATGAACACCTCGCCGGGCATGACCGGCCACTCCCTGGTGCCCATGGGCGCCAAGGCCCTGGGCATGACGTACGGCGAGCTGTGCGTGTCCATCCTCGCGACCGCGCGCTGCAAGGTGCGCCGTCCCGCCGCGAGCTGACAAGGAGCCCGGATCGTGTTCGCCGACGCCCGCCTGACCAATCTGATCGCCAACCTGCTGGCTTTGCTGGCGGTGGTGGCCATGGTCGCGGGCGCCCTGGCCTGGACGGTGCGCCGGCCCTATTTCTCGATCCAGCAGATCGCGCTGGCGCCGATGGCCGGAGCCGCCTTGCAGTACGTCAGCCCCACCAGCCTGCAGACCGCGCTGGCGGGCCAGGTGCGCGGCAATTTCTTCCTGCTGGACCTCGACCAGGTGCGCCGTCGCATCGAAGCCGTGCCCTGGGTGCGGCATGCCGCGATCCGGCGCGTCTGGCCCTCGACCCTGCTGGTCCGGATCGAGGAGCAGCAGCCGCTGGCGCTCTGGAACGAGAACCAGATGATCAACACCTGGGGCGAGGCTTTCACGGCCAACCCGGGCGAGCTGCCCGACGACCTCCATCTGCCGCAACTCAACGGCCCGACCAATTCCGAGCGCCTGGTCGTGCAGCGCTATGCCGAGATCGCGCGCTGGTTCGCACCGCTGGGCCTGAGCGTGCGCGAGGCGACCCTGACGCCCCGGTACGCCTGGGAGGTCTCCCTGTCCGACGGCGTGCGCCTGACCCTGGGACGCGATCCGGCGGCCGACGTCGCGGATCCGCACGGGCGCTCGGGGGCCTTGCCCTTCGCCGCCCGCATCGAACGCTTCGTCCAGGCCTGGCCGGCCCTGTCCCGCCGCCTGGGCGACCGCATGATCGCCAGCGCCGACCTGCGCTATCCGAACGGGTTCGCCATCACCCTGGCGCCTGAAACCTCCGCCTCTACCCGATCTTCCAGACCATGACCCGTGACATCAAAGACCTGATCGTTGCACTCGACATCGGCACCAGCAAAGTGGTGGCCGTCGTCGCCGAGATCCTGCCCGACGGCGGATTCGAAGTGCTGGGCCTGGGCCAGCACGAGTCCGAGGGCATGCGCAAGGGCGTGGTCGTCAACATCGAGTCCACCGTCAATTCCATCCAGCGGGCGCTGGAGGAGGCGGAGCTGATGGCCGACTGCAAGATCCGCGAGGTCTATACCGGCATCGCGGGCAGCCACATCACCAGCTTCAATTCCAGCGGCATGGTGGCGGTCAAGGACAAGGAAGTCACCGCCACCGACGTGGAACGCGTGATCGAGACCGCCAAGGCGGTCAACATCCCGACCGACCAGAAGGTGCTGCACGTCCTGACGCAGGAGTTCATCGTCGACGCCCAGGACGACATCCGCGAGCCCATCGGCATGAGCGGCATGCGTCTGGAAGTGCGCGTGCACATCGTCACCGGCGCGGTCAGCGCCGCGCAGAACATCGTCAAGTGCGTGCGCCGCTGCGGCCTGGAAGTGCAGGACCTGATCCTGCAGCCGCTGGCGTCCAGCCTGTCGTGCCTGACGGCCGACGAAAAGGAACTGGGCGTGGTGCTGGTCGATATCGGCGGGGGCACGACGGACATCGCCATCTATACCGGCGGCGCCATCCGCCATACCTCGGTGATCCCGATTGCCGGCGACCAGGTGACCAGCGACATCGCGGCCATGCTGCGCACGCCCACGCCGGACGCCGAGGAGATCAAGCTGCGCTACGGGGTCGCCAAGCAGGTCCTGGTCGATGCCGACGAGATGATCGAGGTGCCGGGCCTGGGGGACCGCCCCAACCGCAACGTGAAGCGGCAGGCGCTGGGCGCGGTGATCGAGCCGCGCATGGAGGAACTGTTCGGATTCGTGCAGCAGGTGGTGCGCGAATCCGGTTACGAAGAACTGCTGTCGTCCGGGGTCGTGCTGACCGGCGGGACGGCGCTCATGCCGGGCATGGTCGAACTGGCGGAGGACGTGTTCCTCAAGCCGGTGCGGGTCGCCATGCCCATGTACGAGGGCAGTCTGGCCGACGTGATGCGCAATCCGCGCTTCTCGACGGTGATGGGTTTGCTGACCGAGGCCCGCATGCAGCGGGCGCGCGGCCGCAAAGTGGCGCAACAGAAGGGGACCGTCAAATCCATTCTGACGCGCATGAAGGAGTGGTTCATGAACTGAGCCTCGCGGCTCGGCGTGGATCTTCAGGGGATGTTTCTGTTTTTCCGTATGTGAGGGAGTCAACCATGATGAATTTCGAGATGCTGGATACCAGCAGGAATGGCACCGTGATCAAGGTCGTCGGTGTCGGGGGCGCAGGCGGCAACGCGGTCGCGCACATGATCCATTCGGGCGTGCAGGGTGTGGAGTTCATCTGCGCCAACACGGATTCCCAGGCGCTGGTGACCAGCGAGGCGCCGGTGCAGATCCGCCTGGGCCGCACCGGCCTGGGCGCGGGCGCCAAACCCGACCAGGGGCGGGCGGCCGCCGAGACCGCGCGCGAGGAAATCCGCGCGGCCCTCAACGGCGCCCACATGGTGTTCATCACGGCCGGCATGGGCGGCGGCACGGGCACCGGCGCCGGCCCCGTGGTGGCCGAGGTCGCCAAGGAACTGGGCATCCTGACCGTCGGGGTCGTGACCAAGCCCTTCGTGTTCGAGGGCAACAAGCGCATGCGCCTGGCCGAGGAAGGGATCCGCGAGCTGTCGCGCCACGTGCATTCCCTGGTCGTCGTGCTCAACGAGAATCTGTATGAATTGATGGACGAGGACGCCACGCAGGAAGACTGCTTCCGGGCGGCCGACGACGTCCTGCACAATGCCTGCGCCGGGATCGCCGAGATCATCAACGTCGAGGGCAACGTGAACGTCGACTTCGAGGACGTGAAGACGATCATGGGCGAGCAGGGCCAGGCCATGATGGGCACGGCGATCGCCGCCGGCGCCGACCGCGCCCGCATCGCCGCCGAGCAGGCCATCGCCTGCCCGCTGCTGGAAGGCGTCGACCTGCATGGCGCCCGCGGCATCCTGGTGAACATCACCGCCAGCCGCACGCTGAAGATGCGCGAAACCCGCGAGATCATGGAAACGATCCGCAGCTACGCCTCCGAGGACGCGACGGTGATCTTCGGCACGGCCTACGACGAAGCCATGGGCGAGAACCTGCGCGTGACGGTCGTGGCCACCGGGCTCGGGGCCTCCAACAGCCGTCCGCAGCTGGTGTCCACCAATGCCGAGGCGCAGCGCACCGGGACCGACAACCAGCCGGTCCACCTGGGGCATGACTTCGCCGGCACGGACGTGCCGTCGGTGATCCGCCGTCCGCGCTCCAGCGCGTCGGCCCAGGTGCAGGCCCTGGAAGGCGCCGGCATGGATCATTTCGACATCCCTGCCTTCTTGCGCAAGCAGGCCGACTGATCTCCTGACGGATCCGTCTGCCTTACCTCACATCGCGGCTGCCGTCATGCAGGTCGCGGCGCCTGGCGCACTCGTCCCTACCCCTGGGGGCGGGTGCGCCTTCGCATCGAGAAAAGTTGTGAAGCAATAAAAGTCGTGGAAAACCCGTAGTGCGGTTACAATGACGCGATATCCCGCGCCATCGGATGGCGCAGCGCGCCCGTCGCCGAATACGAAATTCCCATGCTCTTACAGCGCACCATCAAGCAATCGATCTCCACCAAAGGCGTGGGCCTGCATTCCGGCCGCCGCGTGGAAATCACCTTGCGCCCCGCCGAGCCCAACACCGGCATCGTCTTTCACCGCGTCGACCTGCCGCATGTCGTCGATCTGCCCGCGCGCGCGGATGCCGTCGGCGACACCCGCATGGCCTCGGTGCTGCAGCAGGGCCCGGTGCGCGTGTCCACGGTCGAACACCTGATGTCGGCGCTGGCCGGCCTGGGCGTCGACAATCTGCACGTGGACCTGGACGCCGAAGAAGTCCCCATCATGGACGGCAGCGCCGGCACCTTCGTGTATCTGCTGCGCAGCGCCGGCCTGCAGGAACAATCCGCGCCCAAGCGCTTCATCCGGGTGCTCAAGCCCGTCGAGGTCCGCGAGGGCGACGGCCCGGCCGCCAAATGGGCCCGGCTCGAACCTTACGACGGCTTCGCGCTGTCCTTCGCCATCGATTTCCGCCATCCGGCGATCGACTCCACGGCCAACCGCGCCGAGGTCGATTTCGCCCGCGATTCCTACGTCAAGACCATCGCCCGCGCCCGCACCTTCGGGTTCGCCAGCGAGGTCGAGGCGCTGCGGTCCATGGGGCTGGCGCGCGGCGGCAGCCTGGACAACGCCATCGTCATGGACGAGTACCGCGTGCTGAATGCCGACGGGCTGCGCTACGACGACGAATTCGTCAAACACAAGATCCTCGATGCCATCGGGGACCTGTATCTGGCCGGCAATCCGCTGGTCGCCCGCTACGTGGCCTGCAAGTCGGGCCACGGGCTGAACAACCAGCTGGTGCGGGCGCTGTTCGCCCAGCAGGACTGCTGGGAACTCGTCAGCTACGATTCCCCGGAAACCGCGCCGGCCGCGTATACCCGCGACTGGCAGCTTGCCTGACCATCCCGGATTTGCCGCCCGGCGCTCAACCCCGGTGATGCCGCAGGAGCCGCGCGACGGCCTCCGATAGCGGACTGGGGCTCAACTGTCCTTGCAAGGCCTCGAACGAACGCAGCGCCTGCTCGTCCAGGGGCTGGGTTTCCCGGAGGGGCTTTCGTGTCCCTCCGCGGCCCATCGAGGCGTCGATCCGCACGACAATGGCGTCGACCGGCCAGCCCGCCTGCCGCAGTTGCCGGGCGGCCTGGCCTGTCATCTGGCGCAGCCGCGCCGCATACGCCGGGCCGGGAACCATCACGGTGATCTGCTGTCCATCAAGGCGGGCCACGCGAAGGTGACGCATCAGCGCGGGCGGCAGGGCGGCGCCCAGCGCCGATTGCAGGGCCAGCAATTCGTGCGCGGTCTGCAAGAGGCGCACCCCCTGGGGGTGTTTGCCGAGCCAGTCCAGTGCCGGCACCCCGGGGGAATGGCTGCGATGGCGAGGAGCCTGGGACATGAAGGAATGGATGAATGAAGGAAAAAACAGCCGAATCGACGGCCGCACGACGGACAGGACATTCTACCGTGCGCTGGGTCCGGGGCGCCGGCCTGTTGCTGGCCTTGACGCTGGCCGCCTGGGGCGGGGCGCAGTGGCAGGCCTGGCGCGCGCCCACCCTGGATGCGGACCAGCGCCATGCCCTGGACGAGCGCCTGGAGCGCGAGGCCGCCTCTTTGCAGGGCAATCTGGCCGGCCTGGCCGGCAAGGTCGGTGAGCTGCAGGGCAGGATCCTCGCCATGGAGGCCGTGCGCGGGCGTATCGCCCAGGCGGCGGGGCTGAATTACAGCGCACCCGAGCTGGCGCCGTCGGCCGGCGCCACGCCCGCCGTCCTGCCGGATGCCGGGCAGCCGCAGGCCGACGCGGCTCAGGTGCTCGACGACGTGGACGAGCCCGACGCGGCTTCGCCGGCCCCGGGCTCCGCCGAGCAGTTGGGGCGCCATATCGACGCGCTGGGCCAGCGCCTCTCGGCCCAGGAGGACGCCTATGCCCTGGTGGACGCGGCCCTGTCCCGCCAGGCGGGCTTCCAGGCCAGCCTGCCCACCCTGTCGCCGGTGGAATATCCCGCGCTCAGTTCCTCGTTCGGCTGGCGGCGCAACCCCGTCAGCGGACGCCGCACCATGCACGAGGGGCTGGATTTCGT
Organism: Castellaniella sp.; assembly: GCA_035707805.1. GTDB lineage: Bacteria > Pseudomonadota > Gammaproteobacteria > Burkholderiales > Burkholderiaceae_B > Castellaniella. The sequence continues at coordinate 12,904 of DASSTS010000016.1, read as the reverse complement.
GGCGCCCCGGGGCGCGCCGATCCGCGCTGCGTCCGGCGGCATCGTGGTGCGCGCCGGGACGCAGCGCGGATACGGCAAGATGGTCGAGATCGACCACGGGAACGGCTTGCGCACCCGCTATGCCCATGCCTCCAGCCTGCTGGTGAAGGCGGGCGACATCGTCCGCCAGGGCGACCTGATCGCGCGCGTGGGCAACACCGGCCGCTCGACCGGCGCCCACCTGCATTTCGAGATCCGCATGGCGGACTACCCGCTGGACCCGACCTTGTTCATCCGGCCCGCCGATCCCGCGCTGCAGGCCGAGGGGCCCGTGCGGGTGGCCTACGCCGATCCGCCCGGCAAAGCGGCAGCCCCCCAGCTGCGTTAAACTGCATCGTTTACCTGCGGTCACTGTTCGGTGGCCGTGCCTGACAATCTTCCGGTCGCCGGTCCTTGCAGATCCAGGGTCGGCCCGCAGCGACGACACACTATGGTTTCTCTGCTCAAAAAAATCATTGGCAGCCGCAACGACCGGCTGCTGAAGCAGTACCGCAAGCAGGTCGCACAGATCAATGCGCTCGAGCCCTCCGTCCAGGCCCTGTCCGACGAGGCGCTGAAGGCCAAGACCGATGAATTCCGCCAGCGCCTCGCCGATGGCAAATCCCTGAATTCCCTCCTGCCCGAGGCCTTTGCCGTGGTCCGCGAGGCCAGCAAGCGCGTATTCGGCATGCGTCACTTCGACGTGCAGTTGCTGGGCGCCATCGCGCTGCACAACGGCAAGATCGCCGAAATGCGCACCGGCGAAGGCAAGACGCTGATGGCCACCCTGGCGGTCTACCTGAATGCGCTGCCCGGCCGGGGCGTTCACGTGGTCACGGTCAACGACTACCTGGCCCGCCGCGATGCCGAATGGATGGGGCGGCTGTACAGCTTCCTGGGCCTGACGACCGGCGTCGTCGTGCCGCAGCAGGAAAACGAGGAAAAGCGCGCCGCCTACCAGGCCGACATCACCTACGGCACGAACAACGAGTACGGTTTCGACTACTTGCGCGACAACATGGAATTCCGCCCGGAAGACCGCCGTCAGCGCGGCCTGGCCTACGCCATCGTCGACGAGGTGGACTCGATCCTGATCGACGAGGCCCGCACCCCGCTGATCATCTCAGGCCAGGCCGAGGACAATACCGAACTCTACGTGCGCATGAACGCCGTGCCGCCGCTGCTGACGCGCATGGCCGAGGAGCCCAAGCCGCACGAGCCGGAACCCGAGGGCGATTTCTGGGTGGATGAAAAGGCCCAGCAGGTCCACCTGTCCGAAGCCGGCCAGATCAAGGCCGAGCAGATCATGTCCCAGCACGGCATCCTGGGGGAAGGCGAGTCCCTGTACGATCCGCGCCACATCTCCCTGATGCATCACCTGTTGGTGGCCCTGCGTGCGCACAACCTGTTCCACCGCGATCAGCAGTACGTGGTGCAGAACGGCGAGGTCGTCATCGTCGACGAGTTCACCGGGCGCCTGATGGCCGGCCGCCGGTGGTCCGACGGCCTGCACCAGGCGGTCGAGGCCAAGGAAGGCGTACGCATCCAGAACGAGAACCAGACCCTGGCCTCGATCACCTTCCAGAATTATTTCCGCATGTACGACAAGCTGGCGGGCATGACGGGGACGGCGGACACCGAGGCCTACGAGTTCCAGGAGATCTACGGCCTGGAGACCGTGATCATCCCGACGAACCGGCCGATGGCCCGCAAGGACCAGAACGACCAGGTCTTCAAGACCGATGCGGAAAAATACCAGGCCATCCTGGCCGACATCATCGATTGCCACAAGCGCGGCCAGCCGGTGCTGGTGGGGACCACCAGCATCGAGAATTCGGAATTGCTGTCCAACGCGCTGAAAAAGGAAGGCCTGCCGCATGACGTGCTGAACGCCAAGCAGCACGCCCGCGAGGCCGAGATCGTGGCCGAAGCCGGCAAGCCCGGCCACATCACCATCGCCACCAACATGGCGGGCCGGGGCACGGACATCGTGCTGGGCGGCAGCGTGGACAAGCAGATCGACCTGGTGCGGGCCGATCCCGATCTGTCCGCCGAGGACAAGGAGGCCCGCATCGCGGCCATCCGCGAGGAATGGGCGCCCGCCAACGAGGCGGTCAAGCAAGCGGGCGGCCTGCGCATCATCGGCACGGAGCGCCACGAGTCGCGCCGCATCGACAACCAGCTGCGCGGCCGCGCCGGCCGCCAGGGCGATCCGGGCTCGTCGCGCTTTTACCTGTCGCTGGACGATTCGCTGATGCGCATCTTCGCCGGCGACCGGGTCCGCGCCATCATGGACCGTCTGCGCCTGCCCGAGGGCGAGCCCATCGAGGCGCGCATGGTGTCGCGTTCGATCGAGTCGGCGCAGCGCAAGGTGGAAGGCCGAAATTTCGACATCCGCAAGCAGCTGCTGGAATACGACGACGTGGCCAACGACCAGCGCAAGGTGCTCTACGGGCAGCGCAACGAGGTGCTGGAATCCGCCTCGGTGGCCGACACGATCGCGAACCTGCGCGATGCCGAGATCACGTCTGTTTTCCGTCGCTACGTGCCCGAAGAAACGATGGAAGAGCAGTGGGACGTGCCAGGCCTGCAGACTGCGCTGGAATCGGATTGGGCGATGCCCATGCCGCTGGCGGAGATGCTGGAAAAGGAGCCCAACCTGACGGACGACGATCTGCTGGAGCGTGTCCTGGCGGAGTCCCGCCGCCTGTACGACGAGAAGGTCGCGTTGGTGGGCCGGGAGGGCTGGGAGCCGTTCGAGCGTTCGGTGCTGCTGCAGGCGCTGGACACCAACTGGCGCGCGCACCTGGCGTCGCTGGATCATTTGCGCCAGGGAATCCATTTGCGCGGCTATGCGCAGGTGGACCCTAAACAGGCCTACAAGCGCGAGGCTTTCGAGCTGTTCTCGGACATGCTGGACCGGGTGCGCAATGAGACGATCCGGGTGCTGATGACGGTGCGGATCCAGTCGGCCGAGCAGGTGGAGGTCGAGGAGCCCGCGTCTCCGGCGCTGGAAAATGTGCGCTATCACCATGCGGACTATGACGCGGCTTTGCGGGGCGAGGATCTGGGGCTGGATCAGCCGGGATCCGAGCTGGGCGGCGGGGTTCCGCCGGGCGCGGTGCCGAGGGTCGGGCGCAACGATCCCTGCCCGTGCGGCAGCGGCAAGAAATACAAGCACTGTCACGGGAAACTGGCATAGGTCTTCCGTGGATGAGTGAAAAGGCCGGGGCGTTGCGTCCCGGCCTTTTTGTTGTCGTGCTTGGTGTGGGGCCTCCTGGGTACTGGCGTTGTTGCGTTCCTACGTTCTTGCGTCGGGCCTCGGCGGCGTCCCGGGGCGGTTCCGGGTGCAGGTCGTCCGGTTCCGGCTGCGCCGGAACTTCCCGGCCGCCAGGCCATTTTCGGGGCGCTCGCCAAACTCGCGGGGTGCTCAGTCCACTGGACTGAGCACAAGCGCCCCGCTCAAGCAGTGGCTCGCTTGCCTCCCCTCCAATGGCCTTCTGGCCGGCGGACTCCGACAGCGCCCGGCACCGCCCCGGGACGCCGCCTGACGATGTTGGGGGGCTGTGGGCTGTGGGCTGTGGGGTGTGGGGTGTGGGGGTAGGGGCTTTGGGGTGGTGGGGGTGTGATGTGCGCGCAGCGGCGATCTACAGCAGGAATATCGTCGCCAGGCCCAGGAACAGGAAGAAGCCCAGCGAATCGGTGGCGAATGTCAACAGGACCGACGAGCCGACGGCGGGATCCTTGCCGAAGCGGTCGCGCAGCAGCGGGATCAACACGCCCAGGGCGGCGCCGATCAGCATGTTGCCCACCATCGCCGCCATCATCACCGCGGCGATTGCGTAGGAATCCGAGATCACCCAGGCGAACGTCGCCGCCACCAGGCTGCCGCAGGCGCCGACGAGGAAGGTCACGTGCAGCTCGCGCTTGACCAGCTGCCAGATGTTGGCGCCCGTCACCCGGCCCGTCGCCATGGCGCGGATGATCATGGTCATGGTCTGGTTGCCGGAATTGCCGCCGATCCCGGCGACGATGGACATCAGGAAGGCGAGGATCACGATGTGGCTGACGGTGCCCTCGAAGCGCGAGGCGACCAGCGAGGCGATGGAGGCCGTGCACAGGTTGACCAGCAGCCAGGGGGCGCGGTTGCGCATCGCCGACAGGACGGGGGCGAAGATGTCTTCCTCTTGCAGGCCGGCCCGGGACAGTTCCTGTTCCTGGGAGTCTTCCTGCAGCACGTCCACGACCTCGTCGATCGTGACGCGGCCGATCAGGCGGCCCTGTTCGTCCACCACCGGCGCGGACACGAGGTCGTAGCGCTCGAAGGCGCTGGCCGCGTCGGCGTCCGAGTCCATGGGATTCAGGCTGAGGACGTCGGGCTCCATGACGGCGTTGACCAGGGTCTCGGGCTCGCTGAGCAGCAGGCGCGACAGCGACAGGGTGCCGCGCAGCTGGTCGGCGCGGTCCACCACGAAGATCTGGTCGGTGTGGTCCGGCAGTTCGTGCAGGCGGCGCAGGTAGCGCAGCACGACTTCCAGCGTCACGTCCTCGCGCACACGGACCATGTCGAAATCCATGATGGCGCCGACGGTGTCCTCGGGGTAGCCCATGGCCGCGACCAGCTGCGCGCGTTCCTCGTCGGTCAGGCCCTTCTGGACCTGGGCGATGACGTCGGGAGGCAGGTCGGGCGCGAGGTCCGCGATCTCGTCGGCATCCATGTTGCCGGTCGCCGCGATCAGGTCCTCGTGGTCCATGGACTCGATCAGGGATTCCCGGACCCAGTCCTCGACCTCCAGCAGCACGTCGGCGTCGTATTCCTGGCTGACCAGCTGCCAGACCACCTGGCGCTGCGCGACCGGCATGGATTCCAGGATGAAGGCGATGTCGGCCGGATGCAGCGCGTTGATGATGTGGCGGATCTCGTCCTCGTGCTGGCGCTGCAGCATGCCTTCCAGCAGGTTCGAGCCGTCTTCGTCCTCGGTGTCGTGCTGCCGCTGGGCGAGCGCGTCCACGACCTCCTGGCGTTTCAGGATGGACTGCAGTTCCTGCAGCGCCAGCTGGGCATCCTCGGGATCCAGGCGGCGGGGAACGATGACGGAGGTGGCGGTTTCTGCAACCGGCTGGTCAGCCATGGGCTTGGCCTCTCAGAGGGGCGGCAGGGGCCGGCTGTGGCGGTTGTCGTCGGTGGCGACGTAGGTGAGCGTGGCCTCGGTGACCTTGACGACCTCCGTTTCCAGGCGCTGGCGTTCCGCGTAGACCTCGACGGCGACCGTGATGGACGTGCGCCCCGTGCGGGTGATGGCTGCGTAGAAGCTGAGCAGGTCGCCGACGAAGACCGGCTGCTTGAACGTGAAGGCGTTGACCGCCACGGTCGCCACGCGGCCCGCGGCCCGGCGCGCGGCCGGGATCGAGCCGGCGATGTCGACTTGGGACATGATCCAGCCCCCGAATACGTCGCCATGGATGTTGGCGTCGGCGGGCATGGGCATGACGCGCAGGACGGCGGGGTGGCTGTGCGGGGGCAGGGTGGTCGACATGGAGTCCTCGGCAGATGCGTTGGGCCAATCCGGCCCCGCGCGTATTTTACGGCAAGCGCGGCCTGCGGACCGGCATGCCGGGGCGCGTCCGGCGGGCGGTTCAGGCCCCGGATTCCAGATAGCGGTGGGTCAGCAGGATCCAGTAGGCGGCGCCCAGGGGAATCAGCTCGTCGTTGAAGTCGTAGCTGCCGTTGTGCAGCGTGCAGGGCCCCAGACCGTGGCCGGCGCCGCGGTGGTCGCCGTCGCCGTTGCCGATCCAGACGTAGCAGCCGGGCCGGGCTTGCAGCATGAAGGCGAAGTCCTCGGCCCCCATGGACGGGCGCACGCCGGTGCGCACCTGGCCGGCGCCCACCAGCTCGTCCATCACCCGCGCGCTGAGCGCGGTTTCCGCCGCGTGGTTGATGGTGGCGGGGTACTCGCGGCTGAAGCGGAATTCCGCCGTGCAGCGCATGGCATGGCTGAGGTGCGTCGTGAGGTCGCGCATGCGCGTCTCGATCCCGTCCAGGACGGGGGTGGAGAGCGTGCGCACCGTGCCGCGCAGCACGGCCTGGTCCGGAATGACGTTGTCGGCCGAGCCGGCATGGATCTGGGTGACGCTGATCACGCCGGCGTCCAGGGGATCCTGGTCCCGGGTGAGGATGGTCTGGAAGGCCAGCGTCAGCTGCGCGGCGGCGATCACCGGGTCGACCCCCAGGTGCGGCATGGCGCCGTGGGCGCCGCGCCCCTGCAGGACGATCTCGAAGCGGTTGCTGGAGGCCATGATGGGCCCCTCGGTCAGGCCGAAGGTGCCCACCGGCAGCCCCGGCCAGTTGTGCATGCCGAACACGGCATCCATGGGGAAGCGTTCGAACAGGCCGTCTTCGATCATGCGACGGGCGCCGCCGCCGCCTTCCTCGGCCGGCTGGAAGATCAGGTTCACGGCGCCCGGGAAGTCGGGATGCTGTGCCAGGTAGCGGGCGGCCGCCAGCAGCATGGTCGTGTGACCGTCGTGGCCGCAGGCATGCATGACGCCGGGGTTGCGGCTGGCGTGGGCGAAAGTGTTGGCCTCGGGCATGGGCAGGGCGTCCATGTCCGCGCGCAGGCCGATGGAGCGGCCCGGCTGGCGTCCGGCGATCCGGCCCACGACCCCGGTCTCGCCCAGGCCGCGGTGGGTCTCGATGCCCCAGGACTCGAGCAGGCGGGCGACCGTGTCGGCGGTGCGGACCTCCTGGAAGGCGAGTTCGGGCCAGGCGTGGATGGACCGGCGGATGTCGGTCATGTCGGGCAGCCAGCGGGCGAGGGTGTCGAACAGGGCTTGTTTCATAGGTGTCTGCGGATGAGTGCGTCCAGGGGCAGGGCGATCTGCGAATTGGCCGCGACGACGTAGCCGCCCTTGGGCCAGGGATCCTGGCGGCGCAGGTCTTCGCAGACGCCGCCGGCCGCGCGGACCAGGACGGTGCCGGCCGCCACGTCCCAGGGGGCCAGGCCCATCTCCCAGTACCCATCGTAGCGCCCGCAGGCGGTCCAGGCCAGATCCAGCGAGGCGGCCCCCATCCTGCGCACGCCCCGGGTCTGGTGCATGGCGTCCAGAAAGCCCGGCATGTACTGGGACTCGAAGGAAAAATCGCGGAAGGGAAAGCCGGTCGCCAGGACGGCCTGGTCCAGGGTCCGCGTCCCGGAGCACTGGATGCGGCGGCCGTTGAGCCAGGCCCCGATGCCGTGCAGCGCGGAAAAGAGCTCTTCGCGGTTGGGATCGTAGACGACCCCGATCAGCGGGGTGTCCTGGGGCAGCGGCGTCTGCCCGTCGGGCCGGCAGCCGGCATGGCCGATGAGTGCGATCGAGACCGCGTAATGAGGGATGCCGCTGATGAAGTTGGTGGTGCCGTCCAGCGGATCGATGCACCAGGTGGCCTCGCCGCCGGGGCGCCCGCCGGATTCTTCGGCGATGATGCCGGCCTCGGGGGTGCGTTCGCGCAGGATGGCGATGATGGCCTGTTCGGCCTCGCGGTCGGCCTGGGAGACCAGGTCGTTGCGCTGTTTGGTATCGACGATCAGGTCGGAGCGGTGCAGGGCGTGGGTTTGTAAAATGGCCGCTGCTGCGTGGGCCGCCGTCACGGCGGCATCCAAGTAGTCGGCCGACAGGAGATGCGGTGTCAACATGTCAGTGTCGTTCCTGTACTGCGCCCGCGAAGCCGCCAGCCGGCCTGGCGCGGCGTGTGTTTCATTGTACGTGAGCAGTTCCAGGGTGTCCCCACATGTCCGGTTCCTATGAAGTCCTGACCCCCGCCGAGTGGTCCGTGGACGCGCGCGGCATCCCGCGCAGCGCGCGCTATGGCGACGTCTATCACGGCGAGGCCGGCGCCCTGGCGCAGGCCCGGCACGTCTTTCTCCAGGGCAACGGCCTGCCCCGGCGCTGGCAGGGCCGGGATGCCTTCACGATCTGCGAGACGGGCTTCGGTCTGGGGCAGAATTTCCTGGCGGCCTGGCAGGCCTGGCGCGACGATCCTCGGCGCAGCGCCCGCCTGCATTACCTGGCGTTCGAGGCCCATCCTTTCCGGGTCGCCGACCTGCGCCGCGCCTGGGACCGCCTGCCGGACGCCTTCCGCCCGCTGGCCGAGGCGCTGGCGCGCGACTGGCCGGCGCTGCTGCCGGGCGTGCACCGACTCGACCTGGACGAGGGCCGCGTCAGCCTGACGCTGCTCTGGGGCGACATCCGCCGGACGGCCCGCCAGGCCCAGGCCGCGGTCGACGCCTTCTTCCTGGACGGCTTCGCGCCGCGCCTGAATCCGGACATGTGGTCGCCGTCCCTGTTCGGCCAGCTGCGGCGGCTGGCCCGGACCGGGGCGACGGCCGCGACCTGGTGCGCGGCGGGGCAGGTGCGGCGCGATCTGCGCGATGCCGGCTTCCTGGTCGACAAGGCGCCGGGCTTCGCCGGCAAGCGCGACATGACGGTCGCCGTGCTGCGGCCGGGGCTGGGGGACGCGATGCCGCCGGGCGGGCGCCGGCGCGTCGCCGTCGTCGGCGCAGGGCTGGCCGGCGCCGGGGTGGCGCAGGCGCTGGCCCTGCGCGGCCACGAGGTCCGCGTCTGGGATCCCGCCTGCGCCCTGGACGCCGACCCGGCGCTGCGCCGCCGCGGCGCGGCAGCCCTGGTGCCGGCCCTGAGCCCGGACGACGACACGCGGTCTCGGCTCAGCCGGGCCGGCCTGGAGCGCGCCTGGGCGCGCTGGCGCGGCCTTGAGGGCGCTGCCCGGCCCGATCCCTGCGGCGCCCTGGTGTGCGCGCAGACCGGGGCGCAGGCCCTCCTGCAGCAGCAGGCAATGGCGCGGCTGCGGTTTCCGGCGGATTGGGTGCGCTGGCTGGATGCCGGGGCGGCCGGCCAGCGTGCCGGCGTGCCCCTGCGGCAAGGCGGGCTGTGGTTCGAGCCCGCCTTGCGGGTGTGCCCCGGCGAACTGATCGCCGCCTTGCTGACGCAGGCCCGGACGGACCGCGGTGCCTCGCAGGTGGCGGCGTTGCGGCGCGACGGGCAGGGCGGCTGGCGGCTGCTGGGCGAGGACGGCCGGGTGCTGGACGATGCCGGGCAGGTGGTGCTGGCCAATGCCCGGCAGGCGGCGCCCCTGTTGGCGGGCCTGATGCCGCTGGAGACCTGGCCAGTGCTGTCCGGCCTGCGGGCGCTGGCCGGACAGGTCAGCCTGTATCCGGTCTCGCCGGCCGATGACGGCGTACCGCGCTGCGTGCTGGCGGGCAAGGGCTATTGCCTGCCGCCTCGCGACGGCTGGGGCGTGGCGGGCAGCACCTACCGGCCCGATGCCGAGGACAGCGTGGCCGACGGCACGGGCCATCGGGACATCCTGGAGCGGCTGGGCGGCTGGCTGCCAGCGGGCGCAGTGCCGTGGCTGGGACGTGAAGCGCCCGCAGGCTGGGCCGGCTGGCGGGCGGCCACCCGCGACCACCTGCCCATCGTCGATGCGGTGCCCGGACAGCCCGGGCTGTGGCTGGCCTGCGCCTATGGATCGCGTGGCCTGAGCTGGTCGGCGCTGGCGGGCGACCTGATCGCCGCGCGGCTGGATGGCGAGCCTTGGCCGATCGAGCGCGAACTGCAGCACCGCATCCGCCTGCGGTGATCCACCGCCCGGATGCCCGCGTTTTGGCGCCGAAGAGGAATAGATTTTATTTTATGGCGCAAATCCGTCAGAATAATGTCTTTTACAAGACTCACCCGGGCAAATCGCCCAGAGGATCACGCTGTGTCGCCCACCATCGAATTGGCGGACCAACTGTTCGAGACCGGCCCTGTCACCACGACGTCGTCCTGCGTCGAATGGGCCTACCATTCAGAAGAATGGCGCCTGCGGATTGAAGCCCACGCACCCGGCGTGTTCCGGCTGCGCTGCGGGCCGCTGTCCTGGCTGGATCCGGCCAAGCCGTCCCTGCGGGCGCAACGCCATGCCAACATGCTGCTGGCCCGCCAGGAGGCGGTCGGCGAGTTTGAATGCCAGTCGCCCGAACCCGGCCGCTGGCAACTGACCCAAGGGGAAGCCTGCCTCGCGCTGGGCGGCACGCACCCCGTCCTGCGGCTGCTGCGCCACGACCGGTGCGTGGCCACGGCCCGGCTGGCCCCCATGCCGTCCGACGACGCCGACGGACAGGCCGCCTGGACGATCGACTGGTCGCTGGACGAGACGGAAGGCGTCTTCGGCCTGGGCGAGACCTGTGGCGACCTGGACCGGCGCGGCGCCATCCTGGTCTCGGACGTGCCGGCGGACCGTTGCCTGCCGCTGGCCTGGAGCCCGCGCGGATGGGGCATGGCCGCCAACACCCTGGACCGCGTCACGCACGACCTGAGCGAGCCGTCGCGCTATCGTGCGCAGGTCCGCGGCGCCGGCCTGGACCTGTTCCTGTTCGTCGGCGATCCCTGCGAGATCCTGAACCAGTACACGGCCCTGACCGGACGCGCCGGCCAGCCCAATCTGTGGCCCATGGGCGTCTGGCTGGACCAGGCCCGCGGCCAGACGGCCGAACAAAGCCTGCAGCAGATCCGCAGTCTGCGGACGCAGGGCCTGGCGCTGGATGCGCTGCGCCTGGCCGACCCGGCGGTGGCGACGTTCCAGGCCGACAAGCCGGTGTTCGAATGGTCCGGCCGGTTCGCCGACTGGCGGGCCCTGGCCGCGCAGGCCGAGACGCTGAACGTGCATGTGGCTGGCAGCGTGATCCCCGGCGTCCTGCAGGGCACGGCGCTGTTCGATGAATGGGAAGACCGCGGCTGGCTGCTGTGCGACGATACCGGATCGGCCTGGGTCTGTCCGGGCACGGCCGCCTCGGGCGGCCAGCCGTTCGGCCTGCTGGACCTCACGCACAGGGATGCCGCCCGCCTCTGGACCGAGCGCCATCAGCAGGCCCTGGAAGACGGCCTGCAGGCGCCGGTCTGCCAGGCGCAGTTCGATTTTCCGGACGACGTCGAGGCGCGCGGCGGCGAGTCGGGCGCGGTGCTGCGCACCGCCTACCCGTACCTGGCCCGGCAGGCGCTGTTCGACGCCGTGGCGGCCCCGCGCACGCCCCAGGAAGGCGTCATGCTCAGCCGCGACCTGTTCCCGGGCGTGCAGCGTTTCGCCTGGCAGCAAGGGCCTGCGGTGGACAACACCTGGGACGGCTATGCGCAGACGCTGCGCGCCGCGCTGGCGGTGGGCAACAGCGGCGTGGCGGTCCAGACCCATGGCCTGGGCTGCGCCGACCGCCCCGCCGCCGGCATGACGGCCGAGCTGTACCTGCGTTGGCTGGCGATGTGCGTCTTTTCCGCCAATTTCAGCTTTCAGGGGCATCCCGACCTGATGCCTGACGCTTTCGACGCCGGGACGCGCGCCACGATCAAGCACTGGCTGCAATGGCGCTATCGGCTGCTGCCCTACGTGGCGGGCATCATCGACGATGCCGTGCGTACCGGCCTGCCGGTGCAGCGCTCGATGGCGCAGGCCTATCCGGACGACCCGGACGCCCACGCCTGGGATACCCAATACCTGCTGGGGCCGGCCCTGCTGGTGGCGCCGGTCATGCAGCCCGGCGGCGAGACGGAGGTCTACCTGCCCAAGGGCGACGCCTGGTGGGACCTGAGCACCGGATGGCGCTACGAAGGCGGCACCCGCTGGACCGTGCGCCCGGGCCTGGACGCCATGCCCGTGTTCGGCCGCGAGGGTCACATGCTGTGCCTGGGGCCGCTGGCCCAGCACACGGGCGAGATCAATTCCGCCCGCATCCTCGAAGAGGTCTGGATGTTCGGCATGCCCGAGCACAATCCGGTCGTCATGCGCAACAAGATCCGGGTGATGCAGATGCAGGGATCCAGCTACATCAAGGGCCTGGAAGGGCTGCGGATCCTGTCTTCCGAGGGCCTGGAGGTCAAGCGGCGGGGCGCCGAGGTCCGCATCTCACGCGCTCGATGAGGATTCCATGACGGGGATGTCCACGCAGAACGCCGGGTCGAATGCCGGGTTCTCGTTGACCCCGTCGCGGCAATAGCCCCGCGGGTTGCACAGCACCCGCGTGCCGCGCACCGTGTAGTCGAAACTGTCGTGCGTGTGGCCGTGGATCCACAGGCAGGCGCGGCCCATCAGGCCCGTGCAGTCCGACACGAACCCGGCGCTGACCAGCGAGTCCTCGAACCGCGGATGGACGCTGCGCAGGCTGGGCGCGTGATGGGTGATGACCACCGTGGGACCGTCGAAAGGTTCGTCCAGCGTGGCATCCAGCCAGTCGTACTGCTGCCGGAACAGCGCCACGGCGTCCAGCGGCGTGAACCGGCTGCCGTCGCCGTTGCGGATGACCTGGAAGTCCCGCATGAACCGCCCGGTTTGCTCCATGGCCTGTTCCCGCTGCTCGGTCCCGAACAATTCAAAGTCGGTCCACAGAGTGGCCCCCAGGAACCGCACCCCGTTGATCACCGTGGCCCTGCCATCGAGCAGCTCGACGCCGTGCTGGGCCGCGGCCTGGGCCAGCTGCGCGCGCACCCCGGGAATGTCGCCGCCGTAGAATTCGTGGTTGCCCGGCACGTACAGCACGGGGCGGGGCAGGCCGCCGGCCCATTGCATGGCGGCCTGGGGGCGGGCGATGTCGCCCGCCAGGATCGTCACATCCGCCTGGACGTCGGGCAGCGTCAGGCCCTGCATGCTCAGGTGCAGGTCGGACACGACATGCAGGCGCAGGGCAGGAAAAACATGAGAATCGGACATGGTGTCAGGTCTCCGAAAACCGGGCTGCTTGACGCGCTTTTTGTATGATGTCAAAATTTAATGCTTATCTGGGTCGTTAGCTCAGTCGGTAGAGCACCGGACTTTTAATCCGTTGGTCGCGCGTTCGAGCCGCGCACGACCCACCAGAAT
>DASSTS010000015.1:0-12806 GCA_035707805.1 Castellaniella sp. | reverse complement strand
GATCTTGTCGGCCTGGGCCATGATCCGGCGGATGGCGCGGCCGTATTCGCGCGCCTCGAAGTCGGCCCGCACCTGTCCGGCGCAGTCGCGCAGTTCGGCGCGCATCGCGTCGGTGTCGCCGGTGTAGGCCAGGGCGCCGTCGAAGTGGCGGGTGATGAAGGTCGCCGCCCGGCTGGCGATGTTGACGTACTTGCCGATCAGGTCGCTGTTGACGCGCGCGACGAAGTCGTCCGGGTTGAAGTCCAGGTCCTCGACGTGGGCGTTGAGCTTGGCGGCGATGTAGTAGCGCAGCCATTCGGCGTCCATGCCGATGTCCAGGTAGCGCAGCGGCGAGATCCCCGTGCCCCGGCTCTTGGACATCTTTTCGCCGCTGACGGTGATGAAGCCGTGCACGTGCAGCATGTCGGGGATCTTGCGGCCGGAGAACTTCAGCATCGCGGGCCAGAACAGGGCGTGGAAATAGACGATGTCCTTGCCGATGAAGTGCACCTGTTCCGTATCCCCGTCGGGCGCCAGCAGGGCGTCATAGTCCAGCCCCTGCAGGCGGCAGTAGGCCTTCAGCGACGCCAGGTAGCCCACCGGGGCGTCCAGCCACACGTAGAAATACTTGCCGGGCGCATCCGGGATCGGGATGCCGAAATAGGGTTCGTCGCGCGAGATGTCCCAGTCGGCCAGGTTGGCCTCGGCGCCCTCGGCCGTCCCCAGCCATTCCCGGGTCTTGCCCAGTACCTCGGCCTGCAGCCGCGGCGTGCCGTCGCGGCGCCGGCCCGTCGTCCATTCCTGCAGGAAGGCCACGCAGCGCGGGTCGGACAGGCGGAAGAAGAAATGCTCGGAACTGCGCAGCACCGGCCGCGCCTGGGTCAGCGTCGAGTAGGGATCGATCAGCTCGGTGGGGCTGTAGACGGCGCCGCACGATTCACAGGAATCGCCGTACTGGTCCTTGGCGTGACAGCGCGGGCACTCGCCCTTGATGTAGCGGTCGGGCAGGAACATGCCCTTGACCGGGTCGTAGAACTGCTCGATCTCGCGGCTGTCGATGAAGCCGGCGTTTTTCAGCGCCCGGTAGATGTCCTGGGACAGCTCGATGTTTTCCGGCGAGTCCGTGCAGTGCCAGTGGTCGAAACGGATGTGAAAGCCGTTCAGGTACTTGGGACGTTCGTCGGCGTAGCGGGCCACCAGGGCCTGCGGCGTGATGCCCTCGGCCTGGGCCTTGAGCATGATCGGCGCGCCGTGCGCGTCGTCCGCGCCGACGAAATGCACCGTGTGCCCAGCCATCCGCATCGCCCGCACCCAGGTGTCGGCCTGGATGTACTCCATGATGTGGCCGATGTGAAAGGACCCGTTGGCATAGGGCAGGGCGGTGGTGACGAAGATCGTGCGCGGCATGGCTGAGGGGAGGCTGGGCGAAAAGAACTGATTCTAGCAGTCCGCGGCCCCCGGGATGCGCCGCGCCGCGCAGTCCGGTCCGCCCGCGCGGACGGCGAACCCGCGCCGGTCAGGGAATCTCGCGCATCTCGATGTCGGTAACGTCGTGCGGCCGTTGCGGCCGCTCGCCGCGGGACCAGGCGCCCGGACGCGCGGACATGGGCGCGCGGCGGCGTTCCGCCCAATACGCCTTGACTCCGAAGGGCCGGCCCTGCAACCGCGCCACGATGTACAGGACGGCGATGGCCAGCAGGGTGGAGGCCATGAAGACCATGGCCATGATCAGCCCGAAGAAGGCCAGGATGAGAAACAGGGCGGCGCGCAGGGCTTGCTGAATGATGTTCATGATGATGGGACCTCTGTGGCCGGAAAAAGTTGCAGGATGCCGGGACGCGTGGCGCCGTCCGGTCATGTTCATATCGGGGTCAATCCGCGAATTTCCAGGGGGAATCCGCTATGCTTGTGCTTTCGATCGTTTTCATCCGGATCCCCATGAGCACCACCCCCCAGGACATCCGTTCGACCTTGTCGCGGGTCGTCAATCCCGATACCCGGAAATCGCTGGCCGTGACCGAGGCCGAACTGCAGATCGACGCAGCGGGCGACGCCTTTGATATCACTGTAACCCTGGGCTATCCCGTATTCAATGGCGAACCCGCCCTGCGCCAGACGATCCAGCAGGCGCTGTCGGCCGCGGGGATCCCGCTGGGCCGCCTGGATTTCCGTTCCCGGATCGCCACGCACGCGGTCCAGCGCGGCCTGCGGCCGCTGGATACCGTGCGCAACATCATCGCCGTGGCCTCGGGCAAGGGCGGCGTGGGCAAGAGCACGACCGCCGTGAACCTGGCCCTGGCGCTGCATGCCCAGGGCGCGCGCGTCGGCCTGCTGGACGCCGACATCTACGGGCCCAGCGTGCCCATCATGCTGGGTCTGTCCGGCAAGCCCAAGAGCGCCGACGGCAAGAGCATGGAACCCATGGTCGGTCATGGCCTGCAGGCCAATTCCATCGGCTTTCTCATGGATGACGACGGCCCCGCCATCTGGCGCGGCCCCATGGTCACCCAGGCGCTGACGCAACTGCTTTCGCTTACGAATTGGAACGATCTGGATTATCTGATTGTGGACATGCCACCCGGAACGGGCGATATTGCCCTCACCATGGCCCAGAAAGTCCCGCTGACGGGGGCGGTCATCGTCACCACCCCGCAGGACCTGGCCCTGGCCGATGCCCGCAAGGGCCTGATCATGTTCCAGAAGGTAGATGTCCCGGTGCTGGGAATCGTAGAAAACATGTCCATGCACGTGTGCTCGAACTGCGGCCACGTCGAACCGATCTTCGGGCAGGACGGCGGCCGCCAACTGGCCGCCACCTATCACCTGCCGTGGCTGGGTTCCCTGCCGCTGCAGCTCGACATCCGCCAGGAAACCGACTCCGGCCGCCCCAGCGTGGTGGCCTCCCCGGAGGGCAAGGCGGCCGGGCTGTACCACGAGATCGCGCGTCGATTGGCCGTGCACGTGGCCGGACAGCCGCTGGACGACTCCGGCACGCGACCACGGGTCGTCGCACGCCCCAGCTGATGCGGCGGCGGGCTGTCCTGACCCCTGCCATCCCGTTGCGGCCCCCGCCGTCCGAGCCCGGGCGCGGCTCGCCGCTCCGGCGGCTCGACCGGGCGGGCCCGCTTTCCCTGGCGCTGGCGGCGTTGCTGGCCGCTGCGCCCGCGCTGGCCGCGCCGCCCGAGGTCATCATCGACCCTGGCGGCGCTCCGCCCAAGGTGTTACAGGCAATTACAGAGGCGGTCGGCGCCATCACGCGCCTGGCCGAGGATCAGGACATCCGGGAAGTCTCGCGCCTGCGCCGGCGCGCCTGGGACGCCGCGCAGGCCGCCCTCCAGACCCAGGGCTATTTCGCCGCCAAGGTGACGCTGGACGTCTCCCAGGGCGCGCCCGGCGGCGGCGAATTCTGGGAACTGACCATCGAACCGGGCACCCGCACCCGCGTGCGCCAGCTGGGCCTGTCGTTCGAGGGCGCCCTGGGCCGCCCGGCCTACCAGGACCGCCGCGAGGCGCTGCGGGAAAGCTGGCTGCTCAAGCCTGGCATGCCCTTCATCAACGACGACTGGAATCACGCCAAGTCGCGCCTGCTGGACGATGTGTCGCGCCGGGAATTCTATTACGCCCGCCTGGATCCGACCCAGGCGGTGGTCGACCCCGTGAACGCCCAGGCCGACCTGTCTGTCACCGTCGACAGCGGCCCGCCCGTGCGCCTGGGCCCGCTGCGGGTCGTGGGCCTGAAGCGCGTGCCCGAATCCCTGATCCGCCGCTACGTGCGCTACCACCCCGGCGATCCCTACGACCAGTCCAAGCTCGAGGACTGGCAGCAGGCGCTGCAGTCCACCAGTTTCTTTCGCGGCGCCTTCGTCACCCTGGTGGACAACGATCCCGCCACTGAACCCGCGGGACCCGACGAGGCATCGGAGCGGACCGTCGAGGAACGCAAGCAGACACCGGCGCCGGTCAGCGGCGACGCGCCCGTGACCCTGCCGGTGCGCGTGCAGGTCACCGAGGCGCCCGCTCGCTATGCCAGCGGCTCGCTGGGGGCGGACAGCGACCACGGCGTCCGTGTCGAGGGCCTGTACCGGCAGAACGTCGTCTTCGGTCTGCCCGTATGGATCGAGACCGGCGCCGGCGTGGACCTGAAGCGCCAGCGGGCGTTCTTCGACGTCCACCTGCCGCCGACCCTCGATGGCTACAAGGACAGTGTCGGCCTGCTGTACGACCATTCGGAAATCGAGGGCGTGGAGACCAGCCGCGGCGGCCTGGGATGGAAGCGCACCCGCCAGCGCAAGGCGGCCGGCGACAGCCGCGTCGAATACGAGACGACGTGGGCGGCCCTGGCCGCCTATGACAAGATCCGGATCTCGGGCGCGTATCGCTACGAGGTCCCCAGCGCGGCGGTCACCTGGCAGTGGCTGCGGCGCGACGTGGACAGCAAGTACGATCCGCGCGAAGGCAATCTGATCGAATTCGGCCTGGGCGTCGGCACCACGCTGGACGACGGCCAGCCTTTCTACCGCAGCAGCCTGCGGCTGCAGCAGTGGTGGCCGATCGGCGACCGCGACGTACTGACCGTGCGCGGCGAGGTCGGCAAGGTCTGGGCGCATACCGAGCGCATCCCCCAGGACTTCTCCTGGCGCACCGGCGGTTCGCGCAGCATCCGCGGCTACCGCTACCAGAGCATCGGGCTGCCGCTGGGCGACGCTGTGATCGGCGCGCCGGTGCTGGGCGTGGTCAGCGCCGAATACACGCATTACTTCACCGACGTGCTGGGCGCCAACGTGTTCGTCGACGCGGGCGACGCGGCGCCGTCGTTCGGCGGCTTCGACTGGCACGTGGGCTACGGCGCCGGCGTGGCGGTGCGCACGCCGGCCGGGCCCTTCAACGTCGACCTGGCCTGGGCCCAGAAGGACCGCCGCCTGCGCCTGCAGTTTTCGATGGGGATCGCATTTTGAGCGCGCCGGCGCGGATCCGCCGGGGCGGCCTGCGCGGGCTCAGGGCGGTGGGCGTATGGGGCCTGCCGACCCTGGTGACGATCCTCTTGCTGGTCGTGGGACTAGCCTGGTGGTGCGTGGCCAGCCAGCCGGGGACGCGCTGGCTCCTGCGCACCGCCGCGGGACAGTTCGGCGGGCAAGTCCAGGGCGTGCGCGGCACCATCGCCGACGGCCTGTACGTGGGGGGGCTGAGCCTGTCGCTGCAGAACACCGACGTCCGGGTGGTCGGGCTGCATCTCAAGGCGCTGTGGCCCGAGCTGCTGGATCGCCGTCTGCACATCAACGATCTGTCGGCCGTGCGGGTCGACGTGGCGGTGCGTCCCTCCGCCGAGCCTTCGGAGCCTTCCGGGCCCTTCCGCATGCCGGCCCTGCCGGTGGGCGTGCAGATCGACCATCTGTCCCTGGGCGGGCTCGGCCTGCGCCTGGGCGATGCCGGCCTGCCGGTGGAAGTGCTGTCGGCCTCCGCTGCGCTGACGCTCGATGCCGATACCGCGACCGTCGCGCTGCACCAGCTGCAGGTGGCCCATGGCGACACCCTCATGTCCGTCCACGGCAATCTGGCGCTGCGCGGCCTGGCGGCCCCCTGGCCTTTCGAGCTGAATCTGCACGGCACGGCCCAGGACCGCGGACCGCAGTCGCCAGTGTGCGTGCGGCGGATCCTGGAGGGCACCTGGGTGCGGGCGGAAAAGCCCGCAGGCGATGCGGCGAAAACGCCGGCCGCGGCAGAAAGACCGGCTGCCGAAAAAACCGCTGCGGGCCAGGCACCTGCTGGAAAAACCGCCGCCGGGGCGGAGGCCGAGGGCGGGCCCTCGTGTCAGGTCGACCTGGACCTGCGCTTGGCCGGCACGCTGGACGCCTTCCACCTGCGGGCCCGGGGCGACGGCGAGGGCCTGTCGCTGGAGGCGGATGCCGAGGTGTTCCCGCGCCAGGCCTTCCCGCTCGGCAAGGCCGACGTCCGGCTGGCGCTGCCGGACAAGGCCGGCCTGGACTTCCACGTGCAGCCCGGCGCGCCGGATGCCGAGGGCCTGCGGCTGGTGCGCGCGGCCTTCGCCGCCCGCAACCTGGTGCTGGATCCCTGGCTGCCCGAAGGCGTGGGCGCCACGCGCCTGGGTCTGGACGGCGAGCTCCAGGTCCGCCTGACGGCCGCCCATCAGTTGCAGGATGCGGGGCTGTCCCTCCAGATCGGCGCCGGCAGCCGCTGGAACGGCCAGCCGCTGGCCGGGCACGTGAACCTGCCCCATGTCGGCGCCGTGCAGGGGACCCTGCTGGATGCCGCCGGTCCGGCCGCCTTCGATCCCTTCAAGCTGCGGGCCGAAGGCATGGACATCGCGCTGGACCTTGGGCCGGACCGGCTGCGGCTCTCGGGGGACGTGTCCGCCGCCCGCAGCCAGGTGGCGCTGCAGGCGACCCTGCCGTCCCTGTCCGCCGCGTGGCCCGGCCTGCCGGGCGGCGCCCGGCTGAAGCTCGACACCAGCGGTTCCCTGGCGCAGCATCGCCTGTCCCTGGCCGGCCGCTACGTGCCCCCCGACGCCCGTGAAGGCATACCGGGACACGCCCCGATCGACCTGGATCTGGGGCTGGAAGGCGGCTGGACGCGCGAATCGGGCTGGCAGGGCCGCCTGACGGCGCTGCAGGCCGGCCATGCCGGCGCCCGCCTGCGGGTTGCCGGACCTGTCGAGCTGGGCTACGACGCGGCGGGACAGTGGCATGTGGGCCAAGGTGCGCTGGACGTCGCGCTGGACGGGCAGTCGCTGTTGCAGCTGCGGCACGAGGGCTCGGCCGGCGGGGCGGGCCAATGGGAAACCCGCGGCCGCATCGATCCGCTGGTGGTGACGCCCGAACGCATTGCCAAGCTGCAGGCCTGGCTGGGCAAGACGGGCTCGGATCTTGGCGGCGTGAACACCGCCTTGTCCGAGCAGGCCCAGCACAGCCGCCTGCGCCTGGCGCTGGACTGGAACCTGAAACTCGCCGGCGCCCTGCAGGGCGAGGTGCATCTGGTGCGCCTGGACGGCGACCTGACCGTCCCTGGGGACGTGCCCATCGAGCTCGGCCTGGAAACCGCCCGCCTGGACCTGGCCATCCGGCCCGTGTCCGAGGCGGCCAGCAAGGCGGCGCTGGATCTGCGGATCGTGACGCGGGACATGGGGCGCGTGCACGTGCAGGCTGATACGCTGGTGCACGCCACGCCGGGCGGCGGCCTGGGCCTGCGCGCGCAGGACGAGAAGAACGTCCGGGTGCAGGCCGAGTCCGAAGACCTGGCCTGGGTCAACCTGCTGCTGGGCGGCGCGGCGGAAGTCGGCGGCGTCATCCATGCCGACGTGCGCGGGCGCAGCCTGCCGCGCGGCGGCTGGGCCCTGAGCGGACCGGTGCGCGGCGAAGACATGCGCCTGTTGATCCTGGACCAGGGCGTGCGCCTGCTGGACGGCACCTTGCAGGCTCATTTCGACGGCATGCGCCTCGTCCTGGATCACCTGCGCTTCCCGGCCGTGCGCCGCGTCGCCCCCAAGGAATGGCGCACGGCCACCTGGGTGGCCGAAAATCCGGATGCGCAGGACGGCTTCCTGGATGTGTCGGGGCTGTGGGACCTGGACGCGCAGTCCGGCGAGGCGCGGGTCGGCTTCTCGCGCTATCCGATCCTGCAGCGGTCCGACCGGTACGCCATGATCAGCGGTGAGCTGCGCGTGCGGGCCGACTTGCCGCGCATCGACCTCAGCGGCAAGATCGTGGCCGATGCCGGCTGGTTCGACCTGGACATGCTCAACAACATCCCGTCGCTCGACAGCGACGTGGTGGTGCTCAAGCCGGGCCAGGCCACGCCGACCGAGCCGGAAAGCCCGCCGCTGGACATGCGGGCCGACCTGACCGTGGACCTCGGTCCGCGGTTCTACCTGACGGGCTACGGTCTGGATTCCGGACTGGTGGGCAGCCTGGACCTGCACCTGGTCCAGGGCAAGCTGACCGCGCTGGGCGCCCTGCGCACGCGCGGCGGGGCCATCAACGCCTACGGCCAGCACCTGCAGTTGCGGCGCGGCACCGTCACCTTCCAGGGCGACGTCACCAATCCGGTGCTGGACATCCAGGCGCTGCGCACCGACGTGGCCGTGCAGGCCGGCGTGCAGGTGGCCGGCACCGCGCGGCGCCCGCGCATCGACCTGATCTCCCGCCCCGAGGTGAGCGAGACCGAGAAACTCACCTGGCTGCTGCTGGGCCATGGCCCCGACGACGCCGGCGGCGACATGTCCCTGCTGTTTTCCGTGGGCAGTTCCTTCCTCTCTGGCGGCGAGCCTTTCTACAAGCGTTTCGGCCTGGACGAGTTGAGCATGCGCTCCGGCGAACTCGGCAGCACCGGCAGCATCCTGCCGGTCGAAAGCGTGGTCAGCGGCCTGGACGCCGGGGCGAGCCCCATCGAGCAGCGTTTCGTGCGGGCCAGCAAGGCCCTGGCCAAGGACCTGACCATCAGCCTGGAACAGGCGCTGGCCCAGACCGGGACCGTCGCCCGCCTGAGCTACCGGCTGATGCGCAACCTGCAGGCCGAGATGACGGTGGGCACCGTCAGCGGTCTGGCACTGGTCTATCGCTGGTTCTCGAGGGATTGATAAAATGTCGGAATACTGAATCGAGGGTGTCCATGAGCATCAAGAACGACCGTTGGATCCGCAGCGCAGCCCAAGCCGGCATGATCGAGCCTTTCGAGCCCGACCAGGTGCGCTCGGTCGATGGCCACAAGATCGTCAGCTACGGCACCAGCAGCTATGGCTACGATGTGCGCTGCGCCCGTGAATTCAAGATCTTCACCAACATCAATTCCTCCATCGTCGACCCCAAGGCCTTCGATGCCGGCTCGTTCGTGGATTTCGAGGGCGACGTCTGCATCATCCCGCCCAATTCCTTCGCCCTGGCGCGCACGGTCGAATATTTCCGCATCCCCCGCACCGTCCTGACGATCTGCCTGGGAAAGAGCACCTATGCCCGCTGCGGCATCATCGTCAACGTCACGCCGCTGGAGCCCGAATGGGAAGGCCACGTGACGCTGGAATTTTCCAACACCACGCCCTTGCCGGCGAAAATCTACGCGGGCGAGGGCTGCGCCCAGATGCTGTTCTTCGAAAGCGACGAGGTCTGCGAGACCTCGTACGCGGACCGGGGCGGCAAATACCAGGGACAACACGGGGTGACGCTGCCGCGCACCTGACCAAGAACGCTGTGGGCTCCGGTCCGGAGACAGGACTGGGGCCATTTCGGGCTGCGCGCGCGGCCTTACGGTGACTGCCATGAAATTTCGTTTTCCCATCGTCATCATCGACGAAGACTATCGCTCCGAGAACGCGTCGGGCTTCGGCATCCGCGCCCTGGCGGCCGCCATCGAGGCCGAGGGCGTCGAGGTCCTGGGCGTCACCAGCTATGGCGACCTCAGTTCCTTCGCCCAGCAGCAGAGCCGGGCCAGCGCCTTCATCCTGTCGATCGACGACGAGGAATTCGACGAGGATTCGCCGGAGGACGTGGCCAACGCCATCAAGAACCTGCGGACCTTCATCGGCGAGCTGCGCTTTCGCAACGAGGACATCCCCATCTACCTGTACGGCGAGACCCGCACCTCGCAGCACATTCCCAACGACATCCTGCGCGAGCTGCACGGCTTCATCCACATGTTCGAGGACACGCCGGAATTCGTCGCCCGCCACATCATCCGCGAGGCCCGCGCCTACCTGGACAGCCTGCCGCCGCCGTTCTTCCGCGAGCTGCTGGACTACGCCTCCGACGGTTCCTATTCCTGGCACTGCCCGGGGCACTCGGGCGGCGTGGCCTTCCTCAAGAGCCCGGTGGGACAGATGTTCCACCAGTTCTTCGGCGAGAACATGCTGCGCGCCGACGTCTGCAACGCCGTGGACGAACTCGGCCAGCTGCTGGACCACACCGGCCCCGTGGCCGAATCCGAGCGCAACGCCGCCCGCATCTTCCACGCCGACCATTGCTTCTTCGTGACCAACGGCACCTCGACGTCCAACAAGATCGTCTGGCACGCCAACGTGGCCTCGGGCGACGTCGTGGTGGTGGACCGCAACTGCCACAAATCGGTGCTGCACGCCATCACCATGACCGGCGCCATCCCGGTGTTCCTGCGCCCCACGCGCAACCACCTGGGCATCATCGGTCCGATCCCCCTCGAGGAATTCGATCCCGAGAACATCCGCAAGAAGATCGAGGCCAACCCTTTTGCCCGCGAGGCGGTCAACAAGCGCCCGCGCATCCTGTCGCTCACCCAGAGCACCTATGACGGCGTGATCTACAACGTCGAGATGATCAAGGAACAGCTCGGCTCCGAGATCGACACGCTGCATTTCGACGAGGCCTGGCTGCCCCACGCCGCATTCCACGAGTTCTACGAGGACATGCACGCCATCGGGCCAAACCGCCCGCGCAGCCACGACACCATGATCTATGCGACGCACTCCACGCACAAGCTGCTGGCCGGCCTGTCGCAGGCCTCGCAGATCGTGGTGCAGGATTCCGAGACCCGCAAGCTCGACCACAACATCTTCAACGAAGCCTTCCTGATGCATACCTCGACCTCGCCGCAGTACGCGATCATCGCGTCCTGCGACGTGGCCGCCGCCATGATGGAACCTCCCGGCGGCACGGCGCTCGTCGAGGAATCCATCCGCGAGGCGCTGGACTTCCGCCGCGCCATGCGCAAGGTCGAATCCGAATTCGGCAAGAACGACTGGTGGTTCAAGGTCTGGGGCCCCAACCGCCTGGTGGCCGATGGCATCGGCAACCGCGAAGACTGGGTTCTGGGCTCGGGCGACGAATGGCACGGCTTCGGCGACCTGGCCGAGGGCTTCAACATGCTGGACCCGATCAAGGCCACCGTCATCACGCCGGGCCTGGACATTTCCGGCACGTTCGCCGAGACCGGCATCCCGGCGGCGCTGGTGTCCCGCTACCTGGTCGAGCACGGCGTGGTGGTCGAAAAGACCGGCCTGTATTCTTTCTTCATCCTGTTCACCATCGGCATCACCAAGGGCCGCTGGAACACCCTGCTGACCGCCCTGCAGCAGTTCAAGGACGACTTCGACCGCAACCAGCCCTTGTGGCGCGTGCTGCCCGAGTTCAGCCGGGCGCACAAGCGCTACGAGCGCATGGGCCTGCGCGACCTGTGCCAGGAGATCCACGAGGCCTATCGCCACTACGATTTCGCGCGGCTGACCACGCGGGTGTATCTCAGCGACATGGTGCCCGCGATGCGGCCGGCCGACGCCTATGCCCGCATGGCCCACCGCGAGGTCGAGCGCGTGCCCGTCGAACAACTCGAAGGCCGCGTCACCGGCGTGCTGCTGACGCCCTATCCGCCGGGCATCCCGCTGCTGATCCCGGGCGAGCGATTCAACCGCGACATCGTGGACTACCTGAAGTTCACCCGCGAATTCAACCAGCAGTTCCCGGGCTTCGAGACCGACGTGCACGGCCTGGCCTACGAGACCGACGAACACGGACAGCGCTGCTACTACGTGGACTGCATCCGCGAGTGAAGCCCGCGTTCGACGTCGCCGTGATCGGCGCCGGGGCGGCCGGCATGATGGCCGCCGCGGTCGCCGGCCAGCGCGGGCTGCGCGTGGTGCTGATCGATCACGCCGAGCGTCTGGCGGAAAAGATCCGCATATCGGGCGGCGGCCGTTGCAACTTCACCAACCTGGGCGCCAGCCCTGCGCAGTTCCTGTCGCGCAATCCGGACTTCTGCCGTTCGGCCCTGCGCGGCTACGGTCCCCAGGACTTTCTCGACCTGCTGCGCTCGCACGGGGTGTCCTGGCACGAGAAACACCGCGGACAGCTGTTTTGCGACGATTCCAGCGAATCGGTCATCGAGATGCTGCGCCGCGAATGCCAGCGGGGCAATGTGGCCTGGCGCATGCCCTGCGCCGTGCAGTCCGTCTCGCGCGACGGCGCCGGGTTCGCGCTGGCCACCGAGGGCGGCGCCATCCGGGCCGCGCAGCTGGTGCTGGCCACGGGCGGAATGGCGATCCCGCAACTGGGCGCCACGGATTTCAGCTTGCGGATCGCCCGCCAGTTCGGCCTGAAGATCGTCGAGCCCCGCCCGGCGCTGGTGCCCCTGACCTTTGACGCGGACCAGTGGCGTCCCTATGGCGCGCTGGCCGGCGTCGCCCTCGAAGTGCGGCTGTCGCACGAGGCCCGGGCGACGGATCCCCAGGCGGCGCGCGCCGCGCCGAAGGCCGGCGGTCGGGGGCGGCGCGCGCGGCCCGCCGAATTCCGGGAAGACCTGCTCTTCACGCACCGCGGCCTCTCGGGGCCTGGCATCCTGCAGATCTCCAGCTACTGGCAGCCCGGCGATCCGATCCAGATCGATCTGGCGCCTGACCGCGACATGGGCGGGCTGCTCGTGGCCGCCAAGGCCGGCAGCCGCCAGACCCTGGCCACGGTGCTGGCCCAGTTCTGGCCCCGGCGCCTGGCCGACGCCTGGCTGTCGGCGGACGGCGCGCAAGCGCCCGCGGACGCGGCGGGATCCCGCGCGGGGCGCGGCGCGGCGGAGGACCCCGGCAGCCGGCGCCTGGCCGACGTCCCCGACCGCGACCTGCGCGCGCTGGGCGGGCGCATCCACCGCTGGACGCTGTGGCCCACGGGCACGGCCGGCTACAAGAAGGCCGAGGTCATGAGCGGCGGGGTGGATACGGACGAGCTCGACCAGCGCACGCTGCAGGCCCATCGATGTCCGGGCCTGCACATCATCGGCGAGGCCGTGGACGTCACCGGCTGGCTGGGCGGGTACAACTTCCAGTGGGCCTGGGCGTCGGGCGTCGCCTGCGGGCGGGCGCTGGC
>DASSTS010000014.1:0-13640 GCA_035707805.1 Castellaniella sp. | reverse complement strand
GCCATGGGCCAGGCGGTGCGGAAGATCGTGTTGCGGAACTTGCCCTCCAGCAGCTCGCCCTTTTGCAGGTCGGGAAACAGCGCCGAGAGCACGCGCACCTCGCCGTTGGCGATGCGCCGCGCGATGTGGTGCGGACGCAGGTCGCTGGGGTGCTGCAGGCCCGCAGCGCACAGCAGCTCGCCCAGTGCCTTGAGCGTGTTGGCATGGTAATTGGCCACCCGCACGGATTTGTCCTCCACCACCAGCGCCTTTTGCCGGGCCGGGTCCTGGGTGGTGACGCCGGTGGGGCAGCGCCCGGTGTGGCAGGTCTGCGCCTGGATGCAGCCGATGGCGAACATGTAGGCGCGCGCGCTGTTGCACCAGTCGGCGCCCAGGGCCATGATGCGGGCCATGTCGAAGGCGCTGATGACCTTGCCCGAGGCGCCCAGGCGGATCTGTTCGCGCAGGCCGATGCCGACCAGGGTGTTGTGGACCAGCCGCAGGCCCTCGCGCAGGGGCGTGCCGACGTGGTTGACGAATTCGATGGGCGCGGCGCCCGTGCCGCCCTCGGCGCCGTCGACGACGATGAAGTCCGGCGTGATGCCCGTGGCCAGCATGGCCTTGGCGATGGCGAACCATTCCCAGGGATGGCCGATGCAGAGCTTGAATCCCACCGGCTTGCCGCCGGACAGCTCGCGCAGGCGCGCGACGAACTGCATCAGCTCGATCGGAGTGGAGAAGGCGCTGTGGCTGGAGGGCGAGATGCAGTCCCGGCCCGCCACGACGCCGCGCGCCGCGGCGATCTCGGGGGTGACCTTGGGCGCGGGCAGGATGCCGCCATGGCCGGGCTTGGCGCCTTGCGAGAGCTTGATCTCGATCATGCGGATGTTGTCGCGCCGGGCCATGTCGACGAAGCGTTCTTCCGAGAAGCCGCCGTCCGCGTCGCGGCAGCCGAAGTATCCCGAGCCGATGTTCCAGATCAGGCCGCCGCCGTGTTCCAGGTGATATTGGCTGACGCCGCCTTCGCCCGTGTCGTGGGCGAAATTGCCCAGGGCGGCGCCCTTGTTCAGCGCCCGCACCGCGTTGGCCGACAGGGCCCCGAAGCTCATGGCGGAGATGTTGAAGACGGACAGGTCCACCGGCTGGCGGCAGTCCGGGCCGCCCACCGTGATGCGGAAATCCGTGTCGTCGATGTGGGTCGGCACCATGGCGTGGTTGATCCATTCGTAGCGGCCGTCGTAGACGTCGCCCTGCGTGCCGAAGGGGCGCTCGTCCATCTGCCGCTTGGCCCGCTGGTAGACCAGCGAGCGGTCGACGCGGGAAAACGGCGCCTGCAGGGTGTCGTCCTCGAAGAAATACTGGCGCACCTCGGGGCGGATGTATTCGAACAGGAAGCGCAGGTTGCCCACCACCGGATAATTGCGGCGGATGGCGTGGCGCGTCTGGTTCAGGTCGTAGATGCCCAGCACGGTCAGCGCCAGGAACAGCAGACAGGGCAGCCACCAGGCGGGATTCACCGTCAGCGCCAGCGCGGCGCACAGCAGGGTCAGGCCGATGACCGCGTAGAAGGCGGTGTGCCGGGTGAACAGATGAGGCATGGTGGATCCGTCCGATGTTTGACCAGACATTACCTTAGCAGACGGAATGTCGCCGGCCTACCCGCGGGCGCGCCGCCGCCGAGCGCCGCCGGGGTCGGCGGCCGGCACCCAGGCCAGCTGCCCCACCGTGTCGCCGGGCCAGCGGACGATGGCGTTCTGGCCGAAGCGGCGCGCCAGCCGTAGCCCCTCGTCCAGCGGCATGGCCGCGATCCAGAAGCCCGGCTCGTCGGGCCATTGCCCATCGGGATCCATGCCCCGGGCCGGCAGCCAGGCGCGGCCCAGGCGCTCCAGGGCGCGGCGCAGCGCCCGCGTCCGGCGCGCGTTGCCGGCGGGTCGCAGGCGGCGGCTGCGCGGATTGCAGGCGCTGATGAACAGGCTTTCGGTGCACTGATGGGCGTGATGCAGGGCGGCGATCCCCGGCGAGGCCTGGCCGATGCGTACGGTGAGCGGGGGATCGGTGTCGATGCGGTAGACCGCATCCCGGTAGGCCCGGTCCAGCGGATCCATGGCTCAGCGCCCGGGGCGGCCGCCCAGCGCCGCGTACCGGTGGCAGTCGGCCGTGTGGTCCATCAGGCAGCCGATCGCCTGCAGGTAGGATTGGCAGATCGTCGGGCCCACGAAGGTAAAGCCGTGGCGCTTGAGCAGGCGGCTGAGCGCCTGGGCCTCGGGGCCGGCCGTGGGGATGTCGCCGGTGTCCGCATAGTGGTGGATGCGGGGTTGGCCGTCGACGACCGACCAGACCAGGTCGACAGGATCGGCCAGCGCCAGCCAGGCGCGCGCATTGGTGCCCGCGGCCTGGAGCTTCAAGCGGTTGCGGATGATGGCGGGGTTCTGCATGCGGTCCTCGACCCAGGCGGCGTCCGTGCGGGCCAGTGCCTGGGGGTCGAAACCGCACAGCGCCTCGCGGAAGGCCTCGCGCCGGCGCAGGATCGTGAGCCAGGACAGCCCCGCCTGGAAGCCTTCGAGGATGAGCATCTCGAAGAGATGGCGCGGATCCCGCGACGGCACACCCCATTCCTGGTCGTGATAGCGGACGTAGACCGGGTCGTCGGTGCACCAGCGGCAGCGCCCGGGGGCGGGGCCGGCCTTGTTCGGGGAGGGCGGGGCGGCGGCGGTCATCGTGGGGGACGGCCGGGGATCAGCGCCGGCCGACCAGAGAGCCCAGCAGGCCGCGCACCAGGCGGTTGGCGGCGTTGCGCATGACGCTCTTGGCGACGGACTGGACCACACCGTCGCGGCGGCCGCCGCGCGGTCCGGTCGAGCCGAACAGGAAGTCGCTGAGCGCGTCGGCCGCGCCGCCGGCCTGGCCCCGGGACGAGGCCCCGCCGTCGGCGGTGTCCGCCGCGGCGCCGGTCTGCCCGCCCTGGGCGCGGCGCTGCAGGATCTCGTAGGCGGATTCGCGGTCCAGCGCCTGCTCGTACTTGCCGCCCAGCATGGACGCCGAGCGCAAGGCCTGGCGTTCGGCATCGCTGGCCGGTCCGATGCGGCTGCCGGGCGCCGACATCCAGACCCGCTGCGTCTGCCCGGGCTGGCCCTTGGCATCCAGCAGCGAAACCAGGGCCTCGCCCACGGCCAGCTCGGTGATGGCGGCCTCGATGTCCAGGCCGGGGTGCGGCCGCATGGTCTGGGCCGCGGTGCGGACTGCCTTCTGATCGCGGGGCGTGAACGCCCGCAGCGCGTGCTGGACGCGATGGCCTAGCTGGCCCAGCACCGTGTCGGGGATGTCGGCGGGATTCTGCGTGACGAAATAGACGCCGACGCCCTTGGATCGGATCAGGCGCACGACCTGCTCGATCTTGTCCAGCAGGGCCCGGGGCGCGTCCTTGAAGAGCAGATGAGCCTCGTCGAAGAAGAACACCAGCTTGGGCTTGTCCAGGTCGCCGACCTCGGGCAGGCGCTCGTACAGGTCGGCCAGCATCCACAGCAGGAACACGCCGTACAGGCGCGGCGACTGCATCAGCCGGTCGGCGGCCAGGATGTTGACCATGCCGCGGCCCTGCGCGTCGGCGCGCATCCAGTCGAAGACGTCCAGCATGGGCTCGCCGAAGAACTCGGCCGCGCCTTCCGATTCCAGCCGCAGCAGGCTGCGCTGGATGGCGCCGACGGATGCCGGC
Organism: Castellaniella sp.; assembly: GCA_035707805.1. Lineage (GTDB taxonomy): Bacteria > Pseudomonadota > Gammaproteobacteria > Burkholderiales > Burkholderiaceae_B > Castellaniella. The sequence continues at coordinate 9,949 of DASSTS010000014.1, read as the reverse complement.
GAGACCTGGCCGTAGCGGGCGCGCAGTTCGCCGGCATGGTCGGCGACGTACTGCAGCATGGTGCGCAGGTCCTTGAGGTCCAGCACCAGCAGGCCCTCGTCGTCGGCCACGCGGAAGGCGACGTTCAGCACGCCTTCCTGGGTGTCGTTCAGGTCCAGCATGCGGGCGAGCAGCAGGGGGCCGAGGTCGGACACCGTCGCCCGGATCGGGTGGCCCTGCTGGCCGAAGATGTCCCACAGCGTGACCGGGCAGGCGCCCCAGGCGGGCGTGGGCAGGCCCAGGTCCTGCAGGCGCCGCGTCAATTTTTCCGAGGGGGCGCCCGCCTGCGAGATGCCGCTGAGGTCGCCCTTGACGTCGGCCATGAAGACCGGGGTGCCGATGCGCGAGAACGATTCGGCCAGGACCTGCAGGGTGATGGTCTTGCCGGTGCCGGTGGCCCCCGTGACGCAGCCGTGCCGGTTGGCCATCTGCGGCAGCAGGACCGCCTGGAATTCGCTGTTGCGGGCAATGATCAGGGGATCGGCCATGGCTGGATTCCTGGATGGGACGGGGTTCAGGATACCTGAATGCCGGACGCGCCGGCCGACAATTGCCCGATGCGCGCGGCCTGGGCGAAACCCTCGGCCCGCAGCAGCGACAGGACTTCGTCGGCGGCCTCGGGCGCGCAGGCGATGAGCAGGCCGCCGGAGGTCTGCGGATCGGTCAGCAGCGCCTGCGCGTGTTGCGGCAGCGCACTGTCCAGCACCGCCTCGGCCTGGCAGGCGTGCCAGTTGCGGTTCGAGGCGCCGGTCTGGATGCCTTCGCGCGCCAGGGCCGGCGCCGGGTCCAGCCAGGGCAGGGCGGCATAGTCGATGTGGGCGCGCAGACCCGAACCGCGGCACATTTCCAGCGCATGGCCGAGCAGGCCGAAACCGGTCACGTCGGTCAGCGCATGCACGGCGGGCATGCGCGCCAGCGCCGTCCCCGGCGTGTTCAGCCGCGTGGTGCTGTCGATCATGGCCTGGTAGCCGGCCGCGTCCAGCCGGTCTTTTTTCAGCGCTGCCGACAGGATGCCCACGCCCAGCGGCTTGCTGAGGATCAACGTGTCGCCGGCCCTCGCCTGGTCGTTGCGCTTGATCTGATCGGGATGCGCCAGCCCCATGACCGCCAGCCCGTAGATGGGTTCGACGGAATCGATGGAATGGCCGCCCGCGATCGGGATGCCGGCCTGCTGGCAGACCGAGGCGCCGCCGGCCAGGATGGCGGAGATGGTGTCGTGCGGCAGCGATTTCAGCGGCATGCCGACCAGCGCCAGCGCCAGGATGGGGCGCCCGCCCATGGCGTAGATGTCCGACAGGGCATTGGTGGCCGCGATGCGCCCGAAGTCGCGCGGGTCGTCGACGATGGGCATGAAGAAATCGGTGGTGGCGATCAGGGCCTGCTCGTCGTTCAGGCGGTAGACCGCGGCGTCGTCCGAGGACTGCGTGCCCACCAGCAGGTCCGGAAAGGGACCGGCCGGCAGCGCGTCGCGCATCAGGGCGGCGAGCACATCGGGCGCGATTTTGCAGCCGCAGCCGCCGCCGTGCGACAGCGAGGTGAGGCGGGGGATGGAGGATACGTCGTTCATCGGGAAAGCTCCGGACTGCATTGGGGAGAGGCGCCCCCATCCGCGCCGGCGGCGGGCGGCGGGGCGGCTGCGGCGCCGAGCCGGGCCAGCAGCTCGCCGGCCTGGCCGCGGCCGTCGGGATCGGTGGGGTCGTAGTCGAAGACCGGCGCCTGGTCGAGCCCGGCGTAGTGGCCGTGGCTGCTGCGCCGGTAGGCGGGATCGTAGTGGTCGCGGACCAGGGCCTCGAAAAGCTCCGCGCGGCGGTCCGCGTCGATCAGCGCATGCCAGTCCTGGATGGTCTGCCGGCTTTGCAGGCCGACCAGACGGTCCAATGCGGCCTTGAAATCGTCCGGGGCCTGGAACAGGTGCGCGTAGTCCTGCAGCAGGAAGGCGATGCGCTGCGCCAGCGTGGCCTGCACGCGCACGCAGCGCCCGGCGTGCATGGTCGCCAGCAAGGTGTCGGGCAGGCTCAGCTGGCCGATGCGGCGGCTCTCGGCCTCGACAAAGACGGGGTATGCGGGATCCAGGGCCTCGATGGCGCGCAGCAGGGCGGACTCGAAGCCCCGCTGGCTGGGCTGGGGATGGCCGGGCAGCCCGCCCAGCAGCGATCCGCGGTGGCTGGCCAGTCCTTCCAGGTCCAGGATCTGGGCGCCGGCGCGGCCCAGGGCCTGCAGCAGCCGCGTCTTGCCGGATCCCGTGGGGCCGGTGAGCACGATGAACCGCAAGGCGGCCGGCCGCGTCTCCAGGGTGTCGATCACGTGGCGCCGCCAGGCCTTGTAGCCGCCATCGAGCTGCCGGGCGCGCCAGCCGATCAGGTTGAACCAGGTCGTCATGGATCCGGAACGCTTGCCGCCGCGCCAGCAGTAGATCAGTGGCCGCCAATTCTGTGGGCGGTCGGCGAAGCAGGTCTCCAGGTATTCGGCGATGTGGCGCGCCACCAGGGCGGCCCCCAGGCGGGTCGCCTTGAAGGGCGACTCCTGGGCGTACATGGTGCCGATCAGCACGCGTTCCTCGTTGCTGAGCACGGGCGCGTTGATGGCGCCGGGGATGTGGTCGTCCTGGAATTCCGCCGGCGTGCGGACGTCGATGATCTCGTCGAACTGGTCGAGGGCATCCAGGCCGCAGCGCAGCGAGCCGGGGGATTGGGCGGGGCGATTCATGGAGGCGATTGTAGACCTGCCGTCCGGGATGGTGGGTGCTGAGGGGCTCGAACCCCCGACCTACGCCGTGTAAAGGCGCCGCTCTACCAACTGAGCTAAGCACCCGGACGAGGGCCGTGCGCGCGGAGCGGCGGCCAGGGCGCAATTATATCGGCGCGGCGGGGCGCCCGGCAAATGAAAAGGCCGCCCGTGCGGGCGGCCTTTTCACGGACGAGCCGATTGCCGTGATCAGTTCACGGCGTCCTTCAGGGCCTTGCCGGGACGGAACTTCGGCACGCGGGCCTTCTTGATCTTGATGGCCTCGCCGGTGCGCGGGTTGCGGCCGGTGCGGGCGGCACGTTCGGAGACGGCGAAGGTGCCGAAGCCCACCAGCGTCACGGAGCCCTTTTTCTTCAGGGTCGTCTTCACGGCGCCGACGAAGGCTTCCAGGGCGCGACCGACGTCGGCCTTGGACAGATCGGTCTTGGAGGAAATATGCTCGATCAGCTCGGTCTTGTTCATTTAAAAAATACCCCTGAGAGTTTATTGTCACCCGATGGATGATCCATCGGTTATTTGATGGACGTGTCTTGCCATCCTGTCCGGCTGCTGCTCCGGGCCGCACCATCCAGATGTCGGGACCCGGCCGGAGTCGGTGGCTAAGCCGTATTAAGCCTGCGATTGCCGGGCAGTGTCAAGAGAAAACCGCTGAAGAACCGCGTATTTCCTGACGTTTGTTAAAAACTGCGAGGACCTTGGGGTTAATCCCGATCCCCGTTCTCAGTCCGGCGAGCCCTGCAGCGCCTGGGAAAAATCGGCGATCAGATCGGCTTCCTCCTCGATTCCGACGGAGATGCGCAGGAAGCCGTCGGGGATGCCCATCAGCGCGCGGCGCTCGGGTCCCATCTCGAAGTAGATGGTGTGCGCCGCCGGCAGCACCAGCGTGCGGTTGTCGCCCAGGTGGGTGGCCAGCGCCGCGACCTTCAGCCGGTTCAGGCATGCGAAGACGTCGGCGCCGTCCTTGAGGACCACGCCCAGCAGCCCGCCGTAATGCCCGCCGAAGAATTCCGTGGCGCGGCCGTGCTGGGGATGGCTGTCCAGGCCCGGATACTGCACGCGCTCGACCAGCGGGTGGTGTTCCAGGAAGCGCGCCAGCGCCAGCGCGTTGCCGCAGATGCGGTCCATGCGCAGCGCCAGGGTCTCGGCGCCGGCCGCCAGGCGGTGCGCGACGTCCGAGGACAGGGTGCCGCCCATGTCGCGCAGGCCTTTCTTCTTGATCTGCAGCAGGCCCCAGGTATGGGAATCGTCCTTGCGGTACTGCTCGTAGATATGGGGGAAGGCGGCCCAGTCGTACAGTCCGGTCTGGGTCACGGCGCCGCCCAGGGCGTTGCCGTGGCCGCCGATGTGCTTGGACAGCGAATTGACCACCAGCGAGGCGCCGAAGTCGCGCCCGGGGCGCAGGTAGGGCGACGAAAGGGTGCTGTCGACCACGTAGACCAGTCCGCGTGCCTGGCACAGTTCGCCGATGGCCTTCAGGTCGGCGACCTGGGTGCCCGGATTGGCGATGGTCTCCACGAAGACCATGCGGGTGTTGGGGCGCAGCGCCGCCTCGACCTGCGCCGCGTCGGTCGCGTCCACCAGCGTCAGCTCGACGCCGAAATTCTCCAGCGTCATCAGCAGGCTGTTGGTGTTGCCGAAGATGTACTTGCTGGCGATCAGGTGGTCGCCGTGGCGCAGCAGCGCGAAGAACACGGCGTTCAACGCCGCCATGCCGGTGGCGAAGGCCACGGTGCCGTTGCCCTGTTCCATGGCGGTGATCTGCGCCTCCAGGGCCGCGGTCGTGGGCGTGCCGGTGCGGGCGTAGGTGTAGCCTTTCTTCCGGTTCTGGAAGACGGCGGCCAGGTCGCGGGCGTCCCGGTAGGTGTATTCGGTGGACGGGTGGATGGCGGCGTGCACGGATCCGTGCTCGGAATCCGCCTGGCGGCCGAAATGGACGGTCTGGGTGGTGAAGCCGGTGGTCGACATGGTGTGTGTGGTGAGAGGGAGGAAATTCAGGATTGCCGCTGGCGCACGGTCTCGTAGAGGCAGACCGCGCTGGCCACGCTGACGTTCAGGCTTTCGACCGAGCCGCGCATGGGGATCGACACCAGCTCGTCGCAGGTCTCGCGGGTCAGTCGGCGCATGCCTTCGCCTTCGGCTCCCATGACCCAGGCCATGGGCCGGCGCGCGTCGACCTGGTGCAGGCCGTGTTCCGCCGAGTCGTCCGTCCCGACCAACCAGACGCCGCGCTCGCGCAGCGCCCGCAGCGTGCGCGCGAGGTTGGTGACCATCAGGTAGGGCACCGTGTCGGCCGCGCCGCAGGCCACGCGCTGCACCGTGGTATTCAGGCCCACCGCCCGGTCCTTGGGCGCGATGACGGCATGCACGCCGGCCGCGTCGGCGGTGCGCAGGCAGGCCCCCAAATTGTGCGGGTCCGTCACGCCGTCCAGGACCAGCAGCAGCGCCGGCTCCTGGCGGTCCTCCAGCGGATCCAGCACCTCGTCGATGGAAACGGCCAGCGGGCGCGGGCGGGCCAGGGCCACGATGCCCTGGTGGCGCACGCCGCGGGCCAGCCCGTCCAGGCGTTGTGCGTCAGCCGCGTGCCAGCGCACGCCGGCCGATTCGAGCTGCTGGATGCAGCGCTGCATGCGCGCATCCTGGCGCGCGGTGTCCAGGTAGACGTCGCGGATCGAGTCGGGGGCGTGGCGCAGCCGCGCCTGCACGGCGTGAAAGCCGGCCAGAATCTGTTGGGATGACATGATGATTGTGTAAGCGGCACGAGGCCTGTCCGTGGCATTGTAGTGCGGCCGGGCCGCCAGGCGTCACGGACGGCCGCCCGGCGGCGCGCCGGGCGCGCCATGCCAGCGCGGCGTGTCGCGCGGCTGCCTCAGCGCCGCTTGCGCGGCGTCTCCTGGCGGGCGTCGCGCTTGGCCTGCGCGCGGCGCTGGTGCGCGGTGGTGCCGCGCAGGGCCTCGGGCTTGGCGCCGGCGGCCTTCTTGCGCGGGCGGGCGGCGTTCGGCCGGGCGTCGCCCTCGATCTCGGCCTGCAGGGATTTGTAGTCTTCCCCGCGCACCAGGCGGAAGTCGATGCGGCGGGCCTCCAGGTCCACCCGGGAGACCTGGACCTGCAGCGTGTCGCCCAGCTGGTAGCGGAATCCCGTGCGCTCGCCGCGCAGTTCGTTGAGCGCCTCGTTGTACTGGAAGTAGTCGCCGCCGAGCTCGGAGATGTGGACCAGGCCTTCGACGTAGAGGGTCTCGAGCGTGACGAACACGCCGAAGCTGGTGACGCCCGTGATGCGGCCGCTGAAGACCTCGCCCACGCGCTCGCGCACGAACCAGCATTTCAGCCAGGCCTGCACGTCGCGCGAGGCGTCGTCGGCGCGCCGCTCGCGGGCCGACAGCAGGGCGCCCAGGGTTTCCCAGGCGTCGTGCTCGCGGACCTTGGCCGGCAGCGAAGGGTCGACGGGCGTGCTGCCCAGCGCCGGCGGCTGGTAGCGCTGCTTGTTCAGGATGCTGCGGATGACGCGATGCACCAGCAGGTCCGGGTAGCGCCGGATGGGAGAGGTGAAGTGCGCGTAGTGCTCGTAGGACAGGCCGAAGTGGCCGGTGATCTCGGGACTGTAGATCGCCTGCTGCATGGACCGCAGGCACAGCGTCTGGATGACCGCGAAATCGGGCCTGGCGCGGCTGGCCTGGATCAGCTTGGCGTAGTCGCTGGTCTGCGGATCGTCGCCGCCCTCCAGCGTCAGGCCCATGTGTCGCAGGGTCTCGCGCAGGGCCTGGAGCTTTTCCGGCGTGGGGCCGTCATGCACGCGGAACAGCGCCTGGCGCTTGTTGCGTACGATGAAATCCGCCGCGCAGGTGTTGGCCGCCAGCATGCATTCCTCGATCAGCTTGTGGGCGTCGTTGCGCGTGTAGGGTTCGATCTTTTCGATGCGGCCCAGGGGGTTGCAGACGATGCGGGTCTCGATCGTGTCGAAGTCGATGGCCCCGCGCTTGCGCCGGGCCTGCTCGAAGGCCTGGAAGAGCTCGTAGGCCGTCTGCACGTGGGGATAGAGTTCGCCCAGGTTCTGCGCCGCCGGGCCGCCGGGCTGCTGCAGGGCGGCCCAGATGTCGGAGTAGGTGGTGCGGGCATGCGAATGGATGACCGCCTCGTAGAACTGGTAGGCGGTGACCGTGCCGGCCTTGACGCCGCCCGCGGGGATCATCATGTCGCAGACCATCACCAGGCGGTCCACGTCCGGGTTCAGCGAACAGATGCCGTTGGACAGCGCCTCGGGCAGCATGGGGATCACGCGGCGCGGGAAATACACGCTGGTGCCGCGGTTGATCGCGTCGTCGTCCAGCGCCGAGCCGGGCTGGACGTAATGGCTGACGTCGGCGATGGCCACCAGCAGCCGCCAGCCCGGCCGGGAGCGCTTGGGGGTGCCCAGGTCGGCCGGCATGCAGAATACGGCATCGTCGAAGTCGCGTGCGTCCTCGCCGTCGATGGTGATGAAGGGCACGTCGCGCAGGTCGACGCGCCCGGCGAGTTCGCCGTCGCGCACGCGGTCGGGCACGGACCGCAGCTGGCGCATCGTCGCCTCGGAGAAATCCACCGGCACGTCGAACTTGCGCACGGCGATCTCGATCTCCATGCCAGGATCGTCGATCTCGCCCAGCACCTCGATGATGCGGCCCAAGGGCTGCATGTGGCTGGCGGGCTGGCGCAGGATCTGCACGGTGACGACCTGGCCGGGCTCGGCGCCGGCGGTGTCCTGCGGCGAGATCAGGATGTCGTGCTTGATGCGCTGGTCTTCCGGCGCCACGACGAAGGCGCCGTGTTCCTTCAGAAAGCGGCCCACCAGCTTGACGGTGCGGCGTTCCAGGACCTCGACGATGGCGCCTTCGGGACGGCCGCGGTATTCACCCGTGGCGCGGACCCGCACGCGGTCGCCGTGCAGGACCTTGGCCATCTCGTGGGGCGAGAGGAACAGGTCGGGACTGCCGTCGTCGGGGATCAGAAAGCCGAAGCCGTCGCGGTGTCCCTGGACGGTGCCCGCGATGAAGGCGGTACTGTTGCAGATTTGCAACCTTCCTTGGGCATTGAAGCGCACCTGGCCGTCGCGTTCCATGGCCTTGATGCGGCGGATGAAGCCGGTGGACAGGGGGATGGAAGCATGGGTGGCGTCGGCCAGGGCTTCCAGGGAGAGCGGTTTTCCCGCCTCGCGCAGGGTGTCCAGCACCTGTTCGCGGCTGGGCACGCTGGGGTCGAAATCGGGAGGCAGATCGGTGGCTGGCACCGGGTAAGCGTCGCGGTTATTGTCGTTGTTGGTTCGCTTTTTCAAAGGCTGTTTGCATCCAAAAAAAATGTATTGTATAGTTCTGTCTTCGCTGAACGCGGCGCGCGAAAAGGGCACCGCGATTCGACGAAAGCAATAGCATACACGTTATGCCGTGCCCAGGTGGCGGAATTGGTAGACGCGCATGGTTCAGGTCCATGTGCCGCAAGGTGTGGAGGTTCGAGTCCTCTCCTGGGCACCACTTCTTAGTTTTAAGAAGTCCAATGTAGTACGATGTTATCCGGCATCAAAAAGCGAAACCCGCATAGACACTAGGTCTTGCGGGTTTTTTGCTTTCAGCGGCTGGTGGGGGGCGTTGTTCAGCTTGGTGGGGAAGATGGCGGATCTGTGAGTCGTTGCGGGATCCTTGCTGTTCTCCCGGCTGGACTATAAAATAAGATCAAATGGGTTGTGACTACACGGCCGGCGCTGGGCTTCTGGGGTATCTCAGGAGCCCTTCTGCTTTTCAGGGGAACACTTTCCTGCCCAGTCCATCAAAAACGCCGAATCCGTTTCTGTAGAACTTCCGCTTGAGGACTTCATAGGCGCGATTCTGCTGGTCTGGGTACAGATAAGACATCCCTACGGGCCGGGCAGTCAGGTCTGCGATCTGAAGTCCGATGGAGTTGCATTTCTTGTCCGCCATCAAAATCTCGTGGGGATATCTTTCGCTGAGGAAGTTGTCGCCGTCACAGACTCTCCTGAAAGCTAGCTCGAGATCCGTGTCTTCTTTCGCTCCTCTCGATTCGCATACCACGTGCACGATTTCTCCGTGTTCATTTTGTTCGCGGAGAAACTTAGATAGCCGCTCCATGCCAAAGGTAAGCACCAGGTGGTAGGGATGCTCTGGAGAGTTGTATTTTCTCTTCAGCCTGTTCTTATCGATGAGGATGGCGATTAGCGTCATCTCGGATGTTTCGATCACTCTGGCGATGTTGGCCATCAGCTGCTCTCGAGGCTCTTTTTGCAGGCGGGAGAACCACCCCGTCTTGCGACGCAGGTCCCTTTCATGCAAAACCGCCAAGTCGTGGCCGAACACATCCATCTTGAGCCGTTTGATCGCTGGCACTATCTTATCGACGTAGTCCGATTTTCGGAACACGCAGAAAGACAGAACAAAGACAGGGTAGTCTGGATCTATAAATTCGAGACTATGGTCTCCACTTTCATCCACGAAGACGATGTAGTCGCTATAAGCCATGTGTTTCGTTTGGGAGAACGCACGAAAATTCGGCGGGCGTCCTTTTTATAACCCCAAACTCGCAGGCGGCGTAGCCTGCTGCCAAGATTGGATGGCAGTGAATCGAGCGCCTACCTTCCCAGCAACAACGCCGGCTGCCTGCCCACAGACGCCATGGCCGCCTGCGGCGGCGCCGGCAAGGCAGGGGCGCCATCCGCCGCCGGGGCGTCCTCGTCCAGCGTGAAGGTCGCCACGAGGTCGGCCAGGGTGACGGCCTGTCCGCGCAGGCTGGTCGCGGCCGCCGCGGAAGCCTCCACCAGGCCGGCGTTCTGGCGGGTGACGCTGTCCATCTGCGTCATGGCGGAATTGATTTCCTCGATGCCGGTGGTCTGTTCGCGGCTGGCGGCGCTGATCTCGCCCATGATGTCGGTGACGCGATGGATGCTGCCGACGATCTCCTGCATGGTGGCGCCGGCGCGGGCGGCCTGGTCGTTGCCCTTGGCGGTGGCGGCCACGGAGGTGTCGATGAGGGCCTTGATTTCCTTGGCGGCGCCGGCGGATCGCTGGGCCAGGGCGCGGACCTCGGCGGCGACCACGGCAAAGCCGCGGCCCTGTTCGCCGGCGCGGGCGGCCTCGACGGCGGCGTTCAGCGCCAGGATGTTGGTCTGGAAGGCGATGGAGTCGAT
>DASSTS010000013.1:0-8610 GCA_035707805.1 Castellaniella sp. | reverse complement strand
TTCCTCGGTGCGCGAGGACAGGTCCAGGTTGCCCGCCGAGATCTGGCTGGCAGCCGAGGCGATGGAATCGGCGCCCTTGCGCACCTCGCCCACCGTGTCGCGCAGATTGCCGGCCATGGCCCCCAGGGCGTGCAGCAGCTGGCCGACCTCGTCCGTGCCCTGGGCCTGCACGTGCTGGCTGAGATCGCGGTGCGACACGGATTCAGCCAGCCGCACGGCGCGGCGCAGCGGATGGGTGACGGACCGGGTGACACGCCAGGCAAAGAGCGGGCTGAGGATCAGCGCCAGCGCCGCGGCGATCCCGAGGATCAGCATGCCCAGGCGGTTGGCCGCGAGGTTCTGCTCGAACATCTGGTCCGTGTACTGGTTCTGGAAGGCGCTGAGCTTGTCGATGGTGGTGGTGACCTTGCGGCTGAGGTCGGGCATCTCGTGGCTGAAGAACGCGTTGGCCTTGCCCACGTCCCAGTTTTCCAGCCATTTGAAGGCCTCGTCGCGCTTGGCGAAATAGACGTCCTGGTCGGCCACCGCCTGCTTGTACAGCGCCAGGGCCTGCGGATTCCGGATCGAGGCGCCCAGCTGCTGGTGGAAGTCCTGGATGTGCTGGTCGGATTCCGTCAGGGCCTGCTTGGCCTTGGTCTGGGCCTCGGGGTCGTTCATGTTGGTCGCGGCCAGCGTCAGGCGGTTGTTGACCTCGGTCTGGCGTGCCCACTGCAGGATCAGCGCATTGTTCTGCTCGCGCCCCTGCAGCAGTTCGCTGGCCGTGTTGCTGCCGGCGATGCGCCACAGCCCGATGCCCGCCATGATCAGCAGCAGCAGGATCACAAAACCGAATCCCAATGCCAGCCGAGTACCGATCTTCAGATTTTTCATGTCGCCCTTTTTGCTTGTCTCCACATATTTCAATCTCGATCGTTTGTATCCGATACTGCGGGAAACCCGTAATCCTGATGCCAGGCGGCGATTCGGCGCATCGAGGGCCGCAATTGTTCTAAGATAGACAGCTTGGGACCGCCTGCGGCAGGCGGTCCCGTGTCATCCGCGCCGGCTGCCCGCCGATCCGGGCTGATCGGCATCCGCCAATCGGCCGGCTCACGAGGCAGGCTTTCATTCGGGCTTCCACACATGGACATGCTGACTTCCACCCCCGCTGTGTTTTCGCAACGCGCCACGCAACTCACCAGTTCCGCCATCCGCGAGATCCTCAAGATCACCGAGCGTCCCGAGGTGATTTCCTTTGCCGGCGGCCTGCCGTCGCCCGAGGGCTTCCCGATCGAGGAACTGCGCGCCGCCTTCGACCGCGTGCTGGCCACCCAGGGCGCGACCGCCCTGCAGTACGGCCGCACCGAGGGCTATACGCCCCTGCGCGAATGGGTGGCGCGGGACGTGTCCCGCGAGGGCGCGCGGGTCGACCCCGAGGAAGTCCTGATCGTGTCGGGCTCGCAACAGGCGCTGGACATGCTGGGCAAGCTCTTCATCGACCCGGGCTCGCGCGTGCTGGTCGAGGCCCCCAGCTACCTGGGCGCCCTGCAGTCCTTTTCGATGTTCGAGCCGCAGTACCAGTCCGTGCCCACCGATGCGGGCGGCCTGATCCCAGAATCCCTGGACGACGAGCTGACCCGCGATGCGCGCTTCATCTACGTGCTGCCCAATTTCCAGAACCCGACCGGCCTGACGCTGGACCTGGCGCGCCGCCAGGCGCTGGTCGAGCGCTGCGCCGCGCTGCGCCTGCCCATCATCGAGGACGATCCCTACGGCGAACTGCGCTATGCGGGCCAGCCGCAGCCCGGCCTGCTGGAACTCGGCCGCGCGGCGGGGGCGACGGTGATCCGCCTGGGCACCTTTTCCAAGGTCCTGGCGCCGGGCATGCGCCTGGGCTACGTGGTGGCGCCGCGCGACATCATCGCCAAGCTCGTGCAGATCAAGCAGGCCACCGACCTGCACACGGCCACCGTCACGCAGATGGCCGTCTACGAGACCGTGCGCAGCGGCTTCCTGCAGACGCACCTGCCCAAGGTCCGGGCGCTGTACCAGCGCCAGTGCGGCTACATGCTCGACGCCCTGCAGCGCCATTTCCCCGCCGACGCCAGCTGGACGCAGCCGCAGGGCGGCATGTTCATCTGGGTGACGCTGCGCGAGGGCATCGACACCACCGAACTGCTGCAGCGGGCCATCGCCCGCAACGTGGCCTTCGTGCCGGGCGCGCCCTTCTATGCCGGGGTGCGGGCGCCGACCAACACGTTGCGGCTCAGTTTCGTCACCGTGCCCGAGGATCGCATCCGCGCCGGCATCCAGGTGCTGGGCGAACTGATCGGCTGAGGGCCGCGGCATGGCGACGCAGCCCCCGATTCCCGACGAGGCCGCGTCCGGCCCGGGCGGCCGCCCCGCGCGGCCCGATCTCTCGGACATGCGCCACGACGACTGGGTCGCCCGCTGGCTGCCCGCCTCGTGGGGGCCGTATGCCCGCCTGTGCCGGCTGGACCGGCCGGTGGGCACCTGGCTGACGCTGCTGCCCGCCTTGGCCGCGCTGGTGCAGGCGGCCGACGGCTGGCCCACCCTGTGGCGGCTGGTGATCTTCTCGCTGGGCGCGCTGCTGATGCGCGGCGTCGGCTGCACCTTCAACGACATCTTCGACCGCGATTTCGACCGCCGGGTCGAGCGCACGCGTTTCCGGCCGCTCACCAGCGGCCAGCTGACGCTGCGCGCCGCGCTGTGGTTCGCCGCCGCGCAGCTGCTGGTCAGCGCCTGCCTGCTGCTGGCCATCAACGCCTACAGCCGCTGGCTGGCCCTGGCCCTGGTGCCGCTGGTCGTCATCTATCCCTTGTGCAAGCGCTTCACCTACTGGCCTCAGGCCGTGCTGGGCATGGCCTTCAACTGGGGCATGCTGATGGCCTGGACCGACACCCGCGACGTCCTGCCCTGGTACGGGGTGGCCATGTGGGTGGGCGCCGTCTTCTGGCAGATCGGCTATGACGCCGTCTATGCCTATATCGATCTGCGCGACGACCGCATGCTGGGACTGAAATCCGTGGCCATGCGTTTCGGCGACCGGGGCCGAGCCTGGATCGGCGGCTTCTACGCCGCGACGGCTGCCCTCTGGACGGCGGCCGGCTGGGGCATGGACATGGACTGGCCCTATTACCTCGTGATGGCGGCCATCGCCGGGCATTTCGTCTGGCAGATGGCGCTGTTCGACGTGCGCCACCCGGAACGCGGCCTGCGGATCTTCCGGTCCAACATGCAGGTGGGCGTGCTGCTGATCGTGGCCGGCCTGGCCGGCACGGTGCTGCCGGTCTGACGGCCCGGGGGCCGGCCTTGCCGGCCGGCGGCGGTTTGGCATCCGCGCAAGATTGCGGCTAGACTGGGCCGACAAGATCAGGGCACCATCCAAGCCCCCGGAGACAAACCCATCATGGCCGGCAACCCCCCCGCTGAGACCTCGCTGGAATTCGACTACGTCATCGTGGGGGCCGGCTCAGCCGGCTGCCTGCTGGCCAACCGCCTGTCCGAACACCACCGCGTGCTGCTCATCGAGGCCGGCGGCGCGGACGACTGGCGCTGGATCCACATCCCGGTCGGCTATCTGTACTGCATCGGCAATCCCCGCACCGACTGGTGCTATCACACGCAGCCCGACCCGGGGCTGAACTACCGTTCGCTGGGCTATCCGCGCGGCCGGGTGCTGGGCGGGTCCTCGTCCATCAACGGCATGCTCTACGTGCGCGGCCAGGCGGCCGACTACGATCACTGGGAGTCCCTGGGCAACCCCGGCTGGGGCTGGCGCGACGTGCTGCCGCTCTTTCGCGACGTCGAGGACCACCATGCCGGCGCCAGCGAATTCCATGGCGCCTCGGGCACCTGGCGGGTCGAGCCCCAGCGCCTGCGCTGGGCGGTGCTGGACGCTTTCCGGGGCGCGGCCGCCCAGGCGGGCATCGAGCGCGTCGACGACTTCAACCGGGGCGACAACGCCGGCTGCAATTATTTCGAGGTCAACCAGCGGCGCGGCGTGCGCTGGAACGCGGCCAAGGCTTTCCTGCATCCTGTCATGGGCCGGGAAAACCTGCGGGTGCTGACCGGCGCCTGCGTCGAGCGCATCGAATTCTCGGGGCGGCGCGCCACGGGGGTCGCCTTCGTGCAGGACGGCCAGCGCCGCCACGCCACGGCTCACCGCGAACTCATCCTGGCGGCGGGCGCCATCGGCTCGCCGCAACTGCTGCAGGTCTCGGGCGTGGGCCCGGCCGAACGCCTGCGCCAGCAGGGCATCCCGCTGGTGCACGACCTGCCGGGCGTGGGCGAGAACCTGCAGGATCACCTGCAGCTGCGCATGATCTATCGCCTGGCCAAGGGCATGACGCTGAACACCCTGGCCAACGCCTGGTGGGGCAAGGCCCACATGGGCATGCAGTACGCGCTGTTTCGCCGCGGGCCGCTGTCCATGGCGCCCTCGCAGCTGGGGGCCTTCGCGCGCTCGGACCCGTCCCGGCCGCGCGCCAACCTGGAATACCACGTGCAGCCCCTGTCGCTGGACAAGTTCGGCGATCCGCTGCACCGCTTTCCGGCCCTGACGGCCTCGGTCTGCAATCTGCAGCCCAGCAGCCGGGGCTACGTGCGCGTCACCTCGCCCAACGTCGCCGACCATCCCGACATCCTCTGCAATTACCTGCAGACGCCCGAGGACCGCGCGGTCGCCGCCGACGCCCTGCGCCTGACGCGCCGGATCATGGCGCAGCCCGCCATGGCGCCCTATCGGCCCCAGGAATACCTGCCCGGCGAGGCGGTGCAGACTCAGGAGGCGCTGGAGTCCGCCGCGGGCGACATCGGCACCACCATCTTCCACCCGGTGGGGACATGTAAAATGGGCGTCGATCCGTTGGCGGTGGTCGATCCCCAGCTGCGTGTCCGGGGCATCGAAAGCCTGCGTGTGATCGATGCATCCATCATGCCGGTCATCACCTCGGGCAACACCAACTCGCCCACCATCATGATTGCCGAAAAGGGCGCCCGCCTGATCCTGGGCGGCGCCTGAAACCCCTCCGGGCCTGGGCCGCCGACAGGCGGCCCGAGCCTTTCCTGTATATTTTTTTGGACTCGGATATGGTCAGTCACACCGAGGTCGTGGCCAGCATACTGTTTGCCATCGCCATCATTCACACGTTTTCCGTGCCGGTCTTCGCGCGCCTGGCCAACCGGGGCGGGCGTCATGCCGGCCTGTGGCACCTGCTGTCCGAGGTCGAGGCGGTCTTCGGCGTCTGGGCCTGCGCGCTGTTCGTCTGGATGGGACTGACCCTGGGCGTCAAGGGCGCCGTCGAATACCTGGACACGCGCAATTTCACCGAGCCGGCCTTCGTCTTCGTCATCATGGTGGTGGCGGCCAGCCGGCCGATCATCGAACTCGTGCGCATGGCCGTCGACGGCGTCGCCCGTGTCCTGCCGGTGCGCCGCGAGCTGGCGCGATTCTTCGTCGTCATGACGCTGGTGCCGCTGTCGGGCTCGCTCATCACCGAACCGGCCGCCATGACGCTGGCGGCCCTGCTGCTGCGCCAGGCGTATTTCCGCCGGCCGGGGCAGGACGGCTTCAAGTACCTGACGGTGGGCGTGCTGTTCGTCAACGTGTCCATCGGCGGGGTGCTGACCGCCTATGCCGCGCCCCCGGTGCTGATGGTCGCCCATACCTTCGGCTGGGACACCGCCTTCATGGCCACGCACTTCGGCTGGCGCGCGGTGGTGGCCGTGATCTTCAACGGCCTGGTCCTGACCTGGATCTGCCGTCCCTTCCTGCTCAACGGCGAGCTCGGCGTGGCCGAGGACGGCGAAAAGCGCCCCCCCATGTCCCGCGTGGTCATGGCCGTGCACGTGCTGTTCCTGCTGGCGATCGTGCTGGCGGCGCACCACATCAAGATCTTCATGGCCCTGCTGGTGCTGTTCATCGGCTACGCCCATGCCTACAAGCGCCACCAGTCGCCGCTGCTGCTGCGCGAGGGTCTGATGGTGGGCTTCTTCCTGGCCGGGCTGGTGGTGCTGGGCGGGCTGCAGCAATGGTGGCTGCAGGACCTGCTGGCGGGCCTGTCGCCCGTGGTGCTGTACGTGGGGGCCACGGCCCTGACGGCGGTGACCGACAACGCCGCCCTGACCTACCTGGGGTCGCTGGTCGAGGGCACCAGCGAACTCTGGCGCTACATGCTGGTGGCCGGCGCCGTGACCGGCGGCGGGCTGACCGTGATCGCCAATGCGCCCAACCCGGCGGGCTTTTCCATCCTGAAGGGCTGCTTCAGCGACGGCACGATCGCGCCGCTGAAACTGCTGGGGTCGGCGGCCGTCCCCACCCTGGTGGCCGCCGTCATGTTCATGCTGCCCAATGCCTTCGGCTGATTTGGCGCCGCAAAAAGGACTAGAATTCAGGCAGTTGAGATTGACAGGACAGTTTTGTGCCTATTTATGTATATCGGTGCAGCCGCTGCGGACATCAGCAGGACGTGCTGCAGAAAATCTCCGACCCGCGCCTGACGACCTGCCCGGCGTGCGGCCAGGACAGCTATGAAAAGCAGGTGACGGCGGCGGGCTTCCGGCTCAAGGGTTCGGGCTGGTACGAGACCGACTTTCGCGGCGGCAAGTCCGGCTCGCACTCCGAGGGCGTGCTGGGCTCGGCCAGCGGCGCACCGGCCGCCTCCGGCGGCTCGTCGGGCGCCCCCGCGGCATCCGCCCCGTCTTCGGGCGGCGCCTCCGGCGGGTCCGCTGCGTCCGGCGGCTCGACCCCGGCCGCCACACCGGGCTGAGGCCCGGCCTGCACTGGGCTTATGCGATTTTTCAAACGCTACTTCATCACCGGCCTGCTGATCTGGCTGCCGCTGGTGATCACCGTCTGGGTGCTGCTGATGCTGGCCCGGACCCTGGATTCGCTGGTGCCGGCCTTCCTGTCGCCCGAGGCGCTGTTCGGGGTGGCGATCCCGGGGTTCGAGCTCGTCCTGGTGCTGCTCATCATCCTGGCCACCGGCCTGTTCTGCGCCAACTTCATCGGGCGGGCGATCCTGTCGCGCTGGGAATCGCTGCTGGGGCGCATCCCGCTGGTGCGCTCCATTTATAATTCGGTCAAGCAGGTCAGCGATACCGTGTTCGCGCCCAATGGCCAGGCCTTCCGCCAGGCCATCCTGGTGCAGTATCCGCGCCAGGGCGCCTGGACCATCGGCTTCCTGACCGGCACGCCGTGCGACGAGATCGCCGGCCTGCTGGCCGGCGAACATGTCAGCGTGTACGTGCCGACGACGCCCAACCCCACCTCAGGGTTCTTTCTGATGATGCCGCGCGCCGATGTCCGGGTGCTCGACATGTCGGTCGATACCGCCCTGAAATACATCGTGTCCATGGGGGTGGTGGCGCCGCCCGCGCTGACCCCGCCCCCGACCGTGCGGCCGGGCCAGGCCGGCCTGGACTCGCCCCAGTAATTGCAAACATCCGCAGCATCGCCTTCAAATATTTCGGAGCCATTCTTGAACCGTACTTGCTACACCGGCGAGGTGTCCAAAGCCCACCTCGACCAGACCGTGACCCTGTTCGGCTGGGTGCATCGCCGCCGCGACCACGGGGGGGTGATCTTCATCGACCTGCGCGACCGGGCGGGGCTGGCTCAGATCGTGGTGGATCCCGACAACCAGTCCGCCTTCGCCACCGCCGAGCGCATCCGCAATGAATACTGCCTGCGCATCACCGGCCTGGTGCGGTTGCGCCCCGAAGGCACCCGCAATCCCGACCTGATGTCGGGCGACGTGGAAATCCTGTGCCGCGAGATCGAGATCCTCAACACCTCGCTGACGCCGCCGTTCCAGCTGGACGACGACAACCTGTCCGAGACCACCCGCCTGACGCACCGCGTGCTGGACCTGCGCCGGCCGCAGATGCAGCGCAACCTGATGCTGCGCTACCGCGTGTCGATGGTGGCGCGCAACTACCTGGACGCCCTGGGCTTCATCGACATCGAGACCCCCATGCTGACCCGCAGCACGCCCGAGGGCGCGCGCGACTACCTGGTGCCTTCGCGCGTCAACCCGGGTGAATTCTTCGCCCTGCCGCAGTCGCCGCAGCTGTTCAAGCAGATGCTGATGGTGGCGGGCTTCGACCGCTACTACCAGATCACCAAGTGCTTCCGCGACGAGGACCTGCGCGCCGACCGCCAGCCTGAATTCACCCAGATCGACTGCGAGACCTCCTTCCTGAACGAAGTCGAGATCCGCGCGATCTTCGAAGGCATGGTGCGCCACATCTTCCAGAAGGTGCAGCAGGTCGAGCTGCCCCAGCCTTTCCCCACCATGAGCTGGACCGAGGCCATGCAGCGCTTCGGTTCGGACAAGCCCGACCTGCGCGTCAAGCTGGAATTCGTGGACGTGGCCGACCTGATGCGCGACGTGGACTTCAAGGTGTTCTCCGCGCCCGCCAATGATCCGGCCTGCCGCGTGGTCGCCCTGCGCGTGCCCGGCGGCGGCGCCATGCCTCGCAGCGAGATCGACGCCTACACCAAGTTCGTGGGCATCTACGGGGCCAAGGGCCTGGCCTACATCAAGGTCAACGACGCCGCCTCCGTTCCCGAAGGCCTGCAGTCGCCCATCGTCAAGAACATCCACG
>DASSTS010000012.1:0-16664 GCA_035707805.1 Castellaniella sp. | reverse complement strand
AGCAGCAGTGCGTTCATGCGCTTGACGAAGGACGCCGGATCCTTCAGCGACGCGCCTTCGGCCAGCATGGCCTGGTCCAGCAGCAGCTCGGCCCAGTCGCCGAAGGACTCGTCGGATTGGGCCTCCAGGCGCTTGACCAGGGCGTGCTGCGGATTGACCTCGAGGATGGGCTTGACCTCGGGGGCGTCCTGGCCGGCGGCCTTCAGCATGCGCAGCAGGTGCGGGCTGAGTTCGTTCTCGTCGACCACCACGCAGGCGGGCGAATCGACCAGGCGGGCGGTGGCGCGGACCTCCTTGACCCGATCCCCCAGCGCCGTCTTCAGGCGCTCGATGGTCGGTTTGAAGGCTTCCGCAGCCTCGGCCTGCTGCTTCTTTTCTTCCTCGTCGGCCAGGGCCTCCAGGTCCAGGCCGCCCTTGGCCACCGACGCCAGTGACTTGCCCTCGAACTCGCGCAGGTAGGACAGCATCCACTCGTCCACGCGGTCGGACAGCAGCAGGACTTCCAGGCCCTTGCGGCGGAAGACCTCCAGGTGCGGGCTGTGCGCCGCCGCGGCATGGGAATCGGCGGTCAGGTAGTAGATCTTGTCCTGGCCTTCCTTCATGCGGCCGATGTAGTCGGCCAGGGACACCGTCTGGGCGGACGTGTCGGCATGGGTGGACGCAAAGCGCAGCAGGCCGGCGATGCGGTCCTTGTTGGCCGGATCCTCGCCCGCGCCTTCCTTCAGCACCTGGCCGAACTGCGTCCAGAATTCCGCGTATTCCTCGGGCTTGTCCTTGGCCAGGTCTTCGAGCAGGGCGAGGATGCGCTTGGCACAGCCCTCGCGGATCGAGCGCACGTCGCGGCTTTCCTGCAGGATCTCGCGCGAGACGTTCAGCGGCAGGTCGGCCGAATCCACCACCCCGCGCACGAAGCGCAGATAGGCCGGCAGCAACTGGTCGGCGTCGTCCATGATGAAGACGCGGCGGACGTAGAGTTTCACGCCGCGCCGGGCATCGCGGTCCCACAGGTCGAAGGGCGCGCGTTTCGGGACATACAGCAACTGGGTGTATTCGCTGCGGCCCTCGACGCGATTGTGCGTCCAGGCCAGCGGATCCTCGTAATCGTGCGCGACGTGCTTGTAGAACTCCTTGTATTGCTCGTCGGTGATGTCGGACTTGGCGCGCGTCCACAAGGCGTTGGCCTGGTTGACGGTCTCCCATTCGTCGCGGGTCACCTGCTCCGACTTTTCCGCGTCCCATTCTTCCTTCTTCATCTGGATGGGCAGGGAAATGTGGTCGGAATAGCGGCGCAGGACCTCGCGCAGTTTCCAGCCGGACAGGAACTCGTCCTCGTCGGCGCGCAGGGTCAGCGTCACGGACGTGCCGCGCGCCTCGCGCTCGATGGCGGAGACGGAGAACTCGCCCTGCCCGTCGGATTCCCACAGCACGCCCTCGGCGGCGGGCAGGCCGGCGCGCCGGCTGCTGACCGAGACCTTTTCCGCGACGATGAAGGACGAGTAGAAGCCCACGCCGAACTGGCCGATCAGCTGCGCGTCCTTTTGCTTGTCGCCCGTCAGCTGGGAAAAGAACTCGCGCGTGCCGGAACGGGCGATGGTGCCCAGGTTGGCGACCGCCTCGTCGCGCGACAGGCCGATGCCGTTGTCCGTAATGGTGATCGTGCGGGCCGCCTTGTCGAATTCGACGCGGATGCGCAGTTCGCCGTCGCCCTCCAGCAGGTCCGGATGGTCGATGGCCTCGAAACGCAGCTTGTCGCAGGCGTCCGACGCATTGGACACGAGCTCGCGCAGGAAGATTTCCTTGTTGCTGTACAAGGAATGGATCATCAGGTGCAGCAGCTGCTTGACTTCGGCCTGGAAGCCCAGGGTTTCGGCCGTTTTGGTATCGGTTTGGCTCATGATTCGGATGTCTTGACGGTTGTACGGATCGGGAAACGCCCCGGACGCCGGCGCGCGGGCGACGGCGTCCGGATGGACTGCCCGGATAGATGGGGCCGGGGCCGCCGCTTTCAAGCCCCCGGCACCGGGGGCAGCCCCGGCGGCGCGGGCGGCAGGCGGGCCGGCGCGTCCTGCGCCATGGCGTCGGACGCGCCGGGCGCCCGCAGCTGGGGCATGTCGACGATGGAAACCGGCCCCGTCATGTGCGCGCCGTGGCGGCGGATGATGTCGGCGATCTTCAGCAGCACGTCCTCTTGCACGTCCATGTACTCGTTGTAGTCGGTGCTGACGGTGAAGGCGTACAGGGACAGTTTCAGCGAATAGCTGCCGCAGCTGCTGAAATTGAAGGCGAAGAAATCATGCTTGATGCCGGGGTGCTGGCGCAGCAGCGCCCGGCCGTCGGCCACGATGCCGGGCACGGCCTCGATGTCGGCGTAGCGGATGTGGATGTCTTCCATGATGCGCCGGGCGGTCATGCGGGTGTGGTTGATGACCGGCTGGGTATTGAACATGGCATTGGGCACGTAGAACGGCTTGCAGTCGAAGCCGATCAGCCGCGTGGCCCGCCAGCCGATGTGCTCGACGCCGCCCATCAGGTCGGTGCCGGGAATGATGATGTATTCGCCGACCTTGAAGGGCCGGCTGGCGAAGATCGTCAAGCCGCCCAGCAGATTGGCCACCAGGCTTTGCGCTGCGAAACCCACGGCGATGCCGCCCATGCCGCCGAAGGCCAGCAGCCCGGCGATGGAGAATCCCAGCGCCTGCATCACCATCAGGATGGCGGTGATGACGATGGAGGCCTTGGTGAGCTTGCCGATGGCGTCGGCGGCCGTGGGGTCGAGCTCGCGGCCGCGTTCCCGCGCCCGGTCGAGCAGGTTGAACTGGATCTGGTTGACCGCCCGCAGCAGGAACCACATGACGACCAGGATCACCAGCACGTCGCGCACCGGATCCAGGCCGTGCGCCAGCATGGAATCCTTGGCGAACTCGGGGTCGAGCCGGATCAGCAGTTGCCCCGCCACCGAGATGCCCAGCACCCAGACCAGCGCCTGCAAGGGCGGCACCGCGCCCGACAGCATGCCGTGCAGCCAGACGTGGCGCACCGGATGCAGCCGCCTTGCCACACGGGCCAGCAGGACCCGCAACACGGTGCCCACCAGCAGGGAGCCCAGCACCGTGAGAAAAACCAGGATGACCGCCTGCCATTCCTGATACACCGCCATGAGCTGTTGAAGTAGCGTCTGAACCGTCAAATCAATCCGCCTCGCGTCGCGTTCTGGAAACTTCCAGTGTAAAGGCCGCATCCGGGGGATTTCAAACCCGGCCAGCGGACGGACATTCCGAACTCGAAATAGGCTGTATTTCGTTCCGGTCATTTCGCAATCGCGCTTGAACCCGTACCGTTACGCTAGGGACAACAGGCCGACGCTGCATACCGCCGTCCCGCACACCAAAATACCTTGCAGTCTGGAGACAACCCATGTTCAAGCGACGCAGCGGCGCCGGCCGCATGTCCCGTGCCACCCTGGGCACTCAGCTGTTCGTGGCGGCCACCCTCATGACGGTGCTGGTCATGGCCGTCCTCGCATCCATCGTCACGTGGCAGAGCCGGCAGACAGCCATCGCCAACGTCGGCGCGGCCAACCGCATGGGGCTGGAGGACTACGACCGTACCCTGCAGCTGATCTACAACATCGGCAGGGAACGCAGCCAGTCACTCTACCCCGTCCTGATCCGCTACCTGGGCGGCGTGCCGCAGCCCACCGGCAAGACCGAGAACGGCATGCCGGTCCTGGCGGCCGGCGGCAAGCCGCTCAATGGCGACCAGAAGCTCATGCGCAGCGTCACCGGCATGACGGCCGAACTCTATGCGCGCACCGGCAAAGGCTGGATGCGGATCGCCAGCGCCTACCAGGACGAGCCGGAGCACGCCCTGGGCCAGACCCTGGATCCGGCCGACCCCATCGCCCGGGCGCTGGACGGCGGCGTGTCGGTGGACGTGCCCGAGCTGGTCGACCGGAAATGGCACCTCGTCACCACCCATCCGCTCAAGGGCGCGGACGGCAAAGTCTACGGCGGCATCGTCGACCGCCTGGACATCAGCGCCCAGATCGACCCGGTGCTGAAGGACCTGACCGCCACCCTGCTGGCGGGCCACGGCCAGCTGTTCGTCATCCGGCCCACGCTGGACGGCACCGACTGGATCCGGGTCGCGGGCCAGTTCGGCAAACCCGGCGACCGGCTGAGCGCGGGCAACCCGCCCGACGATTTCGCGACGATGAACCAGGCCTTCCACAGCGCCCCGATCGGCGCCCGCCAGGTCCACGTCATGCAACAGCCGATCTTCCTGTCCTGGAAGACCATCCCCCACTGGAACTGGCTGATCTACGGCTTCGGCCCGGTCGACGACTATCTGGCGGCCAGCAACCGGCAGATGTGGGTCCAGCTGGGCCTGATGCTGGCCGGCACCCTGCTGATCGCGCTGTCGATCTTCTGGCTGGCGCGCCGCACGCTGCGCCCGGTCGCGGACGTCGTGACCGGCATGCGGCGGCTGGGCGCCGGCGATCTCAGCCACGACGTCCCGCCCAGCCCGGCCGACAGCCGCAACGAGGTCCACCAGCTGCTCGGCAGCCTGCGCGGCACGCAGGACGCCCTGCGCCGCATGATCGGCCAGGTGCGCCACAGCGTGGGCGAGATCCACACCGGCGCCCGGGAGATCGCCGTGGGCAACACCGACCTGTCCAGCCGCACCGAAGAGCAGGCCGCGTCCCTGCAGCAGACCGCGGCCAGCATGGAGGAGATCGCCTCGACCGTGCGCCAGAACGCCGACAACGCGCGCCAAGCCAACGAACTGGCGGCAGGCGCCTCGGGCACCGCGCACCGGGGCGAACAGGCGGTGGAGGACATGGTGGCCACCATGCAGCGCATCGCCGAGAGCTCGTCCCGCATCACCGACATCATCGGGGTGATCGACAGCATCGCCTTCCAGACCAACATCCTGGCGCTGAACGCCGCCGTCGAGGCCGCCCGCGCCGGCGAACAGGGCAAGGGCTTTGCCGTGGTCGCCGCCGAGGTCCGCGCCCTGGCCCAGCGATCGGCCGACGCGGCGCGGGAAATCAAGCAGTTGATCGAGACCTCGTCCGACGAGGTGCGCTCAGGCACCCGGCAGGCCGGCGAGGCCGGCGCCATCATGCAGGAGGTGCTGGCCTCGGTCGACCGCGTCACGCGGATCATGGGCGAGATCGCCTCGGCCTCGAACGAACAGTCCACGGGCATCGACCAGGTGAACCTGGCGGTCACCCAGATGGACCAGGTCACGCAGCAGAACGCCGCCCTGGTCGAACAGGCGGCCGCCGCCGCCGGCTCGCTCAGCGAGCAGGCGGACCGCCTGGCCGACAGCGTGGCCGTATTCCGGACAGGGACGGGCGGCACGCGGAAGGAAGGCGCCGTGGCCACGATCGCCATGGCCGAGGTGCCGCGCCTGGCGCGGGCCTGATGCCCCGGACCTGATGCCGCGCCGGCCGGTCGGACGGCACGCCGGCGCCTGCTTTTTATGGAAGCGTAAGAATAATAATTCTTGTTTGTCTTACAATCGTTCTCGACATTCTTTCGAGAGCCTCAGCATGAAGACTTCCTCACGCCGCAATTTCCTGCGCCACGGGGCGGTGCTGGGCGCTGGTGCGTTGCTCGGCATTCCCGCCCTGCACAACGCGCGCGCCGCGGACCCCCAGACGCTGGTGCTGTACAACGGCCAGCACGCCAAGACGACCACGGCCCTGGTCGCCGCCTTCACCAAGGCCACCGGCATCCAGGTCGAAATCCGCAAAGGCGGCAGCACGCAGCTGGCCAACCAGATCATCGAGGAAGGCGACCGTTCGCCCGCCGACGTGTTCTACGCCGAGGAAAGCCCACCGGTGGCGGCACTGGCCGAGAAAGGCCTGCTCGCGCCCCTGCCCGACAGTACGCTGAGCCAGGTCATGCCCGGCTACACCGCGCGCGACAAGACCTGGGCCGGCATCTCGGCCCGCAGCCGCGTGACGGTCTACAACAAGGACCTGGTCAAGGAATCCGAGCTGCCGGCCTCGGTGATGGACATGGCCACGGCCGCCTGGAAGGACCGCGTCGGCTTCGTGCCGACCAGCGGCTCGTTCCAGGAGCAGATCATCGCCATCAAGCTGCTCAAGGGCCGCGACGCGGCGCTGGCCTGGCTGAAGGGCCTCAAGGAATTCGGCCGCATCTACAACGGCAACATGTCCGCCATGCGCGCCGTCGAGCGTGGCGAGATCGCCACCGCGCTGGTCAACAATTATTACTGGTACATCGTCGCCAACGAGGTCGGCGCGGACAAGATGAAGTCCGGCCTGCACTATGCCGGTCCGAAGGACCCGGGCGGCCTCATCACCGTCTCGGCCGCCGGCGTGCTGAAGACCGCCCGCCATGCCGAGGCCGCGCAGAAGCTGCTGGCCTTCATGGTCAGCCAGGCGGGCCAGGAGGCGGTGGTCAACACGGTGGCCGAATACCCCCTGCGCCCGGGCGTGAAGTCTCCCTACGACCTCAAGCCCTTCGACCAGTTGATGCCGCCGGACGTCAGCCCCGCCGACCTCGGGGACGCCGCCGACGCGCTGGCCCTGCGCCGCGAGGCCGGCCTGGCGTGATGCGCCCCGGTTTCATGGCGGGCCGGCGGTCCGCCATGCCGCCGACCTGGATGGCCTGCGCCGCGCTGCTGCCGGTCGGCCTGGTCATCCTGCCCCTGATCTACATCGCGCTGCGCACGGGCCAGGCGGGCCTGTCCGGGGCCGCGGACGAACTGTTCCGCGCCCGGACCTTCGAGCTGCTGAGCAATACCGTGATGCTGGCCGTCGGCGTCATGGTGCTGGCCTCGGCCATCGGCCTGGGCGTGGCATGGTGCGTGGAACGCAGCGACCTGCCCGGCCGGCGCTGGTGGCGCGTGGCCGCCGGCCTGCCCCTGGCGGTCCCGGCCTTCGTGTCCAGCTACGCCTGGGCGTCGATCGACGTGGCTTTCCAGAACCTGGGCGGCGCCATCTTCATCCTGGCCCTGTCCAGCTACCCGTTGGTCTACCTGCCCGTCGCCGCGGCGCTGCGCGCCACCGATCCCGGCCTGGAAGACGTCTGCCGTTCGCTGGGACACGGCCCATGGCACGCCTTCACCCATGCGCTGCTGCCGCAGCTGCTGCCGGCGCTGGGCGGCGGCGCCCTGCTGGTGCTGACGCACATGTTCGCCGAGTTCGGCGCCCTGGCCCTGCTGCGCGTGCAGACCTTCACCACCGCCATCTTCGAATCCTACGAACTGCAGTTCGACAGCGCCTCGGCCGCCATGCAGTCCATCGTGCTGATGCTGCTGTGCATCCCCGCCGCCTGGGCCGAGATGCGCCTGCGGGCGGGCCGCCGCGTCGCCCGGGTGGGCCGCGGCGCGACGCGGCGCGCCCGCCCGGCCGCCCTGGGCCGGGCCACCTGGCCCGTGCTGGGGCTCTTCGGCCTGCTGGGCCTGGTCTCGCTGGGCGTGCCGCTGGCCACGCTGGCCTACTGGCTGGTGGAAGGCCGCTCCGCCGGGCGGGGCTACGAGCAGATCCTGCCGGCCGTCCGCGGCACCCTGGCGCTGGCGGGTTCGGGCGCCGTGCTGACGAGCCTGCTGGCCATTCCGCTGGTGCTGCTGGCCGCCCGCCACCGGGGCCGCCTGGCGCAGTTCGCCGAACGCCTGCCCTACATCGTCCACGGCCTGCCGGGCGTGGTGGTGGCCCTGGCGCTGGTCTTTCTGTCGATCCGGCTGGCGCCGGCCCTCTACCAGGGGCTCACTGTCCTGCTGATCGCCTACGCCATCCTGTTTCTGCCGCTGGCGCAGTCGTCCCTGCGCGCCTCCATCGAGCTGGTGCCGCCGCAGATCGAGGCCATCGCGCGCAGCCTGGGCCGGCGCCCCTTCCATGTCTTCCTGACCGTCATCCTGCCCAACATCGCGCCGGGCATCGGCGCGGCCCTGGCCCTCATGATGCTGGAGATCGTGCGCGAGCTCACGGCCACGCTGATGCTCGCGCCCACCGGCACCGTGACGCTGGCCACCGAGGTCTGGACCTACACGGCGGACGCCGAATACGCGGCCGCCGCCCCCTTTGCCGCCCTGCTGGTGATCGTCTCGATCCTGCCGGTCTGGGTCTTCACCCGCCGGATGCTGCACCATGGACACTGAAACCGGAAACCCCATGATCCTGAGCGGGATCCGCAAGCATTTCGGCGCCACCGAGGTGCTGAGCGGCATCGACCTCAGCCTGCCGGCCGGCTCCGTGCTCGCCTTGCTGGGCCCCTCCGGCTGCGGCAAGACCACGCTGCTGCGCCTGATCGCCGGGTTCGATGCGCCCGACCACGGCCGCATCGTTTTCGGCGGCCGGACGATGGCGTCCAACCAGGCCTGCGTGCCGCCCGAACGGCGGGGCATCGGCTACGTCCCCCAGGAAGGCACCCTCTTTCCGCACCTGACCGTCGAGGGCAACATCCGCTTCGGCCTGCCCCGGCAGGCGGGCCGGCGCCGGCGGGTCGAGGAGGTGCTGGCGCTGACCGGCCTGTCCGGCCTGGGAGAACGCTATCCGCACGAACTGTCGGGCGGCCAGCAGCAGCGCGTCGCCCTGGCACGCGCCCTGGCCCCGGGCCCCTCGCTGGTCCTGCTGGACGAGCCCTTCAACGCGCTGGACCTGGATCTGCGCCGCGGCATGTGCGAGGAAGTCGCGCGGGTGCTGCGCCGGACCGGGACCATGACGGTCCTGGTCACCCATGATCCAGGCGAGGCCTTTGCGGTGTCGGACCAGCTGGCGGTCATGCAGGCCGGCCGGATCATGCAGTGCGCCCGTCCCGAACAGGTCTACTGGCAGCCGGCCAGCCCCGCCGTGGCGAGGCTCACCGGCCCCGCCCTCTTCCTGCCCGGCCAATGCCTGCCCGACGGCACGGCCGCCTGCGTGCTGGGACCGGTCCGGCTGCATCCCGGCAGCCCCCGCCCGACGGGGCCGGCTCAGATCCTGGTGCGCCCCGAACAGATCCAGTGGGCCGCCGAGGGTGCGGGCACGGCCGCCCGCGTGGGCTACCGGTCGTTTCGCGGCGACCACACCCTGATCGGCGTGGACCTGGACGGCCTGAGCCTGGACCTGCGCGTGCCGTCCCTGTCTGCACCCGGACTCGGCGCGCGCGGCGGCCTGCGGGTCGTGGGGGCGTGCATGGCCTATCCGGACGCCTGAAAAGCGCCGCTGCGGCGAGGCCGATGGCGCCGCCTGCCCGGGGAGGGAGCCTGCCGCTGTTGTTTGGCGGCACGCTTGCGACATTTTCTTGAGGATTGCGAATTTTATTCTTCAAGATCGGCAATCCACGGATTGACGCCCGTCACATAAGGGTACAAATTGTGCGAACCCCGCTGCACGGATCCTGACTGTTCCGTCCCGATTCGTCGTACAGCTTCTGTCGGAGACATCATCATGGCGCGTTCGCTGCTCGCCCGGACCCGGACTACTTCCTTCAAGTTCGCCCTCTTCACCCTGGTCGCCATCGTCGGCGTGATCCTGCTGACCGCCTCGCTGCTGCGGGTGGAACGCAATGCCCTGCTGCACGAACGCGAGGTCGGCGCGCGCCAGGCCGTCGAATCGGCCTATGGCGTGATCACCTACTTTCACGACCTGGCCGCCAAGGGCAAGATGCCGGAAGACCAGGCCAAACAGCAGGCCATGGACACCATCCGCGGCATGCGCTACAGCGGCCAGGAATATTTCTGGATCAACGACATGCATCCGCGCATGCTGATGCATCCCTTCCAGCCCAAGCTGGTCGGCCAGGACCTGTCCGACATGAAGGACCCGAACGGGCTGCGGCTGTTCGTGGCCTTCGTCGACACGGTCAAGGCCAGCCCCACGCACGACGGCTTCGTGTTCTACCTGTGGCCCAAACAGGGCGCCGAACAGCCCGTGGACAAGGTCTCCTACGTCAAGGCCTTCGAGCCCTGGGGCTGGATCCTGGGGTCGGGCGTCTACCTGGATACGGTCAATGCCATCGTCTGGCGCCAGGCGGGCCAGTTCGCGCTGGCCGCCGGCGTGCTGGCGCTGGTGCTGCTGGCCGTCGGCATCCTGCTGTCGCGCCGCCTGGTGCGGCAATTGGGGGGCGAGCCCGACGACGTGATCGCCATCGCCCACCAGATGTCCCTGGGCGACCTGCGCGTGGACATCCCGGTGCGCGAGGGCGACACTCACAGCCTGCTGCATGCGATGCGGGTCATGCGCGACGGCATCGCCCAGGCAGTGGCCCAGGTCCGCCAGGGCACGGAATGGATCGCCCAGTCGGTGGGCCAGATCGTCACCGGCAACCTGGACCTGTCGGCCCGGACCGAAGAGCAGGCCGCGTCCCTGCAGGAGACCGCGGCCAGCATGGAGGAAATCACCAGCACGGTCGGCCACAACGCCGCCAATGCCCAGCAGGCCAACACGCTGGCGGCAACCGCGTCCGACGTCGCCGCGCGCGGCGGCCACACCGTCTCGCAGGTGGTCGAGACCATGGACGGCATCAACGCCTCGACCCAGAAAATGTCGGACATCATCGGGGTGATCGACAGCATCGCCTTCCAGACCAACATCCTGGCGCTGAATGCCGCCGTCGAGGCCGCCCGCGCCGGCGAGCAGGGCAAAGGTTTCGCCGTGGTCGCCTCCGAGGTCCGCGCCCTGGCCCAGCGGTCGGCCAACGCCGCCCAGGAGATCCGCGGCCTGATCGACGACACGGTGCAGAAGATCCGCTCGGGCGCGTCCCTGGCCGAAGGCGCCGGCGACACCATGACCGAGGTCGTCACCAGCGTCAAGCGGGTGGCCGACATCATGGGTGAAATCACCCTGGCCAGCCGCGAACAGGCATCGGGCATCGAGCAGATCAACCAGGCCATCTCCCAGATGGACCAGGTCACCCAGCAGAACGCCGGCCTGGTCGTGCAGGCGGGCGAGGCCGCCCAGTCCCTGAACGAGCAGATGAACGGCCTGAACCGCGCCGTCGGCGTGTTTCAGCTGAGCAACGCCGCGCCGGCCCTGGCGCGGCAGTAAGGCCGGGGGCTCCGGTACCATAACGGTTTACCGTTCCGGAGCCCCGCCTTGCCCGCCCCCGACATCACCAGCGATTTTCTCCACGTCCTGTTCCTGGTCGCCATCGCCGCCGAGGCCATGACCGCCGCACTGGCGGCGGGCCGCCGGGAAATGGACTGGCTGGGCGTCTGCCTGCTGGGCTGCATCACGGCGCTGGGCGGCGGATCGGTGCGCGACGTGCTGCTGGACCACCACCCCCTGTCCTGGATCGCCCATCCGCACTACCTGCTGATCACCGGCGGCGCGGCCCTGGCGACCATCGCGCTGGCGCGTTTCGCCCATTCGCTGCGACACCTGTTCCTGTTCCTGGACGCCGTGGGCCTGGTCGTCTTCACCATCATCGGCGTGGACATCGCCCTGGGCCTGAGCCTGCCCTGGGGCGTGGCCATCGTGTCGGGCATGATCACCGGCTGCGTGGGCGGCGTCCTGCGCGACGTGCTGTGCAACGAGATCCCGCTGCTGTTTCGCGCCGAGCTGTACGCGACCGTGTCCATCGTCAGCGGCGCCCTGTACCTGGCCGGCCTGGCCCTGGCCTGGAACCACGACCTGGTGGTCGGCGCATCCCTGCTGATCGGCCTGGCGCTGCGCCTGCTGGCCTTGCGATTCGGCTGGAGCATGCCGAAGTTCGTGTATACGCGGGATCTGCATTAAGGGCCGAAACCACATCGACAACAATTGAGCGAAAATGGGCCTGATCTTTTCTCAGCCACCAACCCTCGCAGGAGCCAAGACCCGTGCAGCTTTATTCAGGCACATCCCGGGATTTCATCACTGACGCCACCCGGAATGGAATCGCTTCACGGCTTCAACGCGCGTTCCTCGATGCATTCCACTACAAGCCGTCCATTCAGGAGGTGCAGTCTTGGCAGAACTCCTTGCTTCACATGGCGGTGACTCTGGACCAAGGCTCTTTGATGGATCACGGTGTGCTGCTGGAATACCAGTTGCCGCTCTCAAGCAGACGATTGGATTGCATGGTTACCGGGACAAACCGCGAGGGCGCCTCCCACTCTGTCATCGTCGAGCTGAAGCAATGGAGTCAAGTTGAAGAATCCAATGCGGATGGTTGTGTCACCACCTGGGTTGCCGGTCGGAAGAGAGACATTCTGCATCCATCCTGCCAAGTAGGGCAGTATGAGGAATATCTGAGGGATATGAACTCCGCGTTTTTCGAAGGCGGAATCGGACTGCACTCGTGCGCATATCTGCATAATCTCCGTTATGACGCAGACAGCGAAATTTACTCCTCCCGGCACACCGACACGCTGGCACGTTACCCGGCTTTTTCCGGTGACCAGCAAGGAAACCTGATTCAGTACCTGAACGAGTATCTGGCGGCGGGTCGAGGAGAGGCAGTCCTTGATCAGATCATTAAAAGCCGTTATGCGCCCAGCAAGAAATTGCTGGAGCACACTGCCCAAGTCGTCAGAAACCAAAAATCCTACGTACTGCTGGACACCCAGCAAGTCGTCTTTGCGAAAGTACTAGCCGAAGCGCGCGAAGGCGCCTGCGCGGGGCGTCAGAAAAAGACGGTAGTCATCGTCCACGGGGGGCCCGGAACGGGTAAATCCGTCATTGCTCTGCATCTTCTGGGACGGTTATCAGAACTCGGCCTTAACGTCATGCACCTTACCGGCTCCAAAGCGTTCACGGAGAACATGCGCAAGCTGGTGGGAAGCAAGGCTGCGGCTCAATTCAGCTATTTCAATCTCAACAAGAAAGGTGATATCCCGGGCAATCAGCTGGACGCGCTCGTGCTCGACGAGGCGCACCGCATACGGACCAATAGCCGGGATCAGTTCATGAAACGGTCTGCTTGGTCCGGGATGGCTCAGATTGACGAACTGATCCACATCACCCGGGTCAGCGTATTCTTCATCGACGATCGACAGGTCGTACGCCCCGGAGAAGTCGGCAGCGCAGCACTGATCCGAGAGGCAGCAACAAGATTCAACGCACATCTCATTGAATACGAACTTGATGCGCAGTTCCGCTGCAGCGGGTCCGACGGCTTCATCAATTGGATCGACAACACCCTGGGAATCCAACGGACCGCCAACGTGCTCTGGAACAAAAGCGATTCCTATGATTTCCGCATCACTGATTCTGTCGGGGAGCTTGAGCATCTGATTCGGGAACGGGCAACGATGGGCAGTGCCCGCCTCGTGGCGGGATTCTGCTGGCCCTGGTCACAGCCTCAGATGGATGGCACCTTGCTCGATGACGTCTGTATTGATGATTGGTCCATGCCCTGGAATGCACGGCCGGATGCTGGCGGGCTGGCCAAAGGCGTTCCCAAGTCTCATTTCTGGGCATCCGATCCGGGCGGTATCAACCAGGTGGGGTGCGTCTATACAGCTCAGGGATTCGAGTTCGATTATGTCGGAGTCATTATCGGACGAGATCTGCGCTACGACCTTGATCGCAACGAGTGGGTGGGACACCCCGAATGCTCACACGACAAGAAAGTGAAAAGCAGCAAGGACGGCTTCTTGGAGCTTGTGAAAAACACGTATAGAGTGCTGTTCACACGAGGTATCAAAGGATGCTATGTCTATTTCGCGGATGAAGACACCCGGCGATTCTTCCAGAGTCGAATGGAGTAAACCACATGAGCAAGCCGCCAAGGCTCATCGACACCCAAGCCCTTGAAATTGCGCTGCAGAAATTCGCGGACGAACGAGACTGGAATCAATACCACTCTCCCAAGAATCTCACGATGGCGCTGACGGGGGAGGTCGGCGAGCTGGTTGAGATCTTCCAATGGCTGACAGAAGAACAGTCATATCAGGTGGCAGAGGCATCCCAGACAGCGCTGGCTGTGCGCGACGAGATCGCGGATGTCGCCTTGTACCTCATTCGCTTGGCCTCGGTCTTGAACATTGATCTTAATGAGGCCATCACGGACAAGCTGGCCCGCAACAGAATCAAGTACCCGGCTGGCGACTCCACGCCAAAGCGCTTCTGATCCGCGCAATTAGGCGACCGGGCAGCCGCTGTGAAAGCGGAATTCCGGATCCGGCGACTCGATCAGGCCGCGTTCCACCTCGCGGATGCGGGCAATGGACTGGTCCACGTCGGCGGCCTCGCCGAAGCGGTACGCGAAACGCAGATAGCCCTGATAATGGCGGCTTTCGGACTGCAGCAGCCCGCCGTAGAAGGCCGCGAGCTCCTCGTCCAGATGCGGGACCAGCGCCGCGAACCGTTCGCAGGAACGCGCCTCGATGAAGGCGCCGACCACCAGCGTGTCCGCGAGCTTTGCCGGCTCATGAGTGCGCACCGCGGCCCGCATGCCAGAAGCATAGCGGCTGGCGGTCAGCGGCCGCAGTGCGATGCCGCGCCGCTTCAGGATGCGCAGCACCTGCTCGTGATGCACGAGTTCTTCCCGGGCCAGCTTGGACAAGGCCGACGCCAGCTCGACATCCTGCCCGTAGCGCGCGATCAGACTCATGGCGGTGGCCGCGGCCTTCAGCTCGCAGTTGCGGTGGTCCAGCAGCAGGATGTCCTGCTGCGCCAGGGCCGCCTGAATCCAGACGGCCGGGGTGGGACAGGCGAGGAAGTCTGCGGGGCTGTGGGTTTCAGAGGAGGTCATGGTTGGCATCCGTCCGCTTGAGGCGGTCGCCCCTCGGTTCGCGCTCGATCTGCTCGATAGCGGGCAGACGGCGTTGCAGGGCAGCCCGGGTGCGGGCGCTTAGTGATCTGTCGGCGCGCGCGTTCGTCAGGGCGCTCATGCGCTCGGCAAGTTCTGCACACAGATCGCGTTTTTCCAAAGCTTGAGGAAGCCCGTATCGTTTCCGCGAAAGGGTGATCGAATGACACATCCGCTAGACGGCACTCAGAGAATGGCCCGCATCCGCCAGCAGTCCACGCGCTTTTTCCAGGTCGCCTGATTTCACAAGCATGTGGTCTCCATCGAAGGTGGAAACCACAAAAATCCCGATACCGCGGGTCGATAAAGGCTCGATCACGGACAGTACGATACCCGTTTCATCA
This sequence comes from Castellaniella sp., assembly GCA_035707805.1. Classification (GTDB taxonomy): domain Bacteria; phylum Pseudomonadota; class Gammaproteobacteria; order Burkholderiales; family Burkholderiaceae_B; genus Castellaniella. The sequence goes on along the minus strand of DASSTS010000012.1, from coordinate 1,627 downwards.
AAAGCGAATGGACCCTGGAATTTGAAGCAGGACCAACCGCCATCCAACTGCACATCCTGAGGGATGCGATCTTGCCGGCAGACGATGGAAAGCTCGTCATCGGTCCGGCTGATGCTGACGAATCCGTCACCATCGGCCCACGCCGGAACAGGATCGGAAGGGGCCAGCCGAGCCACTCCGTATACATCGTTCAAAAGCTGCAATTTCACGTGAGGGGCCATTTGGGTTTGCGGTCCTGAAAATCCGAGGGCAAAGACGGGCTATGACAGCCGTTCACGCACGCGGATGCGCTCGGGTGGCATGGGTTGCGCCGGCATCAGGCAGCTTTCGCCGAACTCGCGCATGGTCTGCTTGTCGATGGCGCCGACTTCATGCAGGGCCTCCATCGTCTCATGGATGGCCGCGTAGGCATCACTCCGGTATTTTTTCGCCATGATCGTGTACCTCCGTCAATTGCCCCTTGTCGATCAACTTGGCGAGGTGCGCTTACGACAGCGCCAGCACATGCTCCGCCGCCTTCTTGAATTCAGCCTCTTCGTCATCATCGATGTTGTCGCGGTCGCTCTTGGCGAACCCGTACACGAAGAAAGTTCGCTCCGCCGTGCGGTACAGGATGATGGTGCGGATCTTGTCTCACTCGCCGTGGACTGCTCGCACGGTGGGCCTCACTCAATCACTCCCAGAAACTCGCCCACCACACGATAGCGATGTTCATCATCGTGACTGAGCTCGAGCGTCGCCATATGAGGATTGTGGGAACGAGGCTTCAAGAGAATTCTTGCATGCTGCCATCCATCATCAGTCTCGGTCTTGATGCTCTGATACTCTTTGACGGTATATCGTGAGCCTGAATCGTCATTCTGAATGTTGTCGCACTCGACCAGTACGATCTTTCCATTTCGGCTACCACCGGGGTTCAGACGAAAAAGACAGATTGCACCATTCGGAATGATCTTATTCATCGACTCACCGACCACTTGGCAGGCGAAAACATCCCTTCCCACCGGCAGACCTGACGGCACAGCGACCCAGTTTTTATGCTCGACATGCTGGAGTTCGCTGAAACCGCCCGCGGCGGCCTGCAAATCGTAGAGGGGAACCGCATTTCCATAGGGTTCCAGCTTCTCGGACGGCCTGACCAGCGCCACAACATTGGATTTATAAACAGGGATGTGCCGCTTCAGGTAATTGCGCAGACCGTCATCGCAAGCGTATACGAAAGTTCCCTTTATGCCGCGCAGCATGATGGTTTTATAGATGTTGAGGATGTACCGTTTCAACTCATCCGGATCATCTATGGTTTGCTTGCCGTTGCGATCATGGTAGCTGGCTTTGTCGATGATGATCTGATCCCGCCCTGCGTCATAGCGAATTTCATGACCAAAGATGATACCCGCGTAATTCAGGTCATAGCCTTGGGTCGTATGGATGCAGCCGACCTCACGGATGGCGTTTGGTGAGTTGATCCAGTCGACGTGGATGCTGTTCCAGCGCAGCCGGACATCGGCGATCTCGATATCGTACAAATGCGGATTTTTTCTGGACACCCATGGCCACGCATAGCCAGCAATCAGGCGCGCAAGCCCATAGGTTTGATCCCGTTGCCGGATCTCCCTCAGCAGATCCG
>DASSTS010000011.1:0-4131 GCA_035707805.1 Castellaniella sp. | reverse complement strand
TCGTCTTGCCCTGGATGATGTCCAGCACCAGCGCGCTTTTGCGCTTGGCCGTCCATCGCTTGATCTCGTCTTCCATCTTCATGCTCATGGTGATTTCCTCTTCAATTATCACCTGAGCAGGTTTCTACTGGGTCAATACAGAGACGGGTCGAAAACGGACACTGATGCACGACTGCTTTCCGATCCTTCTCATGGTCCCCTACCCCCCACAAAAAACCAAAAAGCCCGCAAGGATCAATCCTCACAGGCTTTTCAGGTCTCCGGAAACATCCCGGACTATTCGATGGTGCCGTCGACGAGACTCGAACTCGTACAGCTTTCGCCACTACCCCCTCAAGATAGCGTGTCTACCAATTCCACCACGACGGCTTAGGTCTTTCCGAAGAAAGACGCAAATTCTAGCATGAAGACTGCTTACTTGCTGCCGGCCGGAGCCTCGCTTTGGGGCGCTGCGGGCACGGACGGAACCGACGCGTCCGAATTCGCCGCCGCGGCGGGCGCGCTGGCGCCGGCGGCGCCGGCAGCGGGGGCGCCTTCAGCCGCCGGAGCCGAGGGCACCGAGGGCACGGCGCCGCCGACGTCCGGGACGGCCGAGCCGGAGGCCGGCGCGGGTTCCTTGGGCGAGCTGAAACCCTGCATGATGCCCGATTCGATCGGCGAGCCGGCCGGATGGTGCGAGACCCAGGCCAGGCCGATGGTGGTCGCGAAGAACACCACCGCCGCCCATTTGGTCGCCCGCGACAGGAAATTGGCCGCGCCGGCCGAGCCGAACACGCTGCCGGCCGAGCCGCTGCCGAAGGCCGCGCCCATGTCGGCGCCCTTGCCCTGTTGCAGCAGCACCAGCACGATGATCAGTAGCGAGGAAATGACCTGCAAGGTCAGCAGGATCGAGGAAAACCATTGCATGATGGGGAGGGTCTCCGGGGAGCTTAGGCGGCCGCGGCCGCGATATTCAGGAATTCATCGGCGACAAGCGATGCGCCGCCCACCAGGGCGCCGTCGATGTCGGGTTGGGCGAAGAGCGCCGCGGCATTGGCTGCCTTGACGCTGCCGCCATACAGGATCGGCGTCTGCTGCGCCCCGTGCCGCGCCAGCGCGGCGCGGATGAAGGCATGCACGGCCTGCGCCTGCTCGGGCGTAGCCGTGCGGCCGGTGCCGATCGCCCAGACCGGTTCGTAGGCGATGACCATGCGGCCCAGGGCCTCGGCGCCCAGCGCCAGGACCGGGTCCAGCTGGTCGCCGATGACGCATTCCGCGTCGCCGGCGTCGCGGTCGGACAGGGTCTCGCCCACGCACACCACCGGGGTCAGGCCGGCGCCCAGGGCGGCGGCGGCCTTGGCGGCCACCACGGCGCTGGATTCGCCATGCAGGGCGCGGCGTTCGGAATGGCCGCACAGGGCCCAGGTCACGCCCAGGTCGGCCAGCATGGCGGCCGAGACCTCGCCGGTGTAGGCGCCGCGCTCATGGACGCTGACGTCCTGCGCACCCCAGCTGATGGCGGTGCCATCCAGCGCCTGGCGCGCCTGCGCCAGATACGGAAACGGCACGCAGACCGCCAGCCGGGCGGCGCCCGCCCGCTGCACGCCCGCCACGAGGCCGCCCAGCAACGCTGCATTCTCTGCAAGGTTGCCGTGCATTTTCCAATTGCCCATGACCAGGCGCGTGCGGGATTGGCTCATGTCGATCCGGTTCGATTCGGGGAACTCTTGATTGTAGCGTGTTTGACGCGTCCATGGACGGCGCGCCTTCCCCGTTCGGCATGCGCCCGCCGCTCAGCGATTGCGCGAGCGGTCCCGCACCAGCTCCAGGGCCTCCCGGGCGCCGTGCAGCTGGTCCATCAGGTGCAGAATGAGTTCGATGCCCGCGTCGTTGACGCCGAAGTCCCGCTGCAGATCCAGGATCAGGCTGGCGCGGGCGATGTCGCAGTCGGAAAAACGGGGATCCACTTCGGTTTCGTCCGGGATGAGCCAGCGCTGCTCCAGCCAGAACTCCAGGGTCTGTTCCTGCAGGTTCGCGCTGACCAGGAATTCCTGTTTGCTCATGATCATGATGATTCACCTTCGCGCGGATGATGGGATTTTCCCTTGTCCCATTGGGCGACGAATGCGTCGAGTTCGGGATCGGCCGGCTTGGGCAGCACGATCTTCAGCTTGACCAGTTGGTCGCCGAAACCGCCCTCGCGGCGCGGCGCGCCCTTGCCCTTGAGGCGCAGGGTGGTGCCGCTGTCGGCATGCCGGGGGACCTTCAGCATCACGTCGCCCGTGGGCGTCGGGACCCGCACTTCGCCGCCCAGCACCGCCTCGGACAGCGAGACGGGCACTTCCACGATGACGTTGGCGCCGTCCAGCTTGAAGCGCGGGTCGGGCAGCACCTCGATCTTGATGAGGGCGTCGCCCGCCTTGCCGGCGCCGCGCCCGGGCAGGCCCTTGCCCTTCAACCGCAGCATCTGGCCATCCAGGATGCCGGGCGGGATCGTGACGTCCAGCGTGCTGCCGTCGGGCAGCGTGATCCGTTTCTCCGCCCCCGTCACGGACTCGACGAAGCCGATGGACAAACCGTACAGCATGTCTTCACCCGGCTGGTTGGCGCGAGCGGCCCGGCTGCGGCGCAGGATCTCGGCAAACATGTCGTCGTCCGCAAAATCCGCGTAGGCCGCATCGCTGGTGTAGGGATTGCCCTGCTCGGCCGAGGCGAAATCGCGGTAGAAATGCCGTTCGGGCCGTTCCGCGCCGCTGGCGTCGATCTCGCCCGCGTCAAAGCGCCGGCGCTTTTCCGGATCGCCGAGCAATCCGTACGCCACCGAGACGTCCTTGAATTTTTCCTCCGCCGCCTTGTCGCCCGGATTCAGGTCGGGATGCAGGCTCTTGGCCAGACGGCGGTAGGCCTTCTTGATTTCATCGATCGACGCGGTCCGCGCCACGCCGAGCACCTGATAGGGGTCTTGCACAATGAACCTCGCCAGTGCGCCATGACGGTTCCAGAGTACCACGGCCCGCCCGGGCGATCCGCCAGGCGCGGCGCGCCCGCGCCCCCGAAATGTGAGCGTGCGTATCCGCTGAGCCACCCCGGTTGCAAACGTTTCAAGCGGATGCAAAGGGCTCCGCAAAGGCCGGGCCCCTGCGCCTATACTTTTCCTGTTCAGACCACACGAGGATCTCGAATGAAAAGGCGAGCCATTCTGGTTGCCGCGATGTTTGCGGGAACCGCCTTCGCATCCGGCGCCCTGGCCGCGCCGCCCGAAGGCAAGGGACAAGGCCACGGCGGCGGCCCGCACGGCAAGGGGAACCCGGGCAACGGCAACCCCGGCAAGGGCAATCCCCATGCGGGGGGCAATCCGGGGAAAGGCAATTCCAGCCGTGCCGGGACGCCCGGCGGGCAGGCGCAATACGATTCCCATGGGCGCAACCGCGCGTACTTCGATGATCACCGTGACGGCCACGGACACTTGCGGGACGGGGACGCCTATGCCGGACTCGTCTTTGCGGGGATCACGGCGGCCCTGGCCAGGAACTACGCGCGCGAATACGACCTGATGGGCTATTCCTCGCTGCCCCCGGGGATACGCAAGAACCTGGCCAGGGGCAAGCCCCTGCCCCCGGGCATCGCCAAGAAAATCGTGCCGGGCCCCCTATTGGGCCGGCTGCCCCGGCACCCGGGATACGAATGGCGCATCGCCGGCACGGACCTGATCCTGGTCTCCATCGCGACGGCGGTGGTGGCCGACATCCTGTACGACGTGTTCGACTGAAGATCGGAACGGCGGACATGAAGGCCGCGCCTGCGCAAGCAGGGGCGGCTGTGATCTGGTGCCCGGGATCGTCGTCGGCCACCGGGATTACCATCCGGTGCCGGGCATGGTCCAGCTCAAGGTCGGCGACCGCGTGCGCCTGATATTGGCGTTCTGGTGCGGCTTCGGACTGTAGACCTGGTAAACACTGATGAAGGGGGTAACGGAAATGATGAATGGCTCAGGAATGGTGTTTTCGCTTGTAGGCTATCTCGTGCTGATCGGGATCCCGGCGGCAATCATTTTGGGAAAGGCCGGGTACAGCAAGGCTTGGGTCATCTTGGCATTCATCCCGGTGGTGAACCTGATCGCGCTTTGGGTGTTTGCGTTTGCAAAGTGGCCAG
>DASSTS010000010.1:0-89265 GCA_035707805.1 Castellaniella sp. | reverse complement strand
TCTTCCAGTCTGGGCCGGCGATGGCGCCGGCCGGTGATACTTGCGGTGGGGGTGGCGGACGCGGGTTCAGGCCGCGCCGGCCCCCATGAACAGGCGTTGCGGCTCGCCGTCGACGTCGACCCGCTGGTCGGCGGTCAGGCGCACCCGCCCGTCCGCCAGCCAGCGCACGGCGGCGGGATAGGCCTGGTGCTCGACCGCCAGCACGCGTTCGGCCAGGGTATCAGGCGTGTCGCCGGCCAGCACCGGCACGCACCCCTGGGCGATGATGGGCCCGTGATCGAGCACCGGCGTCACGAAATGCACCGTGCAGCCATGCAGGCGCACGCCGGTGGCCAGTGCCTGGGCATGGGTGTGCAGGCCGGGGAACATGGGCAGCAGCGAGGGGTGGATATTGACCAACCGGCCCGCGTAATGGTTGACGAAGGCCGGAGTCAGCACGCGCATGAACCCGGCCAGCAAGACGTAGTCGGGCTGGTATTGGTCGATCTCGCGGGCCAGTGCGGTGTCGAAGGCGTCGCGGCTGGGGAAATCCTTGTGGTACAGCGCACCGGTGGCGATGCCCTGCGCGCGCGCCCATTGCAGGCCCGCCGCGTCGGGGCGGCTGGCAATCACGGCACAGACGCTGGCCGGCCAGGCCTGTTCGCGGCAGGCGCGCACCAGGGCTTGCATATTGCTGCCCCGCCCCGAAATGAGGATGACCAGGCGGCGCGGGGGGGAAGAAGATTCCGGCAAGATGAGATATTCCAAGGCGAACCAACCCAAAATTGTAAACTCTCGGTCGTGAAAACCTCGCTGCATCTCTATCGATCGGCGCCGCCGCCCGCGCGGCGCGCGCCCTGCGCGCTGACCATCGGCAATTTCGACGGCGTGCACCGCGGCCACCAGGCCATCCTGGCGCGCGTACGGCAGGCGGCCCGCGAACGCGGGTTGCTGCCCTCGGTCATGACCTTCGAGCCGCACCCGCGCGAATACTTCGCCACCCTGAACCAGCGGCCCGAACTGGCCCCCACCCGCATCTCGGGCCTGCGCGACAAGCTCGAAGCGCTGGCCTGCCAGGGTATGGCTCAGATCATCATCGAACGCTTCGACGCGCGCCTGGCCGACATGTCGGCCAACGCCTTCATCGAAGAACTGCTGGTGGGCGGCCTGCAGACCCGCTGGCTGCTGGTGGGCGAGGATTTCCGCTTCGGCCGCAAGCGCAGCGGCGACATCGACCTGCTGCGCGAAGCCGGCATGGTGCATGGCTTCGAGGTGCAGACGCTGGCCGACGTCACCGACCAGCACGGCCATCGGGTGTCCAGTTCGGAAGTCCGCACGGCGCTGGCGGTGGGCGACCTGGAACGGGCCCACCATCTGCTGGGGCGCGCCTTCCAGATCAGCGGGCACGTCATCCATGGCCAGAAGCTGGGCCGCACGCTGGGTTTTCCCACCATGAACCTGCGCGTGGCGCCGCGCTGCGCCGCGCGTTCGGGCATTTATGTGGTGCGGGTGCATGGCCTGGGGGCAGGCCCGCGGCCCGCCGTGGCCAGCCTGGGCGTACGGCCCACGGTCGAAGACCACGGGCGCGTGTTGCTGGAGGCCCATGTGCTGGATGGCCGCGTCGACGCATACGGTAAACTCGTGCGAGTCGAGTTCCTGCACAAATTGCGGGACGAAGAAAAGTTTCCCGATCTCCCTTCCCTGACTGCCGCCATCGCCGAAGACGCGCGAAACGCGCGCGCCTATTTTGCCGTTCATGGACTATAAAAAGACCCTCAACCTGCCCGACACCCCCTTCCCCATGCGGGGCGACCTTGCCAGGCGCGAACCCGCCTGGGTGGCCCAATGGGAAGAAAACCACGTGTACCAGGCCATCCGCGCGGCCAGCCGCGGGCGGCCGCGCTTCGTGCTGCACGACGGGCCGCCGTACGCCAACGGCGACATCCATATCGGCCACGCGGTCAACAAGATCCTGAAAGACATCATCGTCAAGAGCCGCAACATGGCCGGCTACGACGCCCACTACGTGCCGGGCTGGGACTGCCACGGCATGCCGATCGAGATCCAGATCGAAAAGAAATACGGCAAGCACCTGCCCGTGGCCGAGGTCCAGGCCAAGGCCCGCGCCTACGCGGCCGAGCAGATCGAGCGCCAGCGCGCCGACTTCAAGCGCCTGGGCGTGCTGGCCGAGTGGGACAACCCCTACCTGACCATGAATCCGCACAACGAGGCCGACGAGCTGCGGGCGCTGGCGCGCATCATGGAAAAGGGCTTCGTCTTCCGCGGCCTCAAGCCCGTGAACTGGTGTTTCGACTGCGGCTCGGCCCTGGCCGAGGCCGAGGTCGAGTACGCCGACCGCAAGGACCCGTCCGTGGACGTGGCCTTCGCCTTCGACGACCGCGCGGCCGTGGCGCGCGCCTTCGGCCTGCCCGGTGAGGTCGACCCCGGCGCCATCGTGATCTGGACCACGACGCCCTGGACGCTGCCGGCCAACCAGGCGCTGAACCTGCACCCGGACCATGAATACGCCCTGCTGCGCCTGGACGAGCCTCGCGCCACGGGGCCGCTCTTGATCGTCGCCAGCGAACTGGCCGAATCCTGCCTGAGCCGCTGGGGCGTGCAAGGCGCCATCATCGCCCGCGCTCCCGGCCAGGCGCTGGACGGGCTGCGGTTCCGCCATCCGCTCTACGAGGCCGACCCGGGCTACCGGCGCCTGTCGCCGGTGTACCTGGGCGACTATGTGACCCTGGATTCGGGCACCGGCGTCGTGCACTCGGCACCGGCCTACGGCGTCGAGGATTTCCTGTCGTGCAAGGCCCACGGCATGGCCGACACCGACATCCTCAACCCGGTGCTGGGCAACGGCCACTACGCCGACAGCCTGCCGCTGTTCGGCGGCGAGATGATCTGGAAGGCCAATCCGCGCATCGTGGACGCCCTGCGCGAGGCCGGCAGCCTGCTGCACACCGAATCCCACGCGCACAGCTACATGCACTGCTGGCGCCACAAGACCCCGATCATCTACCGCGCCACCAGCCAGTGGTTCGCCGGCATGGACGTCCAGCCGCAATCCGGCCCGACCCTGCGCGAGATGGCCCTCAAGGGCGTGGACGACACCGCCTTCTACCCCGCCTGGGGGCGCGCCCGCCTGCACGCCATGATCGCCAACCGTCCCGACTGGACCCTGTCGCGCCAGCGCCAGTGGGGCGTGCCCATGGCTTTCTTCGTCCACAAGGAAACCGGCGCCCTGCATCCGCGCACGCCGGAACTGCTGGACCTGGTCGCGCAGCGCGTCGAGCGCGACGGCATCGAGGCCTGGCAGACCCTGGACCCGCGCGACCTGCTGGGCGACGAGGCCGAGCAGTACGAAAAGAACCGCGACACGCTGGACGTCTGGTTCGACTCGGGCACCACGCATGCGACCGTGCTGGGCGGGCAGGACCACTGCCTGAAAGGATCCCACGCGCAGCAGCTCGCCTGGCCCGCCGACCTGTACCTCGAAGGCTCGGACCAGCACCGCGGCTGGTTCCATTCCTCGCTGCTGACCGGCTGCATGCTCTACGGCCGCCCGCCCTACAAGGCGCTGCTGACCCACGGCTTCGTCGTGGACGGCCAGGGCAAGAAAATGAGCAAGTCGGTCGGCAACGTCGTCTTTCCTCAAGAGGTCTCCAACACCCTGGGCGCCGAGATCCTGCGCCTGTGGACCGCCTCCACCGACTATTCCGGCGAGCTCTCGATCTCCAAGCAGATCCTGGACCGCGTCGTCGAGTCCTACCGCCGCATCCGCAATACCCTGAAGTTCCTGCTGGGCAACCTGGCCGACTTCGACCCGGCCACGGACGCCGTGCCGCCCGCCGAGCTGCTGGAGATCGACCGCTATGCGCTGCAAATGACGGCGGCGATGCAGGCCGAGGTCCTGGGGGCCTACGAACGCTATGAATTCCATACGGCGGTGGCCCGCCTGCAGATCTTCTGCTCCGAGGACCTGGGCGCCTTCTACCTGGACATCCTGAAGGACCGCCTGTACACCACCGGCAAGGACAGCGCCGCCCGCCGCGCCGCGCAGACCGCGCTGCACCACGTCACCCACGCGCTGCTCAAGCTGCTGGCCCCGATCCTGTCCTTCACGGTCGAGGAGGCCTGGGCGGACCTGGGCGGCAACCCCGGCTCGCCCACGATCTTCACCGAGCTCTTCCACGTCCTGCCGGTCCCGGCCGACGCCGACCGCCTGGTCGCGCGCTGGACGCGGCTGCGCGAGATCCGCGCCGAGACCATGCGCGAGATCGAGGCCGTGCGCGCGCGCGGCGAGATCGGCTCGTCGCTGGCCGCCGAGATCGACTACCACGCCTCGGGCGAGGATCTCGCCCTGCTGCAAAGCCTTGGCGAAGACCTGCGTTTCGTGATGCTGGTGTCCCGCGCCGACACCCACCCGGGCGACGGCGCCCTGCGCATCCAGGTGCGAGCGACGGAGCACGAGAAATGCGGCCGCTGCTGGCACCATCGCGCCGACGTCGGCCAGGATCCCGCGCACCCCGAACTCTGCGGCCGCTGCGTCGACAATCTGTTCGGCGACGGTGAAGAGCGCCGCCATGCCTGAGGCCCGCCCCGCCGCCACGGACGGCGCGCCGGGCGCGGCCGCCGCCCGCCTGCGCGCGCTGGCGGGCTGGCTGGTCTGGGCGGCGGTCGTGATCCTGCTGGACCAGGCCACCAAGGCCTGGGTCCTGGACGCCCTGGCATACGCCGAGCGCATCCGCATCCTGCCGGTGTTCGACCTGACGCTGCTGTTCAACACCGGCGCCGCCTTCAGCTTCCTGGCCGAGGGCGGCGGCGCGCAGCGCTGGCTCTTCACCGGCATCGCCCTGCTGGCGGCGGCGCTGATCCTGCGCTGGCTCTACACGCACAGCGGCCAGCGCCTGCTGTGCGTCGCCCTCGCCTGCATTCTGGGCGGCGCCGTGGGCAACGCCATCGACCGGGTGATGCACGGCCACGTCGTCGATTTCCTGCTGTTCCACTGGCGCGACGCCTGGTATTTCCCGGCCTTCAACGTCGCCGACGTCGCCATCACCTGCGGCGCCGGGCTGCTGATCCTGGACGAAATCCTGCGCGCGCGGCGCGCCCGCTCATCATAAGGAAACGCCATGCCGGATCTCTCGGGCAAACGCATCGTCCTCGGGCTGACGGGGGGCATCGCCTGCTACAAATCCGCCGAATTGCTGCGCCGGCTGCAGGACGAGGGCGCCACGGTCGACGTGGTCATGACCGAGGCCGCGACCGGCTTCATCACGCCGGCCACCATGCAGGCCCTCTCGGGCCGCCCGGTGTGGGTGGATGCCTGGGACAGCCGCATGGACAACCGCATGGCGCACATCAACCTCGGCCGGGGCGCGGACGCGATCCTGATCGTGCCGGCGAGCACGGATTTCCTGGCCAGGCTGGCGCACGGGCTGGCCGACGACCTGCTGGCGACCCTGTGCGTGGCGCGCGGCGCCGTGCCGCTGCTGGCGGCGCCGGCCATGAACCACGAGATGTGGACCCATCCCGCCACGCAGCGCAATGCCGCGCAGCTGCAGGCCGACGGCGTGACCTTGATCGGCCCCGCCGAGGGCGACCAGGCCTGCGGCGAGACCGGCTCGGGACGCATGATGGAGCCCGACCAGATCCTGCGCGCCGTGATCGCGTTCTTCCAGCCCAAGGTGCTGGCCGGACAGCGCGTGCTGATCACCGCCGGGCCCACCAGCGAGATCATTGATCCGGTCCGCGTCCTGACCAACCGCTCGTCCGGCCGCATGGGCTACGCCCTGGCGCGAGCGGCCGCCGAGGCCGGCGCCCGGGTGACGCTGGTCTCGGGCCCCACCGCCCTGCCTTGCCCCGACGGCGTCACCCGCATCGACACCCCCCAGGCGCGCGACATGCACGCCGCCGTGATGGCGCACGCCGGCGAGGCGGACATTTTCATCGCCGTGGCCGCCGTCGCCGACTGGGGCATCGCCAACCCGTCCGCCGCCAAATTGAAGAAACAGCCCGGCGGCCAGCCGCCCGCGCTGGATTTCGTCCAGAACCCCGACATCCTGGCCGAGGTCGCGGCGCTGCCCGGCGGCCCCTGGTGCGTCGGCTTTGCCGCCGAGACCGAACGCCTGCACGAACACGCCCAGGAAAAACGGCGGCGCAAGGGCATCCCCGTCATCGTCGGCAACCTCGCCCAGCAGGCGATGGACGCTGCCGACACCGAACTCGTGATCTTCGACGACGAGGGCGCCCATCCCCTGGCGCGCCAGCCCAAGCTCCAGGCAGCGCGGCAGCTCGTGGCCTGGATCGCCGCACGCCGTTCCTCATAGATTTCCCGGCGGACGCCGCCGGGCCCGCCGGGGCCCGGCGGCGTCCGCCTTCACCTTCCGGATTCCCGCCATGCAACGACGACTCATACAGGCCCGCATCGTCAACCCCCTGCTGGGCAGCGACGCCATCCCGCTGCCGGACTACGCCACCAGCGGCTCGGCCGCCATGGACCTGCGCGCCTGCCTGGACGCTCCCCGGACGCTGCGCCCGGGCGAGCGCCTGGCCATCCCCACCGGGCTCGCGCTGAACATGATGGACCCCGGCCTGGTGGCCATCGTGGCCTCGCGCTCCGGGCTCGCCATGAAGCACGGCATCCGCGTGTCCCAGGGCATCGGCGTGATCGATGCCGACTATCACGGCGAGATCAAGGTCCTGCTGAGCAACGACGGCGACCAGGCCTACGACATCCAGCCCGGCGAACGCATCGCGCAGCTGCTGTTCCAGCCCGTGGTCCAGGTGGACCTGCGGCTCACCGACGTCTTCGACACCGAGACCGAGCGCGGCACCGGCGGATTCGGCAGCACGGGCCGGCAATGAGTCCCGCCGGATACCCCGGACCGCCAAAGGTCAAACCTGTGGAACCCGGGCGGAGGGCATATTAGTAAAACCCCTGGGTTGTACCTTGAGGGGACGATGGTTAAACTGCGTCTCAGCTTCCGCGGTCAAGAATGGTTGCACCTGTTTCGTCCGGGAAGACCCTCATGGTGCCGCACCGGCACTCTTAATATATTACGGATATATGGTTCCATCCGGGTCCATGCAAAGGAGAATCCACACATGAGCAGGCTGACAAAAATTTCCACGCTTTCTGCTGCGGTTTCATTGGCCCTGATGGGGCTGGGCACCGCCGTGGCCGCCGACGGCCCCATCAAGATCGGGGTTCAGGCGCCGATCACCGGCGAATACGCGGCGGAAGGCCAGGGCATCGAAAACGGCGTCAAGCTGCTCGCCAAGCAGCACAACGACGCCGGCGGCATCCTCGGCCGCAAGATCGAAGTCACCGTCTGCGACGACGAAGGCAAGGCCGCCCAGGCCGCCATCTGCGCCCGCAAGCTGGTCAACGAAGGCGTGATCGCCGTGATCGGCACCTACACCAGCGGCGCCGCCCTGGCCGCCGCCCCGATCTACTCCGCCGCCAACGTCATCCAGACCTCCGACGGCACCAGCGACGAACTGACGCAGAAAGGCTGGAAGACCTTCTTCCGCAACGCGCCGCCCAACAGCGACGAGGCCGAATTCGTCGCCAACTACTTCGTCAAGGTGAAGCAGTACAAGCGCATCGCCATCCTCAGCGACCACTCCAGCTACGCCACCGGCCTGGCCAAGGCAGCCACCTCCGCGATCAAGAGCGCCGGCGGCAACATCGTGGCCGAAGACTTCATCAATGCCGGCACGCAGGACTACAGCGCCGTGCTGACCAAGCTCAAGTCCAAGAACCCGGACGTGCTGTTCTTCTCCGGCTACTACACCGACGGCGGCCTGATCCGCGCCCAGATGAAGCAACTGGGCATGGACACCGTCTTCGTCGGCGGCGACGCCAACCAGAACGAGAACTTCGCCAAGATCGCCGGCAACGCCGCGGCGGGCGCGGTGATCGTCAACGTGCCGGCCCCCGAGAACCTGCCCTATCCGGAAGCCAAGCAATTCCTGGCCGACTACACCAAGGCCTTCGGCGCTCCGCCCCCCAGCATCTACACCTTCACCAACGCCGATGGGCTGCGCGCCGTCCTGGCCGCCATCGAGAGCACCAAGAGCACGGACACCGCCAAGCTCATCCCCTGGCTGCACAACATGAAGCAACCCTTCAACGGCCTGACCGGCCCCTTCACCTGGGACGACAAGGGCGAACGCATCGGCAGCCCGATGTCCGCCTTCGAAGTCCAGGCTGGCGGCGGCTACAAGACCATCTACCCGGAAGCCAAGTAAGCCTCCCGGAACCCGGCGCCGGGGCGGCATCCGCTGCCCCGACGCCCTCTTCGCCTCCCCGCCTTCGCGCGGGGAATGCGCTTCCGGCGCTTGGCCGGCGGCTCTCATTCCGCCACGGCGCCTCGCGAACCACCACGGAAACCGATCGATGGACTTTATCCTCCAGCAATTCATCAACGGGGTCACGGTCGGCGGCATCTATGCCCTGATCGCCCTGGGCTACACGATGGTGTACGGGGTGCTGAAGATGATCAACTTCGCCCACGGCGACTTGTGCATCCTTGGGGCCTTCATCGGCCTGACCACCCTGACATCGGGCGCCCTCGGCGGCCTGTCCACCCCCGTACTCCTGGTCCTGGCGTTCCTGATCGCCATGATCGTCGTCGCCGTTGCCGGCACCCTGCTCGACCAGTTCGCCTACAAGCCGCTGCGCAAGGCGCACCGCCTGTCGGCCGTCGTCTCGGCCCTGGGCGCCTCGATGCTGATCGAGAACGGCATCATGCTGATCTGGTCGCCCAACGTGCAGGTGTTCCCTAACAACCTGCTGCCCAACATCAGCTGGCAGATCGGCGGCGCCTACCTCAGCTTCGTCCAGCTGCTGATCATCATCTGCGCCTTCCTGCTGATGGCCGCGCTCTATTTCTTCGTGCACCACACCCGGGTGGGCACCGCGATCCGCGCCACCGCGATCGACCAGGACGCCGCCCGCCTGATGGGCATCAACGTCAACCGCGTCATCGCCATGGTCTTCATCATCGGCCCGGTCCTGGGTGCGATTGGCGGCCTGTTCATCGGCCTGTACTACCGCCAGACCTACTTCACCATGGGCTGGTCCTACGGCCTGAACGCCTTCATCGCGGCCATCATCGGCGGCATCGGGAACATCCCCGGCGCCATGCTGGGCGGCCTGGTGCTGGGCCTGTTCAATGCCTTCGCCGCGGGATACATCTCCAGTTCCTGGCAGGACGCCATCACCTTCGCCCTGCTGATCGCCATCCTGCTGGTGCGCCCCTCCGGGCTGCTGGGCGAACGTGTCGCAGAAAAGGTCTAAGCCATGAATCACGCCAATCAATCCGCCGCCCAGCCCACGCCCGCCACCGCGGCGCCGCCCGCCGGCACGGGCACGCGCCTGCTGCGCATCCTCGGCCCGCTGCTGTGGGTCGCCGGCCTGGCCATCCCGTCCGTCATGTCGCCGGCCTGGATCACCATCGGCGGCATCTTCGCCATCTATTCCATCGTGGCCCTGTCCCAGGACATCGTTCTGGGGCGCGCCGGCATGTACGACATGGGGCACGCCGTGTTCTTCGGTATCGGCGCCTACACCAGCGCCATCCTGTCGCTGACTTTCAACTGGCCCATCCTCTGGACGATCCCGGTGGCCATCGTGCTGGCCGCCGCGCTGGGCGCCATCCTGTCGGCGCCCATCGTCAAGCTGCGCGGCGACTACCTGCTGGTGGTCACCATCGGCTTCAATGCGATCTTCGTGCTGGCCATGAAGAACAACCTCTTCGGCCTGACCGGCGGGGCCGACGGCCTGTTCGGCGTCAGCGGCCCGACCCTGTTCGGTCACATGTTCGGCACGCAAAGCGACCTGTTCTACCTGAACTGGGTCGTCATGGCGGTCGTGCTGTGGCTGATGCGCAACCTGGACCGCTCGTCCCTGGGACGCACCTTCCGCTACATCAAGCACGACGAGCTCGCCGCCACCACGCTGGGGGTCAACGCCCGCAACTACAAGGTCGCCGCCTTCGCGCTGTCGGCAGGCATCGCCGGCCTGGCCGGCACCCTGTTCGCCATGCAGCTCTCGGCGGTCAGCCCGGGCTCGTTCCAGTTCACCGATTCGGTGGTCCTGTTCGCCATCGTGCTGGTCGGCGGCCAGGCCTCGGTGCCGGGTGTGCTGCTGGGCACCGCCATGATGTTCGTGGTGCCCCAGATCTTCACTGAATTCGCCCAGTACCGCTACCTGGTCTTTGGCATCGCCATGATCCTCGTCATGATTCTGCGCCCGCAAGGCATCTGGCCCGCACGCAAGGGAGCCCTATGAACCCGCCCCTGTCATCCAATCCCCCGTCCGGCGAAGTCCTGCTCGAACTCGACCGGGTCGGCATCAGCTTCGGCGGCCTGCGCGCCGTCGACGACCTCAGCTTCCAGGTCCGACGCGGCGAGATCGTCGGCCTGATCGGCCCCAACGGCGCCGGCAAGACCACCGTCTTCAACATGATCACGGGCGTCTACCGCCCGACCGACGGCCAGATCCGCTGGCACGGCCAGGAGATCACCGGCCTGGCGCCCCACCTGATCGCCAAGGCCGGCGTGCGGCGCACCTTCCAGACCATCCGGCTGTTCGCCGACATGACCGTGCTGGAAAACGTCATCGCCGGGCAGCACCTGCTGATGCGGCAGTCCTGGTGGCAGGGGCTGTTGCGCACGCCCGCCCAGCGCCGCGAGGAACGCGAGCTGGTCGAGCGCGCCATGGAAGTCCTGCACCAGCTGGACCTGGCCGACGTGGCGCAGGAGATCGCGACGTCCCTGCCCTACGGCGCGCAGCGCCGTGTCGAGATGGCGCGCACCCTGGTCGCGCGGCCGGAGCTGATCATCCTGGACGAGCCCGCCGCGGGCCTGAACGAACAGGAATCGGCCGGGCTGAACGACACCATCCGCGCCATCCGCGACGCCGGGATCACCGTCATCCTGGTCGAGCACGACATGAGCGTGGTGATGAACGTCACCGACAACATCGTCGTCATCAACTTCGGCAAGAAGATCGCCGAGGGCAAGCCCGCGGACATCCGCACCAATCCCCTGGTGATCGAGGCCTACCTGGGCCAGGACGACGACGAGGACGACCCCCTGATGAACGCCATCCACGAAGAACAGGCCCAGTCATGACCCAACTGCTCGAAATCGAAGACCTGAGAGTCAACTACGGCCACATCCAGGCCCTCAAGGGGATCTCGCTGCAAGTGGCCGAGCGCGAGGTGGTCGCCATCCTGGGCGCCAACGGCGCGGGCAAGACCACGCTGATGCGCACCCTCAGCGGGCTGCTCACCCCGCAGTCGGGCAAGATCACCTTTGCCGGCCACGACACGACACGCATGGGCGCGGACCGGATCGTGCGGCTAGGTATCGGCCAGTCCCCCGAGGGCCGCCGCGTGTTCGGCACGCTGTCGGTCGCCGAAAACCTGCGCATGGGCGGTTTCACCCGCCCGGCGGTCGAGATCGACGAAAGCTGCGATCACGTCTACAAGATCTTCCCGCGACTGTACGAGCGCCGCGCGCAGCTGGCCGGGACGCTGTCGGGTGGCGAGCAGCAGATGCTGGCCATCGGGCGCGCCCTGGTCACCAAGCCGCGCCTGCTGCTGCTCGACGAGCCCAGCCTGGGCCTGGCGCCCATCATCGTGCGCAACATCTTCCAGGTGCTGCGCGACGTGCGCGAGACCGGCGTCACCATCCTGGTGGTCGAGCAGAACGCCCGCATGGCCTTGAAGCTCGCCGACCGCGGCTACGTGCTGGAAGTCGGCAAGCTGTCGCACGAGGGCCCGGCCCGCGAGCTGCTGGCCTCGCCGGAGATTCAGGCCGCCTACCTGGGGCACTAACTAGTGTGCTGTCCGGTTAATCCGGACGGCACGCTAGCGGGCGAGGACCCCGGTTCCCTCGCGATTTCCAGCCGCCGGGCCTTGCGCCCGGCGGTTTTCTTTTGGGGAAGCGATCCGTTATGCTGACGGGTTCTGATTGAAAACCGACAGGAGTTCCTCATGACCCAAGCCTCTGCCCGCCACATTCTGGTCGATACCGAAGAACAGTGCCTGAAACTCAAGGCCGACATCGAGGGCGGCGCCGACTTCGCCGCCGTCGCCCGCGAACACTCCAGCTGCCCGTCCAGCCGGGACGGCGGCAACCTGGGCACCTTCGGACGCGGCCAGATGGTGCCGGAATTCGATACGGTGGTCTTCAGCGCGCCCGTCGGCGTCGTCCAGGGGCCGGTGCGCACGCAATTCGGCTACCACCTGGTCGAAGTCACGGACCGGGAAGACTGATCGCGGCCTGCAGGCCGCTCTGATTCGGCAGGTGAGAATCGGTCCGCAGGGGCCGTCTCAAGCCAGAACATCCCTCCACGTCGCGGCTTGCAAGCCGCTCCGATTCGGCAGGCGCGAATCGGTCCGCAGGGACCGATTCTGGTCCGGAATCATCCCACCATCATCAAGGTGGCGTTGCCGCCGGCGGCGGCGGTGTTGACGCAGACGGCAACCTCGCGCACCAGCATCTCCAGGGGGTAGCTCTGGCCCGAGGCCAGCTCGTGCGAGCGGCGGGCCAGGACGGGCACGATCGGGCCCGGGCGGGCGGCCACCGCCTGGCTGAGCGCCAGCAGATCGTCGCCATCGCCCTCGAACAGCACGACCTGGAAGTCCGCCGCGTCCAGAGCGCCGGTATCCACCCACTGGACCGACCGCAGGCCCGCCTGCTGGTGGAAGGCGCGGATCTCCGGCGTATCCACCCACAGCATCCCGTTGCCGGTCTGCTCGCAGGCCTGCATCTGGGCGCGCACCCCGGCCTCGCTGACGGCGCGGCACAACACGGTGCCGCGCGGCTTGAGGCGGTAGCGGTTGGTCTCGCCGGTCGGACCGGGCAGGTCCACGGGCTTGGCGTCCTGGCCCGGCACGCCCTCGACCGGCAGGTCGTGGGGACCCACCGACAGCAGCCGGTGCAGGTACAGCGGGCCGCCGGCCTTGGGTCCGGTGCCCGACAGGCCTTCGCCGCCAAAGGGCTGCACGCCCACGGTGGCGCCGACGATGTTGCGGTTGACGTAGACGTTGCCCACCTGGATGCGCTCGGTGACGTGGCGCACGGTCTCGTCCAGGCGCGTGTGCACGCCGAAGGTCAGGCCATAGCCGCGGCCGTTGATCGCGTCGATGACGCCGTCCAGGTCCTCGCGCCGGTAGCGCAGCACGTGCAGTACCGGGCCGAAGACCTCGCGTTCGAGTTCGGCGATGTCCGAGATCTCGATCAGCGTCGGCGCCACGAAGGTGCCGAAACGGACCTGGTCCTCGTCCAGCGTCTGCCGATCCACGGCATGGCCGGCCGCGCGCATGGCTTCCACGTGGCGCTCGATGGTGCCCCGCGCCTCCGCGTCGATCACCGGGCCGATGTCCGTGGACAGCAGCTCGGGCCGGCCCACGCGCAGTTCCTGCATGGCGCCGCGCAGCATCGCCAGGGTGCGGTCGGCGCAGTCCTCCTGCACGCACAGCACACGCAGGGCCGAGCAGCGCTGGCCCGCCGAATCGAAGGCCGAGCTGAGGACGTCGTAGACGACCTGCTCGGTCAGGGCCGAGGAATCGACGATCAGCGCGTTCTGCCCGCCGGTCTCGGCGATCAGCGGCACCGGGCGGCCCGCGCCGTCCAGGCGCTGCGCCAGCGTGGCCGCGATCAGCCGGGCCACCTCGGTGGAGCCGGTGAACATCACGCCGCGCACGACCGGGCTGGCCACCAGCGCCGCGCCGACCGTCTCGCCGCGCCCCGGCAGCAGCTGCACCGCATCCGCTGGCACGCCGGCCCGATGCAGCACCGACACCCCGTAGGCCGCGATCAGGTTGGTCTGCTCGGCGGGCTTGGCCAGCACCACATTGCCGGCCGCCAGCGCCGCGCTGACCTGGCCCGTGAAGATCGCCAAGGGGAAATTCCAGGGGCTGATGCACAGCACCGGCCCCAGGGGGCGGTGGCTGTCGTTGGAGAATTCCTCCTCGATGCGGACCGCGTAATAGCGCAGGAAATCCACCGCCTCGCGCACCTCGGCGATGGCGTTCGGATAGGACTTTCCGGCCTCGCGGACGATGAGGCCGATGGAGACCTGCATTTCGTCTTCCAGCAGCTGCGCCGCGTGGCGCAGGCACTGGGCGCGTTCCGCCACGGGGGTGGACTGCCAGATGGGGGCCGCGTATTCCGCGCGCTTCAGGGCCGCCTGCACGTCGGCCTCGTCGGCGTCCACCACCTGCCCCACCACGTCGCGGCGGTCCGCGGGATTGAGGACGTCCCGCGCGCGGCCGGCAAAGTCCGCGCCGGCGGGCGCCGCCTGCCAGCGCTGGTCGGCGCTGCCCAGCAGCGCGGCCGCCAGCGAACCCAGGCGGTGTTCGTTGCTGAGATCCAGGCCCGCCGAATTGGCGCGGTTCTCGTGCGCCCGGTACAGGTCGCGCGGCAGCGGGATGCGTTCGTGCGGCGCGCCCAGCGGCTGGATCGAACGCGCCTTGTGGACCGGGTCCTCGATCAGCTTGTCGATGGGCACGTCCTTGTCGCCGATCTGGTTGACGAAGGACGTGTTGGCGCCGTTCTCGAGCAGGCGGCGCACCAGGTAAGCGAGCAGGGTCTCGTGCGTGCCCACCGGGGCGTACACGCGGCACGGCCGGTTCAGCCGGCCCTTGGACAGCGGCCCGACGACTTCTTCGTAGAGCGGCTCGCCCATACCGTGCAGGCACTGGAATTCATACTGGCCCGGGTAGTAGTTCTCGCCGGCCAGGTGATAGATGGACGCCAGGGTCTGGGCGTTGTGCGTCGCGAACTGCGGAAAGACCGCCTCCGGCGCCGCCAGCAGCTTGCGGGCGCAGGCCAGGTAAGACACGTCGGTGTGGACCTTGCGCGTGTAGACCGGATAGCCCTCCAGGCCGTCGACCTGCGCGCGCTTGATCTCGGAATCCCAGTAGGCGCCCTTGACCAGCCGCACCATCAGGCGGTGCTTGCTGCGCCGGGCCAGGTCGATGACGAAATCGATCACGAAGGGGGCGCGCTTCTGGTAGGCCTGGATGACGAAGCCAATGCCGTTCCAGCCCCGCAGGCGCTCGTTGAAGCACAGGGCCTCGAGCAGGTCCAGGGAGAGTTCCAGCCGGTCGGCCTCCTCGGCGTCGATGTTCAGGCCGATGTCGTAGTGGCGGGCCAGCGCCGACAATTCGATCATGCGCGGCAGCAGCTCGGTCATCACGCGCTCGCGCTGGGCGCGCGAATAGCGCGGGTGCAGCGCAGACAGCTTGATCGAGATGCCCGGGCCCTCGTAGATGCCCCGCCCCTGGGACGCCTTGCCGATCGCGTGGATCGCCTGTTCGTAGGACCGGTAATAATTGGCCGCGTCCTCCGCCGTGGTGGCCGCCTCGCCCAGCATGTCGTAGGAATAGCGGAAGCCGATTTCCTCGAACTTGCGGCTGTTGGCCAGGGCCGAGGAAATCGTCTGGCCCGTGACGAACTGCTCGCCCATCAGGCGCATGGCCATGTTCACGCCGCGCCGGATCAGCGGCTCGCCGCCCTTGGCGATCAGGCGGGTCAGCGCCTGGGACAGGTTCTGCTCGCTGTTGACGCTGACGAGCTTGCCGGTGACCAGCAGCCCCCAGGTCGCCGCATTGACGAAGAGCGAGCGGGATTCGCCCACGTGCGCGCGCCAGTGGCCGCGGCTGATCTTGTCGCGGATCAGCGCATCGCGCGTGGCCTGGTCCGGGATGCGCAGCAGGGCCTCGGCCAGGCACATCAGGGCGACGCCCTCCTGGCTGGAGAGCGAGAATTCCTGGATCAGGCCCTCGACGCCGCCGCCGGTGCGCTTGTCGCGCAGCGCCTGCACCAGCCGGTGCGCCAGGGCCTGGACCTCGGCCGCCTGCGAGGATCCCGCCTGGTCCAGCAGCATGGCCACGCATTCGGGCTCGGGACGCCGGTAGGCGGCGGTGATGGCGGCGCGCAGCACCGACTGGGGCTGGACCTCCTGGGCGAATTCATGGAAGGGAGTCTGCGGATCGACCTCGGTCACGGCATCGGCCTCGCCCGCCTCGGGACGGGGGTCGATGTCAGCCGGCAACTGGCCGCGCTCGATGGCCTCGATATAGGTCAGCAGGGCCTGCTTGTGCAGCCAGTGCGGCGTGCAGGCCAGCTTGTCGGCCTGCAGGCGGAGGCGTTCACGCAAGGTCTCGTCGACCTTGACTCCCAGGGTAACAGTCGCCATGTTTCGGGGCTCTCGGATTGGACTATGCGCCCCCTCTCGATCAGGGGGCCGCTCACCATACGGCAGAATAGTAGGTTAACCCCAATTCAGCCATTATGGATAACCCCGAATCCAATCAGGTGCAACCAAATTCCAACAGCTCGGTGGCGGCAGGTAAACCTCCGGATGCATCCGCGGACGGATGCGCGATCAGGCGCGCCAGCCCCTGCAGCGCGCGGCGCTGCGCCTCGACCAGTTCGGCCACCCCTTCGGACGCGGGGGCGCGCAACCGCGCCTGGCACACCCGGGCCGCCTTGGCCCCGGGCGAGCGGTCGGTCCAGACGGCCGCCAGATCCGCGCCCCGCCCCCACACCAGGTCGAAACGCGTGACCCGCAGATCCACGGACCGCACCGGCAGATCCCCGGCGGCAGGCAGGCGCTGCAGGTCCGGCACCCGCAACAGGGCGGCCGCCCCGCCCGCCAGCACGGCCTGGATCTGGTCCGCCAGCGGCGCCGCCCAAAGGGACTGATTGAGAACCTCGACGGACGGCTCCCGGGCCGGGTCGCGCACCAGCAGCTGCGGCCGTTCGGCATCGGCGGGGATGCCGAGCACCTGCAGGCGCAGCCCATAGGGGGCCGTCCCGGCGGACGAGGTCCCGGCCGCGGCCGGCGCCAGCGGCGCCGCCAGGCTGTAGTAATGGCTGGGGGCGCTGGCGCAGCCCGCCAGCAAAGCCGCCGCGCCGCAGGCCCATCCCGCAATCGATCGTCGCATCAGTCCTCCCGACTCATGGGCCCGCGCTACGCGAAGCCATCCATCCATCATTGCAGGCGGTCCTGCGACCGTCCCCGCAGCAGGGTCTCCGGGTGCGCCTGCAGCGAATCCGCCAGCAGGCGCAGGCCCCGGGCCGCCCCGTCCAGCGCCCGCAGGGTCTCCTGCAATCCTTCGAGGACCGGCGCATCGGGCCCCAGCGCGGCGCTCACCCGGTCCAGCGACCGGCGCGCCGATTCCAGCGTCTGGCTGGCCTGGGGCGCCAACTGCGTGTCCATCCGCTTGAGCAGCTTGCGCAGATTGCCGAGGCTGCCCTCCAGCTCGCGGCCCAGCGCCTCGATGGGCACCTTGTCGAACTTGCCCACGATGCTGCTCAGTTGCCGCTGCAGCTGGGCGAAGTCGCCCGGCACCGTCGGGATCAGGTATCCGGTCGAGACGGTGGGATCCCCCGGGATCTCGGCCTTGGAAAGGTCTTTTTCCGGGAAGAAGTCCAGCGCGACGTACTGCTGGCCCGTGAGCAGGCTGGCCGAACGCAGTTGCGCCCGCAGCCCGCGCTCGACCAGCGGCTTGAGCAGAGCATCGCCCTCGGCCCCGTGGGCCGATGCCACCAGGTCCAGGTACGCCTGGTTGAAGCGCCTCGGGTAGACCAGGGCGCGGATCCGCGAATAGAAGCGCTTGCGGGCGCGGTCGAACTCCAGGTCGACGTCCACGACCTTGCCGATCGCCAGGCCATGGTAATCGACCTCGGCGCCCACCCGCAGGCCGCGCACGGACCCCGTGAAGCGCAGCTCGATGGGCAGCGGATCGCCATCGGGATCGGCCAGCGCCTGGTCGCGCGAATCGAACAGGGTGTAGGTGCTGCCCGGCGCGGCCGGCGCCGAGTCGGCATGCCCCTCGTAGGCGGACGATTCATCCGCCTGCGCGAACGCCACCCCGCCGTTCACGATCGCCGACAGGCCGCTGGTGCGCAGGCGCACGCCTTCGGGCGACAGGGACATGTCCACCCCGCTGTCGTTCCAGAAGCGCGTGTCCGGCGTCACGTAGCGGTCGTACGGCGCCTCCACGAAGATCTGCAGTTTGACCGAGCGGCCGTCGGGCGCCATGCCGTAACCCACGACGCGCCCGACCTCGATGCGGCGGTAGTACACGCGCGAACCGACGGTGAGCGAGCCGAGGGACCCCGCGGTGAGCTGGAAGCGGGTCCCGACCTGGCCGCTGAGCACCTCCGGCGGGTTCGCCAGGCCTTCGAAATCATGGACCGGCTCTCCCTCGGGCGGCGTGATGGGCGCATCCACGCTCAGATACACCCCCGAGAACAGGGTATCCAGGCCCGACACGCCGGCCAGGCTGACACGCGGGCGCACGATCCAGAACTTCGCGTCTTTTTGGGTGATGTAGGATGCGCCCTCGCGCCCGAGCTGGACGTCGACCAGCACGTGCTGGCGATCCGGGGCGACCCGCACCTTCTTGACCTCTCCCACGACCACGTCGCGGTAGCGCAGCTTGGTCTGGCCCGCCTCGATGCCCGCGGCCGACTGGAAACTGATCGTGATGACCGGCCCGGTGCGCACCCAGACCGAGGCCAGCAGCGATCCGGCCACCGCCAGCGCCAGCAGGGGCACCAGCCAGACCCAGGACCAATGCAGCGCGCGCCCCGGCCGGATGTCCGGCTCGGCCGCCAGGCCGTCCTCGGGTGTCGTCGTCGTGTCCTGATCAGTCGTCATGTCGCTCCTTGTCGCCCGCGGCGGCGCGCAGCCGGTCCCATCCCCGCCGGGGATCATAGCGCATGGCCGCCCACATGGTGAGCACCACCACCGCGCCGAAATTCAAGGCCGCCGGCCCGACGTCGATCTTCGACAGGCCGGGAAAATCGGCCATGGCGGCCATCAGCACGACCACGAACACGTCCAGCATGGACCACTGGCCGATGAATTCGACGATGCTGTAGAGCCGCGTGCGCTGGCGCTGGATATCGGCGTCCGCCGGCCGCTTGCGCAGCAAAAGGAAGGACAGCGCCATCAGCTTGGTGACCGGCACCAGGACGCTCGCCACGAAGACGATCAGGGCCAGGTCCCAGGAGCCCATGCGCCACAGCTCGATCACACCGCCGAGGATCGTATGATTGCTGTCGCCCAGCAGGGTCTCCACCCGCATGATGGGCAGCACGTTGGCGGGAATGTAGAAGATCGTCGCCGCCAGCAGCAGCGACCAGACCTCCGGCGCCTCCCCGCGCCGGGCCGGGCGCAGAGCGGCGCGGCAGCGCCGGCAATGGCCGTCGGCCGCGGGCGGCTGGACGTAGCCGCAGGATTCGCAGGCCGCGCCCCGCCCCTCCTGCCCCGACACGGGCACCATGCCGGCGTCCTCGGCCTCGCGCCACAGCGCGCGCGCATCCCAGCGCGACAGCCCGGACAGCAGAAAGCTGAGCACGAAGAAGCCCGCCAGCCCCGGCTCGACCTGCAACCGCGCCATGCCCGCGACCTTGACGATCGCCACCAGGATGCCCAGCACCAGGACCGGCGCCATGGACCAGGGGGCCAGGTATCCCAGCCAGCGCAGCACGCGCCCGAAATCCGGCGGCAGGCGCCGCGCCGCGATCGACTGCATGATCCACAGCGTGAGGGCGATTTGCGCCAGCGGGATCCAGAAGCCCACCAGGCCCGTCATCACGGAGACGCCGTAATACCCGCGGTCCCAGCACAGGCGCAGCGCACCCCAGAAGGTCAGGGTCACGTCCAGGCCCTGGACGGACAGATGGGCGATGGGAAAGCCCTGCGCCAGGGCGAAGACGATCAGGGTCGTCCAGGCCATCGCCACCCACTGGTTCAGGCTCAGGGTGCCGCTGCGGTACAGCACCGTGCCGCAGCAGCGGCACAGCGCCCGCGCCCGGGCACCTGGGCGCAGCCGCAGGTGCACGGTATCGCAGTGCGGGCAGACGATGAGGGGTCGGACGCCCCGGCGCGTCATCAGTCCACGAGCTCAGGCTCGGGGTGGGACGGCGAAGGCACCGAGCCGGCGCCCTGCGGCCCATCGGGGAAGTTCAGCACCACCTGGTCCTGGGCATCCAGGTCGACCTGCACCCGGCCGCCGTGCACCAGCCGCCCGAACAGCAGCTCGTCGGCCAGGGCGCGGCGGATCGTGTCCTGGATCAGGCGCTGCATGGGGCGCGCGCCCATGGCCGGGTCGAATCCGGCGTGCGCCAGATGCTCGCGCAGCGCCGGGGTGAAGACGACCTCCACGTGCTTTTCGTGCAACTGGTCTTCGAGCTGCATGAGGAACTTGTCCACGACGCGCAGGATGATCTCGCGCGGCAGGGACGAAAAGCCGATGATGGCATCCAGGCGGTTGCGGAATTCCGGCGTGAACTGGCGCTTGATCTCCGCCATCTCGTCGCCCGTGCGCTCGGGCGCCGCGAAGCCGATGGCGTTGCGGTTCAGGGTGTCGGCCCCGGCGTTGGTGGTCATCACCAGGATGACGTTGCGGAAATCGCTCTTGCGCCCGTTGTTGTCGGTCAGCGTGCCGTGGTCCATGACCTGCAGCAGGATGTTGTAGACGTCCGGATGGGCTTTCTCGATTTCGTCGAGCAGCAGCACGCAGTGCGGCTGCTTGGTGATGGCCTCGGTCAGCAGGCCGCCCTGGTCGAAGCCGACGTATCCCGGCGGCGCCCCGATCAGGCGCGACACCGTGTGGCGTTCCATGTATTCGGACATGTCGAAGCGCAGCAGCTCGATGCCCAGCACGAAGGCCAGCTGGCGGGCGACCTCGGTCTTGCCCACGCCCGTCGGGCCGGAAAAGAGGAAGCAGCCGATAGGCTTGTCCGGCCTGCCCAGGCCCGAGCGCGCCATCTTGATCGACGCGGCCAGGGCCGCGATGGCCTGATCCTGCCCGAAGACCACGGCCTTCAGGTCGCGCTCGAGCGTGGCGAGCTTGTTGCGGTCGTCGCTGGAGACGTTCTGCGGCGGGATGCGGGCGATGCGCGCCACGGTCGCCTGGATCTCGGGACGGCCGATGACCTTTTTTTGCCGCGACTTGGGCAGCAGCCGCTGGGCCGCGCCCGCCTCGTCGATCACGTCGATCGCCTTGTCTGGCAGGAAGCGGTCGCTGATGTGGCGGGCGGCCAGCTCGGCCGCCGCCGTGATGGCCGCACCGGAATACCGCACCTGGTGATGCGCCTCGAAGCGCGCCTTCAGTCCCCGCAGGATGCGGATCGTCTGCTCGACGGAGGGCTCGGGCACGTCGATCTTCTGGAAGCGCCGCGCCAGGGCGTGGTCCTTTTCGAAGATGCCGCGGTATTCGGTGTAGGTGGTCGCGCCGATGCACTTGAGGTGCCCCGACGACAGCGCGGGCTTGAGCAGGTTGGATGCGTCCAGCGTGCCGCCCGAGGCCGATCCGGCCCCGATCAGGGTATGGATCTCGTCGATGAACAGCACCGCGTGGTGATTGTCCTTCAGCGCCTTGAGCACGAGCTTGAGCCGCTGCTCGAAGTCGCCGCGGTACTTGGTGCCCGCCAGCAGCGCGCCCATGTCCAGCGCGTAGACCTGCGTCTCGTTCAGGACCTCGGGCACGTCACCCTGGGTGATGCGCCAGGCCAGGCCTTCGGCGATCGCGGTCTTGCCCACGCCCGCCTCGCCCACCAGCAGCGGATTGTTCTTGCGCCGCCGGCACAGGACCTGGATCACGCGCTCGACCTCGTCCTCGCGGCCGATGAGAGGATCGATATGACCTTTCAGCGCCTCGGCGTTCAGGTCGGTCGCATAGGTCTCCAGGGGAGACTTCTGCTGCTCGGACTTGGGGTCGGAGGCCGGGGGCTCGACGCGCGGATTGTCGGGCGCGGACGGCTCGTCGGGCGCCTTGGTGATGCCGTGCGACAGGTAGTTGACGACGTCCAGCCGCGACACGCCCTGCTGCACGAGGAAATACACCGCGTGCGAGTCCTTTTCGCCATACATGGCGACCAGGACGTTGGCGCCCGTCACGGCGGTCTTGTTGGACCCGTTCGAGGACACGTGCATGATGGCCCGCTGGATCACGCGCTGGAATCCCAGCGTGGGCTGGGTGTCCACCTCGCCGTCGCCGGGAAAGACCGGCGTGTTCTCGACGATGAATTTGCGCAGGTCCTGGCGCAGCAATTCGACGTCCGCCGCGCAGGCGCGCAGGACCTCGACGGCTGAAGCGTTGTCCAGCAGCGACAGGAGCAGGTGCTCCACGGTGATGAATTCGTGCCGGGCCGCACGGGCCTCGACGAACGCCATGTGCAGGCTGACTTCAAGTTCTTCGGAAATCACGCTTCCTCCATTGATTCGGAGCGGACCAAGCAATCCGTTGTGTCTATTCTATGACTAAAACAGCCTGCTGTTGCCCGCCGCGGGATTCGGGACAGTCCCTAGGGCCGGCTCAGAACAAGGGCACCGGTTCCATGAGGCACTGCAAAGGGTGCTGATCAGCATGTGCCATGCGCAGGACCGCCTCCACCCGCGTGGAGGCGACATCCCGGGTGTAGATGCCGCACACGCCGCGCCCCTCGTGGTGGACCTGCAGCATGATGCGTTCCGCCTCGATTCCGCCCTTGTGGAAGATTTCCTGCAGCACGCGCACCACGAAATCCATCGGGGTGTAGTCGTCGTTGAGGAGCACGACCTGGTACATCGGCGGAGGCGCGAGCCGCACGGGCAGCGGCTCGCGCACGAGGTCACGCTGATTCTGAATTACCGTTGGCATGCGCACCCGAACCTAGTGGTTTCCATAGTTGACTGAATGAGGTGGAATTCAGCATGATCGACCTGTCCCGCGGCCCGCAGCCGATGTTTTGGCCGGCCGGGGCCGCATAAACCCACTCATAGAGGCAGTTTGCATGTCGGAATCCATCGAAAACACCGGAGAATCAAAACTGACCGGCACCGTCAAATGGTTCAATGATGCCAAGGGCTTCGGCTTCATTACTCCGGACAACGGGGGCGAAGACCTTTTTGCACATTTCTCGTCGATCCAGATGAACGGTTTCAAGACCCTGAAAGAAGGTCAGAAAGTCGCTTTCGATATCGCGCAGGGCCCTAAAGGCAAGCAAGCCCTGAACATTACTGCCGCCTGACCACCCAGGACATCTTCTTGGCATTTTACCGCGATGCAGGGCTCCTCAAGAGCCCTGCTTTTTGCATTGGGCCGGCCCGGCCCCGCCTGGCGCCCCGCATCGGCCGGCTGTGCCTGGCCGCCGCGGCGGCCCTGTACGCGGCCGGCGCGCCGGCCCAGCCTCCGCTGCCCGCCATCGCCCTGCACATCGGCACGCACGCGATCCGGGCAGAGCTCGCGGACACGCCCGAGACGCTGCGCGAGGGCCTCATGGACCGCGACCGGCTCGCCGACGGCGAGGGGATGCTGTTCGTCCTGGGGGCCCCGGACATCTACTGTTTCTGGATGAAGAACACCCGGATTCCGCTGTCCATCGCATTCGTGGACGCGGCCGGGCGCATCGAGTCGATCCAGGACATGCAGCCGCAAAGCCTGGATCCGCACTGCCCGGCCCGGCCGGTCACCGCCGCCCTGGAGATGAACCAGGGCTGGTTCGGTCGCGCCGGCGTGCGGGCGGGAGACAGCGTGCGGGGCATTCCCGGACGGCCGGGCGCCCCGCAGGAGCCTTAGGCCAGGTTGCTGGCGGCGAAATCCCAGTTCACCAGGTCCCAGAAATGTTCCAAGTACTTGGGACGCGCATTGCGATAGTCGATGTAGTAGGCGTGTTCCCACACGTCACAGGTCAGCAGCGCCTTGTCATCCGTGTTGACCGTCGTGCCGGCATTGCTGGTGTTGACGATGTCCAGCGTGCCGTCGGGCTTCTTGACCAGCCAGGTCCAGCCGGAACCGAAATTGCCGGCCGCCGACTTGGAGAAGGCGTCCTTGAAGGCATCGACGCTGCCCCACTTGGCCTCGATGGCCTGGCGCAGTTCGCCCGTGGGTTCGCCGCCGCCGTTGGGCGAGAGGCAGTTCCAGTAGAACGTGTGGTTCCAGACCTGCGCCGCGTTGTTGAACACGCCGCCGCTGGACTTGCGGATGACTTCCTCAAGGCTCAGCGAGGCCAGCTCGGTGCCTTCCACCGCCTTGTTCAGGTTGGTGACGTAAGCCTGGTGATGCTTGCCATAATGGTATTCCAGGGTTTCCTTGGAAATATGGGGCGCGAGCGCGTCCATCGCATACGGGAGCGGCGGCAGAGTAAAAGCCATGGCATTTCCTTCAAAAAAACGTGAGGCGAACCCGGGGGGATCGCAGGCCTAGAGCAGCGCATCGGACCGCGTGACGGTCGCCTGTGCGCGGCCTTGACCAAACTCGATCTCGATGCGTTCATGAACTTTCAAGTCTAACGCATTTTTCACGATGCTCCCGTCCGGCCCATGCACGATGGCGTAGCCGCGCGTCAGGACGGCGCGCGGGTCCAGGGCCTGCAAAGTCCCCTCTGCGACAGCCAGGCGGCGCCCCTGGCGCTGCAGCAGGCGCTCCATGTCGGCCTGGACCGTGTTGCAGGCCCAGCGGATGCTTTGCGCGTGCTGGCGCAGGCGCTGCTGCAGCGGCGGCAGCAGGCGTTCGGCAGCCGCCTCCAGGCGCTGCCGGTGCCCCTGCAGGCGCTGGGCTGGCGACACCAGCTGGCCGGCGGCCCGGTCCAGGCGCAAGGCGGTGTAGTCCAGCCGGCGGCGCTGCGACCGCGACAGGTCCTGCGTGGCCGCGCGCAGCTGGCCGAGCAAGGCGTCGCGGCTGTCGCAGCAGAGTTCGGCCGCGGCGGTCGGCGTGGGCGCGCGCAGGTCGGCGACGAAATCGGCGATCGTGAAATCGGTCTCGTGCCCCACCCCGCTGATCACCGGCACGGGGCTTGCGGCGATGCGGCGCGCCAGGGCTTCGTCATTGAAGCACCACAGGTCCTCCAGGCTGCCGCCCCCGCGCACCACCAGCAGCACGTCGACCTCGGCCCGCGCGGCGGCGCGGTCCAGCGCCAGGCACAGCTGCGCGGCGGCATCCCGGCCCTGCACGGGCGCCGGATAGACGACCACCGGCACGTGGGGCGCGCGGCGGGCCATCACCGACAACACGTCGCGCAGCGCCGCGGCCGCCAGGGACGTCACGACGCCGACGGCGCCGGGCACCCGCGGCCACGGCCGCCGGCGGTCCGGGTCGATCAGGCCCTCGCTGGTCAGCCGGTCCTTCAGCCGCAGGAAGGCCTCGTGCAGGTCGCCCCGGCCCGCGCGGCGCATGCTCTCGACCTGGACTTGGTAGTCGCCGCGCGGCTCGTACAAGGAGACCTGGACCCGGAACTCGTAGCGGCCGCCGACCTCGGGCACGAACCCCACGGCCTGGGCCCGGCCCCGGAACATCACCGCCCGCACGGCGGCGGACTCGTCCTTGATGGAAAAATACCAATGCCCCGAGGCCGCCCGCGTGAAATTCGAGATCTCGCCGCTCACCCACAGGCGCGGAATACCGCTGTCCAGCAGGCGCGCCACCCGGCGGTTGAGCTGGGCCACGGTGAGCACGGCTTCATCGTCCGGAAAGGCAGCAGCGGCGGGGCTCGTATCGGGAAAATCCATGAAAACCTATCCACAGAAAACAGTTTCTTGTCAAACAGGCCTATTTTCGGGCCTGCACAACGCATTCATGACATGAAACCTAAAGAAACAGACATAAGACGATGATTTAAAACGATATATAGACACAAATGACAGTGTGCAAAAAATAGCCAATCGACCTCTGGAGGGCTTGAATCATGCGCCTGCCGCTCTTTATACACAGAATTATCCACAGATTCTGTGGATACCGGTCCGAAAGCCTTGCGGGACGGGACTTTGCCCCCCGGAACCACGGACCCAGGCCGCCCGGAAGAGATCGAGCGGCCGCCGGGGGCCGCATCCCGGATCGGGAGGATAGAATAAGGGATTGCCGCGCCGCGGCGTCCCTTCATAGGAACCCGATCTTGCTGGACATCATCCACGCGGCCGGCTGGCCGATCTGGCTGCTGGTGGCCACTTCGGTCATCACGCTGGCGATCATCATAGAACGATTCCTGGCCCTGCGCGCCAGCCAGGTCATGCCCGCGGGGCTGCCGGAACAGGTGCTCGAACTCATGCGCCGCCAGCAGGACGAGCCCGACGCGGTCCTGCGCCTGGCGCGCAACAGTCCCATGGGCCGCATCCTCGCCGAGGTTGCCGCGCAGCGGCGCCAGGACGACGCCTGGCGCCAGGCCGCCATCGAGGCGGTCGGACGCGACGTCTCGTGGCGCCTGAACCGCTACCTGGCCGGCCTGGCCACGATCTCGGTCATCGCCCCGCTGCTGGGGCTGTTCGGCACCGTGGTCGGCATGATCGAGATTTTCGGCGCCTATGATCCCGCCGGCGGCAACCCCGCCCAGCTGGCCCACGGCATCTCCATCGCGCTCTACAACACCGGCTTCGGTATCCTCATCGCCATTCCCGCCCTGGCCTTCCACCGCTATTTCAGGTCGCGCGTCGAATACTTCCTGCATACGATGGAACGCGAGGCCGGCACCCTGGACCGGCTGATCAATCGCCGCGCCGCATGAACTTCCACCACCGCCGCCCCCACGAAGAGCCGGAGATCAACCTGATCCCCCTCATCGACGTCCTGCTGGTGATCCTGATCTTCCTGGCCGCCTCGACCTCGTTCACGCAGGTGCGCCAGCTGCCGATCACGCTGCCCAAGGCGCAGGCGCAGGCCCCCGACACGGATTCCGCACTGGAGCTGGCCGTCAGCCGCGACGGCCAGTACGCGCTCGACGGCCGCTACATCGAGGCGCCGGACGACGCGGCCCTGGCCCAGGCGCTGCGTCAGGCCGCGGCCGGTCATCCAGACGCCGCCCTGCGCATCGACGCCGACGGGCGGGCGTCGCACGCCGACGTGGTGCGGGCGCTGGAAGCCGCCCGCCAGGCGGGGATCAGCCGCGTGTCCTTCCTGACCCAGGGACGCCCGTGAGCCCCTCGCTGCGCCGCCGGGCGGAGGACTGCCTGCAGGACATGTGGCGTGCCCGGGGCGCGGCCAGCACCCTGCTGGCGCCGCTGTCCTGGCTGTACGGCCGCTTGGCCGCACGGCGCCAGTCCCGCCAGGCGGCCGCGGCCTGGCGGGCCCCCGTCCCTGTGATCGTCATCGGCAACATCCTGGTCGGCGGCACCGGCAAGACGCCCGTGGCCGCCGCCGTGTGCCGTTTCCTGCGCGACAGCGGCTGGCATCCGGGCATTCTCAGCCGGGGTTACGGCACCCGGCCGGGCGCCGGCCCCCGGCTCAGCGACGAGGCGGCCGACAGCGCCCATCTGGGCGACGAACCCGCGCTGCTGCACGCCGCCACCGGGGCGCCGGTGGCCGTGCACCCCCGCCGGGCCCTGGCCGCCGCCGCCTTGCTGCGGGCGCACCCCGAGATCGACGTCCTGATCGCCGACGACGGGCTGCAGCATGCCGCGCTGGCGCGGGACATCGAGATCATCGTGCAGGATGCGCGCGGCGTGGGCAACGGCCGGCTGCTGCCGGCCGGGCCGCTGCGCGAGCCGCCCGAACGCCGGCTGAAGGCCGATTGGCTGATCACCCAGCTGGGCGCGGGCGAGACCGCGCCCACGGATCCGCCCCGCGCGGCGGACCGCGCGCGCCGCCTGACCATGACGCTGCAGCCGGATCACCTGGAGCACCTGGCCAGCGGCCGGCGGGTCGCCTGGGCGGACTGGCTGGCCGCCCATCGCGGCGCGCCGTGCAGCGCCGCCGCCGGCATCGGCCAGCCCGGGCGGTTCTTCGCCATGCTCGAACAGGCGGGTCTCGCGCTGACGCGCACGCTGGCCAGCCCCGATCATCGGGCGCCGCCGCCGGCCGCGCTGCAGGCGCTGCCAGCGGGCCCGGTCCTCGTGACGGCCAAGGACGCGGTCAAATACACCCCGCCCATCGACCCCCGCCTGTGGGCCGTCCATGCCGCGCCCGCATTCTCCGACCCCGACTGGCTGTCCGGCCTGGAATCCCTGCTGCGGGCCCGCGCCGGCACTTTGCCGCACAAGGATCCCGGCAGGCATTAAACTGTGGCTTTCGCCAACCTCCTGATTTCGCCATGGAAAACCGATTGCTGCAGATCCTCGTGTGCCCGGTCTGCAAGGGCGCGCTGCGCCACGACCGCGAACACCAGGAACTGGTCTGCCCCGCCGACCGCCTGGCCTTTCCCGTGCGCGACGGCGTTCCCGTGATGCTGCCCGACGAGGCCCGCGCGCTCGACCCGGAGCCGGCCCGGACATGAGCTTCATCGTCGTCATCCCGGCGCGCGCCGCCTCGACCCGTCTGCCGGGCAAGCCGCTGCTGGACATCGGCGGCCTGCCGATGGTGGTGCGCACGGCGCAGCAGGCTGCGCGCTCGGGCGCCGAGCGGGTGTTAATCGCCACGGACCACGCCGACATCGTCCGCGCGGCCGGACAGCACGGCATCGAATGCCTGCTGACGCGCGCCGACCACCCGACCGGCACCGACCGCCTGGCCGAGGTCGCGCAGCAACTGTCCCTGGCCGACGAGGCCACCGTGGTCAACGTCCAGGGCGACGAACCGCTGATCGACCCGGCCCTGATCGATGCCGTGGCGGCGCTGCTGCAACAGCACCCCGAGGCGGCCATCACCACCTGCGCCGCTCCCATCCTCGAGGCCCAGGCGCTTTTCGATCCCAATGCCGTGAAGGTCGTCTGCGACAGCCGCAACCGGGCGCTGTATTTTTCCCGCGCCCCGATCCCCTGGGCGCGCGACGCGCTGGCCGATGGCCGGCAGCGGCTGGCGCCGGGACTGCCGGCCCTGCACCACATCGGCCTGTATGCCTATCGCGCGGGCTTTCTGCGCGCCTTTCCGGAACTGCCGCCGGGCCGGCTCGAACGCATCGAATCCCTGGAACAGCTGCGTGCGCTGGAACAGGGCTTTCCCATCTTCGTGCATCCGGCCCAGGCGCTGCCGGCGCGCGGCGTCGACACCGAGGAAGACCTGGCCCGCGTCCGCGCGCTGTTTGCGACCATATAGGGAATTATTCCTGCACGATATGCTGCGTTGCGGCATAATCGGAAAAATTTGAAAAAATACCTACGGAGGAAATCATGCGCTTGATTCTGCTAGGCCCCCCGGGGGCGGGCAAGGGAACCCAGGCCGCGTTCATCACCGAAGCGTTCGGCATCCCGCAGATCTCGACGGGCGACATGCTGCGCGCCGCCGTCAAGGCGCAGACCCCGCTGGGGCTGGAAGCCAAAAAGATCATGGGCCAGGGCGGCCTGGTGTCCGACGACATCATCATCGGCCTGGTGCGCGACCGCCTGACGCAGCCCGACTGCCGCGCCGGCTACCTGTTCGACGGCTTCCCGCGCACCATTCCGCAGGCCGACGCCCTCAAGGACGCCCGCATTGCGCTGGACTACGTGATCGAGATCAGCGTGCCCGAAGAGAACATCATCGAGCGCATGAGCGGACGGCGGGTCCACGTGGCCAGCGGCCGTACCTACCACCTCAAGTTCAACCCGCCCAAGCGCGAAGGCGTGGACGACGAGACCGGCGAGGCGCTGATCCAGCGAGAGGACGACCGCGAGGAGACCGTCCGCCACCGCCTGTCGGTCTACCGCGAGCAGACCCGCCCCCTGGTGGACTACTACTCGCAGTGGGCCGCCACGGGCGATGCGCTGGCGCCGCAATATGCCAGGATTTCGGGTGTCGGCTCGGTGGACGAGATCCGCGGACGCATCCTCGACATCCTGCGCGCCCACACGGCCGCCTGATCCGGATCGCACCATGGATATCCGCAACCAAGCCATCCTCGTCACCGGCGGCGCCTCCGGCCTGGGCGCCGGCACCGCCCGTGCCCTGTCGGCGCAAGGCGCCCGCGTCGTCCTGGCGGACGTCCAGGACGAAGCCGGCCGGGCGCTGGCCGCCGAGCTCGGCCAGACCTACGTGCACTGCGACGTCACCTCCGAGGCCGACGCCCAGGCCGCCGTGGACGCCGCCGCCGCCCTGGGTCCGCTGCGCGGCCTGGTCAACTGCGCCGGCATCGCGCCGGCCTCGCGCATCGTCGGCAAGACCGGCCCGCACGAGCTCGCGCTGTTTCGCCGCGTGATCGACATCAACCTGGTGGGCTCCTTCAACATGGCCCGCCTGGCCGCCCAGGCCATGGCCGCCAACGAGCCGCAGGCCACGGGCGAACGGGGCGTGATCGTCAATACGGCCTCGGTGGCCGCCTACGACGGCCAGATCGGCCAGAGCGCCTACGCGGCCTCCAAGGCCGGGATCGTCGGCATGACGCTGGCCATCGCCCGCGACCTCTCGCGCCTGGGCGTGCGCTGCATGACCATCGCGCCGGGGATCTTCGGCACGCCCATGCTGTTCGGCATGCCCCAGGAAGTCCAGGATTCCCTGGCGGCCAGCGTGCCCTTTCCCTCGCGCCTGGGCCGTCCCGAGGACTACGCCAAGCTCGTGCTCAGCATCCTGGACAACGACATGCTCAACGGCGAAACCATCCGCCTGGATGGCGCCATCCGCATGGCCCCGAAATGATCCGTCTGTAAGGGCCACATGAGCCTGTTGCGCTCGGCCGCCACCATCAGCGGCCTGACCCTGTTTTCCCGCGTCACCGGCATGCTGCGCGATGTGCTCATCGCCAGCGTGTACGGGGCTGGCCCCCTGACCGACGCGTTCTGGGTCGCCTTCCGCATCCCCAACCTGCTGCGCCGGCTGTTTGCCGAGGGCGCGTTCTCCCAGGCCTTCGTTCCCATCCTGGGCGAGGTCCGCCAGCGCGGCGACCACGAATCCCTGCGCCGCCTGCTCGACCGCGTGGCCCTGCTGCTCTTCGTCACGCTCTGCGCCGTGACCCTGGCTGGCATTCTCGGTTCGG
Source organism: Castellaniella sp. (assembly GCA_035707805.1). GTDB lineage: Bacteria > Pseudomonadota > Gammaproteobacteria > Burkholderiales > Burkholderiaceae_B > Castellaniella. Next base: position 58,443 of record DASSTS010000010.1, on the reverse strand, counting down.
CCTGGGTGGTCACCGCCATGGCCAGCGGCATGCGCACGGCCGCGCGCGCCCACGAGTTCGGCGAGGCGGTCTGGATGACGCGGCTGATGTTTCCCTACATCGTCTGCATGTCGCTGGTGGCCTTCGCCTCCGGCGTCCTGAACACCTTCAGCCGCTTCGCGGTGCCGGCCTTCACGCCCGTGCTGCTTAACCTGTCCATGATCGGCGCGAGCCTGCTGCTGTCCGACCGCATGGAACAGCCCATCCACGCGCTGGCCGTCGGCGTGCTGGCCGGCGGCGTGCTGCAGCTGGCGGTGCAGTGGATCGCGCTGGGCCGGCTGGACCTGCTGCCGCGCTACGGCGACGGCCTGCGGGCCGCGTGGCGCGATCCCACGGTGCACCGCATCCTGCGGCAGATGCTGCCCGCCACCCTGGGCGTGTCCGTCGCCCAGCTGTCCCTGCTGATCAACACCAACATCGCCACCTGGCTGGCGCCGGGCAGCGTCACCTGGCTGTCCTTCGCCGACCGTCTGATGGAATTTCCCACCGCCTTGCTGGGCGTGGCGCTGGGCACGGTGCTGCTGCCCAGCCTGTCGGCCGCCCACTCGCGCGACGATCATCGCGGCTACAACGCCCTGCTGGACTGGGGCCTGCGCCTGGTGCTGCTGCTGGGGCTGCCGGCGGCGCTGGGCATGGCGCTGCTGTCCGACGGGCTGGTCGCCACGCTGTTCAACTACGGCGCCTTTTCGGCGGCCGACGTGGCGCAGACGCGCCTGGCCGTCACCGCCTACGCCGCGGGCCTGCTGGGACTGCTGGCGATCAAGATCCTGGCGCCGGGCTTCTACGCCAAGCAGGACATCCGCACGCCGGTGCGCATCGCCATCGCGGTGCTGGTCTTCACGCAATTGATGAACCTGGCCCTGGTGCCCTGGCTGGCCCACGCCGGCCTGGCGCTGTCCATCGGCCTGGGCGCGAGCGCCAATGCCCTCACCCTCGTGGTGCTGCTGCGCCGGCGCGGGCTCTACACGCCACTGCCGGGCTGGCGGGCCTTCATCCTGAAGCTGCTGCCGGCGCTGCTGGCACTGGCCGGCGTCCTGATCTGGGCCGACCGCAGTCTGGACTGGATCGCCCTGGGCGCCCACCCGGCCGCCCGCGCGGCCTGGCTGCTGGGCGTGCTGGCCGCATCGGCGCTGGCCTACTTCAGCACCTTGTTTTTATTCGGTTTTCGGCCGAAAGACTTTACACGCAGGCAGGCGTAGGATAAACTTGCTGTCTTTGCTACGCAGTCCAGGCAATCGTTTCCATTTTCGCAAACCAGACAACACCCTATGGCCAATTCCGCACAAGCCCGCAAACGCGCCCGCCAGGCCGTTGCCCAGAATAAACACAATGCCAGCATGCGCTCGATGCTGCGCACCGCGATCAAGCGTGTGCGCCAGGCGATCGAGGCGGGTGATCAGGCCGCTGCCAACGAAACCTTCCGCAAGGCCAGCAGCGTGATCGATCGCGTCGCTGACAAGCAGATCATCCACAAGAACAAGGCCGCCCGCCATAAAAGCCGCCTGTCGGCTGCGATCAAGGCCCTGGCCTGATCGACGAAACGCGGCTTGTACTGCAAAAAAGGCGCCATCCGGCGCCTTTTTCAATGGTGCGCCGGATTTCCCTACTGGCGGCCCAGCAGCAGGAATTCCATCAGGGCCTTTTGCACGTGCAGGCGGTTCTCGGCCTCGTCCCAGACGACGCTTTGCGGGCCGTCGATGACCTCGCCCGTGACCTCCTCGCCCCGATGCGCGGGCAGGCAGTGCATGAACAGGGCGTCGGCGTTGGCCGCCGCCATCATCGGCTCGTCCACGCACCAGTCGGCGAAGGCCAGGCGCCGCGCCTCGTTCTCGGTCTCGTAGCCCATGCTGGTCCAGACGTCGGTCGTGACCAGGTCGGCGCCGCGGCAGGCCTCGAGGGGATCGTCGAATTCCCACAGCACGGACGCCGGCTGCTGGCCCACCCGCAGGGGATCGAGGCGATAGCCGGGGGGCGCCGACACATGCAGCTTGAATCCCAGCAACTCGGCCGCCTGCAGCCAGGTGTAGGCCATGTTGTTGGCATCGCCGATCCAGGCGACGGTCTTGCCGCGGATCGGCCCGCGATGCTCGACGAAGGTCAGGATGTCCGCCAGGATCTGGCAGGGATGGAATTCATTGGTCAGGCCGTTGATGACCGGCACCCGCGAATGCGCGGCAAAGCGCTCGATGCGCGTCTGCTCGAAGGTACGGATCATGACGAGGTCGACCATGCGCGAGATGACGCGCGCCGTGTCCTCGATGGGCTCGGAACGGCCCAGCTGGGATCCTTCCGTCGTCAGGTAGATGACCGAGCCGCCCAACTGGTACATGCCCGCCTCGAACGAGACCCGCGTGCGGGTGCTGGCCTTTTCGAACACCATGGCCAGGTTCCGGTCGTGCAGGGTGTGGTGCGGCAGGTAGCGCTTGAACTTGTCCTTGATCAGGCGCGCGCGATCGATCACGTAATGGATCTCTTCCTCGGAAAAATCGCGCAACTGCAGGAAGTGCCGCAAAGGCCCGGTCGAAGTGGCTGCAGACATGGGAAACCCTATGCAAAGGGACCATATTACCGTGCGTCCGCGGGACGCGCAAAACGCCGATCGGATACAATGCGCGGCGTAGGGGATGTTGCGCGCCCGGACGCCGGACGTGCCCCGTCTATGGAATCCACATGAATCACCCTGTCCAGCACTTGATCATCCACGGCAAAACCCTGGATGGCCAGCGATTCCGGCCCAGCGATTGGGCCGAGCGACTGGCCGGGGTTCTGTCCCAGTTCCGCCCCGCTGGATCCGTCCACAACCCCCTGTCCTATTCGCCCTACGCCATGCCGCGCAGCATCGACGGCACGCCCTGCGTGGTGATCGACCACCGCCTGCGCCAGCTCGAGCCCCTGGCCTGGAAATTCGCCTGCGATTTCGCCGTCAACAACCACCTGCGCACGACGGACACCGCCGAGCCCGTGGACGGTTTGCCCCCGGCCTGAGTCCGCCCGCGCCGGTGCCCCCGGTGTCGGCCGCCCATGACACAGAACGGGCCGCTGGAAGATTCCAGCGGCCCGTTCCGTTGCGGCCCCGAGACCAGGCCGTGCGCCGCCCTCCGGCGGCGGGCCCGGCGATGCCTATTGTTTGCCGGTGTCCTGGCGGATCTGCGGGATGTCCGACTGGCCGGTCTTGGCCAGCAGGCCCACCTGCGTGTAGGTGAAGAGCTTTTCGCGCGTGTCGACGATGTCGAGGTTGCGCATGGTCAGCTGGCCGATGCGGTCCAGGGGCGAGAACATCGATTCGCCCTTTTCCATGGTCAGGCGCTCGGGATGGTAGGTCAGGTTCGGCGACCGGGTGTCCAGGATGGAATAGTCGTTGCCGCGCCGCAGTTCCAGCGCGACCTCGCCGGTGATGGCGCGGGCCACCCAGCGCTGCGCGGTCTCGCGCAGCATGATGGCCTGCGGATCGAACCAGCGGCCCTGGTACAGCAGGCGGCCCAGACGCAGGCCGTTGATGCGGTACTGCTCGATGGTGTCCTCGTTGTGGATGCCGGTCACCAGGCGCTCGTAGGCGGCATGCAGCAGCGCCATGCCCGGGGCCTCGTAGATGCCGCGGCTCTTGGCCTCGATGATGCGGTTCTCGATCTGGTCGCTCATGCCCAGGCCGTGGCGCCCGCCGATGCGGTTGGCCTCCAGCAGCAGCTCGACGGCGTCGGCGTATTCCACGCCATTGAGCGCCACCGGCCGGCCTTCCTCGAAGCGCACGGTGACTTCCTCGGCCTTGACGTCGACCTGGGGTTTCCAGAACGCGACCCCCATGATGGGATCCACGATGCGGATGCCGGAATCCAGGTGCTCGAGATCCTTGGCCTCGTGCGTGGCGCCCAGCATGTTGGAATCGGTGGAATAGGCCTTTTCCTTCGACATCTTGTAGTCGAAGCCGTTGTCCTGCAGGTACTGGGACATCTCGGCGCGGCCGCCCAGTTCGTCGATGAACTGCTGGTCCAGCCAGGGCTTGTAGATCTTCAGATCCGGATTGGTCAGCAGGCCGTAGCGGTAGAAGCGCTCGATGTCGTTGCCCTTGAACGTGCTGCCGTCGCCCCAGATGTGGACGTCGTCCTCGCGCATGGCCGACACCAGCATGGTGCCCGTGACCGCGCGGCCCAGGGGCGTGGTGTTGAAATACGTCACGCCGCCGGTCGAGATATGGAAGGCGCTGCACTGCAGGGCGGCGATACCCTCGGCCACGAGCTGCGCGCGGCAGTCCACCAGGCGGGCGCCCTGGGCGCCGTAGCGCAGGGCCTTGCGGGGGATCTCGTCGTAATCCGGCTCGTCGGGCTGCCCCAGGTTCGCCGTGTAGGCGAACGGCACGGCACCCTTGTTCTTCATCCACAACAAGGCGGCGCTGGTATCCAGCCCGCCCGAAAAGGCGATGCCGACCTTCTGCCCGACCGGCAGATTTTCTAGAATAGTTGTGCTCATGGGATCCGAATTAGCCAGAGTGAAAGACAATCCGCCATTATATCGTCGCGGCCCAACGACGAGTTCTGCCGGATGGACCGCCTGCCCAAGGGCGCGCACTAGGTTCCGTTTCCTTTTCTGTTTTCTATGCTAGAATTTCGGTCTTTCGGGGACGTAGCTCAGCTGGGAGAGCGTCGCGTTCGCAATGCGAAGGTCGGGAGTTCGATCCTCCTCGTCTCCACCAAAAAATTAAGGGCTTAGCCGATGGCTAGGCCCTTGTTTTTTGCTGGTAATCGCCAACAGACGGGCATGGTAAATTTCCAGTCATCCCAACACACGGAGAACCAGATATGCGCCCGATCTTGATCGTCGTCGGACTTGTGCTGCTTGTGGCAGGCATCTGGGTGGTGGCTGGCAATGGCAGCTACCAGGATACGGAAACCGTCGTCAAGATCGGGTCCGCCGCCCTGAAGGCCACGCACGACAAAGCCATCCCCCAATGGCTGGGCATCGCTGGCATCGTCGTGGGGGCCATCCTGGCCCTGGCGGGGTTCATGGGGTCCCGACGCAAATAAGCACCGCTACCGGATCAGGGCGCGCTCGGTGATGGCCGGCGCGCTTCAATCCGGTCCCTGAGCCAAAGACTCCAGGGCCCGCCCGGCGCTCATCGCCAGTCGCAGCTTGACCTGCTGCGCGACCCGCACGATCGCCTGGATGATGGATGTCTCCCGTTTCTTGTCCAGACGGTCGGTGGGTATCGAGGTGCTGACGGCAATCTGCCGTCCCATCGGGGTCTCGCCCGCATACACCGAAAAACAGATCAAGCCCGCGGCGACCTCCTCGAGGTCGCGGGCCAGCCCGGTTCTGCGCACCTCGGCCAGCTCGCGGCACAGCGCCTCGTGGCTGGTAATGGTGCGGTCGGTGACGGCCACCAGCCTGGCGGGCAGCAGTTGCACAACGTCCTCATCCAGCATCTGGGCCAGCAGGGCCTTGCCCAGGGCGCACGCGTGTGCGGGCAAACGGGTGCCCACATCCGAGACCAGCCGGACCGGTCGATGCGCATCCTCGCGCGCAAGATAGACCACGTCGCTGCCTTCGAGAACGGCCAGCTGGACGACTTCGTTATGCTCGGTGACGAACTCCGTCGCGGCCGTCCGGAACGCGCTTTGCAGATTGTCGAAGTGGACATAGGCGCACCCCAGCACATAGAGGCCGACGCCGATCACGTAGCCGCCCCCCTTTTTCTCGATCCAGCGGCGCTGCTCCAGGGATGCGAGCAGCAGATAGAGCGTGCTTTTGGCCAGCCCGGTACGTTGCGCCAGATCCGTGGGATGCAAGGGCTTGTTGCTCGCGGCCAAAAGCTGCAGGACAAGATCCGCCCTGTCCAGGGCGGGGACTGCGGACCCGGGTTTGACCTGCTGAGGACTGCTCATGATGCGCCCCACTCCACCACCTTGCCGGGGTTGAAGATATTGTTGGGATCATAGGCATGCTTGATCCGGCGCATGAGTCCCAGCGCGGGCTCCCCGTGCTCGGCCTTGAGGAACTCCATCTTGTGAATGCCCACCCCGTGCTCGCCCGAGCAGGTGCCGTCCATGTCGATCGCCCGCAGCACCAGGCGGCGATTGATGGATTCCGCCTCTTCCCATTCGGATCCGCTGTCCGGATCGATCAGCATCTGGACGTGGAAATTGCCGTCGCCGACATGGCCGACGATCGTGTAGGGAAAGGTCGCGCTCTTGAGGTCGTCCGCAGTCTGCGTCACACAATCCGCCAGGCGTGAGATCGGCACGCAGACGTCCGTGGCGATGCTGCGCGAACCCGGCCGCAATTGCAGGCCCGCGAAATGCGAGTTGTGCCTGGCCTTCCACAGACGCGTGCGGTCTTCGGGCTGCTTTGCCCAGGCGAATGCCGTTGCGCCATGGTCGCCGGCGATTTCCCGGACCACATCGATCTGTTCCTGGACACCGCCCGCGCTGCCGTGGAACTCGAACAACAACAGCGGGGTTTCCTCCAGATCCAGCTTGCTGTAGCGGTTGACGGCATTGACCGCATGCTCGTCCATGAACTCGACCCGCGCGACAGGCGTGCCCGACTGCATGATCTCGACCACCGACTGCACGGCATCGGCCAGGCTGGGAAAATTGCAGACCGCCGCCGTGATGGCCTCGGGGCGCGGATAGACCCGCAGCGTGATCTCCACGATGATCCCCAGCGTGCCCTCGCTGCCGACGAACAGGCGCGTCAGGTCATAGCCGGACGATGACTTGCGGGCCCGGCTGCTGGTGCGGATGATGTCGCCGTCCGCCGTCACGACCTTGAGCGACACGACGTTCTCCCGCATGGTGCCGTAGCGCACCGCGTTGGTGCCCGACGCCCGGGTCGCGGCCATCCCGCCGATGGTGGCGTCGGCCCCCGGATCGATCGGAAAGAACAGACCGGTATCGCGTATGGCCTCGTTGACCTGGGTGCGCGTCACCCCCGGCTCGACCGTCACCGTGAAGTCCTCGGCTTGGACCGACACGACCCGGTTCATTTCCGACAAGGACAAGGTGACGCCGCCCTCGATGGGCAAGACGTGACCCTCAAGCGACGACCCGATGCCAAAGGGCACGATCGGCACCTTGTACTTGTTGCACAGCCTGACAGCCTGGGCGACTTCGCCGGCATCGCGGGGAAACACGACCGCATCGGGCGGACACACGGGATACGGGGATTCATCGGTACCGTGATGCTCGCGCACCGCATCGGTCGTCACGAATCGCGCGCCAAAGGCTTGCTGGAACTCAGCCACGCCTTGCGCCGGCAGGCTGCGCCTGACGGTCTGTTCAAAAAACGGTCTCATGCATTTCCTCATCCGCGCGGCCAGTCGATGCGCGCCCTGCGGGCGCGCTCCTGTCGATCTCAATGGTTGTTGCGCGACTCGCCCCGGGTTTCCAGGATGTTCAGATAAAGCGTCGCGGGCTCCAGGCAGGCGCCGGTGCCATGCTGGCCGATCATGCTGCGATAGATTTCCTCCCAGGGCGTCTGATTCTCCAGCTTCGGGGCTTGCCACGCGGCGCGCCTGCGGGCAAATTCCTCGTCGGAAATCAGGACGTCGACCCGCCGCGCATTCAGGTCCAAGCGAACCGTGTCGCCGGTCTCGAGCAAGGCCAGTCCGCCGCCGATGGCGGCCTCGGGGGATACGTTCAGGATGGAAGGACTCGCCGACGTACCGCTTTGCCGGCCATCGCCCATCGTGGGCAAGACCTCGATGCCCCGATTGATCAGGGCGGCGGGCGGCTGCATGTTGACGACTTCGGGGCCGCCGGGATACCCCACCGGCCCGACGTTGCGAATGACCAGGAGCGTCTTTTCATCGATTCCCAGATCGGGATCCTCGATACGGGCGTGATAATCCTCCGGCCCCTCGAACACCACGATATGCAGATCCGCGACGTTGGGATGCGCCGGGTCGGACAGAAAGCGCTCACGGAATTTTTCGTCGATCACGCAGGTCTTGATGATGGCATTGTCAAACAGATTGCCGCCCAGCACGACATACCCGGCATGGGACATCAGCGGCGCATCATAGGCCCGGATGACCTCGCGATCGGGCTCGGCCACACTGGCGAGGTTCTCGGCCAGGGTCTTGCCGGTGACCGTCATGACATCGGCGTGCAGCTTGCCGGCCCGCATCAGTTCGCGCAGCACGCCGGGCACCCCGCCCGCCCGATGGAATGCCTCGCCCAGGTAGCGGCCGGCGGGCTGGCAATCCACCAACAAGGGAATATCGGGCCCCAGCCTCTGCCAATCGTCGAGCGTATGGTCCACGCCCATATGGCGGGCAATCGCGATCATATGAACCGGACAATTCGACGAGCCGCCGATGGCCGCGGCGGTCACCACGGCGTTCTCGAAAGCCTGCTGGGTCATGATGTCGGACGGGCGCAGGTTCTCGTTCACCATGCCCACGATACGGCGGCCGGTTTCGTAGGCCATCCAGCCCCGTTCCCGATACGGCGCCGGAATGGCCGCGCAACCGGGCAGGGACATGCCGAGCGCCTCGGCCAGAGAGTTCATGGACAAAGCGGTGCCCATGGTGTTGCAATGTCCGATGGACGGCGCCGAGGCGGCTGCGATGCCCATGAAATCGTTGTAGTCGATATCCCCGGCCGACAGGCGCCGGCGGGCTTCCCAGATCACGGTCCCCGAGCCGGCCAGCTTTCCATCCCACCAGCCGTCCAGCATGGGGCCGCCCGACAGGACGATCGCCGGAATATTGACCGTCGCCGCCCCCATCAGGCAGGCCGGCGTCGTTTTGTCACAGCCCGTCGTCAACACCACGCCGTCGATCGGATAGCCATGCAGGACCTCGACCAGGCCCAGATAGGCCAGGTTTCGGTCGATGGCGGCGGTCGGGCGTTTGCCTGTCTCCTGAATCGGATGCATCGGAAACTCCAGGGGAATCCCGCCGGCATCCCGTATGCCGTCGCGGACCCGCTTGGCCAGGTCGATGTGATGGCGATTGCAGGGGCACAGATCCGAACCGGTCTGGGCGATGCCGATGATGGGCTTGCCCGACTGAAGCTCCTCACGCGTGATCCCGTAATTCATATATCGTTCAACATACATGGCTGTCATGCCGGGATCGGCCGGATTGTTGAACCAGCGCCGACTGCGCAATGCGGGTTGTTCAGGGGTGGACATAAAACGCCTTTCCAAAAAATAGACTCTGAGACGTGACCAAGCCACCGATGATCTCGGTGGCTTGGTTCAACAACAATAAGGCCTTATTGAGCGTTCTTGGCGGCCTGCATGACTTCATCGACCGTTTCGGGTCCGATTTCCGTACGCAGCTTGGCCACGATCGGCTCGAGCGTCGTCCGGATCTTCTCCTTTTCCTCAGGAGAGAATTTGGACACCTTCACGCCCTTGTCCTTGATGAACTGCAGGGACTCGCTGTCGGCTTTGCGGCTGATCTTGCGTTGATAGGCCTGCGAGGTCTTGGCGGCCTGCTTGAGCACATCCTGTTCGTCCGCGGTCAGGCCGTCCCACCAGCGCTTCGAGGCCAGCAATACGAAAGGCGTGTAGACGTGGTTGGAAATCGTCAAATAGGGCTGGACCTCGTAGAACTTGCTCGTCTTGATCGTGCTGAGCGGGTTTTCCTGGCCATCGACCGTCTTGGTCTCCAGCGCAGTAAAGAGCTCGGTGAACGGCATGGGAATGGCGTTGGCGCCCAGGCCATTGAAAACGGCCAGCGCCACTTCGTTTTGCATCACCCGCAGCTTGATCCCCTTGATGTCTTCCATCTTCGAGATTTCATGGCGCGAATTGGTGATGTTGCGGAAACCGTTTTCCCAATACAGCAGGCCGATCAAGCCTTTTGCAGGCAGCGTATCGAGCAGCTTTTGACCGGCCGGCCCGTCCAGCACCGCATCGGCCACTTTCTCGTTGTCGAACAGGAAGGGCAGATCGAACACGCCGAATCCCTTGACCAGGCCGGCCAGGGGCGCCGTGGAGACGAAAGTGATCTCCTGGGAGCCGCCGATCAATGCGTTCTGCATTTGCTCGTCGGAGCCCAGCGATCCATTGCCGTAGGTCTTCACCTTCATCTTGCCATCGCTGAGCTTGCTGACCTCCTCGGCGAAGAACCGCACCGCATGGCCGCTGGGGCTGGAATCGGCCAGGCCGTAGCCGAAGCGGATGATGCGCGAATTGATGTCCTTCGCCATCACTGACGTGCTGGCAAGCCCCAGGGTCATGGCCGCGGCCAGGCCCAGCACCGAAGCCTTGAGGCTCATGCGTCTTTTCATATCCATTGTCATTTGTCTCCGTCCTATCAAATGAGTGCCAGTTTGCCCGCGCCGTGGCCAGACCACGGTGCGTGCGCTCCGGCTTCTAGTAAAACCACCCCAAGGGGGTGAGTACGATTTGCGGGAAAACCACCATCAGCACCACCAGGATGGTGTAGGTGATGACGTAGGGCATCACGCCCTTGATCACGTCCTCCATCCGGACCCGTGCAACCCCGCACACCACGTTCAACACCGTGCCCACCGGAGGCGTCAGCAAGCCCACGCACCCGACGATGACGAAAATCACCCCGAAATAAATCGGGTCGATACCGGCTTTCTGGATCACAGGCATCATCACCGGCGCCAGGATCAGAATCGTCGGAGTCAGGTCCATGGCGGTGCCGATCAGCGTCAGCACGATCACGATGCAGAACATCAACAGCTTCGGAGAATCCGTCAACGGCCCCAGGAGATCGATGAGCTGACCGGGCAGATCCGCCAGCGTGATCATGTAGGACGTCACGAGCGCGGCGGCGACCAGATACATCACCACGCTGGTGGTCCGGGCCGTATTGACGAGGATTCGATAGAGGATCTGCAGATTGATTTCACGGTAGACGAGAATGCCCACCACCAGCGCATAGGCGGTTGCCACCGCCCCTGCCTCGGTCGGCGTAAAGATGCCGCCCCGCAGCCCGCCGATGATGATGACCGGCAGAAACAAGGCCCAGATGGAATCTTTGAATGCACTCATCCGGACGGCCGCGCTTTCTTTCGGCGCCATCCTGATGCCCATCGAACGCCGTATCGTGAATGCCCACACCCCCGCCAGGGCGAGACCCATGAGCAGGCCGGGGACGATGCCCGCTATGAACAGCTTGGTCACCGATACGTTCGCCGCAACACCGAAGATGATGAATGAAATCGAGGGCGGAATGATGGGGGCGATGATGCCGCCGGCCGCGATCAGCCCCGTCGACTTTTCCAGGTCATAGCCCTGCGAACGCAGCATGGGGACCAGCAGGGCAGCCAAAGCGGCCGCATCAGCGACAGCCGATCCGGACAAAGCCGCCAGCAACACGCTGGCCATGATGGCGACATAGCCCAGCCCCCCCTTGATATGCCCGACCAGCGTGGTCGCCATATACACCAGGCGCCGTGACATCCCGCCCGCGTTCATGGTCTCACCGGCCAGAATGAACAGAGGCACAGCCATCAAGGAGAAGTTGTCGGCCCCCGTGAGCATGTTTTGCGCGATGATCTGCGGGTCGAAGAACGACAGATGGAACATCAGCGCAATCGCACTCAGCAACAAGGCGAAGGCAATCGGCATCCCGAAGGCCATGAATCCCAGCAGGGTTCCGATAAAAATGAGGACGTCCATTTGCCTAGATCTCCTCGATGTTATCGACAGAGGTGCGGAACACCCGGATGTTCTCTGAATTCGCGGGCGTGCCCAAGGCAACGAAAAAATCCAGGACAATCATCACCGCCATGATCACGGCGGACAGGAAGACAGCGCCGCTGAACACCGCGATCGGCATCCCCGCCACCGGAGTGACCGTGCTCATGCCGATCAGGGTCTGGCTCCAGCCGCCCTCGATGATCAGCCATAACACCCACAGAATGACCACCTGGCGTACCAGATGTACGATCTTCTGTACCTGGGGGGACAGGCGGTCGATGAGCATGTTGATGGCGAGGTGCTCGCGAGCCCTGAGCGCGAGGACCGAACCTCCGAAAATCAGCCAGACAAAGGACAAGCGCGCGATTTCACTGGATATATTGATTCCGGAGTTGAAGCCGTAGCGCAAGACGACATTGCTGAAAACCAGCACCAGCATGACGAGTACGCAGATCGCCAGGAAAGATGTCAGTACAGAGAACAGCAGATCCGAAAGCCTTTTGGCTCCGGATGCCATCCGAGATTTGTGATTCCCTTGCATTAGGGGTGGCTCCTTTGGTCTCAATATCGTGTCGTCATCGAAGAAAGACGATTCTTTTTTAAAATGCCGTCATGGGCGCCGTTTCACCCGTCGTCGGCCAGCAGCCCGCGCATCGCCAGGTTGCGGTAAAGCGCGCGGATGCCGAACGTCCACCGCGGTATTTCGGTAGACAGCTGAACCTCGTTGACCAGGGCGCCCAGCAGCGGCGAGGAAATGGTCACCACATCGCCCAGATGGTGCGTAAACCCGGCCCCGGGCGCACCGCGGTCCTTGACCGGCGAGAACATGGTGCCCAGGAACAGCATGAAGCCGTCCGGATACTGATGATGATCGCCATAGGCCTGGGCCACCAGGTCCAGCGGATCGCGGCTGATCCGTTCCATATGGCTCACGCCGTCCAGGCGGAATCCGTCGGCGCCTTCGATCAGCAGCGCAACCTCGGCCTGGCGGACCGAGTCCAAGGTAAAGTGCCCGTCGAACAGGCGGATGAAGGGGCCGATCGAGCAAGAACCGTTGTTGTCCTTGGCTCGCCCGAGCAGCAGCGCGCTGCGGCCCTCGATGTCGCGCAGATTGACGTCATTGCCCAGCGTGGCGCCCTTGGCATGTCCCCGGCTGTCGACGGCCAGGACGATCTCGGGCTCGGGGTTGTTCCATTGGGAGTCCGGATGCAGTCCGATGGGCGCACCCTGCCCGACCGAGGCCATCGGGGGCGCCTTGGAAAAGATCTCGGCATCCGGGCCGATGGCGACCTCCAGGTACTGCGACCATTCGCCGCGCTGGATCAAGGTTTCCTTCAATTGCCGGGCGGTCGCCGATCCGGGACGGACCGCCGAGAGCTCGGCCCCGATCGAGGTTTGCAGGGACTCGCGGATGGCACGGGCCTCCGCGGCGTCGCCGCCCGCCTTTTCCTCGATGATCCGTTCCAGCAGGCTGACCAGGAACGTGACGCCCGAGGCCTTCACGACCTGGAGGTCGCACGGCGCGCACAGCACTGCGGCATCGCTGCCCACCGTGCGGTTCAGGCTGTCATGCATCAACTCGTCCACCGGGCAGATCACGTCCGCCGGCAGCCTGCGGACGAACTCGACGCAATCGTCGCGGTCCAGCAGGTCCGCCATGGTGGGTGCGTATCGGGAAATATCGAGCACCTGCCCGTCCCTGACCAGCACCACGCTCGGACCGCCGCGCGATCCGGGACGCCAGACTCGTCCCACGAGCAGGGCTCTGTCCATATCCAGAGGCAGATGACTTGTCTTGTTCATGTTTGCGTTGCCCAGGCCCGATGGCTGAAAACCAGGGCAGTCTAACAACGCACCGCGGGACCGAACAACATATTGTTTTTAATTCCAATATATTGGACTGCGTCGTACGATACACTGATGGCCCCACCTTCTTTCACCGACGCGTACCGCCCATGAATACCCTGGAACTCCTCAAATGCAGTCCCGTCATGCCGGTCATTGTGATTCAAGACGTGGATGGCGCAGTCCATCTGGCACGCGCCCTCGTGGCGGGCAACATCCGGACGCTGGAAGTGACCCTGCGGTCCGATGTCGCCCTCGCGGCCATCCGGGCCATCCGGGACCAGGTCCCCGAGGCGCTGGTCGGCGCGGGAACCGTCCGCACGGCGCGGCAACTGGATGCGGCGCTGGAGGCCGGGGCCCAGTTCGCGATCAGCCCGGGACTGACGCCCGAGTTGTCAAAGGCCGCACAATCGGGCGGCATCCCCTTTCTGCCCGGCGTTGCCACGGCAAGCGAGGCCATGCGGGCTGCGGATCAGGGATTCCTCGCGCAGAAACTTTTCCCCGCGGAAGCCGTGGGCGGAACGGCATTGCTCAAGGCCTGGCACGGGCCGCTGCCCGATCTGGTCTTTTGCCCCACGGGCGGCATTCACACCGGCAATATGGGCGCGTACCTGTCCTTGCCGAACGTGGAATGCGTCGGAGGCTCGTGGCTGACGCCGAAACAGGCGATGCACGACGCGCAGTGGCAAGTCATCACCGAGCTGGCCCGCCAGGCGTGCAAGATCGCCGAAGATTGCAAGCCTTGAAAGGCTGAAAAATCCGGGGAATCACGCGCCCTGAGCCGCAAGCAAGGCGGCCCGCGACGGAAAGCCTTCCGTGTCGCCCACCACCTGCACTGCCTGCGCGCCGATCCAGGCGCCCCGGGCGATCGCTTGCGGCAATTCCAGCCCCTCGAGCAGCCCGCTGACGACGCCCACCGCAAATCCGTCACCGGCGCCCACCGTATCCACCACGGATTCGACCCGGCAGGCCGGCACGCGGCCGCGCTCTCTGCCATTGTCGAAATACGCGCCCTCCGCACCCAGCTTGAGCACCACCAGGCGGGCTCCGCGGTCCAGATAGAAACCGGCGATTTCTTCGGGGCTCTGCAGTCCCGTCAACAGGCGCCCTTCCTCGAGCCCGGGCAAGACCCAGTCCGCCATCGAAGCCAGCTCATTGATGCCCCGGCGCATCGCTTCAGGGGAAGACCACAGGGCCGGCCGCAGATTGGGGTCGAAGGATATGGTGCGGCCCGCGGCCCGCATCAGGCTCATCGCCTGGCGGACCACCTCGAAACAGCCCGCCGAGACTCCCGCGAACACACCGGTCGCATGCAAATGCCTGGCGCTCAGCAACCAGTCCTCGTCGATGTCCGCAGGCGTCATGCGGCTCGCGGCGGACCCGCTGCGGTGGTATTCGATGGGAGGATCGCTGCCGTCGAGCACCTTGCCTTTCATCATCATCCCGGTGGGCGCGTCCGTGACTTCCAGCACCTGGGAACAATCCACGCCCTCGGCCTGGATGCTGCGCAACAGGTAGCGCCCCATGGAATCGCACCCGAGGCGGCTCGCCCATGAAACACTGAGCCCCAAGCGGGCCAGGCCAATCGCCACATTGGTTTCCGCACCCGCGGTGCGTTTGTGGAACCGATCGACCTGATCGAGCGGGCCTGGCTGGTCGGCGATCAGCAACACCATGGCCTCGCCAAAAGTCACCACATCAAAGCGATCTCGCATCCAGACATTGCTCCAAAATTAGATCCGCCGGGTCGATGCCCCGCCCACCGTCCACCGCCGCCGTCGATGGCGGCGGCCGCGCCGATGTAGCAATATATCCGATCGCATCCGGCGTCGCGAGCGTTGCACCGCGATCACCGTCTCCCCCTCCCTATTCGCCCGCCACCGTGCCGGCGATCAAGGCGGAAGCGCCGCCCACGCTGACCGGCGCGCCGGCAGGGCCCGAGAACGACACATCGATTCTGGATGGGCTGCCCATGTCGTGGCCCTGGTAGACGGTCAGGTCCCCCTCGGACAGCCAGCGCTGATCGCGCAGCATGCCGGCGAGCGCGGCAGCGGCGGCGCCCGTGGCCGGGTCTTCCAGCACCCCGCCCGAGGCGAAGGCATTGCGCGCATGAAACACACGTGCCGATTCCCGCCAGACAAAGGCCGCGGTCACGAGGCCATGCCGACGCATGAAGATCCGCCCAGCATCCAGCTCGTAGTCCATGCGCGCCAGGATGCTCCGGCTGCACAGCGGGATGATCAGATGTTGCGATCCGCCATTGGCCAGCATGGCCGGCAGATCGCGGTCCAGGTCCTCGCGGGCGTAACCGAATATCCGCAGGGCGTCGTCAAGCATGTCGCCAGGTACGGCACTACTGCGGGTAGGCGGCGAGCGCAGGGTGCTGTAGCCCTGGTTTCCTTCGGCCCGGGCTTCAACGGAGATACGGCCCTGCCTCAAGGCGAGTTCGTACGCGCCATCGCCGTATTCGCCGGCCAGCGCAGCGCCCAGCGCGATGGTCGCATGACCGCAGAAAGGCACCTCCGACTCGGGAGAAAAATAGCGCGTGTCCCATGCGTCCGCATTCCGAGCGGCGAACGCGGTTTCGGAATAGCCGACTTCGCCTGCGATACGCAGCATCTCCTGGTCTGAAGGAAGCTGCGGCGCCACGACAACGCCGGCGGGATTGCCGCCGCGTCCGTCCATGACAAAAACTGCGATTCTCTGGATCTTCATGGGCATCCCCACCTGAGTTGTGCGAACCCACATTATAATTTTCGATAGCCGCCGGCGACATGCTGATCGTCACGCAGATATCGCAAGCATCAAGCTTTTGTTAAGCCAAGAATGAAGTAAACCTTACATCATGAAAAGACCGCTCGATACCGTCGATCGCGACATTCTCCGGGTCCTCTCGGCCGACTCGCGCGTCAGCCTGCGCGACCTCGGCGCGCAGGTGGGCCTGTCCGCTCCGGCGGTCAGAGAACGCATCCACCGCATGGAGGACGATGGCGCCATCCAAGGCTTCAGCATCCGGCTCGATCCTGCGGCCCTGGGCTACACGCTGGAGGCGCTGGTGCGGGTGGAACCCGTGCCAGGCAAGCTGAAGCAGGTGGAAAAAATCCTGCTCGACACCCCCGAAATCACGGAATGCTCGATGGTCACCGGCGAGGATTGCTTCGTGGCCCGCCTCGTCCTGCGCGACGTCGGCGACCTGGACCGCCTGTTGGGGCCCTTGCATCACGTGGCGCGGACGCACACCAGCATCGTGAAGGGCATGCCCATCCGGCGGCGCCTGCCTCCGCTGTAGGAAGCCGCTCATACAAAGGACGCCGATGCATCCCAGACTCTTGAGAACCTTTCTTGCAGTCGCTCGCAGCCGGAACATCACTCGCGCAGCCGAGGATGTCCATCTCGCACAGTCGAGCGTAAGCGACCAGATCCAGTCCCTGGAAGCGGACCTGGGAACGAACCTCTTCACCCGCGCCCGGAACGGCCTGGAATTGACACCCGCCGGCGAAATGCTGCAGTCCTATGCGCGGGAAATCCTGGACCTGGGCCGCGAAGCCCGCCAGGCGGTGCAGGCTGCGGCCGGCCTTGTGCCCCAGTCGCTGTCGATCGGCGCGCTGGAAACCATCGCAGCCGCCAGACTGGCGCCTTGGCTGGCGAGCTTCCGGAATGCTCAGGCAGACATCCAGGTCCGCCTGAAAATCGGCGGCAGCGGCGAATTGATGCGGGCCCTGGAAGACGGCGAGGTCGAGGTGGTCTTCTGCCTGGACAAAGGCGATGCCGATGAGCGATTCGTGACGCGATCCATGTCGGAAGAGCCCATGGTTCTGATCGCCGCCCCGGGACGTCCCCCCGTTGGACCGGACCTCGCCGCACTGGCATCCATGGACTTCGTCGCGACGGAACTCGGCTGCGTCTATCGGCGCGCATTCGAGGACGCCTTCACCAAGGCGGGCATGGATCCGCCCCGCCCCGCCGCCGAAGCCGGCAGCATCGGCGCAATCACGCGCCTGGTCGCGGCCGGCGCGGGGCTCGCGCTGGTCCCGCGCCTGGCGGTGGCCGATGCGCTGGCTCGCGGGGAAATCCTGGAAATGGATTGGCCTGCTCCCGCCCCCACGGCCTTGCTCGTCATGATCTGGCGCCGCCGACGCGTTCAGCCGCCCGCGCTCCAGCGCCTGCTGGCGGCGGCAAGCGGCAGTGTCGCGGCAGTCAGACCAGGCGATGGCCCCCCTCGACATGCAGCACCGTCCCTGTCGTAAACCGATTGCCCATCAGGAACCGGATGGCGTCGGCAATGTCGCCGGGCTGCCCGATCCGCCCGACCGGCAACCGTTGCGCCATGGCGTTCAATGCCTCGTCTTTCTTGTCCCCGGCGACGGACGCCCAGATCGGCGTGTCGACCCAGCCGGGTGAGACGGCATTGACCCGGATGGGTGCGATTTCGATCGCCAGCGCCCGGACAAGCCCTTCAAGCGCCGCGTTCACGGCGGCCACAACCGAGCCCCTTACGGACGGGCGATAGGCCGCGATGCCAGAGGTGAAGGTCATGGATCCTCCCGCCGAAAGCCAGGGAGCGCCATGCTTGGCCAGGAGCAGCGGCCCGTAGAATTTGCTTTCCACGACTTTCTGCGCCGCCTTCAGGTCGATCGACGGCAACAGCTCGTATGCGCCCTGGATATCGGCGGCAGTGCTGACGATATGATCGACTGCGCCCACCCGATCGAACATGTCCTCGACCTGGTTCTCCTGCGTGATATCGGCCACGAGGGTGTCCAGCGCCTCAGGGCTTCGCAGCGCTTCCCGGGCGTGCTCCAGTTTGCCGGTGGCGCGCCCCACGATGGTGACGCCCGCCCCGGCATCCAGACAGCGCCGGGCCAGCGCCATCCCCATCCCCGAACTGCCGCCGATGATCAAGACTTTTTCATGTCCGCCTGCGATGTGGTGTGTCATGTCTTCCGATTCCATAGTGAATTGCCACAGGCAGTGTCGCCGGGGCGCCAGGGTCCGGAGAAACGGAAAGATCCGATGGGGATATCGGAAAAACCGATGGGCGAGCGTCTACACCGACATCAGCAGCTTTGCCGCCAGCAACGTCATCACCACCCCCACCAGGAAATCCAGCACGCGCCAGGCGCCGGGACGGGCGAACAGCGGCCTGAGCAGGCGCGCGCCGTATCCCAGCAGGAAGAAGAACACGAAGGACGCCGTGACCGCGCCCAGGCCGAACCGGAAGCGGTCGGGGCCGTAGTTCGCGGAGACCGAACCCAGCAGCACCACCGTGTCGAGGTAGACGTGCGGGTTCAGCCAGGTGAAGGCCAGGCAGGCGGCGATCGTGGTGGACAGGCTGCTGGTCCCGGCCTGCGCCGGGTCCAGCGCGGAACGGTTGACGACGGCGGCCCGGAAACTGCGCAGGGCATAGGCCGCGAGAAAGAGCGCGCCCGCCCAGGTCATGACGAGCCGGATGGATGGCGCCGCCGCAACCAGCGCGCCGAATCCCGCCACGCCGGCGCTGATCAGGACCATGTCCGACAAGGCGCACGTCAGGCAGACGGCCAGCACGTGGCGCCTTTGCAGGCCTTGCTTCAGGACGAAGGCGTTCTGGGCGCCGATGGCGGCGATGAGACCGAGCCCGAGGAAAAATCCGGAGATGAAGCCGTTCATGCAGTTCTCTTGTGGTCGGCGGGGAAATGCCGGGTTTCAGGCGCGATGCGCGGTTCCGCCGGTGCCTGCGGCAGCCTATGATTCAGGTTCCGGCCTTTGCGACGCGGCCGGCCCGACCACAGGAGGATCCCCGACCATGAACGACCCCCATCCGCAGAACGCCCGGCCCGGCATCCTGCTCATCACCGGCGCCGGCCGCGGCATCGGCGCGGCGACGGCACTGGCCGCGGCGCGCGCGGGCCGCGACATCGTCCTGAACTATACCCGCAACGAGGCCGCGGTCGCCGCCGTGGCGGAATCGATCCGCGCGATGGGACGCCAGGCCACCATCATCCGGGCCGACGTGAGCCGCAGCGACGAGGTGCGGGAGATGTTCCAGGAGATCGACGCTCGGGTCGGGCCGCTCCACGGCCTGATCAACAACGCCGGCATCACCGGCCCGATCGGGCCTTTCATGGACACCCGCGACGAGATGATCGAGCAGGTGTTCCGGGTCAACGTGCTGGGCGCCATGCAGTGCGCGCGCGAGGCCCTGGCCGGCTTTCGGCGCCATGGCGTGCGCGGCGTGATCGTCAACGTTTCCTCGATCGCCGCCCGGACGGGCAGCCCCGGCGAATATGTCCATTACGCCGCCAGCAAGGCCGCGATAGAGGCTTTCACCCTGGGCCTGGCCAAGGAGGTCGCCGCCGAAGGCATCCGGGTCTGCGGCCTCGCCCCGGGCAGCACCCTGACCGACATCCACGCGGCCGCCGGCGAGCCCGACCGGCCCGCGCGCGTCGCGCCGCGGATCCCGATGGGTCGGCTGGCCGAGCCCGCCGAGATCGCGGAGGCCATCGTCTGGCTGGCCTCGCCGGCGGCCTCCTACGTCACGGGGACGACCCTGGCCTGCGCCGGGGGACTCTAGGGGGCGCTGCGGATACAATCGCCGGACCCATACCAGGACATCCACCCGATCAAGCCGATGCCCAACGTCTCCCGAATCAGACTGCCCGCCCTGCCAGCATTCAAGCGTCCACGCGAACTGCTCTATGCGTCCGACGAAAGGCCGCCGGCGCCGACGCTGGCGGGCCTGGCCCTGCAGCATCTGGCGACCGCCCTGGCCCTGATCGCCTACGTGCTGGCCGCCGCCCGCATCGGCGGCCTCGATGCGGAACAGACCCAGACCATGATCACCGCCACGATCCTGGGCATGGCGGTCTCCACCTTCCTTCAGTCCTGGGGCGGACGCCTGGGATCGGGCATGCTGCTGATCCACATGCCCGATCCCCTGCTGGTGGTGCTCTCGGGCATGCTGGCGGGCCAGTACGGCCTGGGCGGACTGGTGATGGTCGGCGTGGTCAACGGCATCGTGGCGATGGGGGCGGGATGGCTGGTGCCGCACCTGCGCAGCCTGCTGCCGCCCACCGTCGCCGGCATCGTGGTCTGCGTCGCGGGCCTGTCCCTGATCGCGCCGGCGCTGCACCACGTCAGCGGCCTGTCCGACGGCGGCCGGCTGGACCGCGGCAACCTGCTGATCGGGGCTGCCACCCTGGCCGTCATCATGGGCCTGTCCATCTGGGGCAGCCAACGCGCCAAACTCTTCGCGCTGCTGGCCGGCCTGGTCACGGGGATCCTGCTGTCGGCCTGGCTGGGCAAGCTGCACGGCCTCGACGCCCTGGCGAGCGCGCCGGTCTTCGGCCTGCCGCATCCGCCGCTGCCCGACTTCGGCGTCGACCCCGGGATCCTGCTGGCCGTCGCAGTTCTGGCGCTCATGACCCAGCTCGACGTGTTCGGCTGCGTGGTGCTGATGCACAAGATGAACGACGACGACTGGCACCGCCCTGACATGAAGATGGTCGCCGGCGGCATGCGCGCGTGCGGGCTGGGGAATTTCCTGTCCGCCTGGCTGGGCGCCCTGCCCGGCGCGATTTCATCGGCCAATATCGCGCTGGCGCACATCAGCCGTTCCTCGTCGCGCTGGATCGGCCTGCTGGTCGCGGCGGCGCTGGCGGCGGCCGCCTTCCTGCCGCAAGTCTCGCTGGCGCTGACCCTGATGCCGGTGGCCGTCATCGGCGCCATCGAGGTCTATGCCGCCGCCTACCTGATCGTCTCCGGCATCGAGCTGATCGCCTCGCGCGCCCTGGACGCCCGCGGCCTGTTCATGATCGGCCTGTCCTTCGTCCTGGGAATCGGCGTGATCTTCGTGCCGCAACTGGCGGAACTCGCGCCCGAATCCATGCGCATGATGGCCGGCAACGGCATCATCGTCGCCGGGCTCAGCGCCATCGGCCTGAACCTGCTGTTTCGCCTGGGCACGTCCCGGCGGGCCCGGCAGTCCTTCGACGCCGGACAGCGTGCGCAGGACCTGCCCCAGGCCATCGTGGACTTCGTCGAGGCGCAGGGCGCCGGCTGGAGCGCCCGGCGCGACGTCGTGCGCCGCGCGGCCCAGGCCGCCCTGGAGGCGGCCGAGGCCATCCAGGCCGGCGGCCGCCGGATCGAGGGCGTGCAAGGCAGCTTCGACGAATTCAACCTGGACATCGAACTGATCCACGATGGCGCCCCCCTGAGCCTGATCGCGGCGCCCGCGGGCGCCGCCACGGATCTGCTCGACATGGACGAGGACGCGTTCCAGCAGGCGCTCAGCCAGACGCTGGACGGGGTCTCGCAGGCGATGCTGAGGCGGCTGGCCGACCGCTTGCAGTCCGACCGGCGCGGGGACGGCGCTTACCTGAAGCTGCATTTCGACCACTGACGGGGCTTTACCCCGCCCCGGGTTCCGCCGGTCAACGAATTGATAAATTGCGATATGTCGTTTATCATGGGCGCATGAACCTGGACCTGGCCCTCAAGGCGCTCGACAATCCGCACCGGCGCACCGTGATGTCCGCCATGCGCGACCCGGGCGCGCACTTCACCCCCGCCGACGGCATCGACCCGGTGGCCGACGGCGTCTGCGTGTTGCAGATCTCGGCCATGCTGGGCGTCAACCAGTCCACGGCCTCGACCTACATGTCGATGTTGCGCGACGCGGGCCTGGTCAGGGCCGTGCGGGTCGGGAAATACACCCTGTACAAGCGCGACGACGAGGCAGTGGCCGCGGTGGCCTCCGCCATCCTCCACGAACTCTAGCCGGCGCCCCTTTTTTCACGGCGGGTTTGCGCGTCCATATATCGACAAATTCCAAATCATAGATATGTAATCATGAAGATCTCTTCCCACTATCAGATCCTGCTCCTGGCGCTGACGACCTTCGTCGCGGGGGCCAACGAATACATCCTGGCGGGTATCCTGGATCTCGTGTCCCGGGGCCTGGGCGCGCCCATCGAGGTCACGGGGCAGCTGATCACGCTCTACGCCCTGGTGTACGGCCTGTGCGTGCCCGTCGCGGTGGCGCTGACAAGCCGCATCGGACGGCGCACGGTGCTGATCGGCGCCATGGTCGTGTATGCGTGCGCCAGCGGCCTGACGCTGCTCGTCCATGACTTCTGGACCTTCGTGCCGGTGCGCGTGCTGCAGGCGCTGTCGGGCGGCACCGCGGTGGTCACGGCCCTGTCCACGGCGGCCACGCTGGCCGGCCGCGAGCGCCAGGGGCGGGCCATCGCCACCGTCATCATGGGCTTCACGGCGTCCCTCATCATCGCCGTGCCCGTCGGACGCGAGATCGCGCTGCGGCTGGGCTGGCATGCCGTCTTTCCCATGGTCGGCGCGTTGAGCCTGGCCGTCGCGCTGGGCCAGCGATTCGCCCTGCCCGCCCTGAGTCCCGCGGCCACCATCCCGCTGCGCGCCCAGGCGGCCTTGCTGAAACGCCCGGCCGTGGCCGGCGGCCTGCTGGTCACCGTGCTGTGGATGGCCGGATACGTCGTGACCTACAGCTATCTCGCGCCCTACCTGATCCAGGTCTGGCACGTGCCCGGCGCATGGGTCAGTCCTCTGCTGCTGGCCTTCGGCATCGCCAGTCTGGCCGGCTCGCGGCTGGGCGGCGGCCACACCGACCGCCACGGGTATCACTCGACGCTCGTGATCTCCAAGATCCTCCAGGCCGGTTTCCTGGCGCTCATGGGGCTGGCCGCGCTGGCGGTCCCCGCGGGTTCCCTGGCGGCCGTGGGGCTCATCCTGGTGTTGTGGTCCGTGGCGGCCTGGGCTTCGGGCCCGTCGCAGCAGGTCCGGGCGGCGGCGCTCGCCCCCGACGCCCAGGGCGTGCTGGTCGGCCTGAACCAGTCCTGCATGCAGTTGGGCATCGCCTCGGGCGCCGCGCTGGGGGGGCTCGCCACCCAGGCGCTGGGGCTGGCCTCCCTGCCCTGGCTGTCCGCCCTCCTGGTCTTGACGTCCCTCGCCCTGATGATGGCGCTGCGCCGGCGCCAGCCGCAGCCGGCAGCCGGCGAAGACACCGGCGGCCTGCGGCACGCAGGCCCGCCCTCAGCCTGATTCGTTCGAGGCGCAGCGGGCCCGCGCCACATGGCAGCGGAACAGATGGTCCGGGGCGGCCGGTCCGCCCGGCAGCAGCGCCTGGGGCTGTTCGCAGCCCGCCGTCGCCCAGGCGCAGCGGTCGCGATAGAAGCAGCCCCGGGGCAGGCTGCGGTTGCCGGGCAGCTCCACCGGGGGGGCCGGGGCCTCTTCGCCCCAGGGCCGGTCCAGGCGGGGCACCGCGTCCAGCAGTTCCCGGGTGTAGGGATGGCGCGGGAATTCCAGCACCTCGGCCGCCGGTCCCTGCTCCACGATCTGCCCCAGGTACATGACCGCCACGCGGTCGCACAGATGGCGCACCACCGATACGTTGTGCGAGATCAGCACGTAGGCGAGGCCGCGGGCGCGGCGCAGGTCCTGCAGCAGGTTCAGGATCTGCGCCTGCACGGAGACGTCCAGCGCGGACGTGGGCTCGTCGAGCACGATGACGTCGGGATCCGGGGCCAGTGCGCGCGCAATGGCGATCCGCTGGCGCTGGCCGCCGGAGAACTCATGCACGTAGCGATCCAGGTGCTCGGGACGCAGGCCCACCTGCACCGCGAGTTCGGCCGCGCGTGCCCGCAGCGCGGCGGTGCCCGGCCGGGGCCCGGCGACGCGCCCACGCCGGGCGACCAGCGGCTCGACGATGACCTTCCAGGCGGGCAGGCGGGGATCCAGCGAGGACTGGGGATCCTGGAACACGATCTGCACGTCGGTCTCCCGGCCGTCGGCGCGCGGCAGGCGCCGCAGCGTGCCCTCGGTCGGCGGCAGCAGACCCATCAGCACGGACGCCAGCGTGCTCTTGCCGCATCCCGATTCCCCCACCACGCCGAAAACCTCGCCCGGCTCGATTCGCAGGTCGACGCCGTTGAGGGCATGGGCGTGGCGCACCGCCCGGCCGCGCCAGTCGCGGGCGACCGGAAAGCGCACATGAAGATCCCGGGCCTCCAACACCGTCATGGCGATCCCTCCCCGTCGTCGGGGGCGTCCAGCGGATGCCAGCAGGCCAGCCGGCGATCGGGATCGTCCGGCGCCGCCCGCAGGAGCGGCGTCTGGCGGCATTGCGCGTCGGCACGGGCGCAGCGGTCGGCGAACACGCAGCCCTGGGGCGGCCGGCGCATGTCCGGCACCTGACCGGGAATCGCCGCCAGCGGCACGCCAGGCGCCGCACGCTCGGGCAGGCCATCCAGCAGGCCCCGGGTATAGGGATGGCGCGGAGCGCCCAGCACGCGCGCAGTCGGCCCCTCTTCGACCACCGTGCCGGCGTACATCACGTACACCCGGTCGCAGCATTGAGACACCACGGCCATGTCGTGGGTGATGAACAGGATGGCGGCGCCGCGCTCGCGCGCCTTGCCGCGCAGCAGCTGCAGCACCTGGCGCTGCACGGTCACGTCCAGCGCGGTGGTCGGCTCGTCGGCGATCAGCAGGGCCGGGTCGCAGGAAAACGCCATCGCCACCATGACGCGCTGCCGCATGCCGCCCGACAATTCGAAGGGATAGGCGCGCAGCACCTGCGCCGGATCGGGAATCATCATGTCGCGCAGCAGCGCCTCGGCACGGTCGCGCGCCTGGCGCCGGTCCAGCGCGTGATGGGTGCGCAGCACGCCGCTCAACTGGTCGCCGACGCGGCGCGTGGGATTCAGGGCCGTCATGGGCTCCTGGAAGATCATCGCGGCGCGGCGGCCGCGCCAGCGCCGCATCCGGGCCTCCGGCGCGGCCAGCACGTCCTCGCCCATCAGGCGCAGGCTGCCGCCCCTCACGCGGTAGGCCCCGGGCGGCAGCAGCCGCAGGGCCGCCATCGCCGTCACGGACTTGCCCGAGCCGGATTCGCCCACCACGCCCACGGTCTCGCCGGGCATGACCTGGAGGCTGACGCCGTTGAGCGCCCGCACGGCGCCGCCGAAGACGGGGAACTCCAGGCTCAGGTCGCGGATGTCGAGGACCGGTGCGGCGGCGTCCGTCATTTCGCCCTCGACTTCGGATCGAGCATGTCGCGCACCCCGTCGCCCACCAGATTGCAGGCCAGTGCCGTGACCAGGATGGCGCAGCCAGGCGTGACGGTGTACCACCACTGGTCCAGCAGGAAATTGCGGCCCGTGGCCACCATGGCGCCCCATTCGGCGGTGGGCTGCTGGGCGCCCAGGCCGATGAAGCCCAGGGCCGCCGCCATCAGGATCGCCCCGCCGATGTCCAGCGTCGCCTGCACGATGATGGGCGAGGCGGCGTTGCGCACCACGTGCCAGCGCACCACGTGCCGCCGGCTGGCGCCGAAGGTCCAGGCGGCCTTGACGTAGGCCATCTCGCGGATGCCCAGGGTCTGTCCGCGGGCAAGCCGCACGTAGAAGGGAATGCGCACCAGCGTGATCGCCAGCATGGCGTTGAACAGGCTGGGCCCCAGCGCGGCGGCCAGCGCCATGATGAGCACCAGCGAGGGCACCGACAGCACGACGTCCATGCACCGCATGATCAGGCCGTCGACGCGGCCGCCCAGTATCCCCGAGAAGCAGCCGATCACGGCGCCGACCAGGCTGGCGCACGCCGCCACGAAGAGGCCCACGCCGATGGACTGCCGCCCGCCGTACAGCACGCGGCTGAAAATGTCGCGCCCGACCTCGTCCGTCCCGAACCAGTGCTGCATCGAGGGCGCCGCCAGGCGATGCACCAGATCCAGTTTTTCCGGATCATGGGGGGCCACCCAGCCCGCGCCGGCCACGGCAAGGCCCACCACCGCCAGGATGGCCAGCCCCAGCAGCATCAGCGGACTGCGGCGCAGCTGGTAGAGAAAAAACCTCATCCGACCTCCGTGATGCGGGGATCCAGGCGCCGGTACAGCAGGTCCACCAGCAGATTCAGCACCACATAGGCAAACGAGACCACCACCGCGAACCCCATCACCGCCGGGAAATCGAGCGCCTGGATCGAGTCCACCACATAGGCCCCCATGCCCGGCCAGCCGAACACGGTCTCGGTCAACACCGCCCCGTACAGCAGGTCGCCCAGGGCCAGCCCCAGGACCGTCACCGAGGGGATCAGCGCATTGGGCAAGGCATGGCGCACCACCACGGTCCAGGGCGACAGGCCGTAGGCCCGCGCGGTGCGGATGTAATCCTCGCCCAGCTGTTCGAGCATGGACGAACGCACCTGCCGGGCCACCACGCCCAGGTGCACGAATCCCAGGGTCAGAGCCGGCAGCACCATGTGGCGCAGCGCGCTGCGCCAGACCGTCCAGTCGCCGGCCACGGCCGCGTCGATCAGGTACAGGCCGGTCAGGTGGGGGGGCGGCGCCATGCCCTGGTCGAGGCGCCCGCCGCCCGGAAACCAGCCGAGCTTGCCGTAGAAGATCACGATCAGCCCGAGACCCAGCCAGAAGGCCGGCGTCGAAATGCCGGCCACCGCCAGCGTGCGGGCGCCGTGGTCGATCCAGCGGTTGCGGTACACCGCCGAGAGCACCCCCAGGGGGATGCCGGCCACGGTGGCCAGGATCAGCGCCACCAGCGCCAGCTCGAGCGTCGCGGGAAAAAAGGCGGCGATGTCGTCGATCACCGGCCGGTGGGTGCGGATCGAAGTGCCCAGGTCGCCGTGCAGCAACTGCCCCATGTAGCGCAGGTACTGTTGCGGCAGGGGCAGGTCCAGGCCGAGTTGCGAGCGGATGTGGGCGACGATCTCGGGCGTGGCGCGGTCGCCCGCCACCAGCCGGGCGGGATCACCCGGCACCAGGTGGGAGATGGCGAACGTGATGAGGGACACCCCCACCACCACCAGCACCAGGCTCGCCAGGCGGCGGCGAACCACGGACAGCCACGACATGCCCATCAGCCGCTACTTCTTCGTCATGTCGGCGACATTGAAGACGCGTTCCAGCATGGGATTGAAGACGAAGCCGTGGACGGCTGCCCCGAGCCCGACCTGGTAGTTCTTCTGGTACAGGTAGGCGTAGGCGGCGTCCTTCACGACCTGCTCCTGGACCTTCTTGTACAGGGCGACGCGCTGTCCCTGGTCGCTGAGCGTGGCCGCCTGGCGCAGCCATTCGTCGACCTGCGGATTGGAATAGAAGGAGCGGTTGCCCGCCAGGCCTTTCTTGTCCGAATCGAACCAGTAGCTGGTGAACATGTACGGATCGGCGAAATCGGGGCTCCAGTTGCCGATGGAGATGTCGAAATTGCCCTTGCCCAGGTTCTCGCGCAGCGTGGCGTTGGCCAGTTTCTCGAGCTTGACCGGCACCCCGATGGCGGCCAGGTTGGCCTGGGTCGTCAGGGCGATGGGCTCCCAGGCCGGATCCTGAGTCGAATAGCGCAGCAGCAAGGGCGTCTTGACGCCGCCCGCCTGCTTGACCAGCGCCTTGGCGGCCGCCACGTCCTGCTTGGGCTGCGGCAGGTCGGCGTCGTGGCCCCACATGCCTTCGGGGATCGGGCCGCGCATCTGCTTGGCCTGGCCCATCATGATGCCGTCGACGATGCCCTGGTAATCCAGCGCATCGACCACGGCGCGGCGCAGATCGACGTTCTGCAGCGGGCCCTTGGCGTTGTTCAGGTACAGGTAGGTGACGCGCAGCGAGGGGAATTCAGCCACCCGCACGGCGGAATCCTTCTTGAGCGCCTGGAGCTGGTCCACCGGAAGCTCCTCGGCCACGTCCAGGTCGCCCTTCTGGAGCTGCAGGCGGCGCGCGGAGGATTCCGGGACGATCTTCACCACGAACTTGTCCAGCGTGGGTTTCTTCGAGCCCGCGTAATGGGGATTGCGCTCCAGCACCAGGGACTGGCCCTTTTGCCAGGACACCAGCTGGTAGGGGCCGGAGCCCGCCGTATGGCCCGACAGCCAGGCATCGGCATCGGCGCGCTGCATGGCCTTGGGATTGACGATGGAAGCGCCGTTGTTGGCCAGGGTGTAGAGGAAAGGCGCGAACGGCTTTTTCAGCGTGAAGCGCACCGTCTGCGCATCCACGGCGTCGATCGTCATGTCGGCGGGAAAGGCCTCGGAGGGGCCTTGTTTCTTGGCGAGCAGCCGCTCGAAGGACAGTTTCACCGCCTGCGCATCGACCGGCGCGCCGTCGGCGAACTGCTGGCCGTCGCGCAGATGGAAGGTCCAGACCAGGTTGTCGGACGAGGCCTCCCAGTGGTCTGCCAGGTCGCCCTCGACCTCGGTCGAGCCCTTGCCATCGGCCTGCTTGTAGCGCATCAGACGCTGATAGGCCGGATAGGTGACCGTCCAGTCGTTGTTGTCGATGGTCACGGCGGGATCCAGGGTCTGGGGATCGGCGGGCTTGCCGATGACCAGGGTGTCGGCGGGCGCCGCTGCCCAGGCCCCGCCCGCCCAGGCACAGGCGCCGATTCCCAGCGCTGCCGCCATCAGGGCGCGGCGCAGCCCGGTCTGCATCATGGATTGCATACAACCTCCGTCCAGTGGAACATGGGTTTCAGTCCGTGATCACACGAACCATGTCGTTCTCCGGCAATAAAACATATTCGTGCGCATCGGGCAATTCGTAGTGCCACCATTCCGTCGGAATGGAACGGAATCCGGCCTGCAGCATGATGCCCAGCAGCAGGTGGCGGTTGTGCTGGGCCGCGGCCGGCAGATCGTCCCGGTCGTGATGCGACTGGTCGCACATCGCGTCGAACGCGGTCCCCATGTCGAGCGCCGCGCCCGTCGCGTCCAGCAGGCCGACGTCCACCGCGACGCCGCGCGTGTGGTTCGAGCCCTGCGCGGCATCGGCCACGTAGCGGGGGTCGGGCAAGGCGCGCCAGAACACTGCCTGCGCGGCCGCCGGGCGGTACGCGTCGTACACGAGCAGTCCCAGGCCGGCGCGCCGGGCCGCCCGGGCCGCGCGGCGCAGGCAGTCCGCCGCCTCGGGGCGCAGCGCGCAGCGCGCCCCCGGCGCGTACACGGGCCGCCCCGCCAGGTTGTCCGCGGTCGCATAGGCCAGGGCGATGTGCAGGCCGTCGGTTTCGGTGATTTCGATCAGGCAGGACATGGAATAGGACGATATGGTCGGTGAAAAGTGGCTTGCCAGGCGGATTATGCCACCCCCGCTCTCCGATAAAATGTGGGCGAAGTCAGCTATTTAAGACAGAATGTTTAAAGCCTGGACTTTCATCGCCGAACCGGCACGCTTCCACCCGCACGAGGGATTCCCATGCGCACGCTCAAAATCGCCACCCGGTTGACCCTTGGCTTCAGTCTGATCATCCTCCTGCTGCTCATCATCGCGGCCGTCAGCATCTGGCGGATGCAGGACAGCAGCGACCTGATGCGCGGCATCACCGACACGCGGCTGAAGACCGAGCGGCTGATCTCCGAGTGGGAAAAGAACACGGCCATGAACGCCTTGCGCACCACCACGGTCTCCCGCACCGACAATCCGGAGCTGGCCGCAGCGATCAAGAAGGACATGACCGCCACCAGCGCGCGCATCTCCCAGCTGCAGAAGCAGGTGGACGCCAGCATCAACGATCCGGAAGCCCGCAAGCTCTTCGACGTCGTGCAAAAGAAGCGCGCCGAATACACGCAGGCGCGCGCGGCGGCCATCAAGAACCAGGAATCCGGCAAGCAGGCGGCGGCCCGGCAGTTCTACGACCATGACATGGCCGGCTACCTGGACGCCTACGTGGGCAGCGTCAGCGCCCTGCTCGCCTACCAGAAAAGCCTGATCGACCGCAACGCCCAGGAACTCGACAGCAGCAACCAGACCGGCATGGCGACGGCTGCCGTCACCACCCTCCTGGCGGTGGTGCTCGGCTTGCTGTTCGCCTGGCGCGTCACCCGCTCGATCACCGGCCCGCTGCGGTCCACCGTCACGCTGGCGCAGTCCGTCGCCAGCCGCGACCTCAGCCGGCAGATCCAGCCGCAGGGCAGGGACGAAATCACCGAGCTCGAACGCGCCCTGCAGCGCATGTCGCAAGGCCTGCACGACACGGTCAGCGAATTGCGCAGCGGCGCGGTCTCCATCGCCACCGCGGCGGCCCAGATCACCACCGGCAATCTCGACCTGTCCGCGCGCACCGAAGAACAAGCCAGCTCGCTGACCGAAACCGCCGCCACCATGGAACAGATCACGGCCACCGTGCGCCAGAACGCCGACAACGCGCAGCAGGCCAACAACCTGGCGGCCTCGGCCACGCAGACGGCGACCAACGGCGGCTCGCTGGTCACCCAACTGGTCGGCACCATGGGCGAGATCAACACGCAGTCGCAGCAGATCGTGGACATCATCGGCGTGATCGATTCCATCGCCTTCCAGACCAACATCCTGGCACTGAACGCCGCCGTCGAGGCCGCCCG
The DNA here is from genome assembly GCA_035707805.1 of Castellaniella sp. Lineage (GTDB taxonomy): Bacteria > Pseudomonadota > Gammaproteobacteria > Burkholderiales > Burkholderiaceae_B > Castellaniella. The sequence continues at coordinate 27,582 of DASSTS010000010.1, read as the reverse complement.
CGCCGGCGAACAAGGCCGCGGCTTTGCCGTGGTCGCCGCCGAGGTCCGCGCCCTGGCGCAGCGCAGCGCTGGCGCCGCCAAGGAGATCAAGGGCCTGATCGAGGATTCGGTGGGCCGGGTCCAGGCCGGCTCGGCGCAGGTCAACCGCGCGGGCGAGACCATGCGCGAGATCGTCGAGGCCGTGACGCGCGTCTCCGACATCATGAGCGAGATCACCGCCGCGACGGTGGAGCAGTCCTCGGGCATCGACCAGATCAATCTGGCGGTCGCCCAGATGGATTCGGTGACGCAGCAGAATGCCTTGCTGGTGCAACAGGCCGCGACGGCGGCCGGCTCGCTGGAGACGCTGGCCGCGGAGATCGGCCAGTCCCTGGCGGTGTTCCAGCTGAGCGAACAGGCGGCGCTGGCCGCGGTCCAGGCCGATCCGGCCGGCGAAGACGGGGGCATCCTCACCGGCACGCTCGGCGAGGCCTTGCCGGGGACCGCGACGCCCGCGCCCGGCGCGCGGCTGCTGCCGGCGGGCGCCGCCGCGCCGTCCCGCGGCGAACGGCCGTCCGCGCCCGCCGCGGCGGATGCACCAGGCGCGCCAGGTACGCCGGACGCACGGGCTCCCGCCCCCCGGCCGGCGCCATCGCGGCGCCTCGCGCCTGCGCGGGCCGGCGGACCTGCAATGATCACTTCGGATACGGAAGACTGGGAGGAATTCTGAACATGCCAAGCATCTCAATCGCCCGGCGCTGGCGCCGGCTGGCCGTGGCGGCCGCCGCCGCGGCGCTGCTGGCCGGCTGCACCGTCACCGGCAACGGCCTGAACACGTCCGGCCTGGATCGCATCGTGGTCGGCCGCACCACGCTGGCCCAGGCCTCGGAGGACCTGGGCGCCCAGCCCACCGATGTCTGGCAGCAGGGCGATACGGTGCTGGCCCGCTGGGCCTACAAGGGCACGCTGGCGACCGATGCGGTGTATGCGCGGCAGGAGGTCTGGCTGCGCTTCGGGCCGGACGGCACGTTCCAGCGCATGGAAAACGGCGTGAACCTGCCGCTGCAGCACCGCCCCCGCACCGCCGAGCAGGCCGATCGCGAGGCCGCCCGGCAGCATCCGCCCGCCGCGGCGGCCTCATCCGGCGCCGTGAACGCGCCGCCGACGCAGGATGATGGGATGATCGTCATTCCGGGCAATGGCGAGCCGGCCGGCCCCATTCCGGTGCCGCCGCCGCCACCGCTGTCCACGACGGCGGCGCCGGCCGCGGGCGCGCAACCCCTGCTGCCGGCGGGTTCCAAGGTCGTGCCGGGTGTGACCTACCCCTTGTCCCCGGCGGGCCGCTGAACCGCTACAGCCCGGCCAGGCTGCGGGCGATCCGAGCCATGGCCTGGTAGCCCGCCTCGAACAGGCGGGTCAGGAAGTCATGGCTTTGCGGAATGACGATGGCCAGCATGATCAGGCCGGTGGTCAGGGAAATCGGAAAACCCACCGCGAAGACCGACAGCTGCTGCGCCGTGCGGTTCAGGATGCCCAGCGACAGGTTGATCGTCAGCAGCACGATGATGATGGGCAGGGCGAGCAGCAGGCCGGAGATCCAGAGCTGGCCGCTCCAGTCCAGCAGCGCGCCCCAGCCGTCGGTCTGCAGGTGGGCGCCGATGGGCAGGATGTCGAAGGTGCGCACCAGGCCGTCGAGCATCAGCAGGTGGCCGTTGACCGCCAGGAACATCAGCAGGGCGATCAGGTTGATCAGGCGCGACAGGACCGCGGTGTTGGCGCCGGTGGCCGGGTCGAAGAACGATGCAAAGGCCAGCCCCATGGGCAGGCCGACGAATTCGCCCGCCATCATCGTGGCGGTAAAGACCATCCGCATGCACAGGCCCAGCGCCATGCCGATCAGCACCTGCTGCAGGGCGATCAGCAGGCCCGCGTAGGATGCCGGGGCGATGGCCGGCACGGGGCCGACGAGGGGCATGACGACGATCGTGAGCACGACCGATACGCCGACCTTCACCCGCACGGGGATGTTGGATTCGCCCAGCACGGGCGCGAGGGCCACCAGACCGCCGATGCGGAACAGCGGCCAGAGCAGGCCGCTGATCCAGGCGTAGAGCTGATCGAGCTGGAAATCGATCATGGGGGCGGATCAGCTCGCCAGGCCGGGAATCGAGTCCAGCAGGGTGCGGATGTAATCGACCATGGTGGTGATCAGCCACGGCCCCAGCAGCACCAGCGCCGCGCCCACCGCCAGCAGCTTGGGGATGAAGGACAGCGTCATTTCGTTGATCTGCGTGGCGGCCTGGAAGATGCTGATCAGCAGGCCCACCAGCAGCGTGACCAGCAGCAGCGGGCCCGCCATCACCAGCGCTACCCGCAGGGCCTGGTAGGTCAAGGACATGACGGCTTCCGGAGTCATGGGGAACCTCTCATTGGTAGAAGCTGCGGGCCAGCGATCCCAGCAGCAGGTGCCAGCCGTCGGCCAGGACGAAGAGCATGAGCTTGAAGGGCAGGGAAATGGTCACCGGCGGCACCATCATCATACCCAGGGCCATCAGCAGGCTGGCGACCACCAGGTCGATGATGAGGAAGGGAATGAAGATGGTGAAGCCGATCTGGAACGCGGTCTTCAACTCGCTGGTGACGTAGGCGGGCACCAGCACCCGCAGGGGGGTGGCTTCCGGGGTGTCCAGGGGGCCGACCTTGGCCATCTCCGCGAACATGGCGAGGTCCGCCTCGCGCGTCTGGTGCAGCATGAAGGTCTTCAGCGGCGTGGCGCCGCGTTCCAGGGCCTGCTGGAACGTGATCTGCTCCTGGCTGAGCGGCTGATAGGCCTGGGTGTAGATCTGGTCGAAGACCGGCGACATGGTGAAGAAGGTCAGGAACAGCGCCAGACCGACCAGGATGGTGTTGGGTGGCGACACGCCGGTGCCCAGCGCGTTGCGCAGCAGCCCCAGCACGATGATGATGCGGGTGAAGCTCGTCATCATCAGCAGCGCCGCCGGCAGGAAGGACAGCATGGTCAGCATGACCAGCGTCTGCACGCTCAGCGACCAGGTCTCCGTGCCGTTGGGGCCGGGCGTGGCGGTCAGGGCGGGCAGGGTGGCCTGCGCCAGCGTGCTGCCGGGCCAGACCAGCAACAGCAGCAGGCCGGCCGACAGCGCGCGCAGCGCCAGGGCGCCGGCGGGAGGCAGAGCGTGGTGGGAGGCGGTGCTGCGAAACATCAGGATCTCGACAGGGTCTTGCCCAGCGTGTCGGCGAAGTCGGTGTCGCCGGGCGCGGCCGGCAGGGTGTGCAGCAAGGTGATCTGCTGGGGCGTCACACCCAGCACCAGGCGTGTGTCGTCGATCTGCACGACGGTGACCGCGCAGCGCGTCCCCAGGCTCTGGCTGCCCAGCACCCGCAGATTGGCGGCGCGGCTCGCGCCGCGCATCCAGCCGCCGCGGCGCGCCGTCCAGGCCAGAGCCAGCAGCAGGACCAGGATGAACAGCAGCGCCAGCACGACGCGCAGGATCTGAGCCTGGTCCATGCGGGATCAGCGGCGATTGTTCAGCCGGGCGATCCGGTCTGAGGGGGTGATGATGTCGGTGACGCGGATGCCGTATTTCTCGTCGACGACCACGACCTCGCCTTGGGCGATCAGGTAGCCGTTGACGTAGATGTCCATCGGCTCGCCCGCCAGGCCGTCGAGCTCGACGACCGAGCCCTGGCCCAACTGCAGGATGTTCTTGATGGTCAGCCGGGTGCGGCCGAGCTCGACCGACAGCTGGACCGGGATGTCCATGATCATGTCGATGTCGCTGTCGCTGTCGGCGGCCTGCCCGACCAGCGGCTGGAATACCTGGGCCGCCGCGGGCTGGGCCGCCTGCGCAGCCGCCGAGGGAGCGGCCGCGGTCTGTTCGGCCAGCGCGGCCGCCCAGTCGTCCTCGCCGCTCAGTCCGGCGGCCTGCGTGGGCTGGTCATGGGCGGTCTGCTGCTGCTCTGCCAGGGCGGCAGCCCAATCGTCCTCCAGGTTGGGCGTGGAGGCGGAATCCGGCTGATTGGGATCCTGGGTGTCGTCGTCTTTGATGTCGCTCATTTCGGGGTGCGGGCTAGCAGTTGGTCGGAATCCCCGGGCGTGGCAAGGATCTTGTGCACGCGCAGGGCATAACGGCCGTTGAAGGTCCCGTATGTGCAATCCAGCACGGGGACGCCTCCGACGCGGGCCGTCACGTTGGGTTGGACATCGACCGGCAGCACATCGCCGACCGACAGGTGCAGGAGCTCGGAGATGGAGGCCTCGATGCGGGCGAACTCGACGCTGAGCTCGACTTCGGCGCTGCGCACCTCGCGCGAGAGCTGCTGGGTCCAGCGCTGGTCGATGGAATCGGCGGCGGACTGCTGCAGCGGCCGCGTCAGGATGTCGCGGATGGGCTCCAGCATGGAATAGGGCAGGCAGACGTTGAGCTTGCCGCCGGAGGCGCCCAGTTCGATGTTGAAGGTGGAGAGCACGACGACATCGTTGCCGGAGCCGATGTTGGCGAATTTGGTGTGCATCTCGGAGCGCATGTATTCGAATTCGATCGGATACACGTTGTCCCAGGCCTGGCCGTAGCATTCCAGCGTCAGGTTCAGCAGACGACGGATGATGCGCTGCTCGGTATTGGTGAAGTCGCGCCCCTCGATCCGGGTGTTGTAGCGCCCGTGGCCGCCGAACAGGCTGTCGATGACCAGGAAGACCAGGTTGGGATCGAAGGTGAACAGGCCGGTGCCGCGCAGCGGCTTCATTGCGACCATGTTCAGGTTGCTGGGCACCGGCAGGTTGCGCTCGAAATCCGAGTATTTCTGGATCTTGATCGCGTTGACCGTGATGTCCGCGTTGCGACGCATGAAGCCGAAGAACATGGAACGCAGCCGGCGCGCGAAGCGCTCGTTGATGAGTTCCAGCGTCTGCATGCGATGGCGCACGACCCGGTCCGGAGACCCGAGGTCGTAGGGCCGCACGCCGTCCTGGGGCTCGGCGGCGGTTTCCTGTGCCGAGGATTCTTCGCCGGTGACCCCTGCCAGCAGGGCATCGACTTCATCCTGGGAAAGCATGCTTTGATAAGGCATTACTGCACCACGAACGCCGTGAACAGCACGTCGGCGACCTGGGGACCGGGCAGCTGCGGCGCGAAGGGCCGGGTGAGCTCGGTCTTGATGGCGGCGCTGAGCGCCTGGCGGCCCTCGGGCGTCTGGATCTGGGCCAGCTGCTGGGCCGACAGCACCTTCAGGATGCGGTCGCGGACCTCGGGCATGTAGTCCTGGATCTGCTTGCGCGAGGCGTCGTCGGCCAGGCGCAGGGTGATGGCGGTGTAGAGGATGCGGTTGCGGATCTCGCCGTAGAGCGTGACCGTGAAGGGCTCGAGTTCGGCGAAGATCGGTGCGGCGACCGCCGGCGCGGCCGCGGGCGCCGCGGCGGCGGGGGCGGATTCCGCGGGGGCCGATGGTCCGGACATGCTGTTTCTGTTCATGAACAGCATCGTGCCGCCTATGGAGGCGCCGACGACGATGATGAGCAGGAGGATGAATTTAAGTAGCCTGAGCATGGTTCCGGGTCATGGGGTCGCAAGGATCGGGAGGCTGCATTGTAATGCGTGAGGGCGCGATGTAACAGGAGGCTTACACAAAGGTATCCACCAGGGCGTCCGGGTTCGGGGCGGGGCGGGAGGCCGGACCCGCGGCCGCCACGCTGCCGGCGGCCTCGATGCCGCCGTCCAGGCTGAACGTCGCGCCGCCATTCTGGCGGCCGCCCTGCGCGGCCTGTTCCTGCTGTTGACCAGGCTGCTGGTCGCTGACGTTGGCCTGGCCCAGCGACAGGCCAGCCTGGGCCAGCTGCTGTTCGAGGTGGGGCAGGGCGTTTTCCAGCGCCTGGCGGACGTTGGCGTGGGGCGACACGAAGGATGCCTGCGCCGTGGAATCCCCCAGGTGCAGCGTGATGTGCACCGGGCCGAGTTCGGGCGGGTTGACATGCATCAGCACCGTGTGGCCGGACGTGCCCGACTGGGTCAGGTTGAAGATCTGGCGGCTGGCATCCTGCGGCCATTGCGGGCTGGACAGCGGCGTGGGAACGGATATCTGGGTCGTCGCCGGCGCGGTGGGCGAGGCCGGCAGCAGGCTGGCGCCCGCCGGAGCCGGGGCCTGGATCGCCGCCGCCAGGGTGTCGGCGGGCAAGCCCGCCGGCAGGGCGGCCGACGTGGAATGGCGGGCGGCGGCCGGGCCGTCGCCGGAGGCCGGCTGACCGGTCACGGCGGCCTTGTCCGCGAGGACCGCGGCGGCCGCGCCCGCGCGGGCGGATGCCGTCGTGCGGACCGGAGCGGCCGTGTCCGCATGGGGCTGGCGCGCATCCGCGGCCGCCTGGGCGGCCGGGGCGAGAACGGGCAGGGCCTTGCCGGCCCGCGTCGCCGCGGGCTGCGTGCCGGTGCGTTCGGATGCGCCCGGCTCGCCGTCGGCGGGCGCATCGGCGAGCAGCGGGACGGAAGGATCCGCACGCCGGGTATCGGCGCGGCGGCCCGATGCGGGGTCCGCCTCGGTGCCGGCAGCATCGCCGGCGGCGCGCCGCAACGCGGCCTGAGCCTGGGCCGGCGCCTGCATCAGGGGCAGGGTGGTGCTGTCCAGGATCAGCGCCAGGGTCTCGTCAGGGCCCAGCGGGTCTTGTTTCTTGGTGTCGGCACGGCCGGTCTCGGTGCGTCCGGCCTCGGCCGAGGCCTGGGGCTTGTCGCCCGCGACGGCGCCGCGCTGTTGGCTGGACAGCACGTTCGAGAACGCGGGGGCGTCCGGCGCGGCGCTGGCGTCGGCCGGGTGCGCCGCGCTGTCGGCGGGCGGCGAACTGGGGCGGGTCACGGGAAGCACGGGCATGTTCATGGCTGGGACGGATTCAGTGAGTCTGTCGCAAACGTCGGTACAGGCCGGCGGCGGCTTCGTCGCTGGCGCGCTGCTCGCGGCGCTGCTCGCGAACCTGCAGTTGCCGCAGCTGGCGGGCCTTCAGGGTTTCGTATGAATTCAGGCGGCGCTTTTCGTCGTGCCACTGCTGACGCCCGGCCTCGATTCGCGAGTCGATCTGGGCGATGATTCTATTTTGCTGGGAAATGGCCTCGTCCAATGTGGCGATAAAGTGCCTAAAGTTATGGTAATTCGAGGCCGTTACGCCGCCTTCGGTGGTGTCCTGCAGGCGCCGCGTGTAGTCGCCGCGGTAGCCGTCCAGCGTGTTGAGCTGGCCTTGCGCCTCGCGCCGCTGGGTGCTGAGTTCGGCCAGGGCGCGGCCGGCCTCGTCGAGCTTGTCCTGCGCCAGATTGATCAGAACGTCCAGCGGGGTTTCGTGATTCATTGGGGAACCTCCTGACCCAGGACCCCGGCCAGCGCGGCCACGGCCGTCGGGTAGTCGACCTGCATGTCGATGCCTTGCTGCAGATAGCCTTCGAGCCAGGGATAGCGTTCGATCGCCTGGTCGATTTCGGGGTCGTTCCCTGCAGTATAGGCCCCCACGGCGATCAGGTCGCGGTTGCGCTGGTAGCGCGACACCATGCGCTTGAACTGGTGCACGCAGCGGAACTGGCCGGCCGGGACGATGGCCGACATGACCCGCGAGATCGAGGCCTCGATGTCGATGGCCGGATAGTGGCCGGATTCGGCCAGTGCGCGCGACAGCACGATGTGGCCGTCCAGGATGGCGCGCGCCGAGTCGGCGATGGGGTCCTGCTGGTCGTCGCCCTCGGTCAGCACCGTGTAGAACGCGGTGATCGAGCCCGCCGCGTGCTCGCCCTGGGGCGCACCGTTGCCCGCGCGCTCGACCAGGGCCGGCAGTTTGGCGAACACCGAGGGCGGGTAGCCCTTGGTGGCGGGGGGCTCGCCGATGGCCAGGGCGATTTCCCGCTGGGCCATGGCATAGCGGGTCAGCGAATCCATGATGAGCAGCACGTGCTTGCCCTGGTCGCGGAAGAACTCGGCCACCCGGGTGGCATAGACCGCGCCCTGCAGGCGCAGCAGGGGCGACACGTCGGCCGGCGCCGCGACCACGACCGAACGCGCCAGGCCCTGGGGGCCGAGGTTCAGCTCGATGAATTCCTTGACCTCGCGCCCGCGTTCGCCGATCAGGCCGACCACGATCACGTCGGCCCGGGTGTAGCGGGCCATCATCCCAAGCAGCACGCTCTTGCCCACGCCCGAGCCCGCAAACAGGCCCATGCGCTGACCGCGCCCGACCGTCAGCAGGCCGTTGATGGCGCGCACCCCCACGTCCAGCACCGTGTCCACCGGCGCGCGGGTCAGGGGGTTGATCTGCGTGGCGGAGAGCGGCGCCATGTCGAGATCCGTGGGCAGCGGCTTGCCGTCCAGCGGACGGCCCGCGCCGTCCAGCACCCGGCCCAGCAGCGCATTGCCCACGGGCAGGTGGCGCGCCTGGTCGAGGACGGCGGGCTGGGTGGAAACGGATTCGACGACGGTGGGCAGGGGGACGGGGTCCAGCAGCAGGGTTTCCGTGGGCACCACGCGCGCGCCCGGGGGCAGGCCGGTGATGTCGCTTTGCGGCATCAGGTACAGCGTGTCGGCGTGGAATCCCACGACCTCCGCGTCGGCCCACAGGTCGCGGCCGGGCGAGACCTGGACCTGGCAGGCGGCGCCGACCGGCAGCTGCAGGCCGGTAGCCTCCAGCACCAGGCCGGTGGCGCGCGTGACGCGGCCCTGGCGGCGGGTGGGCTGGCGGGCTTCGATGCGCTGGATGCCGCTTTCGAGCTGGGCGCGCCAGCGCGCGCCCGGAGTGTCCAGGGGGGAATCAGAGGCAGCCATGGCTGTCCGGCGTCTTCGCGGGGGTCTGGCCCAGCGCCGAGATGATGCGCCGCCAGCGGGTTTCCAGCGTGGCGTCCACCGACCCCAGTGCGGTTTCCGCCAGGCAGCCGCCGCGCGTGATGCGCTCGTCGGCGATCAGGCGGTAGTTGGCCAGGTCGGGGTTCTGCTGCAGGAAGGTATTGACCAGCGCCAGGTCGTCGGGGTTCAGGCGCAGGTTCAGCGGCGCGCCGGGTTCCGGGCGGCCCTGCAGCACGTCCTGGACCACGCTGAGGATCATGTCCGGGTGGGCGCGCAACTGTTCGCGCAGCACCTGCTCGGCGATGCGGGTCGCCAGCCGGATCATGGTCTGGCCGACTTCTTCTTCGAGCGTGTTCAGGGCCGAGGCGCAGGACTGGGCCAGGGCGTTCAGGCGGGCGGCCTGTTCCTGGACCAGGGCGGCGCCTTCGGTGCGGCCGGCCTCGAAGCCCTGGGCGTGGCCCTCGGCGTGGCCCGCAGCCAGGCCGGCCGCATGGCCTTCGGCGCGCCCGGTCTCGAGACCCAGGGCGTGGCCCTCGGCGCGTCCCTGCTCGAAGCCTTCCTGGTGGCCCTTGTCCATGCCTTCCTGGCGGGCCTGGGCCAGGGCCTGGGCGCGACGGCGCAGCAGCTCGGCCTGGACCGGCTCGGCATCGGAGGCCCGGCGCTTTTGCTGGGACCGCAGGGATTCCAGGGAGTCCATCTCCCAGCGCTGCCAGCGGGCACGCGTCTGGAGGTCGGTGGACGGCTTGTCAGACATACTGATCGTTGCCCATGCTCAGATTGATCTGGCCGGCGTCGGCGAGCTTGCGGGCCACCATGAGGATGGCTTTCTGTTCGGTCTCGACGCGCGACATGCGCACCGGTCCCTGGGCCTCGAGATCGTCGCGCAGGATCTCGGCGGCGCGGTTGGACATGTTCTTGAAGAACTTGGCGCAGAGCTCTTCGCCGGCGCCCTTCAGGGCGATGGTCAGCGAGGTGGTGTCGATTTCCTTGAGGATCAGCTGGATGGCCGCATCCTCGACGTCGGCCAGGTTGTCGAAGACGAACATCTCGTCGACGATGCGCTGGGCCAGGTCGGCGTCGATCTCGCGCAGGCTGCTGACGACGGCTTCTTCTTCCGTCGTGTTCATGAAGTTCAGGATCTCCGCCGCCGTGCGCACGCCGCCCATCTTCGAGCGCTTGGCGCCCTGGCCCGAGAGGACCTCGTTGAGCACGTCGGTGAGCTCGTGCAGCGCGGCCGGCTGCACGCCGCCGAAGGTGGCGATGCGCATCATGACGTCGTTGCGCAGGCGTTCGTTCAGCAGGGCCAGCACGGCCGAGGCGCGGTCGCGTTCCAGGTGGACCAGGATGGTGGCGATGATCTGGGGGTGCTCGTCGGCGATCAGCTCGGCGACGTTGGAGGGCTCCAGCCAGTTCAGCGCGTCGATGCCCGATCCCGTGCCTTCGCCGGCCTCGAGGATGTCCTCGATCAGACCGGCGGCCCGGTCGGTGCCCAGCGCCTTGGTCAGCACGGAGCGGATGTAGTCGTCCGACCCGAGGGTGACCGCCATGAACTGGTCGGCCTCGCGGCGGAAATCCTCGAGGACCTCATCGACGTCGGCGCGGGTGACCTGTTTCAGATTGGCCATGGCCGAGCCGATCTGCTGGACCTCGCGGGAGGACAGATACTTGAAGACTTCGGCGGCGGCATCCTCGCCCAGTGACATCATGAGGATGGCGCAGCGATTCAGGTCGGGTTCAGGATTTGGCATTCTTGGGGTCCATCCAGGATCGCAACACCATGGCGACGGCGCGCGGGTCGCGCTGGGCCAGTTCGCGGGCGGTGTCCAGGTTTTCCTCGTAGCGGTTCATCTCGGAGGCCCGCAGTTCGTCCTGGCGGCGCTGCTCGCGCAGGGTCTCGAGGTGGGCCTCGTTCTTGACCCGCTCGACCTGGGCGTTGGCGAAGCCCTGGACGATGGGGCGGATGACCGAGCGCCACAGGAAGAACAGGATCACCAGGATCAGCAGGACCTTGCCGATCTGGAGCGCCAGATTCTGGTAGGTCGGGTTTTCCCAAGGCTTGACCGAGGGTTCCTGATTGGTGAATTCGCTGTTGACCACGCTGAGCGTGTCCCCGCGATCCGCCGAATAGCCCATGGCCTGCTTGACCAGGGCGTTGATGTTGTCCATCTCGGACTGGTCCAGCGGCGCGGGCTCGCCGTCCTTGTCACGATAATTGACGACCACGGCCACTGACAAGCGCTGGACGGTGCCCAGCTCGTGCTTGACGTGACTGATGGTGCGGTCGACCTCGTAGTTGATCGTCGCGTCGTTGCGCGCCGATCCCCGGGCGGGCGGCACCGGCACGCCGTTGACCGTGGATTGCGTCGTGGCGCCCTGGGCGGTGTTGGTCTGGCCGTTGGCCTGCGCATTGGGCGCCGCGCCCTGCGCCGGCGGCGTGGCCTGCGGCGTCTGGACGGGGGCGGCGGCGTTGGCTGGCGGCTGGTTGCTCAGGGCGCCGGGCACGCCCTCGGGCGAGGTGACGTTGTTCTGGACCGAGTCGCTGGTCTGCTTGCTGCGGATCGCCGCGGTGCCCGGGGTCTCGTTGGGCCGATAGACCTCGGAGGTCTGCTCGCGCTGCGAGAAATCGACGCTGGCGCTGACCTGGGCGCGCACGTTGCCGGGCCCGACGATGGGGTTCAGCAGCGTCAGGATGCGCTGGGTGGTGCGCTGTTCGATGTCGGTGACGAAATTGCGCCGGGTGCTGTCCATGCCGGCCTCGCCGCCCGGATTGGACAGCAGGTGCCCGTCCTGGTCGACGATGGAGACGTTCTCGGCGTTGAGCTTGGGCACGCTGGAGGACACCAGCCAGGTGATGGCCGAGACTTGGGACTCACTGAGGCTGCGGGACGGGAACAGGGTGACCAGCACCGAGGCGGTGGGGGCCTCGCGCTCGCGCACGAACAGGGACTGGCGCGGGATCGCGAGGTGCACGCGCGCCGACTTGACGGGTTGCAGCGCCTCGATGGAGCGCGCGAGCTCACCCTCAAGGGCGCGCTGGTAGGTCACCTGCTCGGTGAACTGGCTGGCGCCGAACTGGGGCTTGTCCAGCAACTCGAAGCCGACGCTGCCGCCGCGCGGCAGGCCCTGTTCAGCCAGTTGCAGGCGCAGGGCATAGACCTGGTCGGCCGGCACCAGGATGGTCGCCCCGTTGTCGGCGAACTTGTAGGGGATGTTGCGCTGGTTCAGGACCGTGACGATGGCCCCGCCATCCCGGGATTCGACATTTGAGAACAGCGTCTTGTAATCCGGCTCGCGCATCCACATGGACGCCACCACCAGCAGTGCGATCAGCGCGGCGCCCAGGCCCAGCAGCGCCGGACGCGGCAATGCGGCCAGGCGCGCCAGGGCGGGATTTTTGTTCATCCAGTCGGCAATGGGGTTCATCGAGCGGGGGATACAGAGGGGGCCGCCAGGCTGCGCCCGGGCCAGAAACCGTCGGTCTGGATGATGTGCATGCTGATGCGGCAGTATGGAGGATGGATGGCCGCCATTATGGCGGTGATTGCGGTTCGGGCAAGCCGTGAAAAGCGCGGGTTTTGGGGCTTAGTTAGGTTGATATCCTGAATCGCCCGAACTGCCCGGACTTGAGGCCGCTATTGGCGGCGTATCGGCTCGCATCGACCGCGTATAGTACAACGCTGAACGATCCCGCGGTCGGCGCCTTTGCGCTTTCCGCCACTTTCCGATGGTCCCGATATGATCAATTCCCAGGCTTTGGCCAGTGTCGAGAACCTGCTGTCCCAGATGCGGGCGGTGGCCCGCGCCTCGCAGGGCTTGACCGCCCAGCCCCAGACGGCGCCGGCCGAGCAGGCCAGCGGATTCGCCTCGGAACTCGCCCGCTCCCTGGACCGGGTGTCGCATGCGCAAAATGCCGCCAACACCCAGGCACGCGCCTTTGAAATGGGCGATCCCGGCGTTTCGCTCAGCAACGTGATGATCGATCTGCAAAAGGCCGGGCTCTCGTTCCAGGCCACCGTGCAGGTGCGCAACCGCCTGGTCGACGCCTACAAGGAAATCGCCAACATGGCGATCTGAGGCGGGCTCAGCCCGCCGGGCCGGCGACGCGGTCGCCGGCGGCAGCCGCGCCGGACTGGGGCGGCTTTTTCACGATGCCTTCGCCCCCGGTGTCCAGCGCATACAGCCACGCCAGCAGTTCGGCGATCGCCACGTAGAGCTTGGGCGGAATGTGCGCGTCCAGGTCCACCTGCATCAGCAATCCCACCAGCTCGGGCGATTCATGGACGTACAGGCCATGTTCGCGGGCCGTGCGGATGATGGTCTCCGCCAGTGTTCCATAGCCTTTGGCCACCACCCGCGGCGCCGCATCGGACGGGTCGTAGGTGATCGCGACCGCGCCGGGCCGGTGGGAATCAGCGGGCCGCGAGTTCATGGTCCTGGTCCTGGTCCTGGGCGCCGGGGGCGGAAAGATCGTCGTCGGACGGCTCGGGGTCGCGGTCCATCACCGAAAGCTGGCTGGCCTGCAGGCCCTGGGCGAGCAGGCGCGAGCGCAAGGGCTCGATCGAGCTGCTGAGCCGGTCGGCCGACTGGGGCGCGGTCAGCCGCATCACCAGCTGGTCGCCCGACAGGCTGAGCCGGGCCTGGACCTCGCCCAGCGTGGGCAGCTGCAGATTCAGCCGCGTCGACCAGAATTCCTGGTCGGTGGCCGGATTCTGGCCATCGTCGGGCTGGCGGCGCCGGACCTCCCATTCCATGTCGGCCCCCGGCCAGGCCTCGCCCTGCCAGACGAAGCCCTGCTGGGCGAGCACCTCGAGTTGCTGGCGAACCAGCAACTGGGCCTGGGGGTCGATGCCCGGCACCGGATTGGGCGTCTGCGCCGCCGGCGCGGCGCCGGCCGGCTGGGCGCTTGCGTGCGCCGCCGTCTGGGCCGGCGCGGTGGCGCCCGGGTCCGCGGGGGTGGCCGCCTGCAGCTGCTGGGCCAGCGCGCCCAGGGCCGTCGGCGGATTGCCTGCGTGGCCCGTGGCGGGCGTGCCCGGACCCGCGGGCTGGCCAGGGGTGTTCAGCTGGCCCTGGGGTTCCTGGCGCAGGGCCTGGGGCGGGAGCTTGCCCGCCGCCAGCTGCGCCACATGGGATTCGTAGAACAGGCCGCTGCCTTGGATCGATTGGGACAGCGCCTGGGCGAAGCGGGCGGCCAGGGCGCCGGGCTGATTGAGCGTCGTGGCGACTTGCGCCCAGATCTGGGTCGTGCCCGCGGGCGATGCCTGGGCCTGGCCGGGCAGGGGGCCGCCCGCGCCCCGCTGCGCGGCCGCGCCGGGGTTGCCGGCCGGCTGGCCGGACGAGGGGAGCAGGGGGGCGCGCCCCTGGATGGTCTGGCCGGCCTGCGGAAACTGGTTCAGCAGCGCCAGGATGATACGGGCCGCATAGCCCAGCGTGGTGGGTGCGGACTGCGTGGCGCCCTGGAAGGTCGTGCTGCGTCCCAGCAGATTGTCCAGCTGCATTTCGCGGCCAGCCTTGCCGACCGCAGCGCGGCGCTGGCCTTCGGCATTGGCCTGGTCGACGGCCTCGCGGGTATCGCGCTGGGCGGGGTTGCGCAGCGCGTTGGGATTCTCCGGGTTGCCCGGTTGCGGCACGGCTTGGGGGCCGGCGCCCGAGGCCAGGTTGGCCTGCTGTCCGAGCGTCGTGCCCAGGGCGGCATCGATGCGCTGGATGAGCAGCGTGCCGAGATTGGAAGGCGCCCCGATGCTCATGGCCTAGTGGGGGCGCACGGTGCTGTAGTACGCCTGCAGGACGGTGCGTTGACGTTTGATGGTGCCCAGCAGGTGGCTGAGGCGGTCCAGCTCGGGGGCCACCAGCTGGCGGATGTGGGCATCGTCATCCAGGATGCGGGTCAGCAGGTCTCGCCGGGCGGCCTTGTCCTCGTCGTCCAGGGGGGCGAGCTGCTTGAGCCGGCTCACCGCCTGGTGGTACTGAGCGCCCAGCGTCACCAGGTCGTCCCATTGCTGGGCCTGGGCCAAGGCCCGCATCCGCGACGAGATGTCGGCGATGTCCTGGTAGTGCCGCAACAGGGATTCTTTGGAGGAGGTGCTCAAGGGTGTAGCCCCGCGGTTTAGCCGTTGAACGCAGCCGTCTGGAACTGCGGATCGACGGCGGTGTACCAGGCCTCGGCAAGGTCGCCGAGCTGTTTTTCCGCAGCGGCCAGCTTGGCGGCGTCACTGTGCAGATTGGCCATCATCAGGTCGCGGATGATGATCTCGTAGGAGGCGATCAGCAGCTTGGCGATCTCGCCGCCGCGCTCGGTGTCGACACCCGCCTTCAGGCCGGAGTCGACGATGTCGATGGCCTTGGAGATCGCCTTGCCGCGCTCGGCGATGTTGCCGTTCTGCAGATGGTGGCGCGCCTGCGCCAGCGCCGTCAGGGCCCCCCGGAACAGCAGGGAGATCAGCCGTTCCGGAGAGGCGCTGAGGACTTCGGTTTCCAGGCCGATGGTGGCGTAGGATCCGGTGGCCCGGGCGGACCGGGAGCGAGGCGCGTAAGTCATGGTGCTTTATTTGGAGCTTTTGGCGCCGCTGAGGGCGCTGAGTTGCTGGGTCAGGTAGCTGCTGAGGGAATTCATCTGCGTCACCATGGCATCGAGCTGGGTGAATTGCGCCCGGTAGGTGTCCATGCGCTGCTGGATGCGGTCGGAGGTCGCGTCGTATTGCTTTTTGATGTCGGCGATGGTCTTGCTCATGCCGTCCGTGGCGGCCGTCAGCGCGCCGTCGAACTTGATGAAGCTGTCGGCCGTGGCGCTGACGCGCTTGCCGATGCCGTTGTCGCCGGCGAACAGGGACTTGACGCCCTCGGTGTTGTTGGCCAGGGCGTCGTCGAGCTTGGTGTCGTCGATCTGCAGTTGGCCGGTCTTGTAGTCGGTGGTGATGCCGATCTGGCTGAGATTGGTGCCCTGGATGGCATCGAAGGCGCCGGAGATGGCGTCGCGCATGCGCGTCTGGACCGAGCGCGTCACCGAATCGCCGGTCAGCGCGGACGAGGTCTGAGCGTCGACGTTATAGGAGGTCAGCGTGCCGATCGTGCTCAGCAGGCTGTTGTAGGCCTTGACGAAGTCCTGGATGGATTTCTTGGCGACTGAACTGTCCTGAGTGAGGTTGAGGCTGGCCGCCGACGTCGTGGTCTGGTTCAGTGTCAGGGTGACGCCATCGATGACGTTGTTGATGGTGTTGGTGGCGCTGGAGACATCGATGCCGTTGATCGTGAGCTTGGCATCCTGGGCGGCCTGGCCTTGCGTGACGTTGGCCGCGTCGGTGCCGGAATACTGCAGGAAGTCGTTCAGCTCGGTATTGCCGCTGACCGAGATCGAAGTGACGGCGTTCTGCGCGCCGGTCTCGCTGGTGGTCAGCAGCAGGCGGTAGGGCGTGCCGCTGCCGTCGTTCACGACGGTGGCGTTCAGGCCGAGATCCTTGTCGGCGTTGATGGCCTTGGCCAGGCCGTTCAGGGAGGTGTCCTTGCCGCTGAGATCCAGGGTCTTGGTCTCGCCGTTCTGCAGGGTGACGGACAGCGTGCCGTCCGTGCCGATGGCCGTGGTGCGGTCGGTCTGCCCGGCGTAGACCAGGGTCTGGGACGCGGCGAGCTGCGTGACGTCGATCGAGTACTGGCCGGGAATGGCCTGGTTGGTGGCCGTCGCCGAAATGGCGTCCGAGCCGGACTTGACGGCGATGGCGCCGAAGGCGTCGGTGCCGCGCACCGTGTCCGCGGCCTTCTGGAAGGACGCGATGGCGTCTTTCAGTTTTCCGTAGGCGGTGAGCTTGGACTGGGCGGCGGTCTGGCGGTCCTGGATGACGGCCAGGACCTGATTTTCGTTTTTCTGCAGGCTGTCGAGGAGGTCGGTCAGCGGCAGGCCCGACATGCCGAGGGATGAAACAGTTGCCATGTTGAGTGCTCCGTTTGGCCCATTATCCGCTGGAATCGCCGAAGGCAAAACAGGCGGCAGGGGCCGGATTCAGTTTCTGTTTGGGTTTTGCTGGTATTGTGCCCGCCGGGGCCGTGTCAGGCCTTGGTGTCCACGCCCGACCCCTGCAACTGGACGATCATCTTGGCGATGCGCAGCATGGCTTCGGACGGAATGGTCTTGATGACGTCGCCGGAGGCGCTGTCGACGATGGAAATCACCAACTGTTGGGCATCGGGGTCCATGTCGAAACGGATGCCGGTGGACCAGGCCTTGAGGTTGTCGTTGACTGCTTCCAGGGCCTTTTCCAGGGAGGACTTGGGCGCCTCGGGATAGGATTTCAGCATGCCGTCCTGCTGATTGGACTGCGGAAAGGGGCTGGATTGCGCGTTTTCCGCCGCTGTGACGTGGACGGCGGCCTCGGCCTGGCTGGCGGCGCGTTCGGATGCCACGGGAGCCAGACCCAGGCTGGCTGGGGTCAGTTGGTTGCCGATTGGGTGAATCATGTGCGTTCCTTTGAGGAAATCATCCACGTGGTCCGAAAGCGGAGGGCCGGGCAGCGGCCCAGGGGCATTCTGCTGGTTTCTCAGGTGGATATAACGGCACGGACCCGGAAAACTTTAGGGAGCGCAACTTGGTGCATACTTACATTTTATGTCATGGAGTGCGGATCGCGCGATGCCCTTGTCCGAGGACCATCTGATTGCCCAATACGCGCCGCTGGTGCGCCGCCAGGCCCTCACCCTGGTGGGCCGACTGCCGGCCAGCGTCGAGCTCGACGATCTGATGCAGGCCGGCATGATGGGGTTGCTGGACGCCGTGCGCCGCTACCAGCAGCAGGCCGAGGCGCAGTTCGAGACTTATGCCATCACGCGGATCCGGGGCGCCATGCTGGACGAGCTGCGCGGGCAGGACTGGCTGCCGCGCAGCGTGCGCGCAAAGGCCCGGTCTATCGAGGATGCCGTGCGGGCCTTGCAACAGCGCCTGCTGCGTGCGCCCACCGAGACCGAGATCGCCGAGCAGATGGGCATCGCTCTGGGGGAATACCAGTCGCTGCTCGAAGAAGCGCGCGGCGTGCAGGTGCTGATGGTCGAAGACCTGGTCCAGCATCGCGAGAATCCGGACGCGGACTCCGCCCTGGACGCGGCCGGCGGCGGGGACGACGGCAATCCCCTGGCCTGGCTGCTGCGCGACGGCCTGCGCAACGCCCTGATCGACGCGATCCGCAACCTGCCCGAGCGCGAGCAGCTGCTGCTGTCCCTGCAGTTCGAGCAGGACCTGAACCAGAAAGAGATCGCCGCCGTGCTGCAGGTCACCGAAGGGCGGGTGTCCCAGCTGCGCTCGCAGGCGGTCGCGCGGATCCGGGCCTGGCTGTCCAGCCATTCCTGGGAACCGGACGGCGAAGACGTCGATCTCGGGAACCTGCTCTAGTGCCCTCTCTGGATAATTCCGACCCTTGCATTCGGCGCCTGGCCTCGCCATGTTGCGTTGCAAATCCTCGCGACCGCTACGGCTGCCGCTGCGGTTTGCGCCTTGCCTGACAAGCCCATGCATCCGGATTCAAGTGAGCGAGCTAAGCACACAGGACACTAGCGTTTCATCCCTGCCGATCGGACTCAGGGTTTCCACTGACGTTTTTCTTGTCTGCCGTATAAGATTCATATAATATGAACCTTATACGGCAGAAACAGCCGGGCCCGATGAAGAGGAAATCTCGTCATGAACATCGATCGTTTCAAGAACCACCACGTTGAAATTCTGGAGGGCATCGCGGTGCTGCGCAAGCTGGCTCACCAGGGGGTGGCCGCGCACGCAGTGGACATCGCGCACGAGCTGAAGGCGCTGGGACAGGTGGTGACGCAGCACCTCGCCATCGAGGACCGCATCCTCTACCCCTCTCTGGAACGCAGCGGCGACGAACGGATGGCCGGCATGAGCCGCGCCTACCAGAACGACATGCAGGGCATCGCCAGCGCCTTCATCAATTTCGCACGCCGCTGGAGCAACGCCACCTTGCTGGCGAAGAATCCCGACGGTTTCCGCGCCGAGGCCAATATCGTGCTGAAAAGCGTGCACACCCGCATGGTGCGCGAGAACCACGAGTTCTATCCGGCCATCGAGGCCATGGAAGAATCCGTCTACGCCTGAGACCCGGTTCCAGCCCCGCGGCGTCCGCCCTGCGGGCGGGGCCGCCGGGCGCGGGAAATCGCCCCCGCGCGTCGATTCCGGTCAGGGGAATCACAGTTCGTAACCTCAAAACGCATATAATGGCCGGCTAGTTTCCCCCTTGCGGCCAAACGAATGAAAACCTCCGAGATCCGTCAAAAATTCCTGTCCTTTTTTGAATCCAAGGGGCATCAGATCGTCCCGTCCTCGCCGCTGGTGCCGGGCAACGATCCGACCTTGCTGTTCACCAACGCCGGCATGGTCCAGTTCAAGGACGTGTTCACCGGCAAGGACACACGGCCCTACCGCCGGGCCACGACGGCGCAGCGCTGCGTGCGCGCCGGGGGCAAGCACAACGATCTGGAGAACGTCGGCTACACCGCCCGCCATCACACGTTCTTCGAGATGCTGGGCAATTTCAGCTTCGGCGATTATTTCAAGCGCGACGCCATCACGTACGCATGGACGCTGCTGACCGAGGTCTACGGCCTGCCCAAGGAAAAGCTCTGGGTCACGGTCTACCAGGAGGATGACGAGGCCTACGATATCTGGGCGCAGGAAATCGGCGTCCCGCGCGAGCGCATCATCCGCATCGGCGACAACAAGGGGGCGCGCTACGCCTCCGACAATTTCTGGCAGATGGCCGACACGGGCCCTTGCGGCCCCTGTTCCGAGATCTTCTATGACCACGGCCCCGAGATCTGGGGCGGCCCCCCGGGATCCCCCGAGGAAGACGGCGACCGCTACATCGAGATCTGGAACCTGGTCTTCATGCAGTTCGAGCGCGACGCCCAGGGCACCATGCAT
This sequence comes from Castellaniella sp., assembly GCA_035707805.1. GTDB lineage: Bacteria > Pseudomonadota > Gammaproteobacteria > Burkholderiales > Burkholderiaceae_B > Castellaniella. Next base: position 7,874 of record DASSTS010000010.1, on the reverse strand, counting down.
CCGCTGCCCAAGCCCTGCGTCGACACCGGCATGGGGCTGGAGCGCATCGCCGCCGTGCTGCAGCACGTGCATTCCAATTACGAGATCGACCTGTTCCAGAGCCTGATCCGCGCCGCCGCGCGCGAGACCGGGGCCACGGACCTGGCCGACAATTCCCTGAAGGTCATCGCCGACCACATCCGCGCCTGCAGCTTCCTGGTGGTGGACGGGGTCATCCCCGGCAACGAGGGCCGCGGCTACGTGCTGCGCCGGATCATCCGGCGCGCCCTGCGCCACGGACACAAGCTGGGGCAGAAGGGCGTCTTCTTCCATCGGCTGGTCGCCGACCTGGTCGAGCAGATGGGCGCCGCCTATCCCGAGCTCGCCGCCCAGCAGGCGCGCGTCGAGCAGGTGCTGCGCCAGGAAGAAGAACGCTTCGGCGAGACCCTCGAAAACGGCATGCGCATCCTGGAATCCGCCCTGGCGGACCTGCCCGCCGGCCAGCCGCTGGACGGCCAGACGCTGTTCACCCTGTACGACACCTACGGCTTTCCCGTCGACCTGACGGCGGACATCTGCCGCGAGCGCCAGATCCAGGTGGACCTGGAGGGCTTCGACGCGGCCATGGCGCATCAGCGCGAGCAGGCGCGCGCGGCCGGGAAATTCAAGGCGGCGGCCGATCTCAGCTATGAAGGCGTCGACACCCGCTTCGACGGCTACGAGCAACTGGAAGGCGAGGCGACCGTCACGGCCCTGTACTTGGACGGCACCTCGGTCCCGTCCATCGCCCAGGGCCAGGACGCCGTAGTGGTGCTCGACGCGACCCCGTTCTATGCCGAATCGGGCGGCCAGGTCGGGGACACCGGCCTGATCGCCAATGCCGCGGCCCGCTTCCAGGTCGCAGACACGCAAAAGATCCAGAGCGCGGTCTTCGGCCATCATGGCAGCCTGGTCGAGGGCACCCTGTCGGTGGGCGACGCCGTGCGCACGCAGGTCGACGGCCAGCGGCGCGCCGACACCATGCGCAACCACTCGGCCACCCACCTGATGCACAAGGCCTTGCGCCAGGTGCTAGGCGACCACGTGCAGCAGCGCGGTTCGCTGGTGGATCCGGACAAGACGCGCTTCGATTTCGCGCATGACGCGCCCCTGACGCCCGAGCAGGTCGCGCAGGTGGAGGCCATCGTCAACGACGAGGTCCTCGCCAACCAGGCGGTCCGCACCCAGCACCTCAGCTATGACGAGGCGGTGGCGGGCGGGGCCATGGCGCTCTTCGGCGAAAAATACGGCGACGTCGTGCGGGTGCTGGACATCGGCTTTTCCCGCGAGCTGTGCGGCGGCACCCACGTGGCCCGCACCGGGGACATCGGCCTGTTCAAGATCACAGCCGAAGGCGGCGTGGCGGCGGGCATCCGCCGGGTCGAGGCCATCACCGGCCGCAATGCGCTGGCCTGGGTGCAGCAGACCCAGGGCGTGCTGGACCAGGCCGCCGGCCTGCTCAAGACCCAGCCCGCCGGCGTGCCGGACCGCATCCAGGCGCTGCAGCACCAGACCCGCCAGATCGAGCGTGAGCTCGAACGCCTGCAGGACAAGCTGGCGGCTGCGGCCGGATCCGACCTCGCCGGGCAGGCGGTGGACGTGGCGGGCGTGAAGCTGCTGGCGACCCGCCTGAACGGCGTGGATCCCAAGGCGCTGCGCGGCATGGTGGACCAGCTGAAATCGAAGCTCTCGAACGCGGTGATCCTGTTGGCCGCGGTGACGGACGACAAGATCAGCCTGGTGGCGGGCGTCAGCCCTGAACTCACGTCCCGCGTCAAGGCGGGCGACCTGGTCGGCTCGGTGGCGGCCCAGGTGGGCGGCAAGGGCGGCGGGCGTCCCGACATGGCGATGGGCGGCGGCTCCGACGTCGCGGCGCTGGACGGCGCCGTGGCCGGTGTGGCGGGCTGGCTGTCCGCGCGCCTGCAGGCGGCGTGATGGCCGACGATCTGCCCGCCGCGGACCAGGAGATCGACGCCCGGGGGCTGAACTGCCCCCTGCCGATCCTGCGCACGAAAAAGGCCCTGGCGCATCTGGCCAGCGGCCAGGTGCTGGCGGTGCTGACGACCGACCCCCATGCCGGCCGGGATTTCCAGGCTTTTTGCCAGCAGACCGGCAATGCCCTGCTGGCCCAGCAGGCACGGGACGAGGCCGTCACGGTGCATTACGTCCGGCGGCGCTGAGCCCGCGCCCGCTTCGGTCGCGGCCACGCCGGCTGGTGGCCTGACCGGGGCGCGCGCCCCGATGTTGTTTTCTTGGCCTGGCATCGGCTTTTCCTGGAATCTCATTGCGAAACCGGGATGCCTGATGCTAGAATTTCGTGTTTTACACCGGTTTATCAAAGGATTATCAATGGTTGTGATTCGTCTGGCCCGCGGCGGCTCGAAGAAGCGTCCCTTCTACAACGTCGTTGCTGCCGATTCGCGCAATCGCCGCGATGGCCGTTTCATCGAACGCGTGGGTTTCTACAATCCGGTCGCGGGCGAGGGCCAGGAAAATCTGCGCATTGCCCTGGATCGCGTCCAGCATTGGGTCTCCAATGGCGCCCAGCTGTCGGGCACGGTGGACCGCCTGGTGAAGGAATACTCCGCCAAGGTCGCCGCAGCCGCCTGATCCGGCTGACATGGCCGAGGCCCGCACCGATGCGCCCCCGCCCGACGACCTGATCGAGGTCGGCCGGGTTTCGGCGGCGCACGGAGTGCGGGGCTGGCTCAAGATCCAGCCGTATTCGCCCCAGGCCGACGCATTGCTCAATGCGCCGGTCTGGTGGCTGAAGGCGCCGGATTCCGCACTGGAATCCGGCGCCTTGTCGCGTCCGCGCGGCATGCCGGTGCAGGCCTGCCGCCGACAGGCCGGGCAGTTCCTGGCGGTGCAGCTGGCAGGGATCGACGACCGCGATACGGCGGAATCCCTGCGGGGCCACACGGTCTGGGTGCCGCGCGCGGCCTTTCCCGCCGCGGACGACGACGAGTATTACTGGGTGGACCTGGTCGGCTGTGATTTCTATGGGCGCTCCGAATCCGGCGAGTCCACGCTGCTGGGGCAGGTGGACCAGGTCCTCGACAATGGCGCCCACGCGGTGCTGCAGATCCTGCGCGGCGACACCGGCGAGGATGGCGGCTTCCACGCTCATCAGGACGCCAAGGGACGGCCCGTCCGGATCCTGGTGCCTTTCGTGGCCGCGCACGTGCAACAGGTCGATGTGGCGGGCCGCCGCATCGACAGCGACTGGCCGGCCGACTTCTAGGCGGCCGTTCTCCGGGCGCACGCCCGACTCTGTGCCTTCCCGCCATGCGCTTTGATCTGATCACCCTGTTTCCCGACATGTTCGCCGCCATCCGCGACCTCGGCGTCAGCGGGCGCGCGCATCAGCGGGGCACGTGGTCCCTGCGGACCTGGAATCCGCGCGACTACACCACGGACGTGCATCGCACCGTGGACGACCGGCCCTTCGGCGGCGGACCCGGCATGGTAATGATGGCCGAGCCGCTGGCCCTGGCGGTAGAGGCGGTGCGGGCGGACCGCGCGCGGGCGCAGGCCGATCCGGCCGGCTGTCCGGCCCCCGTCGTCCTGCTGTCGCCCGCCGGCCGCGTGCATGACCAGGCGCAGGCCCGCGCCTGGGCGGCGGGCTCGGGCGCCATCCTGGTCTGCGGCCGGTACGAGGGCATCGACCAGCGTTTCATCGACCGGTACGTCGACCGGGAGGTCTCCCTGGGGGATTTCGTGCTCTCGGGCGGCGAGCTGGGCGCCATGGTGTTGATCGACAGCGTCGTGCGCCTGCTGCCGGGCGTCCTGCACGACGCGGAATCGGCCGAGCAGGATTCCTTCAACCCGGCCTTGACGGGCCTGCTGGACAGTCCTCACTACACCCGTCCCGAAGTCTGGCGCGGCCAGGAGACGCCCGAGGTCCTGATGTCGGGCCATCATGCCCGCATCTCGGTCTGGCGCCGCGGGGCCTCCCTGGCGCTGACCGCCGCGCGGCGGCCCGACCTGATCGAGCAGGCCCGGCGCCTGGGTGGCTTGAGTCCTGCGGACGAGGCGGCGCTGAAGTCGCGCGCGCCGGACGATTCAGACTGAAGCCGCGCCGGCGGCGCTTTACTGCAGTGCCTGCAGGGTCGGCGCCGTCAGGCCCGGCGTGATCGGATACTGGCGCCAGACCCATGCCGCCTCCGGCCCCCGGGGGCGGGAGCAGTGCGACTGCCTGCGACAGTAGTGGGGGTCGTTGGCCATGTAGCGCAGGAACACCGCCGTCTTGACGGCCTTCTGGCTGTCGTCGAGGTTGGCCGGCCGTTCCTGGCTGGGATAGCCCAGGTAGGCCTGCTGCCGGTAGGCGCCGGGCGCCTTGCGCATGGCGTCCTCGACCAGGCGGGCGCTGGCGATGTGATCCGGATGATCGTGGCCCGGGCAGCGCCAGCACAGCTTGTCGTAGGGAATGTCCACGGACGCGTCCATCAGCCTGACGTCGTCCGGATGCACCGTCTCGATCAGCGCGGCCAGCCACGCCACCAGGCTGTCGCGCGTGTAGTCTTCGGGATAGGGGGCATAGGCCCGCACCCCGGTCCCGGGGACGGATTCCAGGCGGCTCAGGGGCGTCAGGCTGCCCCAGCCGGGGCCCAGCCATGGATCCGGAATGCGCAGCATGACGAGTTCGACCCGAGGGGCCGCCAGCAGGGTGTGGCGCACCACGGTGCGCCCGTCCACGCGCCAGCCGTCGGTGCGCCAGCGGTTGGCGACGCCCGACATCGAGGCATAGGCGGCCATGATGCCGCGCTCGCGGGCCAGCAGGTAGGGCTGCCCTTCGCCGCGGTCGCCGGCCGTCAGGTAGACCACGCGCATGCAGCGCCCCTGGCGGATGGCGCTCGCCTGGTCCGGGTTCATGAAGAGCAGGTCATCGTCCGTGTGGGCGACGAAGGTCAGCACGGTGCCGTGCCGGCAGGCCGCGCGCGCGCCCGGCGCGGCGCTTGCCGCACCCGCCAGCGCGGTGACGGCCGCCTGGGGGGCGGACACCGTCCCGGCCGGAGCCGGGGATTCCGAAGCCTGCGCGGAAGCGGCGAGTCCAAGGACCGCGCAGCACGCGACGACGGCCGCCGCGGCCGGGCGGGGAACAATTCGTCGCATCTGGAAGGATAATGTCGGCTTCATGGCGCCGCTATTTTACGCCGGCCTCCGGATTCATGCGGTCCCGGCACGCAGGCTGGCCGAGGGCAGGGCGCGCGGCCGCGCCGGCTGGGGGGCGGCGGGATGATCCGCTGCCAGCCGGAACACCGCGACGATCCGGGCCAGCGTGTCCGCCTGGTCCTTGAGGCTGTGGGCGGCCGCCACGGATTCCTCCACCAGGCTGGCGTTCTGCTGGGTGACGTCGTCCATCTGGGTGACGGCGAGATTGATTTCCTCGATGCCGGTGGCCTGCTCGCGGCTGGCCTCGCTGATCTCGCCCATGATGTTCGTGACCCGCTGGATGCCGGTGACGATGTCGCGCATGGTGGCGCCCGCGTGGGCCGCCTGCTCGTTGCCCCGCGCGGCGGCCTGCACCGAGGTCTCGATCAGGTGCTTGATTTCTCCGGCCGCCGCCGCGCTGCGTTGCGCCAGGGCGCGGACTTCGGCGGCGACCACGGCAAAGCCCTTGCCCTGTTCGCCGGCGCGGGCGGCCTCGACCGCGGCATTCAGCGCCAGGATGTTGGTCTGGAAGGCGATGCTGTCGATCACCCCGATAATCTCGGCCACCTGCGCGGAGCGCTGGTTGATGTCCTGCATGGTGTCCACCAGCTGGCTCACCAACGCGCCCCCGGTGGCGGCCGTGCCGGCGGCCGCGGTGGCGAGCGCGTTGGCCTGCTGCGCGTTGTCGGCGTTCTGGCGCACGGTGGCCGTGATCTGTTCGGTCGTGGCGGCGGTTTCCGTGAGCGAGCTGGCCTGTTGCTCGGTGCGGGCCGACAGGTCCAGGTTGCCGGCGGAAATCTGGGCGGAGGCTGTGGCGATGGCGTTGGCGCCGCTGCGCACATTGCCCACGATGGCCGACAGGTGGCTGCGCATGTCGTGCATGTCGAACAGCAGGCTGCTGCGGTCCCCGGGTGACAGGGCGATCGGCACGGCCAGGTCGCCGGCCGCGATGCGCTGCAGGATGGAGGCCGCGTAGGCGGGCTCGCCGCCCAGCTGGCGCAGCAGCGCCCGGGTGATCCGCCAGTTGACCCAGGCGGCCATCAGGCACAGCAGCAGGATGCCGCCGCCCAGCAGGTAGCGCGCGCGGATCAGGCGGTCGGTACGGGCCGCCAGCAGCTGATCCAGCTGCGCCAGCGCAGCCTCGTTCAGCTCGAACTGGGCATCGACCGCGGCGGTGAATGTCCGGAAGTAGTCCGCCGCCGGGAAGTTCAGCGACTGGGCCTGGATGATCTGCACGCGGGCCAGCTCGATGGCCCGCCGCGCGCTGTCCAGCGCCGTCCGCCCCGCATCGTCCAGGGCGTCCTTCAGGCGGGGATCCAGGCGGGCCGCGTTGTCCAGCGCGGTGTTGAGGCTGTCATAGTGTTCCTGGGCGCGTTCCAGCAGCACGCGGATCCCGATCCGTTCCTCGGGGCTGGCGGCGCGCCGGGCCAGCAACCCGGCTCCCAGGGCGCGGGTCTGGCCGAAGAGCTCCGTCAGGACGGGCGCCTGGTCCAGCGCCGCGTTGATCAGGTAATAGCCCTGTGCCTGCGGATCGAAGCGCAGGCCGTAGTGCTGCAGCAGCAGGGATTCGAGGCGCAGCAATTGGGCGTTCAGCGCCGTGTGGGCGGAGAAGCTGTCGGCGGCGGACAGGCGGCCCTGGCGCAGCCCGTCCTTCAGGCCGTCCCAGTCCTCGCGCGCCGACTGCCAGGCCGCCATCAGGTCCGCGTCCGCCGCCTCGGCCTGCAGGGTCTGGTCGAGACCGGCGAATGCCTGGTCCGCCTCGTCCTGCTTGGCAGGGCGGGCGCTTCGCGCCGCCGTGTCGCCGTTGAGCGCCAGGACCGACAGCCCGCGATGCTGCTGGGTCGACTGCAGGGCCCGCAGGACCTGGCGCAAGGGCGGCAGCCCCTCGGATTCCAGCGTGGTCGCGCGGATGATCCTGCCGGTTTCGTTCAGGTACAGCATCAGGGGCAGGGACACCAGGACCACGCCGATTGCGGCCAGGATGGCGAATTTCTGCCACAGGCGCAGGCGGTTCAGGCAGGCGTCGATGCGGCTGGCGGGAGTGGTGGAGCGGGGGGCGGGGGACGTCGTCATCCTGATTCCGATGTGATGTGATGGCTGGGGCGTCCGGCCCGGCCAGCGGATGCCGGGCGGGCCGTAGCGCACATCGTACGGGGATCAGGAAAGGCCGGAGTTGCTTTAGATCAAGACTGAAATGCCTGCGGCAGCAAGGGCACGGCCGGCCGGGGCCGGCCCACCGTTTCCTGGGAGGCGAGCTTGAAGGTCGCCACCAGGCCGGCCAGCGCGTCCGCCTGCTCTTGCAGGCTGGTGGCCGCGGCGGCGGATTCCTCGACCAGGCTGGCGTTTTGCCGGGTGACGTCGTCCATCTGGGTGATGGCGGAATTGATTTCCTCGATGCCGCTGGTCTGCTCGCGGTTGGCGGCGCTGATCTCGTTCATGATGTCGGTGACGCGGCGGATGGCGTCCACGATGTCCTGCATCGAGGCACCGGCGTTGCTGGCCTGCTCGTTGCCCTTGGTGATGGCGGCCACGGATGTGTCGATGAGCGTCTTGATCTCCCGGGCGGCGCCGGCGGATCGCTGGGCCAGGGCGCGGACCTCGGCGGCGACCACGGCAAAGCCGCGGCCCTGTTCGCCGGCGCGGGCGGCCTCGACGGCGGCGTTCAGCGCCAGGATGTTGGTCTGGAAGGCGATGGAGTCGAT
>DASSTS010000009.1:0-9606 GCA_035707805.1 Castellaniella sp. | reverse complement strand
ACCGTGTGCAGGATGGGCGAAAGCTTGCCGTAGTGTTCCGGCATGCGGATGACGTGCATGCCCGGGGCGCCGGCGATCTGCGAATCGGCGTCCGCGAACACGTACAGCTCGCCGCCGCGCGCCCGGACTTCCTGCATGTTGGATTTCAGCTTTTCCAGCAGTTCGTCGTGCGGCGCGACGGTGACCACCGGCATGGCGTCGGTCACCAGCGCCAGCGGGCCGTGCTTGAGCTCGCCGGCGGGATAGGCCTCGGCGTGGATGTAGCTGATTTCCTTGAGCTTCAGGGCGCCTTCCAGGGCGATCGGATAGTGCATGCCGCGCCCCAGGAACAGGGCGTTTTCCTTGCTGGCGAAACGCTCCGCCCAGGCGATGATCTGCGGCTCCAGCGCCAGTACGGCGGAAATGGCGGCGGGCAAGTGTCGCAGGGACCGGATCGCCTGCTGTTCGGCCTCGTCGGCCAGGCGCCCCTTGGACTGGGCCAGCGCCAGGGTCAGCAGGTACAGCGCCGTCAGCTGGGTGGTGAAGGCTTTGGTGGACGCCACGCCGATCTCCACGCCGGCGCGCGTGATGAAGGCCAGCTTGCATTCGCGCACCATGGCGCTGGTGGCGACGTTGCAAATGGTCAGGGTCTGTTCCATGCCCAGGCCGCGGGCGTGCTTGAGCGCGGCCAGCGTGTCGGCGGTTTCGCCCGACTGCGAGATCGTCACCACCAGAGTGCGCGGATCGGGCACGCTGGTGCGGTAGCGGTACTCGCTGGCGATCTCCACATTGACGGGAATGCCGGCGATCGACTCGATCCAGTAGCGGGCCGTCAGGCCGGCATAGTAGCTGGTGCCGCAGGCCAGGATCAGCACGCGGTCGACCGCCTGGAACACCCCATGGGCGGCATCGCCGAACAGCTCGGGCATGATGGCCTCGATGTCCTGCAGGGTATCGCCCACGGCGCGCGGCTGCTCGAAGATTTCCTTTTGCATGAAATGGCGGTAGGGGCCCAGCTCGGCCTCGCCGGTATGGGCCTGCACGGTGTGGACGGGCCGCTCGGCCGGCCGGCCCTGGGCGTCGGCGACCCACACGCGCGAGAGCTGCAGGTCCACGACGTCGCCGTCTTCCAGGTACATGATCTGGTCGGTCGTGCCGGCCAGCGCCAACGCGTCCGAGGCCAGGTAATTGCCTTGTTCGCCGCAGCCCACGACCAGCGGCGACCCCTGGCGGGCGCCGACCACGCGGTGGGGCTCCTGGGCGCAGAAGACCGCGATCGCATAGGCGCCGTCCAGGCGTCGCACGGCCTGCTGCACGGCGGCGTACAGATCGCCGTCATACAGGTGGTCCACCAGGTGCGCAATGACCTCGGTGTCGGTCTGGCTGTGAAAGACGTAGCCGGCCGCCTGCAGCTCGGCGCGCAGCGCGTCGTGGTTCTCGATGATGCCGTTGTGCACCAGGGCGATGCGCGGCGCGCCTTGTTCCGGGCCGGAGAAATGCGGATGGGCGTTGTGCGTCAGGGGCGCGCCGTGCGTCGCCCAGCGGGTGTGCGCGATGCCGGTCAGGCCCTGCACGTCGTCCTGGGCGGCCAGGGCGGCGAGTTCGGCCACGCGCTGCGTGCTGCGCACGCGCTGCAGGCCGGTGCCGGTATGGACGGCCACCCCGCAGGAATCGTAGCCCCGGTATTCCAGACGCCGCAGTCCTTCCAGCAGGATGGGAACGATGTTCTGGCGCGCCACGGCGCCGACGATGCCGCACATAGGTGTGCTCCTTTCGAATATCAGCCGCTATTGTGTCCCCGGCGGCCGGAAATGAGATTTCAATTTTCAAATGAAAATGAATTTTTATTTCACGATTCTATGGATATGAAATATAATTTCATTTTGACCGCCGCGAGCCGCCATGACCGAGTCCGCCACCCCGCTCTCGCTGGACGACCTGGACCGCCGCATCCTGGACCAGCTCCAGCAGGATTGCTCCCTGAGCAATCTGGAACTCGCGGGCCGGGTGCATGCCTCGCCTCCCACCTGCCTGCGCCGGGTGCGGCGGCTGCGGCAGGCGGGCCTGATCCAGCGCCAGGTCGCCATCCTGAATCCCGCCTTGCTCGGGGCCGGCCTGACCGCCATCATCGAGGTATCCCTGGATGGGCAATCCGCCGCCCAGGTGGACGCCTTCGAGGCCGGCCTGCTCGGCGAACCCGCCATCCAGCAGTGCTACCGGGTCAGCAGCGGCCCGGACTTCATCCTGGTGGCCCAGGTGGCCGACATGGCCGCCTACCAGGACCTGGCCCTGCGCCGCCTGAGCGGCGATGCCCGGGTGCGCAACGTCCGCAGCTTTTTCGCCACATCCCGCGGCAAATTCGACACCCGCCTCCCCGTACTGCAAAAAAACGGCCTAGGGTAAATACCTATGATATACTTTCGGATTGCCTGTTTTCTGACCTCCTGACCTTGGCTTGGCGCCGGGCGTCTCGACAGCCTTACGCGGATCCACGCGAACCCCCGGCTGCGACACGATTCCCCCGCCTTTGGGTTGATCCGGTCGGCGCATGCGACTGATCTCTGCGGCAGACATCCGCAGCAGCAACCCGGCGGGGCGCCACTTCATGCCCCGCGACCCATCGCCCGCCACGCGGGCCCAAGGAAATCATGTCTTTCGACTCTCTGGGGCTCAGCCCCAAGCTCGTGTCCGCCTTGCGCGAACAGGGCATCGACACCCCCACCTCCGTCCAGGCCGCCTCCATCCCCCCCGCATTGGCTGGCCATGACCTGATGGTGTCCTCCCAGACCGGCAGCGGCAAGACCGCGGCCTTCATGCTGCCCTCGCTGCAGCATCTCAGCCATCGCGCCGGCAACGGCGGGCGCGGCGTGCAGGTGCTCGTGCTCACCCCCACCCGTGAACTGGCCATGCAGGTGGCCTCCGCCACCAGCGCCTACGGCAAGCAGCTGGACGGCCTGCGCGTGGCCACCGTCGTGGGCGGCATGCCCTACGGCGCCCAGATCAAGTCCCTGTCCCGCCGCGTGGACGTGCTGGTAGCCACGCCCGGCCGCCTGATCGACCACCTGCAGGCCCGCCGCGTGAACCTGTCCACGGTACAGACCCTGGTGCTGGACGAAGCCGACCGCATGCTGGACATGGGCTTCATCGAAGACATCGAGACGATCGTGGCCGCCACGCCCGACGACCGCCAGACCCTGCTGTTTTCCGCGACCCTGGACGGCACGGTGGCCAAGCTGGCCGCCAACCTGATGCACGAGCCCCAGCGCATCGAGATCGCCACGCCGCATCAAAAGCACACCAACATCACGCAGCACCTGCTGTATGCCGACGACCGCGCGCACAAGCTGCGCCTGCTCGACCATCTGCTGCGCGACACCACGCTGGACCAAGCCATCGTCTTCACCGCCACCAAGCGCGGCGCGGATGATCTGGCCGATCACCTGTCCGGCGAAGGCTTCTCCGCCGCCGCGCTGCATGGCGACATGAACCAGCGCCAGCGCACCCGCACCCTGGGGCTGCTGCAGAACGGCCGCGTGCGCGTGCTGGTGGCCACCGACGTGGCCGCGCGCGGCATCGACGTGCAGACCATCACCCACGCGGTGAACTACGACCTGCCTATGCAGGCGGAAGACTACGTGCACCGCATCGGACGCACCGGGCGCGCAGGCCGCAGCGGCCAGGCCATCACGCTGGCCGTGACCGCCGAACGCCACAAGATCCGCCGCATCGAGCAGTTCATCGGCCAGTCCATCCCTATGGAAACCATTCCCGGCCTGGAGCCCCGCCAATCGGTGCGGCCCACCTGGAAGGACCGCCCGCAACGCAGCCGCCCGCAAGGCGGCAAGCCGGGTTTCCGTGCGGAAGGCCGTCCCTCCGGCTACCAGGGCCGCAAGCCCTGGCAGCAGGATCGCGACGCGGCCATCGGCGGCCCCGCCCAGGGCGCGCGCAAGCCCTGGCACCAGGACCATGAGCAGGCTGCCGGCGGCGAGGCACGCGGCGCCCGCAAACCTTGGCACCAGGACCGCGATGCGTCCGCCGGCCACACCGGCAAGCGCCCAGCGGGCCGCAAGCCCTGGGACCGGGACGCCGCCGGCGGCGACACCCGGCCGGCGCGCGCCCCCCACGCCCGCGCGGGGCAGCCGTCCGAATGGCATGCCGCCGATGCGGGCCGCCCCGGCACGCGCGCCAAGCCGGCGCATCGTCCGGACGCCCCCCGCGGCGCCGCCGGCAAGACGGATGCCCGGCCCGGCTTCAAGCGCCAGGCCCGTGCCGGCCAGGACCGCAAGCCCGCCGCCCGGCCGCGCTTCGCCTGATCCCGGCCCGGCGCCCCAGCCATCCCCCGGCCCCGGCCGGCGCCCCGCGCCGCCGCGGCCTGGCCTCCAGACCCCCGTATGCCCCCGGCAGACGGGGGTTTCGTCTTTGATGCGGATGCTATGCTTCGCCCCATGACAGAATTGCCCGAAGTCCTCATGCCGGCCGGCTTGCCGGCGCCCGATCCCGACGCGCAGGCCCACAGCCGCAAGGTCCAGGCGCTGCTGCTGGAGCAGATCCGCGCCGCCGGCGGCTGGCTGTCCTTCGAGGACTGGATGCAGACCGCCCTGTATGCGCCCGGCCTGGGCTACTACAGCGCCGGCAGCGTCAAGCTGCACCGCGGGGGCGACTTCACCACGGCCCCCGAGACCAGCCCCCTGTTCGGCCAGTGCCTGGCCCCGCAGGTGGCGCAGATCCTGCAGGCCAGCGCCAGCCCCGTGGTGCTGGAATTCGGCGCCGGCTCGGGCGCCCTGGCCGCGGCCCTGATCCCCGCCCTGCAGGCCCTCGGGCAGCCGGTCGACTACCGGATCCTCGAACTCTCCGCCGACCTGCGGGCGCGCCAGCAGGAGCGACTGGGCCCCTGGGGCGGACAGGTGCAATGGCTGGACCGCCTGCCCGAGGCCTTCAGCGGCTGCGTGCTGGCCAACGAGGTGCTGGACGCCATGCCCGTCACCCTGTTCCGCTGGAACGCGCAGGAGACCCTGGACGTCCTGGGCGTCGCCGAATCCGGCCGGGAGGACGGCGGCAGCCCCTTTGCCTGGTCCCTGCGGCCCGCCCCGCCCGCCCTGTCGCAAGCCGTGGCGCAGCGCATGCCGCCGCTGCCCGGCTACCAGTCCGAGATCAACCTGCAGGCGCAGGCCTGGATCCGTGACCTGGGCCGCTGGCTGCGGCGCGGCGCCGCGCTGCTGATCGACTACGGCTTTCCGCAGGCGGAGTACTACCACCCCCAGCGCGCCCAGGGCACGCTGATGTGCCATTTCCGCCACCAGGCCCACACCCAGCCGCTGGTGCTGCCGGGCCTGCAGGACATCACGGCGCACGTGGATTTCACGGCCATGGCCGATGCCGCCCTGGAAGGCGGCCTGGACGTGATGGGCTATACCTCCCAGGCCCGCTTCCTCATGAACTGCGGCCTGACCGACCTGGTCTCGGTGCCCGGCGGCGACGCGGCGGCGCGGGCGCGGCAGCTGGCCGCCCTGAATACGCTGGTGTCCGAGGCCGAGATGGGCGAGCTGTTCAAGGTGCTGGTGCTGGGCCGGGACCTGGACGCGCCGCTGCTCGGATTCGGGCGCGGCGACCGGCGCGACCGGCTCTAGTGTGCTGTCCGGTTGACCGGACAGCACACTAGGCGGCGGCAGGGCTCACGCCATCCCGCCGGCCTCAGCCGACCGCCAGGCCAAAGCTGTTCAGCAGCCGCCGGGTCGCGAAATCCGGCTTCCCGCCCGTCAGGATCGCGCAGTCGGCGGCCTCGGGGTGCAGAGCCTGGGCGGCGGCGGGCAGCAGCGTGCGCGCCTGGCGGGCGATGGCCTCGGCCGGGTCCAGCCAGTCCACCGGCCAGGGCGCCAGGCGCCGGAACACCTGGGCGAGAAACGGATAATGGGTGCAGCCCAGCACGACGATGTCCGTGCGCGCGCCGCCGCCCTCCACGAAACAGGGCGCGATCTCCGCGCGGATTTCCTCGTCGGGCACCAGCTGGCCGCGCAGATAGGCCTCCGCCATCGGCGCGAGCCGGTCCGAGCCCACCAGCCGCACCTGGCAGCGCGCGGCGTAGGACCGGATCAGCTCCCGGGTGTAGTCGCGCCGTACGGTGCCCGGCGTGGCCAGCACCGACACCAGGCCGGAACGCGTGCGCTCCGCGGCCGGCTTGATGGCCGGCACCGTGCCCACGAACCGCCGCCCGGGCCAGGCGGCCCGCAGGGCCGCGCCGGCCACGGTAAAGGCCGTATTGCAGGCCACGATGCACAAGGCGGGATCCTGGGCGCGCAGCAGTTCGCCGAACAGCTGCAGCAGGTGGTCGCGCAAGGCCGCCTCGGACCAGCGGCCATAGGGAAACCCGGCATCGTCCGCCACGTAGACGAAGCGCCGCTCGGGCATCAGGACGCGCGCCTCGCGCAGCACCGTCAGGCCGCCGGCCCCGGAATCGAACACCAGGACGGGACGATCGGATGTGGGCGGCGCATCGGGGACGGCCGGCAAAAGCTGGGGATGGAACATCGGCGGACCCGGCCGGCCCCGGGGGCCGGCCGCTTGGGAAAAAAGCCGATTGTCCTCCTTTTTGCGGCGTGCGGAGCGCCGGGCGCCCCGCTGCCTCAGAACGCGTGCCGGATCTGCAGGCTGATGCTGTGTTCCTGCAGGCCGCGGCCCAGCCGGCCGTCATAGCCGAACACGAAAGCCGTCGAGCGCCCGTGCATCAGGCTGGACTGCGCCGTCAGGCGCAGGGCGTCGCGGGGCGCCGGCACGCCGGACAGCCCGGCCGCCGGGCCGTCGCCGTAGGACAGTTCGAGCCGCGGCGCCTGGCTGCCCAGGTGGTGTTGCCAGCCGGCCCCGGCCGACAGCGTCAGCGCCCCGGCCTCCGTATCCAGGCGCCAGGCGGCGCGCACGCCCAGTTCAGTGTCCGTGGCGGACGAATGCGCGGCCCGGCCCGACAGGGGCGCCGAACCGTCCTCGGTAAAGCCCTGCGCGCGCTGCCAGGCCTGCGAGATGCCCGCGTAGGGCTCGATCCCGCCGTCCGCCCAGGGGATCTCATAACCCAGTTCGCCGTACAGCTGGGTCATCCAGCCGTCGTAGCGGGCCGTCTGGCGGCCCAGCTGGGCGACCTCGACCTCGCGCCGCACGTCGGTGGTGAGCCAGGTCTGGCTCAGGCCGCCGCGCAGCTGCCAGGGACCCGAGGTCCAGCCGCCATAGGCGAGCACATGGTAGCCGTCCAGGGTGGCCTCGTTGTCGCCCTCCGCCCGCACGCGCGAACGCGTGTAGCCCGCAGCCAGGCCGCCATGCGCCGCGTCGCCCCAG
Organism: Castellaniella sp.; assembly: GCA_035707805.1. GTDB lineage: Bacteria > Pseudomonadota > Gammaproteobacteria > Burkholderiales > Burkholderiaceae_B > Castellaniella. The sequence goes on along the minus strand of DASSTS010000009.1, from coordinate 2,307 downwards.
GCCTGGTCGTATCCGATCAGCAAGCCCGTGGTGCGGCGCGTGGCGTCCTGGGCCTCACCGGCGCCGCCGTGGCGGCTCCAGGCGGCCAGGCCCTGTCCCCAGAACCCGCGCCGCGAGCCCTCGGCGCGCAGGTGCTCCAGCGCCGTCTGGCGGACCAAGCGGCCGTCCTCGAAGGCCATCGACGCAGTGGTGGCATGGATCTCACCCGAAAGCTGGTCATACAGCCCCGGCGCCAGGGCGGCGTCGCGCAGGTCGATCAGCGCCTCGTAGGGGGCTGCGCCGGCGCCCAGGGATTCAATGGCCCCCGCCGCCCGGCGCTGGTTGCCCGTCTGCGCCAGCGAGGCGAAGCGCGTCTGGTTGCGGGCCACCGTCAGGCCGATCTGGTTGAGCCCGTTGGTATCCAGGCCCAGCGCCGCGAAGACGTAGTCGTTGCGCACGCCCGAGAATCCGCCCGACAGCGCGCCCTGCACGTTCAGGAACTGCAGGCGGCGCCCCAGCGAACCGCCGCTCAGGCCCAGCACCTGCACTTCCCCGCCCAGCAGATCGGCGTCGCCCTGCACGTCCAGGCGGTCGGAGCCGCCGGCCCCATCGATCTCGATCTCCAGGACCGAGCCCGCATGCTGGACATAATTGCCCGCCACGGTCAGCGTGCCGATGGAGTTCCCCGGCGCCACGCGGCCGAAGACCTCCGTGTCGCCGGTGCGGCCATGGCCGCCCAGCGTGCCCTGCGCGCCGACGGTCAATGCCGAGGACGAGATGTCCCCGTCGACGGCCAGGCGCCCGCCCTCGATCAGGGTGGCGCCGGTATAGGTATTGGCGCCGGACAGGGTCAGCGAACCCGCGCCGGCCTTGACCAATCCGCCCGGCCCGCCGATGTCGTTGCCGAACCGGGCGTCATATCCTTTCGTGTCGGCCCGGAACACCGAGGGGAGGCCCTCGGCGCCGAAGGCGCCCGGCCCGAGGACGGCCGCGCCCAGGTCCAGCAGGCCGCGGCCATAGACCGCCTGATCGGCGTACTGGCCCTGGTTCTGCGTCGTGGTCAGGATCACCTCGATGACCTGGCGCGCCGACAGGAAGGGAAACGCGCCCCGCAGCACGGCCGCCGCCCCCGACACCACCGGCGCCGCCATGGACGTGCCGTTCATGGGCACGTAATAGCCGTTGGCCGGATCCGGATTGGTCGAATAGATGGCGTCGGTGCCCGGCTCCGCCGACATGTCGCCGCCCGGCGCGGCGACGCAATACAGCCAGGCATCGCCGCAGCGGTTGCTGTAGGACGCGATGGCGCCGGAAGGGCCTACCGAGACCACGGACAGCATGCTGCCGCCGAGGTCGGAAAGATCCAGCGCCTGCGCGCGGGCGTCCGTCCAGTCGATCGTGACGTAGGTCGCCGGATCATAGGCATTTCCGGTCGCCTCGCCGTCCAGCAGCCGGAACATGGGATCCAGGCCCGGGCGATTCCAGTAGGCCGGGGAGATGAGGTGATACATGCCGTAGCCCGACACATGCGAGGCCTGGCTGACGTATTCCCGATAGTCGTTGCCGGCGGCAAACACCATCAGCACGTCGGCGGCGGCTGCCCGCCGCAGGGCCGCGGCCTGCCGGGCCAGGTCGCTGTAGACCACCATCTGGTGCTGCAGCAGTTCCGGATGCGCCGTGACGTTGTCGAAGTAGCCCGGATTCGGGGTGCCGTCCGGCAGCAGGATGGGCGGGGTTCCGTCGGGCCCGTAGCTGCCGTTGAGCACCTGGGCGCCATGAGAGATCGCGTAGTCGATGGCGTTCCAGTCGGTGTCGAAATCCGTGCGCACCGCCAGCAGGCGGGCGTCGAACGCCACGCCGTGCATCCCCGCGCCGTCGCGGTTGGCGGCGATGATGCCGGCCACGTGCGTGCCGTGGCCCTGGATGCGCCCGGTGTCCTCGTCGAGTTCCGTATCGGAATAGTCCTCGGTGCGCTGGTCCTCTTCGAAATTCCAGCCGCCCGCCACGCGGCCGGCAAATTCCGGATGGCGGGCATACAGGCCCGAATCCAGGACCGCCACCAGCACGCCCCTGCCGGTGTAGCCGCGCGCATAGGCGTACTGCGCTCCGATGGGCGCCAGCGCGCCGCTGCGCATGAATTCAGGGTCCTCGAAACGGGACGGGTCGAACAGGAAATCGCCCGGCACCGCCAGGGCGCCGGCCGACAGGGACAAGGCGGCCAGTCCGAGGGCGGCGCGGATGCGCAGGGACAGGAGACTCAGGCGAAGGCGCCCGGCCGCAGGGCGGGCCTGGACTGCAAGGGAAGACGGGACCATGGCGAAAAACCGG
>DASSTS010000008.1:0-20394 GCA_035707805.1 Castellaniella sp. | reverse complement strand
ATTGCGCGAAGTAGCGTCGCGAACCGACACAGACCAGAGAGGTGCTGCCCACTCGCCGAACGACGGAATCCGGATCGTTGACCGGGCTGACGCGTATCGCCAGATCGATCCGGTCATCGACCATGTCGCGCAAGGCATCGGACAGCACCAGGTCGACCTGCAAGCCAGGGTAGCGCGACAACAGCCCGGGAAGTAATGGCAGCACATGCAGACGACCGAACGTCGAGGGCGCGGCGATCCGGACATGGCCCGACACGTCCTGCACGCTGCTGGTCAATTCGCTATCCGCCACCTGGATTTCATCGAGCAGCGGCTTGGTGCGTTCGTAGTATTTCTGCCCCTGATCGGTCAGCGTCACTTTGCGCGTGCTTCGATGCAACAAGGCAACGCCCAGGCGCTTTTCCAGCGCGTTGACGGCTTTGCTGATCGCTGATTGCGACTGTCCGGTTTTCCGCGCGGCAGCAGAGAACCCCCCCGTTTCGACCACGGAGATGAACGCGTTCATTTCACTGAATTTATCCATTCTTATTTGGAATAGAATTTATACCAAAGAAGTGGATTATCACACCCATGGGATGTAATTACCATGCTCCTCATACAAACTTTCAATGAAGGAGAAATCCATGTCTTACTCGATCATCGGTTTTGGGCCAGTCGGCCGGGCGCTCGCCCGCGCCTTCGCCCGCAAAAATATCGAAGTGTCCGTCGCCAGCCGGCGCGCGCCTCAGGAGCTCGCCCCGCAAGCCAGCGCAATTGGCAAGACAGTCACGCCCAGGGTTTTGCAGGACGCCTTGCAGGCAGACGTCATTTTCCTGGCCGTGCCTTTTCAGGAACATGCCGCCATCGCCCAATTGCTGCCGGGCTGGCAGGGGAAAACGATCATCGACGCGACCAACGCCTATGGCGTGGCACTCGAAAAACTCGGCGGCCTGCCATCTTCCGCCGTCATTGCCAGGGCCTTCAATGGCGCCAATTTCGTGAAGGGCTTCAATCATCTGCCCGCCGGGCTGTTGGCCGCCGATCCGCAACTTGAGGGCGGGCGCCGCGTCGTCTTTCTCGCCAGCGACGACGACGATTCAGTGCCGCCCGTCGCCACGCTGGCCGAACGCCTCGGATTCGCGCCGGTGCCGCTGGGCAAACTTGCCGAAGGCGGCGCCCTTGTTCAGGCGCGCGGAAACTCCTGGGCCCCGCTGATCTTCCAGGACCTCGTCAAGGCCGACTGAGCCTGTACGAATTTCCACTGCAATCGCGCAGGCATCAGGAGACATCATGTACGAAGCCATCAAGTGGCCCTGGGAAATGAAACCGAGCCGATCCCCGATCCACTTCACCAACGAGCTCGATATTGCTGCCTCGGTCGAGACGATCTGGTCGCTGCTCACCGATCCGGCAGCGTGGCCTGCCTTCTATCCCGGCGTCCGGCAAGTGCATCTGCTGGACGGACATACGAGCTTGGGTGCCGGCACGCGCTTCGAGACGAACTTGGCTGGGCAGGACGTCTACGCCTCTGTGCAGGAATTCGAGCCGATGACGCGCATCGCCTGGGGCGGCTATCCGAAAGTTGCGGAGGCTTCCAAAGCCTATCACGCATGGATCATCACGCCCACGGCCGACGGTTGCCATCTGTGGACGGAAGAAACAATGCAAGGGCCGCATTGGATCGAATTGGCCAGGCCGGCACCGGACATTTTCTGGCTCACGCACGAAAAGCTCCTGAGAGACCTCGCCAAAGCCGCCATCGCACGCGAGAAAGCGTACGCCCGAAAATCCGGAGTAAAGCCATGATCGACAAAGTGATTTGGCCCGAGCGGTACGATCCAGAAACGTCGGCCATCTACGCACTCAACGACATCGACGTGAAAGCGCCACCAGAAGTGGTCTGGAAGCTGCTGGTCGACGCCGAACGTTGGGCGCGTTACTTCCCCGCCGAGGACCAGGTGAGAATCCTGTCAGGTGAACCGGAACTGACGCTGGGTACGCGTTACCACCGGGTCACGGTCGGCTATCCGATGACGCTGACCGTCACCGAATGCATACCGGATCACCGCCTGGCGTGGGCAACGACCGTCGATGGCGACAGTACCGGTTCAAGCGCGTACCACGGCTGGGTCATCACGCCGACGGGTGAAGGCTGTCACGTACTGACCGAAGAGACTCAGCAAGGCGAATTCTTCCTCGACGTGATCGGACGCCAGAATCCTGGCGCGCTCTATCGTTATCACCAAGACTGGGTCGAACGTCTCGCCCGCGCGGCGGAAGCCGAAGCGGCAAGACTCGCGGCCTGACCATTCTTTATTAAACAGAGAGAAATTTCATCATGCATATCGAACTCAAGGGCCGCAAGGCGATTGTGACCGGATCCACCGCGGGCATCGGCCGCGCTATCGCCGAAGGGCTGGCGCGCGCTGGCGCGGCGGTCGTCATCAACGGACGTACACAGGAACGTGTCGACACCGCATTGCGCGAGATCCGCGCCCTGTTGCCCGCAGCCGAATTGACCGGCGTTGCAGCAGACGTCGCAACCGCGCAAGGGAGTGCGGTGCTGTTCGAACAGGCGCCGGACGCGGATATTTTCGTCAACAATGCCGGCACCGCGCTCCTGAACAATTTCTTCGACCAGGAGGACAGCGAATGGCTGGACCTGTTCCAGCTCAACGTCATGAGCGGCGTGCGTACCGCCCGTCATTACGTGCCGAAAATGATGGCGCGCGGCTGGGGGCGCGTGGTGTTCGTCAGCAGCGAATCGGGGCTGAACATCCCGAAAGACATGATCGACTACGGTGTCACCAAGGCCGCGGTGCTCGCTGTCTCCCGGGGACTGGCCGAACTCGCCGCCGGAACAGGCGTCACCGTCAATGCCGTGGTGCCAGGCCCGACGCGTTCCGAGATTCTATCCAACTGGATGAAATCGACGGCGCAAGAGCAAGGCATCACCCAGGACCAAGCCGAACAGCAGTTCCTGAAAGCCGCTCGCCCGACGTCGCTGATCAACCGGTTCGCTACCACCGAAGAGGTCGCAAACATGGTGGTATATGCCTGCTCGGAGCAGGCTTCCGCAACCACCGGCGCCGCGCTGCGAGTCGATGGTGGCGTCCTTCGGTCGATTGCCTGAGCTGATGTGCGGTACCCTTGCGGCTGCGTTATGGGTCGCAAGGCCCACTTTCCATGAACCATGCAAACCGGCAGACGGTTGCCGGACTCTGGAAAAGAAGGTCGGATTTCACTGGAAAATCAGCCGCCCCATGTTTTGCCCCGCTCCCCCCTTTGTCGTCCTCGACGCCTGCGTACTGATGTCCACGCTGCAGCGCCAATTGTTGTTGCGTGCGGCCGATCAGGGCGTATTCCAGCCGGTCTGGACTGAACGCATCGGCGAGGAATGGCGGCGCAACGCGGCGCGCCTGTGGCAGATTGCGCCCGAAACACTGACGGCGCAATGGAACGCCATGAACCAGCGCTTCCCCGGCGCCATGGAAACCGACACCGGCCCCTACGAGGCCGGCTTGCGCTACAGCGACCCGAAGGATTTTCACGTGATTGCGGCGGGCCTGGCGCGGCGGGCGCGTTGCGGCCTGCAACGCCCTCCCGCCGTGCAGGTGATGACGTGGAACCTGAAGGATTTCAACCGGTCCGAACTGCGGCGCCAGGGCCTGGACGCATATTCACCCGATCAATTGCTGGCCGATTGGTGGCGGGCGGGATCATCCCGCCTGGACGCCGCCGTGCGGGCCATGGCCGCCGACTCCGTCGCGCTGGGCCACCCCGTCGAGCCGCTGGCCGATACCTTGCGGCGCGAACGGCTGCATCGCCTCATGCGTCTGTCAACCGGAACGCCGGCGACAACGCTCGAACGAGCGCGGTCGCCGGCATGACTGCCGTGATTCCGCTGTGCGTCGGGGTGTGACTGATCGCTTACGATTCTGCCTTGAACAGGTCCTGGAAGATCAGCGGTCCCCACACCTTGTCGCGCGCGTGCACGAGCGCGCCGCCCTCTTCCAACCGCCCAAGATTGACGGGTGCAAAACCGAGCCGCTCGGCGAGCGCCGCCACCGGCGGCACAGCCTCGGCGTCGTCGCTCGACAGGAACACGACTCTCCTGCCCCCCTCCACGGCCGGGTTCTGGTCGAGAACGGCGGCGGCCAAATGGTTGAAGCCCTTCACCAGCCGGGCGCCGGAGAATGTTTTCGCGACGGCGGCAGAAGACGGCAGGCCGTCCAGCTCCTCAGTCGTGGCAAACGTGTTCATCACGTCGATAATGGTCTTTCCCTTCCAACTGAGCAGCGCCTTCGCGACATCCGGGTGCGATTCGAAACGGACTGCCAGGAAGATGACATCCGCCTTCACGGCTTGCGCCAGGTGGGCGGGAATGACCGCGGGCCCGATCGCGGCCGCATCGGATGCGAAACTTTCCGGGGCGCGTGTGGTGGCAACGGATACCTCGATCCCCTTGCGGGCAAAGGCCTTGGCAAGAGCGCGGCCGATCTGGCCGAATCCGATGATTGCGTAGCTCATACATTCTCCTTCGGGCTTTGTGTGCGTCAAATCTGCGTCAGGCCGCCGTCGACGGCAAGCTCGCTGGCGGTCATGAAACTGCTGTCCCCAGACGCGAGAAAGGCGGCGGCGGCGCCAAGTTCCGCCGGTTCGGCCATGCGCTGAAGCGGATTCATCGCAGCGAAGGCCTTCACCCCTTCCTCGCCCAGCGCCTCCTTCGCAAGGTCGGTCGCGGTCGGCCCGGGTGACAGCACGTTGACCCGGATGCCGGTGCCTTTCAGGTCCTCCGCCCAGGTCCGTGCGAGGTTGCGCACCGCCGCCTTGCTGGCGCTATAGGCGCTGAATGCCGGAGCGCCCGTGGTGCCGGCGCTGGATCCCGTCAGGATGATCGAACCGCCCACGGCCATCAGCGGCAGCGCCTTCTGGACCGTGAAGATGGTGCCCTTCACATTGGTATCGAAGGTCTCGTCAATATGCTCGACGGTGATCTTGCCCAGCGGCAGCTGACTCCCCGCTCCGGCATTGGCAAAAACGATGTCGAGGCTTCCGCGCTCGGCCTTCACCGCCGCATAGAGCCGGTCCAGGTCGGCCGGATCGGAGACCGAGCCCCTCACCGCGCGGGCGTTGGGCCCGAGGTCGGCCACAGCGGCGTCCAGCGTTTCCTGCCGGCGGCCGAAGATGAAGACAAAGGCGCCTTCATCGATGAAGCGTTTTGCCGCAGCGCGGCCGATACCGGTAGCGCCTCCGGTGATCACAGCGGTTTTTCCATTCAATCTGTTCATGATGCGTCGCCAAACCGGCATCCTGTATTGAGTCTGAAGAACAGTCTAGGCTCCTTGACTCATCAATACAATTGACTAAAAATCGCTTAATTCAATCTGTTTTTTAGATGTTCAATGCTCGACAACGTCACCATCAACCAACTGCGCGCATTCGTTGCGGTATGCGATGAAGGAAGCTTTTCAGGCGCGGCGCGAAAACTCAGGCGCGCGCAGTCCGCCATCAGCCATGCCATCAAGGCGCTGGAAAGCGCGTTCGATGTCGAGTTGTTCGAGCGACACACAAGAAAGGCGGAACTCACCGTGGCAGGGCACAGCCTGCTGCCCGACGCGCGAGCCGTGATCTCACGCACGGAAGAGATGAAGAACCGCGCCAGCTCGATCGCCAGGACCGGGGCGCCGCAGGTGTCGGTTGCGATCGATGCGTACTTCCCGCGCGCCCACCTGGTCGATTGCCTGCGGACGCTGCAAGCGGAGTTCCGCAACGCCGCGATCAACCTGCGGATCACGACCATGCAAGGCGGCGAAACTCTGGTGCTTGAAGGGACGTGCGCCCTCGCCGTGACGATCAAGGACGTGCCGGAGGTGAGCCCGGATTCCATGGAACGCCAATGGCTGTGCGAGGCAGAGATGGTGACAGTGTGCGCACCATCCCATCCGCTCGCTTCGACACCGAAACCCATCCCGATGGACGAGTTTGGAAGACATATTCAAATTGTCGTGACCGACAACCAGCCGGGGGCGGAAAAGACTCAGCAGGGAGTCGCGGGCAAGCGCCAGTGGCTGGTCAATGACCTCGGCGCCAAACGTGATCTCGTCAATGCCGGTCTCGGTTGGGGGCACATGCCGCGGCACCTCGTTTGCGACGATCTGGCGAGAGGGCGGCTCGTCGAACTCGAACGCCACGCCTGGCACATCGGTTCTCTCACGTTCATGATCTCGCAACGGCGGGGTCATGACCTCTCCCCATGCGAGTCGCGGCTGATCGAGCTTCTTGGCAAGCCGCAGTCTCTTCCAGAGAAAGACTAAGAGGCGCCGGCCGCAGGCTCCGCCTTCTGGATCAGCAATACCGGGCGCTGGGTCATCGCCAGCACGCGCCCCGCCACCGAGCCCAGCACCGCATCCACCAGCACGCCCCGGCCATGCGCCCCCATGACGATCATGTGGGCGTCGGCCTCTTCCGCATAACGGGTGATTTCCTTGGGCGCGAACCCGGTCAGGGACACGGTGTCGCAGGGCACGCCGGCCTCGCGCAGCACCGCGGCCGTCGGTTCCAGGACTTTTTCCGCCTCTTCGCGGTACCAGTCCTGGATCACCTGCCGGTCGACGAAACGCGACACGTTGTTGGGCAGGCTGGCGGCCACGTGGACCACCCGCACCCTGCCGCCCTCGGGCAGCAGGCGCGCCTCGGCGATGTAGCGCGCGGCCTCCAGGCTGTAGGCCGATCCGTCGGTCGCCAGCACGATATCCTTTGCCATGGGGATCTCCCGTCTCGAACAGTTCAGTCCACTGTATCGCATCGGCGCACCCCGCAGGCCGCGTCCCGCAAAAGGCATGACCCACGTCAACAATATTGAGCGACAATGTCCCCGCGTTGACACAGTTCCCCAAGGTTCCATGCGCGTACTTCTGGTCGAGGACGATCCCATGATCGGACAGGCGGTCCAATCCGCCTTGCAGGACGCCGCCTACGCGGCCGACCGGGTCCCGAACGGGCCCGCGGCGCTGGCCGCCGCCGCGGCCCAGCATTACGACCTGATCCTGCTGGACCTGGGCCTGCCGGGGCAGGACGGCCAGGATGTCCTGCGCGCCCTCAGGATGCAGGGCCGGCAGGCGCCTGTCCTCATCATCACGGCCCGCGATTCGCTGGAAGACCGCCTGCGCGGGCTGGACGCGGGCGCGGACGACTACATCGTCAAGCCCTTCGACATGGCCGAACTCCTGGCGCGCATGCGGGCCGTCCTGCGGCGCGGAAACGGCCAGGCCAGTCCACTGCTGGGCAACGGCGTCGTGACGCTGGATCCGGCGACCCGCCAGGCCACCGCGGCCGGCGGCGAGCCCGTGCGGCTGTCGGGACGCGAATTCTCCCTGCTGCAGGCGCTGCTGATCCGGCCCGGCGCGATCCTCTCGCGGGCGGAACTCGAAGACCGCCTGTACGGCTGGGGCGAGGAGGTCGAAAGCAACGCCGTCGAGTTCCTGATCCATGCGCTGCGGCGCAAGCTGGGCCACGACGTCATCCGCAATGTCAGGGGAGTGGGATGGATGGTCTCAAAAGGCGGCTGAACGCCTCCCTGCAGTTCCGGCTGTCTTTCACCCTGTCGGTCATCATCCTCGTCGTCGCGGGCGCGGCGGGCGCGATCTCCTTTTTCTCCGCGCTGGACGAGGCGCACGAGCTGCAGGACGACGTGCTCTACCAGGTCGCCGAGCTGATGGACCAGCGGCATCTGGTCCTCGCGCCCGGCGCCGCCTCGACCCAGCTTGCCGACGGCGATGACGACTCCTACGTCGTCATCCAGCCGCTGCGCCGCAGCAGCCAACCCCCCGGCGCCGGCCCCGACCCTCTCGCCCTGGACCCCGGCCTGCCCGAAGGCATGCACACCGTGGATTCGCGCGGCACGACGTACCGCGTCCTGATCCGGCACCGGCCCTCGGGCGAGGGCATCGCCATCGCCCAGGACGCCGGTTTCCGCGACCGGATAGCCCTGGAAAGCGCCCTGCGCACCCTCCTGCCCTTCCTCATCCTGGTGCCGGTGCTGCTGCTGATCGTGCCCCCGCTGGTCCGGAAGATGTTCCGGCCGATCACCGGCCTGTCCGGAGCCATCGACCAGCGTTCGTTCGAGGATCTCCGTCCGGTGCCGGAAGCCGACCTGCCGGGCGAGATCCGCCCCTTTGCCAGCGCCATCAACCGCCTGCTGGTGCGCCTGACGCGGTCGCGCGAAATGCAGCGGCGCTTCGTCGCCGACGCGGCGCATGAACTGCGCTCTCCCATGACGGCGCTGTCCCTGCAGGCGGAAAGACTGGACGCGTCGGGCATGCCCGCCCAGGCCCGCGAGCGCCTGGCCACCCTGCGCCAGGGCATCCGCCGCAGCCGCGAGCTGCTGGACCAGCTGCTGAGCCTGGCCCGGGCCCAGTCGCCGGCAGAACCCGCGCGCGAAACCGTCTCGATCCTGAAGCTGTACCGCCAGGTCCTGGAGGATCTGGTGGCGCAGGCCCACGCCAAGCAGATTGACCTGGGCGTCTCGGAATCCCGGGACGTCAACGTCCGTGCCAGCGAACTGGATCTCTCCACGCTGGTGCGCAATCTCGTGGACAATGCGATCCGCTATACCCCCGATGGCGGCCGCATCGACCTGTCGGTGCGGCTGACGGACACCGCCGTCGAGCTGTGCGTGTCCGATACGGGTCCCGGCATTCCAGCGGCCGAGAGACAGCGCGTCTTCGATCCCTTCTATCGCGTGCTGGGCACCGGACAGCTCGGCTCTGGCCTGGGCCTGGCCATCGTCAGGACCATCGTGAACCGGCTGGGTGCCCGCATCGATCTGGACGATGCCGATCCGGCCGGACCAAGCGGCCTGAAAGTCACCGTCAGCCTGCCGCGGGACCGATGCGCGTAAAAGTCCGGATCCGGGCAGGCGGCATGTTCCACCAGGCATATCGCCCCGGTTCCTCGGCAAAACCGCTGAAGGATTCGCCGCCGTGGCCCCAGAGGGCATACGTGAACTGCACCAGCCGCCCCCCGGCAGGAAGGCAGCGGCGGCACTGATCCAGGACCGCGGCGACCTCACATGCCGGCAGGGACCGCAGCGGCAGGCTGGACACCACCGCATCCACCCGGCGATTGGCGGGCAGGAGGGCTTCCAGCCGGGCGGCGTCGGCGCCAATGACGGTCAACGCGGGGAAACGGTGCCGCAGGTGCTGCACGAAGGCCGGGGACTGCTCGACGACCCACAAGCGGTCGGCCGGAATCCCGTGGTCCAGCAAGGCTTGCGTCACCGAGCCGGTGCCCGCGCCCAGTTCGACCACCAGGCCCTCGCCCGTCAGCGGCACCTGGGCGGCTATCCGCCATGCCAGTTGTCGGGAACTCGGCAGGACCGCGCCCACCGACTCGGGCCTGCTCATCAATTCACGCAGGAAAAGCCCTGGCGAAGCCGCCTGGGCCCAGCCGGCCAAGCGGTGCATATCCTCGCGATACCGGGTCTGGTAGTGGCGCCAGCCCTGCATGGGCGCGAAGGCGCCGATGTTTCTGTTCTTCGGCATGCAGGTCTCCCCTATCTGGCGGTGATGAGACGGCAAAGACAAACCGGATGCAGCAGCGGTCAGAACAGGAAAAAGTATACATGCACCCAGCCCGCCTGCTGGGCGGCTTCGATCAGCTCGAACACCGGAATGGCCAGGAAATAGGGCAGCGCGTCGCGCACCGTCCGCCGCAGCCCCGGCACGTCCACGACCACGTGCTGGGGCGACCGCCAGCCGGACCACCGGGGCAGGAAACGCGGCACCCTCTGACAATAGGCCTCGAACCGGGCGCCGAAAGCCTGGCGCAGCAGGATTTCCTCTTCGCCGACGATCCAGTGGAAGATCAGGCCCGCCAGCGCGGCCAGCGCCAGGCCGATGATCAGACTGCCCGTCTGCAGGCCCATGCCGAGCACCGCGAGAATGGAAAAGACATACAGGGGGTTGCGGCTGACCGAATACGGCCCCTCGTCCACCAGGTCCGCGCCCTTGCGTCCGCCCAGATAGAGCATGCAGGCGCAACGTCCCAGCAGCGCCAGGATCATCAGCGCCAGTCCGGACCATTCCAGGCCCTGGTTGACCCAGCCGGCCTCCGGCCAGGCGGATTCCACCCAAGGAAAAACCAGCACCGCCAGAGCCGCCAGCCAGCCCAGGGCATGCCGGCGCCGTACCTGGGCGCTCGCCAGGCGCTCCCAGGTGCTTTTCAGATCCATACCGGTCGCCGGATCGGACGGGTTCGTGTCGGTCAGGAATTGCGTCATCTCGGGATTCCTCGGGTTGCGGGCCAGCCAGCGACGATACGCCGCCAGACTTAGGCGACACTTAGGACAGGATCGCCCTCGAGGACGGCCGGGGGACGATGTGTGCGATCCGTGCAATCCCCAAGCGGATTTCGCACTGGAATCAGGGACTTCTACGAGCCACGGCGCTATAATGACCTATGCTTTCCAGCACTCTTCCCCTCGTCCCCGACCTGGTTGCCGCAGCCCCCGCCGTCGACCTTCGACGCATCATTCGGGCGGTGGCCAGTTCCACCGCCATCGAAACCGGGCAGACCATCCAGGAACTCGAATCCCAGCTGCAGTCCGACAGCCGTTTTTCGGCGCTGGAACTCGCCAGCCCCAACCCTGCCGCGTCCGGCGTCTTCTAGTCGGCCCCGCCGCACGACTGCCGGTCCGCCTCCAGGCGCTTTTCGGGCACCACCCGGTCCATGCAATCCTTCATCGGCTGGTAGTCTCCCATCAGGCCCGTCTGGATTGCGTGTATGTAATGGACGCGGTCCGCTTCCCAGGCGCTGTAGTCCAGCGGGCCGAAGCCGGCCTGCACCGCCATGACGTCCGCCAGCAGGCGCGAGATCCGGCCGTTCCCCTCCCGGAAGGGATGGATCAGGATGAACTCCACGTGCGTGATGGCCAGGGCCTCGATCAGGTCCTCCCGGTTCATCGCACAACAAGGGGTGTAGCGGGCCAGGTAGCGCCGCTCGAATTCATCCAGCAAGGCCGGGATCCGGTCCGCCGAGGCAAAGGGAAAGCCGTCCTTGCTCATGTTGACCGAGCGCTCGTGGCCGGCCCAGGGGTAGATGTTGCCCAGCCAGCGGCGATGCCATTCGCGGATCCTGGCGACCGTGATGGCCTCCCGGCGGGGCGGATACAACACGGCCAGGTACAGTTTGCGCAGCAGCATCAGTTCCACGTGGTCCATGTCGGCCCGCGAGACGATGCCGGGCTTGTTCTTCAGGACCTCGCCTTGGGAACCTTCCTGATGGCTGTTCTGCCAGCCCGTGACCTCGTATCGGCTCATATTGCGATCTCCCGCAAAGGGGCCCGGCCGACCCCGGATAATGCCCATTGTCCCCAATTCGCACTGGAAGGAAAATAGGGGCATGACTTCGACCCTCGTCCATACCCTCGCAGAACAGCCCCTGGCCATCATTGGCGACATCCACGGAGAAATCCAGGCGCTGGATGCCTTGCTGCAGCAACTGGACGAGGATCCCGCGCTGCGGGACCGGCGCCTGGTATTCATCGGCGACCTCTGCGACCGGGGCCCCGACAGCGTGGCCGTCATTGCCCGGGTGCGGGAACTGATCGACCGTGGCCGCGCGACCGCGATCCTGGGCAACCACGAGATCAACCTGCTGGCCAATGACGCCAAGGACGGATCCGGCTGGTTCTTCGACAGCCGGGTGGCTTCCGATACCCCGTACTACGCGCCTTTCACGCGGGCGACGGCCATCCAGCGTCCGGAGATCCGGGACTTCTTCCGCAGCCTGCCGCTGGCCATCCGGATGCCGGGCCTGCGCATCGTCCATGCCGCCTGGGACGAGGCCGCGATCGAATCGGTGGCCCAGGTTCCCTGCGGCAACATCCTCGAACTGATCCATGACTGGGACCTGCGCATCCAGCGCATGGCCAGCGAGAACGACCTGCGGGCCCGCTATCTGGCCGAGCGGGAACGCTGGGCCCGCGAGCTCGAGGATCCCGATGATCCCCCGCCCTATCTCGACGCCGTGGCGGATTTCGAGTTCCTGCAGCAGCAGTACAACCCGATCAAGCGCATGACCTCGGGCATCGAGGCCCGATGCGGTCAGCCCTTCTATTCCGGGCACCGCTGGCGGTATTCCGACCGCATCGCCTGGTGGGACCAGGAACGCGACCCGACACCGGTCGTGTTCGGCCACTACTGGCGGCTTTTCGACCCAGGCAGCCACCCGGACGCCTGGCGCTATGGCCGTTTGTTCCGGGATGTCGCGCCGACCGCCTGGCATGGCGCCCACCAGCAGGCCTACTGCATCGATTACTCCGTCGGCGCGCGCTGGAACGAGCGCCGGCGCCCCGCCGGCGAGGCCGCTTCCCGCTACCGGCTGGCCGCCTTGCTGTGGCCCGAGCGCCGGCTGGTGTTCGATGACGGCCAGCGTGTCGAGACAGTCAGGACGGTCTGAACGCCCTGTGGACAATCACAGTGGGGCTGCCCCGGGGATTTCCTGTGCGCGAAATGTGTACAAGCCGGCCAAGACCGTCCTGCCGGGGATCGGTCCACAATCCGTCCCGCGCCGGCCCACAAAGGCGCCCACAGGGATTTTGCGGCCAAGCCCTTGAATGCATGCGGTATTCCGCCTTGTTCGACTTATCCACAGGCTTCCATTATCAGTCTTAATGTCTTATTGATCATTATTCATAAGACAAGAATGAAGGTCTTCTGACCTTGCGGCTCCTGGCTTGCGCTCGACTCTGTGCAACAGAAAAGCCAGCTGCCGGATTTCGATCCTGACCGCTTGTCCGCTTTCCGTGCGAGGGGCATCCGGCGATTTCCGTCTCAAGGGCGGCGGCTGGGTGCGCTGGGATGCCCCGACGGCATTCCAGTCTGTGGATAAGACCTGGGAGGCTATCTGTGCGTGTCCTGTGGACGGCTTGTGTACCCAGGACCGGTTTACCGGATCCGGCAAAAATGTCCCCAATCCGTACCCAGACAAGCCACATTGCAGTCCACCGGAAATTCTCCTGTAGTCTATTGATTTCTATAGATAAAATGATTTATCCGAGTTATCCACAGAGTTCCATTATTCTTATCAGTTAGATATTGAAGATCAAGTCAAACAACAAGACCCGGCAGCGGCAGCACGGGTGTTGCTCCCCCGTCAAAGGCGCTGCAATCGCTCGATCGCCGCATCCAGCGTGGCATCCTGCTTGGCAAAACAAAATCGCAATAGATGGTGATTTGACTCGGCGGCCGCGGGATCCGGGTAGAAGGCGGACACAGGAATCGTGGCGACGCCTGCTTCGCGTGCCAGCCGGACGGCCAGTTCCTTTTCCGGCCCTGCTCCCAGCGCGCCGGTATCGGCCAGCAGGAAGAACGTGCCCTCGGTGGGCAGCGGCCGCAAGCGGGTGGAGCCGAGCCCCCGGATGAGACGGTCTCGTTTCTGCTGGTAGAACACGGGTAGCTGACGGACGGCGTCCGACGCCCCCAGGTAGGCGGCGATGCCGGCTTGGATGGCGGTATTGACCGAGAACACCGAGAATTGGTGCACCTTGCGGATTTCCCGGGTAATGGCAGCCGGCGCACAGCAGTACCCCACTTTCCAGCCCGTGGCATGCAGCGTCTTCGCAAAGGACGAGATCAGCACACAGCGGGCCGCCAAGGCGGGACGGTTGACCGGACTGCGATATGGCAGGCCGTCGAAGTAGATGTGCTCGTAGGCCTCATCGGACAGGATCAGGAATTCATGGCGTTCCGCAATCTGCGACAGAGCGTCCAGGTCGGCATCCTTCAGCACCAGGCCGCTGGGATTGTGCGGAAAATTCATCATCAGGATCCGGGTTCTTGCGTTGACCGCCCGCGAAATCGCTTCCCAGTCCAGTGCGTAGTTCGATTCTGTGTCTTTCGGCGGAGTCATGGCGATGTGAACGGGGTTCCCTCCCGCCAGTCGGACCACCGGGGCATAAAGGTCGTACGAGGGGTCCAGCAGGATGACTTCGTCTCCCGGATGAACCAGGGCCAGCAGGCTGGTGCTTAATGCCTCGGTAGCGCCGGATGTGACTGTAATTTCGGTGTCGGCGTCGTATTCCGCGCCTTGATGGGCGAGAACTTTGTCCCGGATCGCGTTGCGCAAGGCGGGCACGCCGGACATGGGCGCGTACTGGTTCGGACCTTGGCGGATTGCGTCGCAGACGTGGTCCAGCAACAAGGAATCCGGTTGATAGTCTGGGTATCCCTGGCCGAGATTGATGGCATCCAGCTGGCGGGCCAGGCTGCTCATTTCCGTGAATATCGTGTCGCCCACGCCGGGCATTTTGCTTGCTGGAATCATCTGTGGTTTTATTGAATAAGTTGTTTGAAAATATGCGGATTATTTCGGCAAGAGGCGCTGTGCCCGGATACAATCACGTATAAGGGAAAACTATGATTTGACTTTCTGTTGGGCATGGTTATTCTCCCTGTTGCAATGCAATTCAAGCAGCACGCACGTCTCGCAGTAGGCTTGCCCTGTCGCACACCGCTACTCAGGCACGATCTGTTCCGTTTCCGCGTTCTTGATTCATTGTTGTTATTTTTCTTTTATTAGGACGTACCTGATCATGGCTCAAACGGGCAAAGTCAAATGGTTCAATGCTGAAAAGGGTTTCGGCTTCATCACTCCGGACGCCGGCGGTTCTGACGTGTTTGCGCACTTCTCCGCCATCGAAGGCCGCGGCTACCGCAGCCTGAACGAAGGTCAAGTCGTGCAGTTCGAGGTCAAAGACGGCCCGAAGGGCCCGCAGGCCGCTGAAATCCGCCCGCTGTAAAAAGGCAGGTGGTTTTCCCAAGGCACCCTTCGGGGTGCCTTTTTGTTTTCAGTGCCCGAAAGTTGTACCCGGTTTTCCCTCCCTTGTCCACAGACTTATCCCCACGCACGTCTAATGCAGTCTTAGGAATGTTTCACGTGGAACATTCAAGTTTTTCACAAATAAGCTGATACGGATGGTGGTGATGGAAAGATTAGTCGAGAAGGCAGTGTGGCGCTTACCGAGCCAGAAAGCTGGTGTCTGGTGTGTACACAGCACTTCAATGACTTAACTCCCGGACACGCTCTTTTGCGGTTGGCCATTCGCGCGACGGCGACATCCCGTATGCGGACCAATGGTCCGTTGTTTCACGTGAAACATTTCTGGTGGGGCGGCTGGCGTCTTATAATGTCGGCATTCCCTCCTGGTTTTCCAAATGAATTACTCCGAAGAATTTGATGTTCTCGTGATTGGCGGCGGCCATGCGGGAACCGAAGCAGCATTGGCGGCCGCTCGTATGGGTGCGGCCACGTTGTTGCTGACCCATAATATGGACACCCTGGGTCAGATGTCTTGCAATCCTTCCATTGGTGGGATCGGCAAAGGTCACCTGGTCAAGGAGGTGGACGCATTGGGTGGCGCCATGGCGTTGGCGACAGATCAGGCGGGAATCCAGTTCAGGATTCTGAATCGGTCAAAAGGGCCCGCTGTGCGGGCGACACGCGCGCAAGCCGATCGCTCTCTCTATCGCCGTGCGATCCGCATGACCTTGCAAGGCCAGAAAAACCTCATGATCTTCCAGCAGTCGGTGGATGATCTGATATTGGAGGGCGACCGGGTCGTCGGTGCCCGCACCCAGGTTGGACTGGTGTTCCGCGCCAGGACCGTTGTGCTGACCGCTGGCACTTTCCTGAATGGTTTGATGCACGTGGGCCTGTCTCACTATGCGGCAGGCCGGGCTGGCGATCCACCCGCTACCAGCCTGGGACAGCGCCTCAAGGAACTGAATCTGCCTCAGGGTCGCCTGAAGACCGGCACGCCGCCGCGCATCGATGCCAAGACCATCGATTTTTCCAAGACGGAAGTCCAGCCCGGTGATCTGGATCCCGTGCCGGTGTTTTCTTACCTGGGACGTGCCGACATGCACCCGGGCCAGGTCCCATGCTGGATTACGCACACGACCGAGCAATCGCACGAGATCGTTCGTTCGGGGCTGGATCGGTCTCCCCTCTATAGCGAGCAGGGCACGATCGAAGGGGTCGGCCCGCGATACTGTCCCTCGATCGAGGACAAGATCCACCGATTTGCAGACAAGACCAGCCACCAGGTCTTTCTGGAACCGGAAGGCGCCTCGTCGTGCGAGATCTATCCCAACGGGATTTCCACCAGCCTGCCTTTCGACATCCAGTTTGCGCTGGTCCGCAGCCTGCCGGGGCTGGAGAATGCCCGCATCATGCGGCCGGGGTACGCCATCGAGTACGACTATTTCGATCCGCGGCATCTGCATGCCTGGCTGGAGACCCGGGCGATTTCGGGATTGTTCTTTGCCGGGCAGATCAATGGCACGACCGGCTACGAGGAGGCTGCTGCGCAGGGTCTCCTGGCCGGGGCCAATGCGGCCTTGAGGGCGCAAGGGAGGGAACCCTGGACTGTATCTCGCCACGAGGCCTACCTGGGGGTGCTTGTCGATGATCTGGTAACAAAAGGTGTTACAGAACCTTACAGAATGTTTACGTCGCGGGCGGAATACCGCCTCAGTTTGCGCGAGGACAACGCCGACCAGCGTTTGACGGAGATCGGCCGCCGGCTGGGCCTGGTCGACGACGCGCGCTGGGACGCCTTCAGCCGCAAACGCGATGCCGTGGCGGCAGAGATCCAGCGCCTGGCCGAGACCCGGGTCAACCCCGGGGTCCTGGCCGCGCAGGATCGCGAGCGCCTGGCCATCCAGCATCCCGACCGCCATCCCAGCTTGCTGGACCTGCTGAAGCGTCCGAACGTGGATTACGCCGGACTCATGACCTTGCGCAGCGCCGAGGGCGAGTCCCTGGCTGGGCCGGGGCTGGCCGAGGCCGACTATGCGGAACAGCTGGACATCGAGGTCAAGTACGCCGGCTACGTGCAGCGCCAGCGGCTCGAGATCGATCGCCAGCAGGCCCAGGAAGGGCAGGTCATCCCGGAAGACTTCGACTACGCCGGCATTCCGGGGCTGTCCACCGAGGTCCGGCAGCGCCTGGAGGCCGCCCGCCCCGCGACGGTGGGGCAGGCCGGCCGCATCTCGGGGATCACGCCCGCGGCCGTTTCCCTGCTGCTGGTTCACCTGAAGCGCCTGCGCAGCCGGGAAACCGCATGAGCGGCTTTTCCCTGTTCCGGGGACGCCTTCTTGACGCCCTGGGCGAACTCGGCATGTCGGCCGACGCCGTCCACGCGGACGTGCTGCTCGCCTACCTCGAGCAGCTGCAGCGCTGGAACCGCGCCTACAACCTCACGGCCATCCGCAATCCCGAGGACATGCTGGTCCAGCACCTCTTCGACAGCCTGGCCGTGGTGCCGGCGCTGCGCGCGCGCCGTGACGGCCGCGACACGCGGGTCGCGGACATGGGGTCGGGCGCCGGTTTACCGGGTATCATTCTGGGAATCTGCGAGCCCGGCTGGCAGGTGGCGTGTGTGGATGCCGTGGGCAAGAAGACCGCCTTCGTGCGCCAGGCGGCCGGCGTGCTCGGCCTGGCCAACGTGCAGGCCGTCCATGGCCGCATCGAGGCGTTGGAAAGCCTGCGGGCGGACCTGGTCATTTCGCGTGCCTTCGCCTCCTTGGGCGACTTTGTCGGGATCGCATCACACCACTTGGCGCCGGACGGGGTCATGTGGGCCATGAAAGGGCAGTATCCCCACGATGAATGCCGGGCGCTCGAGGATTCGGGCGACTGGACCGTCAAATCGCACATCGAGCTGCGGGTGCCCGGAATGCCGGCACAACGTTGCCTGTTGGAACTCGGATTGAAGGAATCCCATGACTGTCGATAGCCCGAAGCCCGCCGCGCGCGTCTTTTGCATCGCCAACCAGAAGGGCGGCGTCGGCAAGACCACCACGGCCATCAACCTGGCCGCGGCGCTGGCGCTGCACGGCCAGCGGGTGCTGCTCGTCGACCTGGATCCCCAGGGCAATGCCACCATGGGCAGCGGGATCGACAAGAACAGCGCCACCGTCAACCTCTACCAGGTGCTGATCGGCGAAGCGCGAGTGGCGGACGCCAGGATCCGGTCCGAATCCGGCAATTACGACGTACTGCCGTCCAACCGCGAGCTCTCCGGCGCGGAAATCGATCTGGTGGGCATGGATCACCGCGAGATGCAGCTCAAGCAGGCGCTGGAGCAGGTCGCCCAGGAATACGACTTCATCCTGATCGACTGCCCGCCGACGCTGTCGCTGCTGACCCTCAACGGGCTGGCCGGCGCGCACGGCGTGATCATTCCCATGCAGTGCGAGTATTTCGCGCTCGAGGGCCTGTCCGACCTGGTCAACACGATCAAGCGTGTCTATCGCAACCTGAATCCCGCGCTGGAACTCATCGGCCTGCTGCGGGTCATGTTCGACACACGGGTCACGCTGCAGCAGCAGGTGTCGGAGCAGCTGGAGGCGCATTTCGGCGACAAGGTCTTCCAGGCCATCGTCCCGCGCAACGTCCGCCTGGCCGAGGCGCCCAGCCACGGCATGCCCGGCGTCGTCTACGACAAATCCTCTCGCGGGGCCAAGGCCTACCTGCAGTTCGGCGAAGAACTGATCCGCCGCGTCGGCGGGCGCGTCCGCCGGCAGGCGGCCTGAGGCCATCCCGCATCACTGACAATAGGACACTTCCCATGGCAACACGTAAGAAAGGTCTGGGCCGCGGTCTGGACGCCCTGCTGGGCGCCGACCGGGGCGCCCTGGACGCGGTCGGCGCCGAGAAGACCCTGGACACGCCGCACCAGCTGTCCACCAAGGTGCTGCGGGCAGGGCGCTACCAGCCCCGCACCCGCATGGACGAGGGCGCCCTGAACGACCTGGCGGACTCCATCCGGGCCCAGGGCATCATGCAGCCCATCCTGGTGCGTCCGCTGGAAGGCGAACCGGGGCACTACGAGATCATCGCCGGCGAACGGCGTTTCCGCGCCGCCCAGATCGCGGGACTTTCCGAGGTGCCGGTCCTGGTGCGCGAGGTCGCCGACGAGAACGCGGCCGCCATGGCCCTGATCGAGAACATCCAGCGCGAGGACCTGAATCCCCTCGAAGAAGCCCACGGGGTGCGGCGCCTGCTGGATGAATTCGGACTCACGCACGAACAGGCCGCCACCGCGATCGGCCGCTCGCGGTCCGCCACCAGCAATCTGCTGCGCCTGCTGAACCTGGCCGAGCCGGTGCAGACCATGCTGCTGGCCGGCGACATCGACATGGGGCACGCCCGCGCGCTGCTGGCCGCCGATGCGGCGCGCCAGATCCTGCTGGCGCAAGAGGTCATCACGCGCCGGCTGTCGGTCCGTGAAACCGAAAAGCGCGTCGCCCGCGCCCTGCGCGAGGACGACGAGGCCGTCGTCACGCCCGCCGGCCGCGTCGCCCGAGCCGACCCGAAACCGGGCGGCGGCGACCTCGGCCGCCTGGAAAAAGCCCTGTCCGACCACCTGGCCACCCGGGTCCGGATCAAGACCGGGGCGCGCAAGGGCGGCCAGCTGGTCATCGATTTCTCGGACTGGACGCATTTGGACGCCCTGTTGGACCGCCAGGGCCTGGGCCAGGTGCTGGCCGGCCAGGACCAGAGCGTCTAGGGGCGCCGGGCGGCTGCCGTTCCGGCCGCCCTTGCAGGGCAGGACTTGAGGCGGGGCTTGTCGTAAAGCCTGGCTTCTCCCAGTTCGGCGGTCCTCCCTGCGGTCGGACTGCCCGGCCCTTCCTCGTCCAGCGGGGCGGCCCGCGAACTCGGACCGCTGCGCGGTCCTCAGACAGCGCGGGCCGACATCCCCCCGCTTCCCTTCGGAAGCCGCCGGCGCCTCACACGGTCGGCGCCAGGCTTTACGACAAGCCCCGCCTCAAGCAGCGCCTGCGTCTCGGCCCGCCAGTCAACTTGACACCGCCCAAAAACATCTTCATAATCCGTGATTCGCTTCGGTGGGGTGCCCGAGTGGTTAAAGGGGGCAGACTGTAAATCTGTTGGCCTTGCGCCTACGTTGGTTCGAATCCAACCCCCACCACCAAGCGACTGTTTTTCGCCCCGGCGAAAGACGCCATCAGCAGGGAAACCGAATCGCGGGTGTAGCTCAATGGTAGAGCAGAAGCCTTCCAAGCTTACGACGAGGGTTCGATTCCCTTCACCCGCTCCAGCGGGTTCATGCTGACGGCAACGACACGAATACCGCCCATGTGGCTCAGTGGTAGAGCACTCCCTTGGTAAGGGAGAGGTCATGCGTTCGATCCGCATCATGGGCACCACATTTCTCGACCAGCTCTCATCCATTCCAGGAGTCAGTCATGGCAAAAGGCAAGTTTGAACGGACCAAACCGCACGTGAACGTGGGGACGATCGGGCACGTTGACCACGGCAAGACGACCCTGACGGCGGCGATCACCACGGTGTTGTCCAAGGCCGGCGGCGGCGAGGCCAAGGGCT
>DASSTS010000007.1:0-62103 GCA_035707805.1 Castellaniella sp. | reverse complement strand
CAGGCGACGGCGGATGCGCCGCCCGCCGCCGTCCAGTCCGCCGGCCGGCTGGACGACACGCCGCGCATGGCCATCCTGTCGGCCTTCGCGCCCGAGCTTGCCCTGTTGCAGGACCGCCTGCAGCAGCCCCGGCGGCTGACGGCCGACGGCGTGGATTTCACCACCGGCGTTCTGGAAGGCCAGCCGGTCGTGCTGGCGCTGTCGGGCATCAGCATGGTCAATGCCGCCATGAACACGCAGCTGCTGTTCGACCGGTTTCGCGTCACGCACCTGGTCTTCAGCGGCATCGCCGGCGGCGTCAATCCGGACCTGCACATCGGCGACGTCAGCGTGCCCGAGCGCTGGGGCCAGTATCTCGAGGTCGTGATGATGCGGGAAACCGCGCCCGGCCGATACCAGGCGCCCGCCTCCAAGGGCGCCTTCGCGTTCGCGCCCTACGGCATGATGCAGCCGCGCGCCGTGCGCGTGCGCCAGGCGGGCTCGACCGCCATCCAGGAGAAGTTCTGGTTCGACGCCGATCCGCGGATGCTGGCGGTGGCCCGCAGCATCCAGTCGGTGCCGCTGCGCGCCTGCGACCGCCAGGACCGCTGCGTGGCCGACCGCCCGCGCCTGGTCGTGGGGGGCAATGGCGTGTCCGGCCAGGCTTTCATGGACAATGCCGACTTCCGGCGCTATGCGTATCGCACCTTCCAGGCCAATGTGCTGGACATGGAAAGCGCCGCCTGCGCCCAGGTGGCCTGGCGCAGCCGCATACCCTTCATCGCCTTCCGCTCCCTCAGCGACCTGGCGGGCGGAGGGCCGGGCGAAAACGAAATGAACGCCTTTCTGCACATCGCCGCCGACAATTCGGCGCAGGTCTTGCTGGCGTTCCTGCGGGCATGGCCGGGGTCCTGACGCGGCCGCCGGCATGGCAAGAGGAGGTCCCGGATGAATCCTGAGGTGTCACCGGACGAGGGCGCGCTGGCGGAGGCCTTTCAAAGCGCGGCCGTGGCGTCCATCCTGTACGTGACCGGGCAGGCGCCGCAGGACGTGGGCCTGGACCGCCTGGCGGCGGCCGCCGACGGCGCCGGCCTGCTGTGGGTGGGGCTGAAGGACCCGCCCGCCGAGCTCCTGAGGGCCGTGGGCGAGCGCCTGGGCGTGCCCGGGCGCGCCGTCGAGGAGATCATCGCCCCTCACCGCCGTCCGAAGGTCATCGAATACGACCGCCTGACCCTGGTGGTCGCGATCACGGTCGAGATCGCGCAGGAGCGCCCGGGATTCGGCGACACCCAGCTGCTGATCGGTCCAGGCTACCTGCTGACGATCCGGCGGCACGCGGCCGGATCGCACCGCGAACTGCGCGACCTGCTGGCCGAGTCGCCGGAGTTCCTGGAGCGCGGCAGCGACTACGTGGCCTCGGCCTTGCTGGATCTCATGGCGGACCGCTACGTGCAGGCGCTGGACCAGATGGAGGCGCGCGTCCAGGCGGTCGAGCAGCATTTCCTGCTGCGGGGATTTCGCGAAAAAGAGATCCAGCGGCTCTACCGCCTGCGCCGCGACCTGCTGCGCATGCAGACGGCCATCGCGCCGCTGGTGGAGATCTGCCGCCGCCTGGCGCGGGTCGACACCCGCAATGTCGGGGCCGACAGCCGGGGCTATTTCGGCGAGGTCGCCGACCGCATCCAGCGGGTCGTCGAGGGCGTCTCGGGCCTGCGCGAGGCCCTGGCCTTCGCCTTCGAGGCCAGCATGATGATCAGTCAGATGCAGCAGACCGACATCACCCGCAAGCTCGCGGCCTGGGCCGCCATCCTGGCCGTGCCCACCGCCGTGGCGGGGATCTACGGCATGAACTTTCAAGACATGCCCGAACTCGACTGGGCCTACGGGTATCCGGCCATGCTGGCGGGCACCGCCGCGGCCTGCGGCCTGCTGTACTGGCAGTTCCGCCGCATCAAGTGGCTGTAGGCGCGTCGGCGTTTGCGGGCTGGTCCGCCCAGCGGTCGCGGAACACCAGGATGTCGGGCAGGCAGCGCTCGAAGGCCGCCACCAGCGCGGGGTCGAAATGCCGGCCGCTCTGTTCGCGGACGTATTCCATGGCCGCCTCCACGGTCCAGGCCGGCTTGTAGGGCCGCACGCTGGTCAGGGCGTCGAACACGTCGGCCAGCGCGACGATGCGCGCGGCTAGGGGGATGTCCTCGCCCGCCAGGCCGCCGGGATAGCCGCTGCCGTCCCATTTCTCGTGGTGGTGCAGGGCGATCGTGGCGGCCAGCCGCAACAGGCCCGAGGGGTGCTCGCCGATGATGCGGGCCCCGATCAGCGGGTGCTGGCGCATCACGGCCCATTCGCCCGCGTCCAGCTTGCCCGGCTTGAGCAGCACCGCGTCGGGAATGCCGATCTTGCCGACGTCGTGCATGGGGGCGGCGTGCAGCAGCTCGTCGGCGGCCTCTTCGCCATACCCCACTTCGCGGGCCAGGCGCCAGGCGTAGTGGCTCATGCGCACGATGTGAAGACCGGTCTCGTTGTCGCGGTACTCGGCGGCCGCCCCCAGGCAGCGGATGATCTGCAGCCGGGTCTGGCGGACCTCGGCCGCCTGCACCAGGGACAGGTGGGTGCGCACGCGGGCCTGCACGATGGGGGGGCTGAAGGGCTTGGTGATGTAGTCCACCGCGCCCAGCTCCAGGCCTTTGTGCTCGTCGGCGGCGTCGCTGAGGGCGGTGACGAAGATGACGGGGATCGAGGCGGTGGCCTCGTCGCGCTTCAGGGCCTCGCAGACCTCGTAGCCGGACATGGCGGGCATCATGATGTCCAGCAGGATCAGGTCGGGGCGGTCCTTGCGGACCAGGGACAGGGCCGTGGGGCCGTCCTTGGCGAACAGCAGGCGGTAGCCGGCCTGCAGGGTGTGGCGCAGGACCTGCAGATTGGTGGACTCGTCGTCCACCAGCAGCAGGGTGCGGCGGGCGTCGTTGCGGTCGTTCATGATTCTTCCAGCAGGGTTCGCAGCAAGGTGCCGGCATGCTCGAAGTCGAAGCGGTCGATCGCGGCGTCCAGGGCCTGGATCCGGGCCTGCCGGCCGCTGGCGGCCAGGCCGCTGCGCACGGCCTCCAGCGCGGCGTCGTCCAGTTCGTGATGTTCCAGCACCGCCAGCAGGGCGGTCACGGCCTCGCGCAGGTCCGGGGAGGGCGCGGCGGCGGATGGCGCCGCCGCCGTTGCGGCGCCCGGCGCCGCGGCCTCGCCTGGCCGGGCTGGGTCGCCCGCGGCCTCGCGGGCGGCCAGGCGCACGGCCGTCATCAGCGCGCGCAGCTGGGGCAGGCGGGCCCGGGCGTCGGCGGGCGCGCCGGCGCGCACCTGGTCCTCCAGCTGGCCCGCCAGGCGGGACAGCGCCGTCAGGGCGAGATTGCCGGCCGCGCCCCGCAGGCCGTGCAGGTTGAAGCGCAGGGACTCCGCGTCCGCACCGGCATCGTCTTCGGCGGGCAGGGGATACCGGGCGGGCGCCGTGTCCAGGAAGGCCGCTATTCTGTCGGCCAGGCGGCGCCGGTCGCCCCACAGCGCCGCTCCGCGGTCCCAGTCGATGAGCGGGACATCGCCGGCGTCGGCCGGGGCCAGCGGGTCGGCCGGGCCGGACTGGCCGGCCAGGACCCGGGCGATCTCTCCGAACAGGCGGGGGACGTCCAGCGGCTTGACGGCAAAGCCGTCCATGCCGGCCTGGCGCGCCTCGCGGCGGTCGCGGGCCATGACGCTGGCGGTGAGCGCGATCACGGGGGTGGACGCCAGTCCGCGGACCCGCTCGTGCTGGCGGATCAGGCGCGCGGCCTGCAATCCATCGGTGCCGGGCATATGCACGTCCATCAGGATGACGTCGAAGCCGCCGTCCAGGAATTTCCGCACGGCTTCCTCGCCGTCGTGGGCCGCCACCACCTGGTGGCCCCGCGACTGCAGGATCAGCGTCAGCAATTCCAGGTTCTGTTCGACGTCGTCGGCGATCAGCACCCGCAGGGGCGGCAGTTCGACGTCCGGGTCCGGCCCGGCCATGGCGGCGGGCGGCTTGCCCGGGGGCAGCGGCAGCCAGACGTGGAAGGTACTGCCCCGGCCCGGGGCGCTGTCGACTTCGAGGCGTCCGCGCATCAGCTGCACCAGCTGGCGCGCGATCGTGGTGCCCAGGCCGGTGCCGCCGAAGCGCCGGCTGATCGAGGCGTCGGCCTGCGTGAAGGGCTCGAAGATGGTGGCGACCTGCTCCGGCGTCATGCCGATGCCGGTGTCCCGCACCTGCACGTGGACCATGGCGTCCTCGTAGGCGAACACCACCGTGACGCCGCCGGTTTCGGTGAACTTGATGGCGTTGCCCACCAGGTTGGTGAAGATCTGCAGCAGCCGCAGGGTGTCGCCCTGGAAATATTCGGGCATGTCCGACGGGTATTCCGTGCTCAGGGACAACTGGCGCGCCTGGGCCCCCAGGCGCAGCGAGGACTCGATCTGGTGGGCCAGCGCCTTCAGGGAGAAGTCGCGGGTCTCCAGCTCGAGCCGGCCGTGCTCGAACTTGGTCGTGTCCAGGATGTCGTTGATCAAGCGCAGCAGGGTGCGGGACGACTGGCAGATGGCGTCCAGGTGACTGCGCTGGACCGCCGTCAGGTCGGTCTGCTGCAGCAACTCGGCAAAGCCGATGATGGAATTCATCGGCGTGCGGATCTCGTGGCTCATGTTGGCTAGGAACCGCGTCTTGGCGGCGGCGGCCTGCTCGGCCCGTTCGGCGGCTTCCCGCAGGGACGCCTCCAGCGCCTGGCGGTCGCTGATGTCCGTCAGCATGCCGACGTACAGCCGGTCCTGGCCGCTCAGGTCCACCCGGCCCACCGCCAGGCGCACCGGCATGTGGTGGCCATCCTTGTGCCGGCCGGTCACCTCGCGCCCGGTGCCGATGATGTGGGCCTCGCCGGTGGCGTGGTAGCGGCTCAGGTAGCCGTCGTGCTCGGAATGGTAGGGCTCGGGCATCAGCATCTTGACGTTGCGGCCGACGACCTCAGCGGCGGCATAGCCAAACAGGCGTTCCGCCGAAGGGCTGAATTCCTGCACCGTGCCCACGCCGTCGATGGTGATGATGGCGTCGACCGCCGTGTCGACAATGGCGCGCAGGCGCGACTTGCTGAGCTCCATCTCGCGGTACAGCTCGCGCGTGTGGATCAGTCCGTTCAGGGCCGCCACCAGCACGCCGATGGTGATCGCCACGGACGTCAGGGCCAGCGCCCCGTAGGCCGCGTCCACGCGGATCGAATGGTCGGCCATCTGCGGCACGCCCAGGAACCGCACCGCCGCCATGCCCGTGTAGTGCATGCCGGCGATGGCCACCCCCATGATGACGCCGCTCAGGAGGAATCGCAGGCGGGGGTCCAGCCGGGTCTGCTGCAGGCCGAAGCGGATCCACAGGGCCAGCATGGCCAGCGCGACGGCGACGACGATGGACAGGCCGAAGAGCGCCGGGTCGTAGCGCATCCGCAGGGGCGTCACCATGGCCATCATGCCGGTGTAGTGCATCAGGCCGATGCCCGCGCCCATGAGGCCGCCGCTGACGGCCAGCAGGCCGCGCGGCAGCTGCGGGCGCGACAGCATGTAGAGCGCCAGCCAGGATGCCGCCCAGCCCGGCAGTAGCGACAGGAGGGTCAGCGTGAAGTCGTAGCGCACCGGGGCGGGCAGCGTGAAGGCCAGCATGCCGATGAAATGCATGGACCAGATGCCGCCGCCCAGCGCGATGCCGCCCATGCCGATGGCGATGTGGCGGTAGGCCCGGCTCTGGGTGCTGAGCGCGATTTGCGCCGTGTGCAGGGCCATCAGGGACAGGCAGACGGGCACCAGCAGGGACAGGAACACCAGCCCCGGATCATAGGCGCCCTGGACGAACTGCGCGCCGTCGGCGGCGGTCAGGAAGAAGTGTTCCATCATCAGGGGGTCGTGCATGGGGACGGAAGGATCGGAAAGGCGGGGCGAGGAGGGGCTGGAGGTGTTTACGGCATCGAAGTTTGAAACTTGATGGTTTGCCGCTGCGACCCCCCGTTTCCGGGATATCCCCGGGGGCGGCCGGCCGGCTTTGGGGGACGGCCGGCATACGGTAAACTGCCTCTTATTTCATTTGTAATATATTTTATCAGGCTGATGAATCTGCGGTCCCTTCGCGTTTCGCTGGTGCTGCCCCACGTGCTGCTCATCATCCTGGTGGCGGCGGTCCTGGGAGGCACCTCGTATTGGGCCGCCAGCCGCAACATTGGCCAGTTCTCCGACCAGTACATGAGCGCCATGGCCTCGCGCATCGCCCAGGCCGTGCACTTTCACGTCCACGGATCGGCCGCCGTGCTGGAGGCCGCCTTTCCGCCCGGCGTCAGCACGCCGCCCGACCTGGCCCGCGACCTGCGCGACCTGCGCACCCGGTTCTGGGTGGCGACCTCGATGTTCACCAACCCCAACAACTACGTCTACTACGGCAACGAGGCAGGCCAGAGCATCGCCCTCAAGCGCCTGAGCGACCATGAGGTCGAGTTGCGCCTGAAACTGCGGGAGGAACTCCACCGCCTCTACTACCGCTATGACGGGATCCTGGGCAAGCCCCGGCTCACCGGCCGCGAGACCGGCCTGTTCGATCCGCGCGAGCGGATCTGGTATCAACTGGCCCGGCAGTCCGACGAGCAGGTCTGGACGACGGTCTATATCGATTTCACCTCACGGGACCTGGTGGTCACGCGCGCGCGGCGCGTGATGGACGACGGGGCGTTTCGCGGCGTCGTCGCCACGGACGTGTCGCTGCGCGAGATCAACCGCTTCGTGTCGACGCTGGAGATCGGCGAGCAGGGCCGGGCGTTCGTGGTCGAGCGCGATGGCAAGCTCATCGCTTCCACCGGCACGCCCAACCTGGGCATGAGCGTGGACGGCAAGCTGCTGCGCGTCAGCGCGGCGGGCAGCGACGATCCGGTGATCCGCGCGGCCTACCGCAGCATCGACGCGCTGCTGGGCGACGAGAAGGCCGACCAGCGGCGGGACGACAACCGCGAATACCGCACCGCCGTGCGCGACGGCGAGGGCCGGACGATCACCATCGCGGCGCGGCGGATCGTCGACGACGCGGGGATGGACTGGCTGGCCATCGTCGCCATGCCGCGCGAGGCGATCTTCACCGGGATCCGCCAGCAGGTCGGCATCGTGCTGGTGGTCAGCCTGCTGGCCGTGCTGCTGACCATCCTGATCGGCATGCGGGTCTTCGGCCGCATCGCGCACGACGTGATCTCCCTGTCGCAGGCCGTGGACAAGATCCGCTCGGGGGATCCCGCCGTCGCCATCGCCACCGGTCGGCGCGACGAGCTGGGCGACCTGGCCCGCAATTTCCGGGCCATGCACGCGGACCTGTTCACCGACCGCCTGACCGGCGTGGGCAACCGGATGGCCCTGGACAGCCTGCTGTCGCGCCTGACGGCGGACCGCCGCGGCGCGCCCTTTGCCGTGCTGTTCATCGACCTCAATGATTTCAAGCCGCTCAACGACCGTTTCGGCCACGACAACGGCGACCGGGCGCTGAAGGAAGTCGCCCAGCGCCTGAAGGCCTGCCTGCGGGCCGACGATCTGCTGGCGCGCCTGGGCGGGGACGAATTCGTGGTGGTGGCGCCGGGCGTGCGTTCCGACGAGGCGCTGGCGCACCTCAAGGACAAGCTGCGGGCCGGCATCGAGGCCCCGCTGCGCACGCTGTCGGAGGGCGCGGCCGGCGAGCCCGTCCGGCTGGGCGCGGCCATCGGCGCGGCCTGCTGGCCCGCCGATGCTCAGGATGCCGAGGCTTTGATCAGGCAGGCCGACGCGGCGATGTACCGCGACAAGCCCTCGGGGCGCCGGCGGTAGCGGGGCGCGGTCCGCCAGTGTCTTTTATTATTTTTCGTTATATGCTACCCCGTTAACCCTGGGAATCCGCATGGTAAATTCTCGGCTCGGGGTCCACGGGCGACCCCCGGGGCATCCTGCTGATCCGGGATCCCGTCTTTTGAATGGCTCTGCATCTTGATCGATCTCGAGAATATCCGCAAAACCTTTGAGTCGGCCGGCCGCACCGTGCATGCGCTGGCCGAGGTCAATCTGAACATCCGGGAAGGCGAGGTCTTCGGCATCATCGGCCGCTCGGGGGCGGGCAAGAGCACGCTGATCCGTATGCTCAACCTGCTGGAGCGCCCCACCGAAGGGGTGGTGCGGGTCGACGGGCACGACATCACGGCGTATTCCGACGCCCAGCTGCGCGAATACCGCCGCAGCGTGGGCATGGTCTTCCAGCATTTCAACCTGCTGCGGGCCCGCACGGTGATGGACAACGTCTGCTTTCCGCTGCGCCTGTCGGGCATGTCGCGCTCGGCGCGCGAGTCGCGCGCGCGCGAAGTCCTGAACCTGGTCGGGCTGTCGGATCACGCGCACAAGTATCCCGGCCAGCTGTCGGGCGGACAGCAGCAGCGGGTGGGTATCGCCCGGGCGCTGGCCAGCCGGCCGCGCCTGCTGCTGTGCGACGAGGCGACCTCCGCCCTGGACCCGGAGACCACCCAGTCCATCCTGCGGCTGCTGGGCGACATCAACCAGCGCCTGGGTCTGACCATCGTGCTTATCACGCACAGCATGGACGTGATCCGCGCGGTCTGCGACCGGGTCGCGGTGATTGAATCGGGCCGCATCGTCGAATCCGGCCAGGTCCTGGAAGTCTTTCTGCATCCCCGCCACGATGCCACCCGCTCGCTGCTGTCCGAGAGCGGCCTGGACGGCGGCGAGGGCTGG
The DNA here is from genome assembly GCA_035707805.1 of Castellaniella sp. Classification (GTDB taxonomy): domain Bacteria; phylum Pseudomonadota; class Gammaproteobacteria; order Burkholderiales; family Burkholderiaceae_B; genus Castellaniella. The sequence continues at coordinate 53,349 of DASSTS010000007.1, read as the reverse complement.
CGCGCCATGGCCGAGGGCCTGTCCGGGCGCCTGCTGCGCCTGAGCTTTCGCGGGGATGCGACCGGCACGCCGCTGCTCAGCCGCCTGAGCCGGGACCTGAACCTGGATCTCAGCATCCTGCAGGGCTCGGTCGGACGGATCAAGGAGACGCCCTATGGCCAGCTGGTGATCGCGGCCCAGGGCGCATCGGCCGACCTGGACGCGCTGGGCGGGGCGCTGGACGAGGCGGGCGTGCACTACGAGGTATTGCGGACATGATGGCCAATGTGGACTGGTGGATGATCGGGGAAGCCACGATCGACACCTTGCTGATGACGGGCTTTTCCCTGCTGTTCACCGTTCTGATCGGCCTGCCGGTCGGAGTGCTGCTGTTCCTGACCAGCCCGGGGCAGATGATGAGCCACCGGGGCATCTACCAGAGCCTGGCCTTCATCGTGAACGTGCTGCGCTCGGTGCCCTTCCTGATCCTGCTCATCGTCATGATTCCGATGTCGCGACTGCTGGTCGGGACGGCGCTGGGCGTGCAGGGCTCCATCCCGCCGCTGGTGGCAAGCGCCGCGCCCTTTTTCGCCCGGCTGGTCGAGAACGTGCTGCGCGAGCTCGACCCGGGGGTCAGCGAGGCCTGCCGCTCGATGGGCGCGACCTCGCGCCAGACGGTGCTCTGGGCCTTGCTGCCCGAGGCGACGACCGGCATCCTGGCGGCCGTCGTGGTCACGGCCATCACGCTGGTCGGCTATTCCGCCATGTCGGGCGTGATCGGCGGCGGCGGCCTGGGCGACCTGGCCGTGCGCTACGGCTATCAGCGCTACCAGGGCGACGTCATGGCGGTGACCGTGGTGATCCTCGTCATCATGGTCCAGGTGTTTCAGGTGCTGGGCGACCGCTGGGTGGCCCGGCTCAATCGAAAGTAGTGCAATTCATCCGACGATTTTTCAGGAGATTCCTCATGTTCAAGAAGTTCGCGCCGGTCCTCGCGCTGGCCCTGCCCCTGGCGTTCGCCGCCCCCGCCCATGCGGTCAAGCTGTCCGTCGCGGCCACGCCCGTGCCGCACGCCGAGCTGCTGGAGTTCGTCAAGCCGGATCTGGCCAAGGAAGGCGTGGACCTGGACATCAAGGTCTTCACCGACTACGTCCAGCCCAATCTGCAGGTCGCCGACAAGCAGATCGACGTCAATTTCTTCCAGCACAAGCCCTACCTGGATTCGTTCAACAAGGAACACGACACCAAGCTGGTGCCGGTCGGCGCGGTCCACGTCGAGCCCTTCGGCGCCTATTCGCAGAAGATCAAGGACATCAAGGACCTGAAGGACGGCGCCCAGGTCGCCATCCCCAACGATCCCTCGAACGGCGCCCGCGCGCTGCTGCTGTTGCAAAAGCAGGGCCTGATCAAGCTGAAGGATCCCAGCAACATCCTGGCCACCGCCCGTGACGTGTCCGAGAACCCCAAGCACCTGAAGTTCCGCGAGCTTGAGGCCGCCACGCTGCCGCGCGTGCTGCCGGACGTGGACCTGGCCCTGATCAACACCAACTACGCGCTGGAAGCCGGCCTGAACCCCGTGAAGGACGCCCTGTTCATCGAGGACAAGAATTCCCCTTACGCCAATCTGGTCGTGACCCGCGCCGACCGCAAGGACGATCCGGCCGTCCGCAAGCTGGTGGACGCGCTGCAATCCGAGAAGGTGCGCGCCTTCATCCTGAAGCAATACAAGGGTGCGATCGTGCCGGCTTTCTGAGCCGCGCCGCGCCGGAAATCCCCTTGAAATCCTAGGGGATTTCCCCAAAAATTGCCGGAAGGCCCGGGATTTGCGCCATTGCAAAGGCGGAAATTCCGGGCCTTTCAGTTAACATGACTGCCTGGCGCGACCCCGAGGCCGCCGCGAAACCATCCCACAAGGAGACCGATGATGTTGCCCAAATCCCTGAAAGCCGCCCTGCTGGGGCTGGCCTTTGCCCTGGCCCTGCCGACCGCCCAGGCGGCCGACAAGGAACTGGTCGTCGCGACCGACACCGCCTTCGTCCCCTTCGAGTTCAAGCAGGACGGCAAGTACACCGGGTTCGACATCCAGCTCTGGGAAGCCATCGCCAAGCAAGCCAATCTGAAATACCGCCTGCAGCCCATGGACTTCAACGGCATCATCCCGGGCCTGCAGACGCACAACATCGATGCGGCCCTGGCCGGCATCACCATCCGTCCGGACCGCGCCAAGGTGATCGACTTCTCCGATCCCTACTATGAATCCGGCCTGGCCATCCTGGTGTCCAAGGACAGCCCCATCAAGACCGCCAAGGACCTCGAGAACAAGACCGTCGCCGTCAAGATCGGCACCGCCACGGTCGACTACATGAAGGCCAACGTCCCCTCGGCCAAGCTCAAGCTCTTCCCGAACATCGACAACGCCTTCCTCGAACTGGCGACCGGCCGCGTGGACGCCGTGGTGCACGACACGCCCAACGTCCAGTACTACGCCAAGACCGCCGGCCAGGGCAAGGTCAAGGTCGTCGGCTCGCTCAAGAGCGGCGACTTCTACGGCATCGCCTTCCCCAAGGACAGCAAGCTGGTTCCGGTGGTCAACAAGGCGCTGGCCGACCTCAAGGCCAACGGCACGTACGACAAGCTCTACGAAACCTGGTTCGGCAAGAAGCCCGACTGATCCGGCTCCCGGGAACTCATCGTGACATTTGAATGGTCCGCGATCTGGGCGGCCTGGCCCGATCTGATGGCAGGCGCCTGGATGACGATCCAGATCACGGTGCTGGGGCTGGTCGGGGGGACGATCATCGGCGGCCTGGCCGGGGTGGTCGTCACCTACGTGCCGGTGCCGGTGACGCGCCGCAATCTGGCCTGGGCCGTGCTCGCCCTGGTGGTGCTTTTCGGGCTGTGGCGCCTGTGCGCCTGGCTGGGGGCGGGGCCCCTGGCCGGCGTGCCGGATGCCGTGTGGTGGATCGTCCGGCTGGCCGTGCTGGCGGTGATCGTCTGGCGCTTCCTCGCCTGGATCCCCGTGGCGCTGTCGCTGGTCGCTCAGTGCTACATCCTGGTGATGCGCGGCACCCCCATCGTGGTGCAGGTGATGTTCATCTATTTCGCCCTGCCGCTGATGGTCAATCTGCGCATCGATGGCTTCACCGCCGCCACCGTTACCCTGATGATCAACTCGGGCGCCTACATCGCCGAGATCGTGCGCGGCGGCCTGCTGTCCGTGCCCAAGGGGCTCCAGGAAGCCGGCCAGGCCATGGGCCTGCCGTTCTACAAGATCCTGGCGCACATCATCGGGCCGGTGGCGTTGCGGCGCATGATTCCCACCATGGGCAACCAGTGCATCATCAGTCTCAAGGACTCGTCCCTGTTCATCGTGATCGGGGTGGCCGAGCTGACCCGCCAGGGCCAGGAAATCATCGCGGGCAATTTCCGCGCGGTCGAGATCTGGGGCGCGGTGGCCGTGATCTACCTGATCATGACCGGCTTCATCGCCGTGGTGCTCAAATTCGTGGAACACAGGACCCGCATCGTATGAGCATCGTCGAATTCAAGAACGTCACCAAGCGCTTTGGCGACAACGTGGTGCTCGACGGCATCGACCTGTCCATCGAACCGGGCGAGGTCGTGGTGGTGGTGGGGCCGTCCGGCTCGGGCAAGTCCACCTTCCTGCGCTGCATCAACGTCCTGGAGACCATCCAGGGCGGCGACATCGTCGTCAACGGTCTCAGCGTGCTGGGCAAGGCCTCGGAGGTGCGCGAGCTGCGCCGCGAGGCCGGCATGGTGTTCCAGCAGTTCAATCTGTTTCCCCAGCTCACCGCCCTGGAAAACGTGATGTTCGGCCCCATCCACACGCGGGGCACGCCCCGGGCCCAGGCCCGGCAGCAGGCGCAGGATCTCCTGGAAAAGGTCGGCCTGGCCGAGCGCGCCGGCCATTACCCGGGCCAGTTGTCCGGCGGCCAGCAGCAGCGGGTGGCCATCGCCCGCGCCCTGGCGATCAAGCCGCTGCTGATGCTGTTCGACGAGCCGACCTCCGCGCTGGATCCCGAATTGCGGCACGAGGTCCTGCGCGTCATGCAGGACGTGGCCGAGGAAGGCATGACCATGATCGTGGTCACCCACGAAATGGAATTCGCCCGCAAGGTCGGCAGCCGGCTGATCTTCATGGACCAGGGCAAGATCGCCGAGGACGGCGAACCCGGCGTCCTGCTCAGCAACCCGCCCACGCAGCGGCTCCGGGATTTCCTGCAGCACGTGTCCTGATTGCGGGCCGCCGGGCTTGGTCGAGGCCCGCAGCCGCATCCGGCCCGGCCCGCCGCCTCGGTGGAACGCCGAGGCCTTTTCCCGAGAACGCCGGATCCGTCTTTATTTCGCCGCCGTCGCCCTGACGGTGCGCGTGGCGATCACCTTGTCGGAATCCTGACCCATGATCTGGATGGTCACCTGGCGCAGCCGGTAGGCCTTGGGCAGCTCGGTCTGGCCGCTGATCACGGTGTAGCGGCCCATGTCCAGGGGCTGCGTGTTCAGGTCCACGTAGGCGGTGTTGCCATTGGGGTAGGTGCCGATCCCGACCAGCTTGACCTCGCCGCGCAGGTTGGGAACCTCGGTCTGGCCCTCGGGCAGTTCCTGGATCAGCAGCACCTGGTAGTGCAGGCCGTCGTCGCGGACCACCATGTCGGCGCTGCGGATGCCGGGAGAGGTGCCGCGCGGATCCGCCGGGATGGCGGCGATCAGGCTGGACACCCCCGCCTCCATGTCGGCCGCGTGCTTGCGCAGCTGTTCGACCGTGGCGGCCTGTTCCTTGCTGGTGGCCTGGGCCTGCGTCAGTTCCTGGCGCAGGGCCTTGGTTTCGGTGCCCAGGCGCTGGTTTTCCAGGTTGGCGGTGTTCAGGTCCATGCGCAGCTGTTCGGACTGCTCGACCGTCAGGCGCTGCGGCCCGTAGCTGCGCTGCAGGAACAGGACGCCGCCCGCGCCCAGCGCGATGCCGGTGATCAGCAGCAGCAGCCAGCGCGGGACGCCGCGGCTGCGCCGGGTGTAGCCATAGGGGGTCGGTTTGAAGGTCGGACGGTTGGAACCTAAAGACATGACGAAATTCCTGAAGCGGCAAGGCCTGGTGCGGTCCTCGTCCCCGTAGGCCCGGCGCCGGCACCAAAGTCCGTTAGCATAAACGGATTGCCGCGCCGATCTGGGGAGAATCTACAGACGGTTGCGAATTGCCAGAACTGGTCAGACGGCAGCCGCCTGCGCGCCGACCCCAAACCCCTCAGTTTATCAGCCCCGCCCAGCGGCGCCTGGGCCGGCCGGCGGGACGCCGGGATGCGGGCCGGTCGGCACGCCGCACTGCGGGACCGCGGACAGGGCCTGATCGAGGGCCCGCAGCCGCTCGGGCGTGCCGACGTCGATCCAGCGGCCGGCGTGGCGCGTGCCCAGGACCGCGCCGCGCGCCATGGCCTGGCGCAGCAGCGGGGCCAGGGGCGCCGGCCGGTCGGCGGGCGTGTCGGCGAAAAGCGCGGGACGGTACAGGCCGATGCCGGCAAACGTGAAGGCCGGCTGGGGCGGTGACGCCAGCCCGGCGCGGCCGTCCGGCCCCAGCGTGAAGTCGCCCCCGGGGTGATGGGCGGGGTTGTCGACCAGCAGCAGGTGTGCCAGGACGTCGGCGGGCAAGGCTGCCAGCCAGTCCCCGGCCAGGGCCGGGTCCCAGTCGCACCAGATGTCGCCGTTGATCACCAGGAAGGGCTGGTCCTGGAAGAACGGCAGCGCCCGGGCGATGCCGCCGGCGGTCTCCAGCGCGCTCGTCTCGGCCGAATAGCGCAGGCGCACGCCCCAGGCGCGCCCGTCGCCCAGGGCGGCCTCGATGCGCTCGCCCAGCCAGGCGTGGTTGATCAGGATGTCGCGGATGCCGGCACCGGCCAGGCGCCGCAAATGCCACACGATCAGCGGATGGCCGCCGACGGGCAGCAGCGGCTTGGGACAGGTGTCGGTCAGGGGGCGCATGCGTTCGCCGCGCCCCGCGGCCAGGATCATGGCGCGCATCAGAACGAGTATCCGTCCTGCTGCGGCACCTGCTCGACCTGGTCCAGCAGCCGCAGCAGCGGACGGAAGGCCTGGTAGCGCCCCGCGACCTGGCGGACGTAGGCCAGGACGCGCGGCATGTGGTCCAGGTAGTGGTGCTTGCCGTCGCGGTGGGACAGGCGGGCGAACACTCCCAGGATGCGCAGGTTGCGTTGCAGGCCCATCCATTCGTACTGGATGTGGAATCGGGCGAAATCGTCCGGCACCGGCAGGCCCGCCGCCCGGGCGTATTCCCAGTAGCGGATGGCCCAGTCCAGCTGCTGGGCCTCGTCCCAGGTGGTGCGCGCATCCATGACGAAGGACGCGATGTCGTAGCTGATCGGCCCGAGCACGGCATCCTGGAAATCGATGACGCCCGGCGCGAAATCGGGGGCGCCGGGGCCGATCATCAGGTTCGGCGAATGGAAATCGCGATGCACGAACACCTGCGGCTGGGCCGCCGCCTGGCGCGCCAGCAGCTCGAACATGCCATCGAGCGTCGTGCGGGTCGCCTCGCCGGGCGCATGCCCGTGATGGACGCCCAGATACCATTCCGGAAAGAGCTGCAGTTCCTGCAGCAGACGGCCGGCGTCGTAGACCGGCAGGCCGGCGGTGTCGCATTGCTGCAGCGCGGCCAGCGCGCGCAGAGCGCCGCGCACGTGCTGCTGCCATGCGGCGTCGTCCCGGACCAGGCCCGACTGGATGGCCTCGTAGAAGGTCTGGCGGCCCAGGTCCGTCAGCAGCAGGAAGCCCTGGTCCAGGTCCTGCGCCCGGACCTCGGGCACGCGCAGGCCGCCGGCCGCCAGGCGCCGGGCGACGTCCACGAAGGGCCGGCAGTCCTCGTGGGGGGGCGGCGCGTCCATGACGATCAGCGGGCCGCCGGCGGCCTGGACGCGGAAGTAGCGGCGGAAGCTGGCGTCGCCGGAAACCGGCGCCAGGGTGTCGGCCTGCAAGCCGGGAATGGCGGTTTGCGAATCCAGCCAGCGGCGCAGGGCCGCCAGGCGGGCGTCCGGGTGTTGGGTATCGGTCATCAGGAAAATGGGGATCGTGAAAACGGCGGCGCGCGCGTGCGCGGCGCGGCTTCTCTATAATACTGGGTCGCTGGTCAAAGTGGTGCGCGGATCAGTCATTGTCTCCTGTCATTCCTAAGAGGGCCCGGTCTTCGTGCATTGGATCAGCCGCATCATCCTCCTGAGTGCCGTCCTGTCCGCGCCGGCGCTGGCAGCCGAAACCTCGGCCAAGCCGGGCGAACTGCGCATGGTGGGCAGCCTGCGCCTGCATCCGGCGCCGTCCGACGACGAGCTGCCGTCGTTCCTGATCGGCGACGACATCACGCGCGATGCGCAGGGCCGGGTGATCCTGCGGGGCAATGCCCAGGTGCGGCGCCTGGACGGGGTGGTCAAGGGCGACCGCATCGACTACGACCAGCAGACGGGCGACACCGATGTCCAGGGCAACGGCCTGCTGATGCGCGACGGCAATGTCGTCCGCGGCCCCCATCTGCGCTACAACACCCGCACCGAGCAGGGCGCGATGGACGCGCCGCGGTTCTGGCTGGGCGGCGCGGCGGGCAAGGGCAGCGCCGACCACGCCGACATCCTCGGGCGCCAGCACATGCGCCTGCACGGGGTGCGCTACACCGGCTGGTCCGGGCCCGACCCCGCCTGGTACATCGATGCCAGCCGGGTGGACCTGTACCTGGACGAGAACGAGGGCGCCGCCCGCAATGGGGTCTTGCGCTTCAAGGGCGTCCCGATCCTGTATTCGCCCTACCTGACCTTTCCGCTGGGCAGGGACCGCAAGACGGGTTTCCTGACGCCGACCTACGGCACGTCCAGCAATGCCGGGATCGAGCTGACCACCCCCTACTATCTGAATCTCGCCCCCAATTACGACGCCACCCTGCTGCCGCGCTACATGAGCAAGCGCGGCCTGCTGCTGGGCACCGAATTCCGCTACCTGGGCGATGCTTCGCATTCCGAGCTCTTCGGCACCTACATCATGCGCGACCGCCAGACGGGCGACAAACGCTGGATGTATTCGGTGCAGCACACGCATAGCTTCGGGCACGGACTGTCGGCCTACCTGGATGCCCGCAAGGTCTCGGACGACGATTATTTCCGGGATTTTTCCTCGTTCGGCCTGACGGACGCCGGCATCACCTACATGCCCAGCCAGGCAATGCTGAGCTGGTCGGGGAATCCGCATTTCCTGGCGTCCCTGCAGTTCTACCGCTACCAGACGCTGCAGGATCGCACGGGCTCGTTCCTGGCGCCCCCCTACGACAAGCTCCCGGAGTTCAACTTCCGGGCCCAGCACTATGGCTGGAACGGTTTCGACGTCGTGTCGGACAATTACGTCACACGGTTCGTCTCGCCTATCTATCATGGCGACGCCTTTCCCGAACAGGCGGGCAAGCGGCTGATGCCCAACGGCACCCGCATGACCTCCTACACCTCGATCGCGCGTCCCTTCGTCCTGCCGGGCGCCTATCTGACACCCAAGGTCGGCCTGCACATGGCGCAGTACCAGACCGACTGGTTCTATGACTCGATCCAGGGCCTGCCGCCTGAATTGCTGGGGCAGCCGCGCACCCAGAGCCGCATCCTGCCCATCGCCTCCGTGGATGCCGGCCTGACGCTGGAACGGGATTCCAGCTTTTTCGGCAATGCGGCCATCCAGACGCTCGAGCCGCGCCTGTATTACCTGTACGTGCCATACCGGGACCAGTCCGGCCTGCCCGTTTTCGATACGGGCATGGCGTCCTTCAGCTACCAGCAAGCCTTCGACGAGAACATCTTCAGCGGCGGCTGGGACCGCATCGCCAATGCCAACCAGCTGACGGCGGGCCTGACGACCCGCTGGCTGGATGCCGATACGGGATTCGAGCGCCTGTCGCTGTCCGCGGCGCAGCGCTTCTACTTTGCGGACCAGAAAGTCACCCTGCCCAGCCAGACGCCGCGCAAGGCGACCGAGTCCGACTACCTGGTCGAGGCCAAGGCGGCCCTGACCGACCGGTTCTCCATCTATTTCGACGGCCAGTTCGACCACGATACCCAGAAGCGCAACCGGCTCAGTTCGGGCGTGCGCTGGACGCCCAAGCGCCTGGCGACCCTGTCCCTGTCCTACCGCTACGAACGGGACCCGAACCTGTATACCGATCCCTATCGCGTCCTGCCGCCGGATGCGGTCCTGCAGTCGCGCGAGCAGCTCAGCCTCACGGGCCAGTGGCCGCTGACGCGGCGCTGGTTCGGCGTCGGCCGCTACGATTATTCGCTGGCGGAAAAGCGCACTACCCAATCCATCGTCGGCCTGGAATACCGGGGCGACGGCGGCTGGGCGGCGCGCGCCGTGCTGCAGCGCTACGCCGTGTCCGCCGAACAGTCCAATACCGCCTTGTTCCTGCAGCTGGAACTCACCGGACTGGGGTCGCTGGGCACGGATCCCATGTCCATGTTGTCCGAGCGGATCACGGGCTATGAGTCCGTCATCTCGCGCACACCCGAAAAAACCGTTTTCGAGAGGTATGAATGATGCGTCATCCCGCCGGAGCATTCTCCCTGGCCCTGGTGTTGGGCGGCATGCTGCTCGCGCCGCTGGTCCAGGCCGCCGGCAAGCCGGCCGCCCGGGCCGCGGCCCCCGCGCAGCAGCAGGCGCCGGCGCAGCAGTTCGTCGACGGTATCGCGGCCATCGTCAACAAGCAGGTCATCACGCTCGGACAGCTGGCTGAGAAACAGGCCGAGGTCCGTCGGCAGATGCAGCAGCAGCGCGTGCCGGTGCCCGAGGAGGCCGTCTTCAAGCGCCAGGTGCTGCAGCAGATGATCAATGCCGCGCTGCAGGACCAGGAGGCCGCGCGGGTCGGCATCCGCGTCAGCGACGCCCAGGTCGACCGCGCGATCCAGACCGTGGCGCAGCGCAACCGCCTCAGCGTCGACCAGTTGCGCAAGGAAATCCTCGGCAGCGGCATGAGCTGGGAACAGTACCGCACCGAGATCAAGTCGCAGATCCAGGACGACATGCTGCGCCAGCGTTTCGTCGAGGACCGCATCAGCATCAACGACAGCGACATCGACGCCTTCCTGCAGACGCATGCCGACATGCCCCTGCCCCAGGCGGCGCCCCAGCCTGCGCAAGAGGCCCCCGAGCCGCCCCCCGCGCCCACGGGGCCCGAGCTGGTCGAGCTCGCCCAGATCCTGATCGAGGTGCCCGACTACGCCGCCAATGCCGTCGTGGCGGAAAAGCGCAAGCAGGCCGAGGCCATCCTGGCCAAGCTGAAGTCCGGGGCCGATTTCGCCGGCCTGGCGGCATCTTCCTCCAACGGTCCCCAGGCTCTGCAAGGCGGCGACATGGGGATCCGGCCGCTGAAGGACTGGCCCGACCTGTTCGTGCAGGCCATCTCCAACACGCCGGCCGGCGGCATCAGCGGCGTGCTCCAGAGCGGCCGGGGCTTCCATATCCTGAAGGTCGTGCGCCGCGGCTACGCCCAACGGCCCGCCCCCAAGAAATCCGCGCAGCCGCCCGCCGCGCCGCCGCAGCCGGCGCCCGTCCAGCAAGGTCAGTCCGGCCCCATGATGGTGACCCAGACGCACGCCCGCCACATCCTGATCAAGACCTCCAAGGTGGTGGACGACGACAAGGCGCGCGGCATCCTCGAGGGCCTGCGCCGCCGCATCGAACACGGCGAATCCTTTGCCGAGCTGGCCAAGCGCTATTCCCAGGACGCGTCCGCGCCCCAGGGCGGCGACCTGGGCTGGCTCAGCCCCGGCGAGACGGTGCCGGCCTTCGAGCAGGCCATGAACGCCCTGCAGGACGGCCAGGTCAGCGAACCGGTCAAGTCGCCCTTCGGCTGGCACCTGATCCAGGTCGAGGGCCGCCGCACCAAGAACATGGAGCAGGAATTCCGCCGCATGCAGGCGCGCCGCGAGCTGATGCAGCGCCGGATCGGGCCCGCCTACGAAGACTGGCTGGATCAGCTGCGCAGCCAGGCCTACATCGACAACCGGCTGGAAAACACCCGCAGCGGCACGCAGTAGGCCCATGGCACATACCGCACGCAAGCGCTTCGGCCAGCACTTCCTGAGCGACGAGTCCGTCGTCGACGCGATCGTGCGGGCCATCGATCCCCAGCCGGATGACTGCATGGTGGAGATCGGGCCGGGGCTGTCCGCGCTGACGGCCCCGCTGCTGGACCGGCTGCGGCGGCTGATCGCCGTGGAACTGGACCGGGACCTGGCCCATCGCCTGCGCTCGCAATGGCCGCAGGACCGGCTGGCCGTGGTCGAGGCCGATGCCCTGACCGTGGATTTCGCCCGTCTCGCGGACGAGGCGTCCGCCGACGTCCCGCCGTCTGCCGGCGAGGCTGGACGCCGGCCCCTGCGGATCGTGGGCAATCTGCCCTACAACATCTCCACGCCGCTGCTGTTTCACCTGATGCAGTGGGCCGGCCGGGTGCGGGACCAGCATTTCATGCTGCAAAGGGAAGTCATCGACCGGATGGTGGCCCGTCCCGGCGACAGCCAGTACGGCCGCCTCTCGGTCATGCTGCAGGCCCGCTACCGTATGGCGCACCTCTTCGACGTGCCGCCCGAGGCCTTCGATCCCCCGCCCAAGGTCATGTCGGCCATCGTCCGCATGCGCCCGCTGGCGCCCGCCGGCTGGCGCCAGGCGCGGGATCCGGTGCTGTTCGGGCAGGTGGTGTCGCGGGTGTTCGAGCATCGCCGCAAGATGATCCGGGGCAGCCTGGGCGGCTGGACGCAGCGGCTGGACTGGGACGCCCTGGGGATCGCCCCGACCGCGCGGCCCCAGGAACTGTCGGTCGCGCAGTTCCTGGACCTGGCGGACGCCCTGAGCGCCGCGGGCGTGCAGGCGGACGGCGCGGGCTGAGCCCGCGGCGGTTCAGTCGGCGCGGCTGTCGCGCTGGATGAGCTCGATCTTGTAGCCGTCGGGGTCCTGCACGAAGGCAATGACCGTCGAGCCGTGTTTCATGGGGCCGGCCTCGCGCACCACCAGGCCGCCGCGCGTCTTGATGGTGGCGCAGGTGTCGTAGGCGTCCTCGACCTCGATGGCGATGTGGCCGTAGCCGGTGCCGATCTCGTAGGTCTCGGTGTCCCAGTTGTGGGTCAGCTCGAGCACGGCGCCCTCGGATTCGTCCTGGTAGCCGACGAAGGCCAGGGTGAAGCGGCCCTCGGGGTAATCCTTGCGGCGCAGCAGGCGCATGCCCAGCACGTCGGTGTAGAACATCAGGGCGCGGTCGAGATTGCCGACGCGCAGCATGGTATGTAGCAGTCGCATGGTGTGATCCTCAGCGGAATGGATGCCCTATGATACGCACTTCGCGACTCAGCGCACCACGTAGACGGCGCATTCCGCGCCCTGCATGACCTTCTTGCTGACCGATCCCAGCAGCAGTCCCTGCAGGCCGCCCAGGCCGCGCGCGCCGACGACGATGAGGCTTGCGTCGCGGGACTGCGCCAGGATGGCCTGGTCGGCGGGTTCCTCGTCGATGGCGGGCCGCACGGTCAGCGCGGGATGGCGGGCCTGCACGCGGGCGGCGGCCTGGCTGGCGAGCTGCTGGGCCTGGCGGGGTTCGCCCGCGACGACGATCCGCAGCCACGAGCCCGTATCCGCCGCCAGGCGGGCGGCTTCCTGCAAGGCGCGCTCGGCATGGTCCGAGCCGTCGATCCCCGCCACGACCGGGTGTTCCATCGAGGGCAGTGGCCGCGGCGAGCGGGGCACGACGGCCACGGGGCAGGGCGCATGGTGGCTGAGCTTGAAGGCCACCGAGCCCAGCACCGTATCGGGCAGCACGCCACGGGCGCGGTGGCCGACCACGATCAGGGCCGCATGCTGCGCGCTTTCCAGCAGGCTGTTGGCGGCGTCGCCCGCCCAGCCGGCGGCCTGGACCTCGATGCCGGCGATCTCGCGGGCGCGTTGCGCCCCGGCCTCGGCCGTCTGCTGGGCCTGGCGCAGGTAGCTTTCCTCGCGTTCGGGCGAGACCAGGTCGACGCGCGTGCGGTCGATCTCGGTGGCCGAGACGACCTGCAGCGGGCATCGGCGCCGCTGCGCGACGCGCGCCGCCCATTGAAGGGCGAAGTCGCTTTCATCCGAGCCGTCATAGCCGACGACGATGCAGGACGCGGGGGGGTGCGGGTCTGCCTGGGTCATGGTCATGTCCTCTCTTGCGGGAAGCCTGTCCCCCCATTGAAACATGCCCTGGCGGCGCGAGGCTAGAACAGCGGCAGGCTGGCCGGATGGTGCCGGGCCAGGGCGTCGCGGGCGGACTTGAAATCCGGATACAGACGTCCGACCTCGCGCCAGAACGCCGGGCCGTGATTCATCTCCCGCAGGTGCGCGACCTCGTGCGCCACCACGTAGTCGATCAGCGCCGGTGGCAGGTGGATCAGGCGCCAGTTCAGGCGGATGCGCCGCTGGCCCGAGCAGGACCCCCAGCGGCCCTGGGCCGCCGACAGCCCCCAGCCGGCCATGCGCTGGCCGGACAGCTCCAGCGCGCGGCGCAGCCGGTGCTCGAAATCCTCGGTGGCGCGCGCCTGCAGCCAGGCCTGGGCGCGTTCCTGGATGCGCGAGCCTTCCGCATCGTCGGGCAGGGGCAGGTACAGCGGATCGCCCGCGGCCGGGTGGCCGGCGTCGCCGCCGAACCGGGCCTCGCCGGTGCCGTCCAGCCGCAGCTCGATCATGACGCCCAGGTAGGGGATGCGTCCGCCCGCCCGCCATTGGGTGTCCTGCAGCGCCAGCAGGGCGAGCCGCTCGCGGCTGGACTTCAGCTTGTCCCGGATCCAGCGGGATTTCTCGTGGATGGCCTCCTCGATCTGCGCGCGGCTCGCCCAGGACGGCGCCTGGATCAGCAGGCGCGCGTCGCGGATGGTCAGGCCGATGGTGCGGCGGCGCGAGCGCCGCAACGCGTAGTCCAGGGCGCCGTCCGGCAGGCGCACGGCATGGCGGCTGTAACCGGGCAGTTCCGGTCCGGCGCGCTCCCCGCCCGATGCCGGCGGCGATCCGGCGGGCGGTTCGTTGCGCCTGTCGTCGTCGGGCGCGGTTTGGGCGGGAGGCGTCGGGCGGTCCCGGCCCGCATCCCGGCCGGTGGCGGGGGAGAGCGGCGCGGGCGGCGCCGGCGCGTCGAACAGGCTCAGCTGGCGGGAATCACCGGCCGGCATAGCGTTCCGGATTCAATTGCCGCATCTCGGCCTCGATCCAGTCGCGCACGGCGTTGTTGAGCGAGGGCGGGTCGTACCGGGTGGGATCCAGGGCGGGCCCGAACGACACCGTGACCAGCCCGGGCGTCTTCAGGAAGGCGTTGCGCGGCCAGCGCTCGCCCGCATTGTGGGCGACCGGGATCACCGGCACGCCGGTCTTGCAGGCCAGCAGGGCGCCGCCTTGCTTGTAGCGGCCTACCGCGCCGGGCGCGACGCGCGTGCCCTCGGGAAACAGCACGGGCCAGCGGCCCTCGCGCAGGCGCTGGCCGCCGATGCGCACCACCTGGTCGAAGGCCTCGCGGCCCTTGGTCCGGTCGATGGGGATCATGCTGAGCAGCGCCAGGCTCCAGCCGAAGAACGGAACGTAGTGCAGTTCTTTCTTGTAGACGAACACGACGTCGCGCGGTAGTTTCACCGCGAAATACAGGGTTTCCCACGCGGACTGGTGCTTGGACAGGATGATGGCCGGGCCCGTCGTGGGCAGGTGCTCCGTGCCGCGCGCCTCGTAGCGGATGCCCAGAATCCAGCGCGCGCCCCAGAGCGCCAGCCGGGGCCAGCCCAGGGTCAGGCGATAGCGCCAGGACAGCGGCAAGGGCGCCCACAGGACGCAGCACAGGGCGTACGGGATCACCGTCACGACCAGGAAGACCATGTAGGCCACGGAACGCAGAAAGATCATGGATGCGCCTTGAGCAGGGCGTCCGCCACGGCCGCCAGGTCGTCGCGGACTTCGGTGCCGGCGGGCAGCTCGCCGCTGGTGCCGGATTTTTCCCAGGTGGCGCGGCCCTTGCCGGTCAGCACCAGCCAGGGACTGCAGCCGGCCGCGGCGGCGGCCTGGAGATCGCGCAGGCTGTCGCCCACCAGGGGGACGCCGTCCAGGCGGATGTCCAGGCGGCGGGCGATGTCGCGCAGCATGCCGGGCAGCGGCTTGCGGCAGGCGCAGCCGTCGTCCGGGCCATGGGGGCAAAAGAAGATGGCGTCGATGCGTCCGCCGGCGTCTGCGGCGGCCTGGCGCATGCGGTCGTGGATGGCGGCCAGGGTCTCCATCGAGAACATCCCCCGCGCCACCCCCGACTGGTTGCTGGCCACCACGACCCGCCAGCCCGCCTGGCTGAGCCGGCCGATGGCCTCCAGGCTGCCGGGAATGGGAATCCATTCGCCGGGAGACTTGATGTAGGCGTCGCTGTCTTCGTTGATGACGCCGTCGCGATCCAGGATGACGAGCTTCACTGCGCGAGCCTGGAGAGATCGGCAACCTGGTTCATCAGCTGGTGCAGCGAACGCAGCAGGGCGAGGCGGTTGGCCCGGATGCGAGGGTCTTCGGCCATGACCATGACGTCGGTGAAGAAGCCATCCACGGCGGCGCGCGCCTGGGCCAGGATCGCCAGGCTGGCGGTGAAGTTGCCCGCCTGCAGCTCGGCCCGGGCGCGCGGTTCGAGCTCGCCGATGGTGTCCGCCAGCCGCTGCTCGGCCGGCTCGGACAGCAGGCCGGCGTCGAAATCGGGCAGGGTGTCGTCCGCTTTCTTCAGCAGGTTGCTGACGCGCTTGTTGGCGGCCGCCAGGGCCTCGGCCTCGGGCAGGCGGGCGAATTCCATGCAAGCCTGCACCCGCGCGGCCACCTGGTGCAGCGGCGGGCGCAGCGCCAGGACCGCGTCGATGGCGGCGCGGTCGCAGCTGGCCGCCAGCTGGTTGCGGTAGCGTTCGTAGACGAAGTCCAGCACCGCATCGACGGTGCCCGCCGCCAGGGTGCCGGGCGCAAAGCCGGCCGCGGCCTGTTCCAGCAGCGCGGCCAGCCGCGCCGGGCTGTCCTGGCTGGCCTGCAGCCAGCCGCCGGCCGTGAGCTGCTCGTAGGCGCTGATCAGGCCCAGGGCGGCGCGGCGCAGGCCGTAGGGGTCGCGTTCGCCGGTGGGGGCCAGGCCGATGCCCCAGATTCCGACCAGGGTTTCCGCCCGCTCGGCCATGAACAGGGTCGCCGCCGTCAGGGTCTCGGCCGTGACGGCCTCGTCCAGGCGGATGCGGTATTGGTCGCGCAGCGCGCGCACCACCTCGGCGGGCTCGCCGTCGTGGGCGGCGTAGTAGGCGCCCATGATGCCCTGCAGTTCGGGGAACTCGCCCACCATCTGGGTGCCCAGGTCGGCGTGCGCCAGCATGGCGGCGCGGGCGGCGACGAGGGGTTCCCCGCCCAGCAGGGGCGCCAGCCAGCGCGCCAGCTTGCGCACGCGCTCGGTGCGCTGCAGCTGGGTGCCGAGCTTGTTGTGGTAGACGCTGTGGGCCAGGTCGGCGACCCGGTCGATCAGCGGCGTCTTGAGGTCGGTCTGGTAGAAGAACTGCGCGTCGGCCAGGCGCGGGCGCACCACACGCTGGTTGCCCTGGATGATGAAGGCGGGATCGCGCGGCTGCATGTTGCTGACGATCAGGAAGCGGTGGGTCAGGGCGCCGGTGGCCGGGTCGAACAGCGGGAAGTATTTCTGGTTCAGCCGCATGGTCAGGATCAGGCATTCCGGCGGCACCGCCAGGAAGGCCTCGTCGAAGGCGCCCACGTAGACGGTGGGCCATTCGACCAGGGCCGTGACTTCGTCGAGCAGGGCCTCGGCCTCGGGCGACTGACCGATGGTGGCGCCCAGAGTGGCCGAGGTCTCGGCCAGCTGGGCGGCGATCCGCGCCCGCCGCTCGGCGAAAGCCGGGATCACGTAGCCGTCGGACGCCAGGCGGTCCGCCCAGGTGTCGGCGGACTGGATCGTCAGCGGTTCCTGGCACAGGAAGCGATGGCCGCGGGTGATCCGGTCGGCCCGCAGTCCCAGCGTTTCCACGGGCACCACGGCGTCGCCCCATAGGGCCAGCAGGTGGTGGGCCGGGCGCACGAATTTCACGCTGGTGCGGCCGTCGGCCAGCTGGTACTGCATGACTTTCGGGATCGGCAGGTGGCTGACCGCGTAGTCCAGCGCCTGCTGCAGGCCCTCGGCCAGGCGGGCGCCGGCGGCGGTGCCCTCGGCGTAGAGCACGTCCTGCTTGCCGTCGTGGCGGCGGGCCAGGTCGGCCGGCGCCAGATGGCCCAGGTTCTTGGACTGCAGTTTTTTCAGCAGCGCCGGCGTGGCCGCGCCCTGCGCATCCAGCCCGATGGCGGCCGGCATCAGTTTTTCGGCGTAGGACTGGTCCGGCGCCTGTTCGAGGACGGCGCTCAGGCTCACCGCCAGCCGCCGCGGCGTGGCGAAGGCCTCGCAGGCGCAATCCGCGGTCAGCAGGCGCATGCCGTCCAGGGTCTTGCGGATGCCCTCGGCAAAGGACCGGCCCAGCGCGTCCAGCGCCTTGGGCGGCAGTTCCTCGGTGACGAGTTCGACGATCAGGGGACGGGCGCTCATGCCTGGGCCTCCAGCATCGGGAAGCCCAGCCGTTCGCGCGAGTCGTAATAGGCCTGGGCCACGGCGCGCGACAGGGCGCGGATGCGGCCGATGTAGGTGGCGCGCTCGGTCACGCTGATGGCGCCGCGGGCGTCCAGCAGGTTGAAGGTGTGCGCGGCCTTGAGGGTGGCCTCGTAGGCCGGCAGGGCCAGGGGGACTTCGATCAGGCGCTTGGCCTCGGTCTCGTAGTCGTTGAAGTGCGTGAACAGCATGGGGGTTGCCGCGTATTCGAAGTTGTAGGTCGATTGCTCGACCTCGTTCTGGTGGAACACGTCGCGGTAGTACACGCGACGGCCGTCGGGGGCCTGCGTCCAGACCAGGTCGTAGACGGACTCCACGCCTTGCAGGTACATCGCCAGGCGTTCCAGGCCGTAGGTGATCTCGCCCATGGTCGGATTGCAGTCCAGGCCGCCGACCTGCTGGAAATAGGTGAACTGGGTGACTTCCATGCCGTTGAGCCAGACCTCCCAGCCCAGGCCCCAGGCGCCCAGGGTGGGGTTTTCCCAGTCGTCTTCCACGAAGCGGATGTCGTGCTGCTGGGGGTCGATGCCCAGCGCGCGCAGGGATCCCAGATACAGGTCGAGGATGTCCAGCGGCGCCGGCTTGAGGACGACCTGGAACTGATAGTAGTGCTGCAGCCGGTTGGGGTTGTCGCCGTAGCGGCCGTCCTTGGGGCGGCGCGAGGGCTGGACGTAGGCGGCCCGCCAGGGCTCGGGCCCGATGGCGCGCAGGAAGGTGGCGGTGTGCGAGGTGCCGGCGCCGACCTCCATGTCGTAAGGCTGCAGCAAGGTGCAGCCCTGCCGGTCCCAGTATTGCTGGAGCGATAAAATCAGTTGTTGGAATGTGAGCATGGCGTGGCGGGATGATCCGCAGGGGTTCGTATCCGAAACTCGGGTACAGTGCTGGCTGCGCCCGAAACGGCCATTTTATCCACTTTGTCGGAGAACACATGAGCGATTGCCTCGACACGCGCCAGCAGGACGGGATCCTGATCATGCGCCTGAATCGCCCCCAGGCCCGCAATGCCGTCAATCTGGAGACCGCGCAGGCCCTGGCGGCGGCGCTGGACCAGCTCGACGCCGACCCGCAGCTGCGCCTGGGCATCCTGACCGGCGCGGGCGGGCATTTCTGCTCGGGCATGGACCTGAAGGCCTTTGCCGCCACCGGCCAGCGGCCGTACGTGGGCGACCGGGGGTTCGGTGGCCTGTGCGAGCGGCCGCCGCAAAAACCGCTGATCGCCGCGGTCGAGGGCTATGCCCTGGCCGGCGGCTGCGAACTCGCCCTGGCCTGCGACCTGATCGTGGCGGCCCGCGACGCGCAGTTCGGCGTGCCCGAGGTCAAGCGCGGCCTGGTGCCGGGCTCGGGCGGCATGCTGCGGCTGCCTTCGCGCATTCCGTACCACGTCGCCATGGAGGCCGTCCTGACTGGCGACCTGTTCCCGGCCGAGCGCCTGCACCAGCTGGGGCTGGTCAACCGGCTGGCCGAGCCGGGCGGGGCCCTGGAGGCCGCGCTCGTCCTGGCGGGCAAGATCGCCGCCAACGGGCCCCTGGCGGTGCGCACGGCCAAATCCGTCATCGCCCAGTCGCGCAACTGGCGCCCGGAAGACATGTTCGACCTGCAGCGCCCGCGCATCGCCCACATCTTCACCTCCGAAGACGCGCGCGAGGGCGCGACCGCTTTCGCCGAGAAACGTCCGCCGGTCTGGCAAGGAAAATAATGAGCACCATCACCGAACACGACCTGATCCAGTCCATCGAGGACGCCGTCCAGTTCATCAGCATCTACCATCCGCTGGACTACATCCGCCATCTGGCGCGCGCCTACGAGGTCGAGGAAAGCCCGGCGGCGCGCGACGCCATCGCGCAGATCCTGACCAATTCGCGCATGTGCGCCGAAGGCCACCGGCCGATCTGCCAGGACACCGGCATCGTCAACGTCTTCATGAAGATCGGCATGGACGTGCGCTTCGACACCCGCCGCAGCCTGCAGGAGCTCTGCGACGAGGGCGTGCGCCGCGGCTACACGAATCCGGACAATCCGCTGCGCGCCTCGGTGCTGGACGACCCCCTGTTCACCCGGCGCAACACGCGCGACAACACGCCCTGTGTGCTGCAGGTCGAGCTGGTGCCCGGCGACCGCGTCGACGTCCAGGTGGCGGCCAAGGGCGGCGGCTCGGAGAACAAGACCAAGTTCGCCATGCTCAATCCCAGCGACTCGCTGGTCGACTGGGTGCTCGAGACTGTTCCGCACATGGGTGCCGGCTGGTGCCCGCCCGGCATGCTGGGGATCGGCGTGGGCGGCACGGCGGAAAAGGCCATGCTCATGGCCAAGCAGTCGCTGATGCAGGACATCGACATGTACGAGCTGCTGCAGCGCGGCCCGCAGAGCAAGCTCGAGGAACTGCGCATCGAGCTCTACCAGAAGGTCAATGCGCTGGGAATCGGCGCCCAGGGCCTGGGCGGCCTGACCACGGTGCTCGACGTCAAGATCCTCACCTGTGCCACGCACGCGGCCTCCAAGCCCGTCGCCATGATTCCCAATTGCGCGGCCACCCGGCACGTGCATTTCGAGCTGGACGGCAGCGGCCCCGCGGCCCTGCGTCCGCCCGCCCTGTCGGAATGGCCCGAGGTCCACTGGAAACCCGACTACAAGGCCTCGCGCCAGGTCGACCTGGACACGCTCACCCGCGAAGAGGTCGCCTCCTGGAAACCCGGCGAGCGCCTGCTGCTGTCGGGCAGCATCCTCACTGGCCGCGACGCGGCCCACAAGCGCATCCAGGACATGCTGGCGCGCGGCGAGCCGCTGCCCGTGGATTTCGCCGGCCGGGTGATCTACTACGTGGGTCCGGTGGACCCGGTGCGCGACGAGGTCGTGGGCCCGGCCGGCCCGACCACCTCGACGCGCATGGACAAATTTACCGATATGATGCTGGGACAGACCGGCCTGCTGGCCATGATCGGCAAGGCCGAGCGCGGCCCCGAGGCCATCGAGGCCATCCGCCGCCACGGCTCGGCCTACCTGATGGCGGTCGGCGGCTCGGCCTACCTGGTGTCCAAGGCCATCCGCTCGGCGCGGGTGGTCGGATTCGAGGACCTCGGCATGGAAGCCATCTACGAATTCCAGGTGCGGGACATGCCGGTGACGGTGGCGGTGGACGCCCAGGGCGTCTCGGTGCACCGCACGGGCCCGCGTGAATGGCAGCAGCGGATCGCCGCCCGCCTGGCGGTGGCCGGGGCCTGAACGCAGCCTTCAACCACAGGGGATATCATGCACGAGACCTTGATGCGCAGCGCGCTGTTCGTCCCGGCCAGCCGGCCGGACCGCTTTTCCAAGGCCATCGCCAGCGGGGCCGACGCGGTCATCATCGACCTCGAGGACTCCGTGGCCCCCGACGCCAAGTCCGAGGCCCGCGACGCGCTGGCCCGCCACGCGGCGGACCATCCCCAGGATCGCGTCTGGGTGCGCATCAACGACGGCACCACGCCCTGGTTCGAGGACGACCTCGCGCTCTGCCGCTCGCTGCCCTCGGTCGCCGGCATCGTCCTGCCCAAGGCGCAGGCCGCCGAGCACGTCTACATCGTGTCGGGCGCGGGCAAGCCGCTCATGCCCGTCATCGAATCCTCGCAGGGCCTGCGCATGCTCGACCAGATCGCCGAGGCCAACGGCGTGGCGCGGCTGAGCTTCGGCATCCTGGACCTGATGGTCGAATTCGGCACCCGGCCGCGGACCGAAGGCGCCCAGCGCATCCTCGACCAGGTGCGTTTCCAGATCCTGCAGGCCAGCCGCATGCATGGCCTGGCGGATCCGCTGGATACGATCTATGCGGATTTCTCCGATCTCGACGGCCTGGCGGACGCCGCCACGCTGGCCCGCGACATGGGCTTTGGCGGCATGCTGTGCATCCATCCCAGCCAGGTGCCGGTGGTGCACCGCGTCTACCACCCCCTGCCTGAAGAACTCGACTGGGCGCAGCGGGTCGTCGACCATGCCGACAGCACCGGCGAGTACGCCTTCCGCCTGGACGGCCGCATGGTGGACCTGCCGGTGATCGAAAGCGCCCGCCGCGTGCTCGAACGCGGCGGCCGGCAAGGGGCGCCGTCCCGATGAAGGCCTACCTGGACCTGGTCCGCTCGATCTTCGAGCAGGGCGCCTGGCAGGACAACCGCACGGGGGTGCGCACGCTGAGCCTGCCCGGCGCCTGCCTGCGCTTCGACCTGCGCGAGGGTTTCCCGGCGGTCACCACCAAGCGCCTGGCCTTCAAGTCGGCCATCGGCGAGCTGGTGGGATTTTTGCGCGGCGCGGACAGCGCGGCCGATTTCCGGGCCCTGGGCTGCCGGGTCTGGGACCAGAACGCCAATGAGAACCAGGCCTGGCTGTCCAGCCCCTGGCGCGACGGCCCGGACGACCTCGGGCCGGTCTACGGCGTGCAATGGCGCCAGTGGCCCGCATACAAGCTGATCGATCCGGACGAGACCGGGGGCGAGGGGCGGATCGCCGCCGCGCTGGCGGCGGGCTATCGCCGGGTGGGCGCCGTCCAGGACGAGGCCGGCGGCGGGCGCGGCGTCCTGCTCTACAAGGCGGTGGACCAGCTGCGCCACTGCCTGGACACCCTGATGCGGGATCCGGGCAGCCGCCGCATCCTGTTTCATGGCTGGAACTGGGCGCAGATCGAGGAAATGGCCTTGCCGCCCTGCCATCTGCTCTACCAGTTCCTGGCCAATCCGGGCACGCGGGAACTGTCCCTGTGCCTGTACATCCGCAGCAACGACGTGGGCCTGGGCACGCCCTTCAACCTGGCCGAGGCGGCGGCGCTGACGCACCTGGTGGCGCGCCTGACCGGCTACGAACCCCGCTGGCTGACGTATTTCATCGGCGACGCCCACATCTATGAGACGCACGTGGACATGCTGCGCGAGCAGCTGCGCCGCGACCCGTATCCGGCGCCCCGGCTGCGCCTGTCCGACCGCATCCCGGCCTATGCCGACACCGGTGTCTACCAGCCGGAATGGCTGGAACAGGTCGAGCCCGGCGACTTCGTCCTGGAAGGCTACCGGCACCACGCGCCGTTGACGGCGCCGATGGCGGTCTAGCGCCCGCGGGCCGGCCGGAGCGGGCCGGGCAGGGCCGGCGCGCCGTCCGCCCCGTCTCGGCAAGCGCCCGGGGGAGTTGCGGCCGGCGCGGCCTCAGGCGGCGACGATTTCCACCGAATGCGTGATTTCCGCCGTCTTTTCCAGCATGGCGACGGCCGAGCAGTACTTCGTGTGGGACAGCTCCACCGCGCGCTCGACGGCGGCCGCCGGCAGGTCCTTGCCGGTGATCCGGAAGGCGTAGTGGATGCGGGTGAAGACCTTGGGGTCCGTCTCGGCGCGCTCGGCGCTGAGTTCGACGTGGCAGCCGGTCACGGCGTGGCGGCCGCGCTTGAGGATCAGCACGACGTCGTAGGCGGCGCAGCCGCCGGCGCCGGACAGCACCATCTCCATGGGGCGGGCCGCCAGGTTGCGGCCGCCGCCGTCGGGCGCGCCGTCCATGGCCAGGACGTGGCCGCTGCCGGTGCGGGAGATGAACAGCATGCCGTCCGGGCCTTGCCAGTCCAGGGTGCATTCCATGGTGATCGATCCTTTGAACGAGTGGGCGGACGGGCCCGGCGGACCGCCGCGACCCGTGTCTGAAGTTTGCGGGTGTGATTTTCCAAGAAAGGGCGTTGCGGGTCACCCTCATGCCCCCATAGGGCATGGGGGTTTATCCCATCTTGGATAATGCACAGATTTATCATAGATCAAAACTAACGCTACAATTGCGGGTTGCCGAGACCGGCCCATCCCGGCCGGGCGCTCGGGCTTCGATTGTCCTTCACTGGAAGCGCTGTGGATACCGTCACCGTACTACTCCTGACCTTCATCATGTCCGTCACCGGGCTGGGTATTTTTATCTGGTCGCTGCGGCGGAACATGTTCGACGACAACCCCGCGGCGGCCGGGGTGATTTTCTCGACGGGCGAAATCGGCCACGTCGAAGACCCCTCGGCCACCGCCGAGCAGCGGGCCGGCCTGCAGCAGGTCGTGACCGAGGGCGGCAAGGCCGTCATCGACCCCTCGCTGGCCGACAAGCTCAAAGCCGAACTGACCGAGCGCATGGAGGCCGACCAGTCCACCGCCTACGTGACCTTCGTCTTCCTGGCCTGTGCCATCGTCTGGCTGGTCGCGGCCTCGACCTTCGGCCTGATCAGCTCGATCAAGCTGCACAATCCGGAATTCCTGACACAGTACGCCTGGCTGACGTTCGGGCGCACGCGCACGCTGCACCTGAACATGGTCGCCTACGGCTGGTGCCCGATGGCGGCCTTCGGGATCGCCATCTGGGTGCTGCCGCGCCTGCTGAAGACCCGCCTGTACGGCGGCCGCTTCGCGCTGCTGGGCTGCATGCTCTGGAACGCCGGCCTGATCGCCGGCCTGGGCGCGATCGCCGCCGGCATCAACGACGGCCTGGAATGGCTGGAAATCCCCTGGCAGGTCAGCATCCTGATCGTGATCGGCGGTTCGCTGATCGCCCTGCCGCTGGTGTTCACGCTGCGCAACCGCAAGGTCGAGCACCTGTACGTGTCGATCTGGTACATGGGCGCGGCGCTCTTCTGGTTCCCGGTGCTGTACCTGGTCGGCAAGGTCCCCGGCGTGCACTTCGGGGTCGAGCAGGCCACCATGAACTGGTGGTTCGGCCATAACGTGCTGGGCCTGTACTACACCCCCATCGCCCTGGCGTCGGTGTACTACTTCCTGCCCAAGATCATCGGCCGCCCGATCCAGTCCTACAACCTGTCGCTGATCGGTTTCTGGGCGCTGGCCTTCTTCTACGGCCAGGTCGGCGGCCACCACCTGGTGGGCGGCCCGGTCCCGCACTGGCTGATCTCGCTGTCCATCGTCCAGTCGATGATGATGATCATCCCGGTCCTGGCCTTCTCCGTGAACCAGCACCTGACGATGCGCGGGCACTTCAAGACCATGTACTACTCGCCCACGCTGCGCTTCATCGTGCTGGGCGCCATGATGTACACGCTGAGCTCCTTCGAGGGGTCCTTCGAGGCCCTGCGCAGCGTCAGCCGCGTGGCGCACTTCACGCACTTCACCGTGGCGCACGCCCACCTGGGCCTGTATGCCTTCTTCTCGATCGTCATGTTCGGCGCCATCTATTTCGTGATGCCGCGCGTGATGTCCTGGGAATGGCCGCATCCCAAGCTCATCATCGTCCATTTCTGGCTGGTGACGCTGGGCATGGGCGTCTACATCGTCGGCCTGTCGATCGGCGGCTGGCTGCAGGGCCTGGACATGCTCGATGCGACCAAGCCCTTCATGGATTCCGTGCTGGTCACGATTCCCTACCTGGAAGCCCGCACGCTGGGCGGCACCCTGATGACGCTGGGCCACCTGGTCTTCGCCGTGCACTTCGTGCAGATGGCGCTGCGCTACGGCAGCCGCCGCGTGGGTCCCGCCCTGTTGCATAAACGTAAGTCCTTGCCTGAAGCTCAGGCGATTGCAGGTGCCTGATCATGGAAAGCGAATACAAACTCCTCAGCGGGGCGATGGTGACCCTCGCCCTGGCCACCGCCACGCTGGTGGTGCTGCCCTACATGCAGCTGTCCGACGTGCAGCCGT
The DNA here is from genome assembly GCA_035707805.1 of Castellaniella sp. GTDB lineage: Bacteria > Pseudomonadota > Gammaproteobacteria > Burkholderiales > Burkholderiaceae_B > Castellaniella. The sequence goes on along the minus strand of DASSTS010000007.1, from coordinate 28,071 downwards.
CCCCGGGCCTCAAGCCCTACACCGAGCAGCAACTGCGCGGCCGCCAGGTCTACATCGAGATGGGCTGCGTCTACTGCCATTCGCAGCAGCCGCGCAGCCAGTCCATGGCGCCCGATTTCCAGCGCGGCTGGGGACGCGCGTCGGTCGCGGGCGACTACTACTATGATCATCCGCACCTGCTGGGCACCATGCGCACCGGGCCGGACCTGTTCAACATCGGCGCCCGCCAGCCCAGCGTGGACTGGAACCTGGGGCACCTGTACGAGCCGCGCGCCTACACGCCGCACAGCACCATGCCGTCCTTCCCGTTCCTGTTCAAGCTCAAGGACAAGGCCGAGGCCGGCGACAAGGTCGTTAACCTGCCGCCCAGCTACGCGCCCGCGGACGGCAAGGTCGTCGTGGCCACCCAGGAAGCCCTGGATCTGGTGGACTACCTGATCGGCCTGAACCATACCTACCCGGTGAATCCCGACGCACAGCTGCCGACCCTGCCGGAACAGCCCGCTGAAGGAGCCAAGAAATGAGCAACAAATACACCCAACAGCGCCGCGAGCAGCCCGAGCCCTATGAGGGCAGCCATCCGATCCCCAAGGTCGTGCTGGCCATCATCGGCCTGCTGCTGATCTGGGCCGTCTGGCACCTGTATGCCTCGTACACGCCGATGCCGCCGTCCGTCGGCGACGACCGCGTGATGGCGGATTTCGCCGTGCCGGCCAAGGCAGACGGCGGCCAGCTGTACACCGCCAATTGCGTGGCCTGCCACCAGGCCAGCGGCGCCGGCGTGCCGGGCGTGTTCCCGCCGCTGTCCAAGTCGGAATGGGTGGACGCGGAAGACGCCGGCATCATGGTGCGCATCGTGCTGCACGGCATCCACGGCCCGCTGACCGTCGAGGGCGCCAAATACAATGGCGAGATGCCGCACTTCCAGGACAAGTTCTCCGACGAAGAGCTGGCCGCCATCGTCAACCACGTACGCACCAGCTTCGGCAACGCGGCCTCGACCATCGACGCGGATTTCGTCGCCAAGGTCCGCGCCGAGACCAAGGACCAGACGACGCCCTGGAAGGGCGACGAGGATCTGCGCCCGCTGCTGGAAAAGAAGTAAGCGGGCGGGTGCGCCATGCGGTGGGTGATTGCGCTGGTGCTCGCCCTGGCGGCTGGCCTGGGCGGGATCTACGGCCTGACGGACGGCTTTACCGTCCTGACGGCCGAGGCGGCCCGCCGCCAGGCCATCGAGGCCCATCCGCGGGCAGTGCCCGCGATCCGCATCCTGGACGAAGCGGGGCGGCGGGAGCCGCTGCTGCGCGATCTGCGTGACGATGGCCGGGTGGCCATCGTCAATTTCTTTTATTCCCGCTGCATTTCGTTGTGCCTCGCCCAGGGCTCGCTGACCGAGCGCCTGCAGCAGGCCATCGAGGCCGAAGGCCTGCAGGACCGGCTGCGGCTGATCAGCCTCAGCTTTGATCCGCGCGACCGCGCCGACGACTTGGCGCGCTACGCCGTGCGGATGGGCGCCGACCCGAAGGTCTGGCAGTTCTACACGCTGGGCGATGCCGCCACGCGCCAGGCCGCGCTGGATCTCTTCGGCATCACCGTCGTTCCCGCGCCCCTGGGCGAATTCGAGCACAACGCGGCCTTCCACGTCGTCACGCCGGACGGCCGCCTGGTGCGCATCGTCGACCTCGACGATCCGGGCTGGGCGCTGAAGGCCGCCAAATCGTTCATGCCGGCCGCCGCCGCGCCCGCAAAGGAGTCGCCATGAGGTTCCCGCGCGCCTGGTACCGGCCTGCCTGCCTGCTGGCGGCCCTGGCGTGCCTGGGCATCGCCGGAGGGTTCCATGACGCGCTGACGGCGCTGATGAGCCTGCACATGGTGGTCCAGATCCCCTTGCTGGTGCTGGGCGGCGTGTTCGCCGAGCTGGCCTGGCACCTGGGCAGCGCGCCCGCCGTCCCGCCGGCCCCGGCGGACGCCGGCGAGGCAGCCGCCTCTCCCCGCCGGGCGGCGATGTGGCGGCCCACCTCGGGGCGCCGCATCCGCTGGACCTGGAACGCCTATGGCATCCCGGGGCTGCTGTTCGTCAGCCTGGCGGGCGGAGCCTGGATGATCCCCAAGGCGCTGGACGACGCCCTGGTCGACTGGCGGGTGGCCGCGTTCAAGTACCTGGGGCTGCCGGTGTGCGGCTGGCTGCTCAGCGCCTCGGCGCGGCGCGCCAACGTGGTCATCAAGCTGTTCTTCCTGGGCAATTTCTGCTGGATGAGCGCCATCGTCGGCATGGTGTATCTGGATCAGCCCATCCGCCTGTGCAACGCCTATCTCCAGGACGACCAGGACTGGGCGGGGCGCGGCCTGATCGCCCTGGCCATCGTGTTACCCTCATGTTGGCTGCTGGCGGCACTCAAGCCGATCTGGCGTTTCGTGAATCGATGAAGGATGCTTCCATGACCCTGACGAATGCCGCTCGACCGGCACGCTGGCGCCGCCGCGCCTCGCTGGTGGACCAGATCCTGACCGAGGCCGGCCAGGCCTTGCGGGTGCTGGATGGCACGGTGTCCCACGACCGGCCGTGTCCGGCCGGCCCTGCGCGCGCCGACGATCCGGTGTTGACGCCCGACGAAAGCCGGCATGCGGCCGGGCTGATGCGCGTCAATCACGTGGGCGAGATCTGCGCCCAGGCGCTGTACCGGGGGCAGGCCCTGCTGTGCCGCGACGACAGGATCCACGGCGTGCTGCGCCAGGCCGCGGCCGAGGAAGTCGATCACCTGGCCTGGTGCCGGCAGCGCCTGGACGAGCTCGGCAGCCGGCCGAGCCTGCTCAATCCCCTGTGGTATGCGGGCGCATTCGGGCTGGGGCTGGCGGCCAGCCGGGCCGGGATACCCTACAACCTCGGCTTCATGGCGGAGACCGAGCGGCAGGTCGAGGAACACCTGGACGGCCACCTCGAGACCCTGCCGGCGCAGGACCAGCGCTCGCGCCGGATCGTGACCCAGATGCGCGACGACGAGATCGGCCACCGGAGCACGGCCGAGCGCCATGGCGCCTCGTCCTTGCCGGCCCCGATCCGCGGCGCCATGCGCCTGATGTCCAAGGTCATGACGAGCACGGCGTACCGGGTGTAGGCTAAGGATTACCCTTTGTTGTGTGGGAAACACCACAAACCTATGGCTGTCATCTATTGACATAAAATAGATCTTGCAACCCAACAACGAAGGTCTATATAATTTGCTTATCGGATGTCGAAACGTGATTGCAGCGGGAAAACCCTAGTCACGGATGGCTCAGGCTTCAGGCCTTCGCAGCCCGACATGCCCAGGTTGTCTCCTCCACCCTCCTCCTTTGGTGGATTTAGCCCAGGATCTTCGGATCTTGGGCTTTTTTTTATCCTGAACGGCTGAACGCCCCCAGGCGCTGGGACAGGCGGTCGGCCAGCCGGCGGATGGCGTGGCCCGCGCGGGCCTCCAGTTCCGGACTGGCGCCGGGCGAGCGGATGCTGACCGCCACCCCCGCTACCGCCTCGGGATGGCGCGAGTCGAACACCGGCGCCCCAAAGCAGTACATGCCCTCGCGCACCCCCTCGCGATCGATCGAATATCCCCGTTCGCGGATGCGGCGCAGCTCGTCCAGCGCCGAGGCGGTGTCGCGCAGCCCCTGGTGGGTCAGCGGCGCCGGCCAGCCGGACGAGGCCGCGTCCAGCAGCTTGCGCACGCCGGTGTCGGGCAGCGTGCTGAGCATGGCCAGCCCGGTGGCGGTGTACACCGCCGGCAGCCGCATGCCGGGGCGAAAGCTCAGCCCCAGCGGGTGCCGGCCATTGCGGCAAGCGATGTAGACGACCTCCGTGCCGTCGCGCACCGACAGGGTGATGGTTTCCTCGGGCAGCACCCGCATCTCGTCCCAGGAGGCGAAGAACTCCTGGGTGATGTCCAGGCGGGCCAGGAAGGCATTGGCCCACATCATGACGTGCGGGCCCAGCGTCATCTGGCCGCCGTCCAGGCGGGTGATGAGGTTCAACTGCTCCAGCGTGACGCACAGCCCGTGCAGGCTGCTCTTGGGCAGACCCAGCGCCTTGACCAGTTCGGCCAGGGTGACGGGCGCGCCCGCGCGGGACATCAGGTCCAGCACGGCGGCCGCGCGGGCGACGGCGGGGGCGGGGACTTTGTCGGGATTCATGGCGGATTGACGTCCCCGGAGACGGGCCGTTATCATCGGAGGGTTCATTCTATCAAACTACGTTCATTATATTGAACGCACGACAGGAGCACAAGCATGCTGACTCTGAACAACCCGGCCCTGCTGCGCCAGCAGTGTTACGTCAACGGCCGGTGGTGCGACGCGGATTCCGGCGAGACCATCGCCGTCCACAATCCGGCCACCGGCGAGGCTTTGGGCACCGTCCCGAACATGGGCGCGGCCGAGACGCGGCGCGCGATCGAGGGCGCCCAGGCCGCCTGGGGCGCGTGGCGCGCCCAGACGGCCAAGCAGCGCGCGGCCGTGCTGCGGCGCTGGTTCGAACTGATGACCGCCCACGCCTGGGACCTGGCGGTCATCATGACCGCCGAGCAGGGCAAGCCGCTGAAGGAATCGCAGGGTGAGATCGCCTACGGCGCGGCGTTCCTGGAGTGGTTCGCCGAGGAAGGCAAGCGCGCCTACGGCGACGTGCTGCCGACCTTCGCGGCCGACCGCCGCATTGTCGTGACCAAGGAACCCATCGGCGTGTGCGCGGCCATCACGCCCTGGAACTTCCCTTCGTCCATGATCACCCGCAAGGCGGGCGCGGCGCTGGCCGCCGGCTGCCCGCTGGTCGTCAAGCCCGCCGAACAGACGCCGTTCTCGGCCCTGGCACTGGCCGTGCTCGCCGAAGAGGCGGGCATCCCGGCCGGCGTGTTCTCCGTCCTCACGGGCGAGGCCGCGGCCATCGGCGGCGAGATGACGTCCAGCGACCTGGTCCGCAAGGTCTCGTTCACCGGCTCGACCGAGGTCGGGCGCCTGCTGATGCGCCAGTGCGCGCCGTCCATCAAAAAACTCTCGCTGGAGCTTGGCGGCAATGCGCCGTTCATCGTTTTCGACGATGCGGACCTGGATGCCGCCGTCGAGGGCGCCATCGCCAGCAAGTACCGCAATTCCGGCCAGACCTGCGTCTGCACCAACCGCTTCTACGTGCAGGACGCCGTCTACGACGAGTTCAGCCGCAAGCTGGTGCAGGCCGTGGGCAAGCTGCGCGTGGGCAACGGCATGGAAGAGGGCGTGACCCAGGGGCCGCTGATCGACGCCGATGCGGTGGCCAAGGTCGAGGAGCACATCGCCGACGCCGTGGCCAAGGGCGGGCGCGTCCTGACGGGCGGCAAGGCGCATGAACTGGGCCGTACCTTTTTCCAGCCGACCGTGCTGGCCGACGCGCTGCCCGGCATGAAGCTCGCCCGCGAAGAGACCTTCGGGCCGCTGGCGCCGCTTTTCCGCTTCCGCAGCGACGACGAGGTCGTGCGCATGGCCAACGACACGGAATATGGTCTGGCCGCCTATTTCTACAGCCGCGACATCGGCCGCGTGTGGCGGGTCGCCGAGGCGCTGGAATACGGCATGGTGGGCATCAACACCGGCCTGATCTCCAACGAAGCCGTGCCCTTCGGCGGGGTCAAGCAGTCCGGTCTGGGGCGCGAGGGCTCGCACTACGGCCTGGACGATTACCTGGTCGTTAAATATCTTTGCATGGCCCTCTGAGCCCGCGGGTCAGGCCGGCATCCCGCCCCCGCGTCGGGCGGGATGCTTTTGTTGCATGTGTATCCCCGTGAGATCGGCACAGGTTACAAATTTGGCCGATAATCTCGTTTTGTCCATCCGGGATTGCCTTGAACGCCTCCAGCCTGTCCGATTCACTCAGCTGGCCCCTCATCGGGGTGGTGGCCTTCATGGTGGGTGGCCTGATCGTAGTCTCGGAACGCTGGCACGGCCGCTACACCGGAGACACGGATCTGCACAAGCCCCAGGCCATGCACAAGCGCGCCGCCCCCCGGGTCGGCGGCCTGGCGCTGGTGGCGGGCAGTCTCGCCGGCCTGCTGGTGCTGGGGCCGCGCAACATGACGCTGACCTGGCTGTGGCCGGCGCTGTTCGTCGCCGCCTTGCCGGTGTTCGTCGCCGGGCTGCTGGAAGACATCACCAAGGAAATCGGCTCGGGCAAGCGTCTGCTGGCCGCCTTCATTTCCGCCGGCATCGCCTGGTGGCTGCTGGGCGGCGTGTCCCGGGTCGGGCTGTCATGGGCCGATGCGATCCTGTCGGGCTGGCCGATCGTCTCGCTGCTCTTCACCATGGTTGCGGTCGGCGGCTGCACCCACGCGCTGAACATCGTCGACGGCATGAACGGCCTGGCGGGCATGATCGCCACCTTGATGGCGGTATCCCTGGCGCTGGTCGCCCTGCAGGTGCAGGACATTCCCATCTTTTTGATCGCCACGGCGCTGGCCTCGGCCACCCTGGGCTTCCTGGTCTGGAATTTTCCCTTCGGGCGCGTGTTCCTGGGCGACGGCGGCGCCTATTTCCTGGGTTTCATGCTGGCGGAGCTGGCCGTGCAGCTGGTGGTGCGCAACCCGGGCGTTTCGCCCTTCTACGCGCTGGCGGTGCTGTTCTATCCGGTGTTCGAGACGCTGTTCTCCATCTGGCGGCGCAAGTTCAAGCGCGGGGTGCCGGTCGACCAGCCCGACGCCTTGCACCTGCATCAGCTGGTCTTCCGGCGCCTGGTGCGGATCACCTTCAGTCGCGACCGCCGCCATGCCTTGCCGGCGCTGTGCAACGCCATGACGTCCCCCTATCTGTGGGTGCTGGCCCTGATCGGCCTGGTGCCGGCGACGATATGGTGGGACAACGCCTGGTTCCTGTGCTTGAGCATGGGGGTGTTCGCGGCGGTCTACATCTGGCTCTACGTGCGCCTGGTCACCTGGCGCCGTCCCCGGTGGCTGCTGCTGCCGTCCCTGGGACGCCGGGGCCGGGACGATTAAAATTCCTTCGATCAATACGGCCAGCGTGCCGGGGAGAAATACATGAACATTCAGGATGTCCGTCTGGCCGTCGTTGGTCTGGGTTACGTGGGCCTGCCGCTCGCGGTCGAATTCGGCAAGCAGCGCGAGGTGCTGGGCTTTGACATCAACGCCCGCCGCATCGAGGAATTGCGCGCCGGCAACGATCACACCCTGGAGGTCTCCGGGCCCGAGCTGGCCGAGGCGCGGCACCTGCGCTATTCCAGCGATCCCGCCGAACTGGCCAGCGCCAATGTGTTCATCGTCACGGTGCCCACGCCGATCGATCAGTACAAGCAGCCCGACCTGACGCCCCTGGAGCGCGCCAGCGAAACCATCGGCCGCATCCTCAAGCGTGGCGACATCGTCATCTACGAATCCACCGTCTATCCCGGCGCCACCGAAGAAGTCTGCGTGCCCGTGCTGGAGCGCATCTCCGGCCTGAAGTTCAACGAAGACTTCTACGCCGGCTACAGCCCCGAGCGCATCAACCCGGGCGACAAGCAGCACCGCGTCTCGACCATCCGCAAGGTCACCTCGGGTTCGACCCCGGCGGTCGCCGATCTGGTGGACGCCCTGTACCGGCAGATCATCACGGCCGGCACGCACAAGGCGCCCTCGATCAAGGTCGCCGAGGCCGCCAAGGTGATCGAGAACACCCAGCGCGACGTGAACATCGCGCTGATCAACGAGCTGGCGCTGATCTTCAACCGCCTGGGCATCGACACGCTGGACGTGCTGCAGGCGGCCGGCACCAAATGGAATTTCCTGCCTTTCCGCCCGGGCCTGGTCGGCGGCCACTGCATCGGCGTGGACCCGTATTACCTGACGCACAAGGCCCAGTCCATCGGCTACCACCCGGAGATCATCCTGGCCGGCCGCCGCCTGAATGATTCCATGGGCGGCTACGTGGTGTCGCAGCTGGTCAAGGCCATGACCAAGCGCCGCATCCAGGTGCAGGGCTCGCGCGTGCTGGTGATGGGACTGACCTTCAAGGAAAACTGCCCCGACCTGCGCAACACGCGGGTCGTGGACATCGTGCACGAGCTCGAGGAATACAGCATCGACGTCGACGTCTACGATCCCTGGGTCGATTCCGCCGAGGCGCAGCACGAATACGGCATCACGCCCGTGTCCAAGCCGAAGTCGGCCGCCTATGACGCCATCATCCTCGCCGTGGCGCACGAGCAGTTCGCCTCGATGGGCGCCGCCGCCCTGCGCGCCCTGGGCAAGCCGGAACACGTGCTGTACGACCTGAAGTACGTGCTGGATGCCGGCGAATCCGACCTGCGCCTCTGAGGTTCCCGCCATGAGCTCCCGTTTCGAGACCCTGCAGGCCGAACTGCAGGCACGCCCCCATACCTGGCTGGTGACCGGCTGCGCCGGCTTCATCGGCTCCAACCTGCTGCAGGCCTTGCTGAAGCTGGACCAGTCCGTCGTCGGGCTGGACAACTTCTCGACCGGCTACCAGCACAATCTGGACGAGGTCCGGTCCGAGGTCACGCCCGGGCAGTGGGCGCGGTTCCGCTTCATTGAGGGCGACATCCGCGACCTGGAGACCTGCCGCCAGGCGGTCGACGGCGTGCAGCACGTCCTGCATCAGGCCGCCCTGGGCTCCGTGCCCCGGTCGCTGAAAGACCCGCTGACCACCAACGCGGTCAATGTGGGCGGGCAGCTCAACATGCTGGTGGCGGCGCGCGACGCCCAGGTGCAGTCCTTCGTGTATGCGGCCTCCAGCTCCACCTACGGCGACCATCCGGGGCTGCCCAAGGTCGAGGACCGCATCGGCAAGCCGCTGTCGCCCTACGCGGTGACGAAGTACGTCAATGAACTGTACGCGGACGTCTTTGCCCGGGCCTACGGCTTCCAGGCGGTCGGGCTGCGCTATTTCAACGTCTTCGGCCGGCGCCAGGATCCGGACGGCGCGTATGCGGCCGTGATCCCGAAATGGGTCTCGGCCATGATCCGCGACCAGGAGGTCGTCATCAACGGCGACGGCGAGACCAGCCGCGATTTCTGCTACATCGACAATGTCGTGCAGGCCAATCTGCTCGCGTCGATGGCCGGGCCGGAAGGCTCCAACCAGGTCTACAACGTCGCCTTCAACGCGCGTACCAGCCTGAACCAGCTGTTCGGCTACCTGCGCGACACGCTGGGGCGCAACGGGGTTGCGTATGCGCGCGAGCCGCGCTACGGCGATTTCCGCGCCGGTGACGTGCGGCATTCCCAGGCCGACATCGGCAAGGCCCGCACCCTGATCGGCTACGAACCCCGCTACGACATCCTGGGCGGCCTGGAAATCGCCATGCCCTGGTATATCCGGTTCCTGCGTTGATCTCCTTCCTGATGCGCCGACTGACGGCCCTGCACGCCGATCACCGGCGGATCGCCCTGGGGGCGGCGCGGGTCGCCTTCTTCCTGCTGATGGGCAAGGCCGTCGGGGCCTTCAAGGAAATGGCCGTGGCCTACCGCTACGGCATCAGCGACGTGGTGGATGCCTATCAGTTCACCCTGACGCTGGCCAACTGGCTGCCGGTGACGCTGGTGGGCGCATTCTCCGTCGTGCTCATTCCCGCGCTGGTGCGCAGCCGCCGGGCCGGCGCCGAGCCGCATGGACGCTTTCTCGGCGAACTGCAGGCCTGGACCCTGGTCGTCGGGGCCGCGGTCGCCGTGCTGCTGGTCCTGGCCTGGCCGCTGGTGCTGCGGGTCGCGGGGCAGGGCCTCGCGCCCGAGGTCCTGGACATGAGCCGGCTGCTGATCCTGGGTTTCGCGCCCGCGGCGCTGTTCACGGTCTGGACGGGCCTGAGCGCCGCCCGCCTGCGGGCCCATGAGCGCCACATCAACACCCTGCTCGACAGCGTCCCGGCCCTGATGATCCTGGTCTGGGTGCTGGCCGCGCCCGCCGGCGCCGGCGTGATGCCGCTGCTGTGGGGCACGGTGCTGGGCTATGCCCTGCAGTCGGTCCTGCAGCGCCGGCTGGCGCAGCGCGCCGACGGCGTGCCGACCCGCCTGCGGCTTGGCCGCCGGGCGCCCCAGTGGTCCACCCTGGCGGCCGCGGCCGGCATCATGCTGATCGGGCAGCTGGCGATGAGTTTCGTCGGGCCCATCGACCAGTACACGGCCGCGCGGCTGGGGAACAACGCCAACGCCACGCTCGGCTATGCCGCGCGCCTGCTGTCCCTCATGATCGGCCTGGGCGCCGCGTCGGTCGGCCGTGCGGCCCTGCCGGTGCTGGCCGACATCCAGGGCCGCGGCGATGCGGCGCACGCCCGGTCCATGGCCCTGAAATGGTCGGCGGCCATGCTGGCGGTGGGAGCCCTCGTGGTCCTCGCGGGATGGTGGCTGGCGCCCTGGATCGTGTCGCTGCTCTTCGAGCGCGGCGCCTTTACCGCGCAGGATACGCTGGCCGTGGCCGAGGTCCTGCGCTGGGGCCTGTTGCAGCTGCCGTTCTTCTTCGGCGTGCTGATCCTCGTGCAGCTGCTGGCCAGCCAGAACCGCTATGGCTGGATGGCCGCCATCGCGGTGGTGAATTTCCTGGTGAAGGCCGCCATGAACGCCGTGCTGGCGCCGCGCATGGGCGTGGCCGGCATCATGCTGGCCACCAGCCTCATGTACGCCATGTCGTATGCCGGCTATCTGTTCCTCGCGCTGCGCGCGCGGCCGGATCCGGCCCCGGACGGAGGCCGCGCCCCATGACCCAGAGCCGTACCGATCTGATGATCGTGATCCATTCGCTGCGCGGCGGCGGCGCCGAGCGTGTGGCCGTCGACATGGCCGCCTACTGGCGCGCGCGCGGCTGCAGCGTCTGCCTGGTGACGCAGACGTCGGCGGCCCAGGACGCCTATCCGGTGCCCGAGGGCGTCGAGCGCCGCGCCCTCGGCCTGGCGGCCGACAGCTCGGGCCCGCTGGCGGCGGTGTGGGGCAATCTGCGCCGCTACTGGGCGCTGCGCCGGCTGGTGCGGCGCCATCGTCCCAAAGTCGTGCTGGGCATGATGACGCGCGGTTCCGTACTGGCGGTGCTGACGGCCGGCCGCGCCGGCAGCCGCGTGATCGCCACGGAACACACCCATCCGCCCATCCAGCGCCTGCCCGAAGCCTGGCAGAAGCTGCGCGCGCGCACCTACCCGAAGGCCGATGCCGTCATCGCCCTGACCCGGGGCACGGCCCAGTGGCTGGACGAACACCTGCCGGGCGTGCAGGCGCAGGTCATCCCCAATGCGGTCCACTGGCCGCTGGCCGACGAGGCGCCTCGCGTGGAACCGCCCGCGGCGCCCGGCCGCCACCGCCTCCTGGCGGTGGGCCGGCTGCATCCGGTGAAGGGTTTCGACTGCCTGCTGCGCGCCTTTGCGGAGCTCGCCCCGGTCTATCCGGCCTGGGACCTCACCATCCTGGGCGAAGGGCCGGAGCGCGCGGCGCTGGAGTCCCTGCGCGACGAGCTCGGCCTGGCCGGCCGGGTCGATCTGCCCGGACGGGTGGGCAATATGGCCGCCTGGTATGGCGCCGCTGACCTGTACGTCCTCAGTTCCCGCGCCGAGGGGCTGTCCAATACCCTGCTCGAGGCCATGGCCAGCGGCCTGCCCTGCGTGGCCTTCGACTGCGAGACCGGTCCGCGGGAAATCATCCGCGACGGCATCGACGGCGTGCTGGTGCGCCCGGTCCAGGATTCCGAGGCCCTGGCGGGCCAGCTGGGCCTGCTGATGGCCGATCCCGGACTGCGCGGCCGCTACGCCAGCCGCGCCACGGACGTGCGCGACCGTTTCAGCACCGCCCGCGTCATGGCCCTGTGGGAGCAGGTTTTCCAGGGGCGGAGGGTGAACTGAATGCGCATCCTGTTTCTCGTCAGCTCGATGCACGGCGGCGGCGCGGAGCGCGTGGCGGCGACCCTGGCCAATGCCTGGGCGCGGCGCGGCGACGAGGTCTTCCTGGTGTGCTGCTATTCCGGCCGGGGGACCTGCCTGCAGCAGCTGGATTCCGGCGTGCGGCTGATGTGGCTGGCCGACCGCCTGCGCGGGCCGGCCTGGCTGCGGCCCGTGAGCAAGCTCCTCGCCCTGCGGCGGCTGGCCCGCGAATTGCGGCCGGACCGTGTGCTGTCCTTCCTCACCAACGTCAACGTCACCGCCTTGCTGGCGACCCGGGGCCTGGGGCTGCCGGTGGTCGTCAGCGAGCGCACGGATCCCGCGCATAGCGTCAACCTCGAGCCGGCCCTGAGATTGCTGCGCCGCTGGACCTATCCCTGGGCGCACCGGGTCGTCGTGCAGACGCAGCGCAGCGTCGCGCACCTGCGCCAGGTCGCCCCGGGCGCGCAGCGCATCGTCGCCATTCCCAATCCCTTGCCCGACGGCCTGCCCGAGGCGCGGGCGGCCGAGCCCGCCGGGCCGCGCTATCGGCTGGTGGCGCTGGGCCGCTTCAACCCGGTCAAGCAGTTCGACCGGCTGATCGGGGTCTTCGCCGGCCTGGCGGACCGCCATCCGGACTGGGACCTGGCCATTTTCGGCGACGGGCCGCAGCGCGAGGCCTGCCAGCGGCAAGCCGCCGGCCTGGGTCTGTCCGGCCGGGTCCATCTGCCCGGTTTCAGCCGGACACCGTGGGACGATCTGCGCGCCGCCCACGTCTTCGTCCTCAGTTCGCGGGTCGAGGGTTTTCCCAATGCGCTGCTGGAATCGATGGCGCTGGGCCTGCCCTGCGTGGCGCTGGACTGTCCGTCGGGGCCGGCGGAATTGACGCAGGGCGGCCAGGTGGCGACACTGGTGCCGCTGGATGACGATGCCGCGCTGGCCGCCGCCCTGGAAGGCCAGATGCGGGCCCTGCCGGCCGAGCGCGAGGCCCGGGGCCGGCAGGCCGCCGCATCGGTCCGGTCGCGCTACGGGCTGGACGCCATTCTGCGGGCCTGGGACGCGGCGTGGGACGAGGCGGACGGCCCGTCCGGCCGGGACCACTGAGCGCCCGGACCGGGCAAAGATCATCAAGGGGAACATCACGATGGGTACAGAGCAGGGGCAGAACCCGGCCGCCGCCGGACCGACGGGCGGGCAGGGCGAGGACAGCGGCCTGGCGCCGCAGGCGCCGCTGCGGGTCATGCACATCATTTCCGGCCTGCTGCACGGCGGGGCGGAAACTGTCCTGCAGCGGCTCACCACAGCCTCGGGCGCGGGCGTGCGGCATACGGTCGTGTCCATGCGCGGCGAAGGCGTGATGGGCCCCGCGCTGCGCGCGGCCGGGGTCGAGGTCGTTTCACTGGACATGCAGGGTCTGGCCGGATCCGCGCGCGGGCTGTGGCGCCTGTTCCGGCTGCTGCGCAACCGCCGGCCCGACGTCGTCCAGACCTGGATGTACCATGCCGACCTGATTGGCGGCGTCCTGGCGCGCCTGGCCGGCGTCCGCGCCGTCGCCTGGGGGGTGCGCAACTCGGGCGTCAGCCTCGGTGAAAGCAGCCGCTCCTCGCGCATCGCGGCCTGGTTTTGCGCCCGGGTCTCGGGCTGGGTGCCCGCCGTCATCGTGACCTGCGCGCGCCGCGCCGCCGAGGTCCATCGCGGCTGGGGCTATTGCGCCGACCGTGTGCTGGTGATCCCCAACGGCTATGACCTGTCGCTCTGGCATCCCGATGCGGCGGCCCGCCAGGCCTGGCGCCGCGAATGGCAGGTGCCCGAGGATGCCGTGCTGCTGGGCTGCGTGGCCCGCTGGAATCCCCTGAAGGACCACGGCAACCTGCTGTCCGCCCTGGCGCTGTGCGTACGGTCCCATCCAGGCCTGCGCTGCGCGCTGATCGGGCTGGGCATGTCGCGCGACAATCCCGAGCTGGTCGCGCAGGCGCGGCAGTACGGCCTGCTGGATCATCTGATCTTCCTGGGCCGCCGTGACGACGTCCCGGCCCTGATGCCGGCCCTGGACGTGCACGTCCTGTCCAGCAAGGCGGAAGGTTTTCCCAACGTGGTGGCCGAGGCCATGGCCTCGGGCGTGGCCTGCGTGGTCACGGACGTGGGCGATGCCGCGGCCATCGTGGGCGAGCACGGCTGGGTGGCGCCCCCCCAGGACCCGGTGGCGCTGGCGCAGGCCATCGACCGGGCCGTTGCCGCCGTGCGCGATCCGGCCTGGCCCGAACGCCAGGCCGAGGCCCGGCGTTCGGTCGCCCAGCGCTACAGTTTGCAGACCATGGCCGGACGCTACGAGACCGTCTGGCGGCGCCTGGCGGCGGATTTTCCGACCCGGGGCGGGCTGGACGCGCCCGCGGGGGCGGCAGCGGCCGCTGCCGCGCACAAGGTCGAGACGGGGGATCCCGTCGGCACGGCGGGCAGGCGGCCGCGGCTGCTGTTCTTCATTACCAACCCGGCCTTCCTGGTATCGCACCGCCTGCCCCTGGCCCTGGCCGCGCGCGATGCCGGCTACGAGGTCCACGTGGCCTCGATGGGCGGCCCGGCCGCCGCCGGCCTGGAATCGTTGGGATTGATCCATCACACCTTGCCGCTGTCGCGCACCAGCATGCGCCCTTGGACGGAGGCGCGCAGCCTCTGGGCGATCTGGCGCCTGTTTCGCCAGGTGCGTCCAGACCTCGTCCACGCGGTCACGCTGAAGTCCGTCCTGTACGGCGGCATTGCGTGCCGCCTGGCCGGCGTGCCCGCCTACGTGGCGGCGATCTCGGGGCTGGGCTACGTCTTCATCCCGGGATCGGGCGCGCGCGGGGCGCTGCGGCGCGTGGCCCTGGTCCTCTATCGCCTGGCGCTGGGCCAGGCCAACAGCCGGGTGATCTTCCAGAATACGGCGGATCGCGACGTGCTGATCGACGCGGGCGCCGTGCGGCCGGGGCAGGTCGTCATGGTGCGCGGTTCGGGCGTGGATCTGGACCGGTTCGCCCCCGCGCCCTGGCCGCCGGAACCGGTGACGGTGGCGATGGCCAGCCGGCTGCTGCACGACAAGGGCGTGCGCGAATTCGTCGAGGCCGCCCGGCTGTCGGCCTCACGCGGCGAGGAGCTGCGCTGGCGCCTGGCGGGCAGCCTGGATCCGGACAACCCGGCCTCGGTGCGGGCCGAGGAACTGGCCGCCTGGCAGGCCGAGGGCATCGTCGATCATGTCGGCGAATGCCCGGACGTCGCGGCCTTCTACGCCCAGGCGCATATCGTGACCCTGCCGTCCTACCGGGAAGGCCTGCCCAAGTCGCTGATCGAGGCGGCCGCCTGCGGCCGGCCGGTCGTGACGACGGACGTGCCCGGATGCCGGGACGCCATCGAGCCGGGGATCAGCGGCCTGCTGGTCCCGGCGCGCGACGCGCGGGCGCTGGCCGACGCGGTCGGCCGCCTGGCGGCCGATCCCGGCTTGCGGGAACGCATGGGCGCCGCGGGACGGGCGCTGGCGGAACGCGATTTCGGCCTGGACCGGATCGTCCAGGCTCACCTGGCGGTCTATGAGGACCTGACAGGTCAGAAGGGCAGTTCCCGCCCCGGCAGCAGTGCGTGAATCGAGGCCCGGAATTCCGCCTGGATCCGTGACAGGGCCTCGGGCGTGTCGCCCTCGAAGCGCAGCACCACCACGGGCGTCGTGTTGGATGCCCGCGCCAGACCGAATCCATCCGGGTATTCCGCGCGGATGCCGTCGATCGTGATGCGGTCCCGCGCGGTGGGAAAGCGGCCTTCGGTGCGCAGGCGCTCGATGAAGGCGTGGGGCTCGCCCTCGGCCATGGGCAGCTTGAGTTCGGGGGTGGAGATGCCCTGCGGCAGGGATTCCAGCAGCCGGCCGGGGTCGGCGCTGCGCGACAGGATTTCCAGCAGGCGGGCGCCCGCATAGAGCCCGTCGTCGAAGCCGAACCAGCGTTCCTTGAAGAACAGGTGGCCGCTCATCTCGCCGGCCAGCGGAGCGCCGGTCTCGGCGAGCTTTGCCTTGATCAGCGAATGGCCTGTCTGGGCCATCAGCGGGACGCCGCCCGCCTCGCGGATCGCCTGACCCAGGTGGCGGCTGCATTTCACGTCGAAGATGATCGAGGCGCCCGGCTCGCGCAGCAGGATGTCGCGGGCCAGCAGGATCATCTGGCGGTCGGGCCAGATGATCTGCCCCGAGGGCGTGACGACCCCCAGGCGGTCGGCGTCGCCGTCGAAGGCCAGGCCGATCTCGCAGTCGGTGCGCTGCAGGTGGCTGATCAGGTCGCGCAGGTTGGCGGGCTCGGCCGGATCCGGATGGTGGTTGGGAAAATGGCCGTCCACCGTGCAGTAGAGCTCGTCCACGGTGCAGCCCAGGGCGCGGTACAGCCGCCCGGCCGCCACGGCCCCCACGCCATTGCCGCAGTCGATGGCAATGCGCATCGGCCGGGCCAGCCGGACGTCCTCGGCGATGCGCCGCACGTAGGTGTCGAGCAGATCCACCGATTGCGCGCGGCCCGGCGTCGAATCCTTGGGCGGCTGGATGCCGCCCATCCGGCTGCGCAGGGCCTGGATGCCCTCGCCATGCAGGGTGCGGCCGGCCATCATCAGCTTGAAGCCGTTGTAGTCGGGCGGATTGTGGCTGCCCGTGATGGCCACGCCCGATCCGCCGCCGTCCAGGTGCGCCCCGAAATACACCAGGGGCGTGTGCACCAGGCCCAGGTCGGTCGTGTCGATGCCGCCGGCATGCAGGCCGGCCTGCAGGGATTGCGACAGGCCGGGGCTGCTGAGCCGGCCGTCATGGCCCACCACCAGGCGGGAGACGCCTTCTTGACGGGCCTGGGCCGCCAGTGCGAGCCCCAGCGTGTAGGCGAACACGTCGTTCAGCTGGTCCGGGACGGTGCCCCGGATGTCATAGGCCTTGAAGACGGAGGCGGGCAGGGAATCGGTCACGGCAGTCTCGGACGGAACAGTATGGCCCATTATCGCCGATTACAATGAAGACCTCTTGACGCAGGTTACGGGGTTTTTCAAGTCATGGATCATCTGGATGCGCTGCGGGCGATCGTGGGCGAATCGCATGTATTGACGGGCGCGGACGCCCAGTCCTTCGAGGTCGACTGGCGCGACCGGTACCGCGGCCGCGCGCTGGCGGTGGCGCGGCCCGGCAGCACCGACGAGGTCGCCGCGGTGATGCGCCATTGCGCCCAGGCCGGCATTCCGGTGATCCCGCAGGGCGGCAACACCGGCCTGTGCGGCGGGGCCACGCCCGACGATGCGGGCCGCACCCTGATCCTGTCCCTGCAGCGGCTCAACCGCATCCGCGGCATCGACACCGACAACGACACGATGGACGTGGAGGCCGGCTGCATCCTGCAGGCGGTCCAGCGCGCGGCCTTCGATGCGGGGCGCCTGTTCCCCCTCAGCCTGGCGGCCGAGGGCAGCTGCACCATCGGCGGCAACCTGGCGACCAATGCCGGCGGCACCCAGGTGCTGCGCTACGGCAACATGCGCGAGCTCACCCTGGGGCTGGAGGTCGTCACGGCGCAAGGCGAGATCTGGCATGGCCTGCGGGGGCTGCGCAAGGACAACACCGGCTACGATCTGCGCGACCTCTACATCGGCAGCGAAGGCACGCTGGGCGTCATCACGGCGGCCACGCTGAAGCTCCATCCGCTGCCGGTGGCGCGCTGCACCGCGCTGCTGGCCCTGGATTCCATCGAGGCCGCCATCGTCATGCTGGGCCGCGCCCGGGCGGGGCTGGGCGCCGCGCTGACCGGCTTCGAGCTGATGGCCGGCAATTGCCTGCAGGACGTGGTGCGCTGCTTTCCCCAGCAGCGCCTGCCCTTCGATGCCGCCTCGGCCGCGCTGCCCTGGTATGCGCTGCTGGAACTGTCCGACAGCGAATCCGAGGCCCACGCCCGCGAGCGGTTCGAGATCGTCATCGGCGAGGCCATTGAGGCCGGCTGCGTGCTCGACGCGGTGATCGCCGAATCCATGGCGCAGAGCCACGCCCTGTGGCATCTGCGCGAAAGCATCCCCCTGGCTGAAAAGGAATCGGGCAAGAGCATCAAGCACGACGTATCGATCCCGGTGTCGCGCATGGCGGAATTCGTCGAGGGCACCAATGCCGCCCTGCAGGCGGCGTTCCCCGGCATCCGGCACGTCATCTTCGGCCACCTGGGCGACGGCAACCTGCACTACAACGTGGCGCGCGGGGCGGACTGGGCCGAGGGCCAGCTGCTGGCGCGGCAGGACGACGTCTACGCGCTGGTGCATGAGCGGGTGCACGCCGTGGGCGGTTCGATCAGCGCGGAGCACGGGGTAGGGCAGCTCAAGCGCGACGCCCTGCCGCACTACAAGGATCCGGTCGAGATGGCCCTGATGCACCGCATCAAGGCGGCGCTGGACCCGCAGGGCCTCATGAACCCCGGAAAAGTCCTGCAGGCGCGCTGATGCCTCCCCCGCGGCCGCGCCGGTCCCACGACGCGGCTGGGGGCCGGGCGGGCGGCGGGCCTCGCGTTATGATGGCGCCATTTTCAACCCTCTCGGAGTTCCCCGAAATGACGATCCAACGCATCGAACCCGGCGCGCGCATGAGCGGCGCCGTCGTCCACGGCAACACGGTGTACCTGTCGGGCCAGACCGGCAGCGGCGACGACGTCCAGGCCCAGGCGCGCTCGGCCCTGGCCAAGGTCGATGAGCTGCTGGCCAAGGCCGGCAGCCACAAGTCCAAGATCCTGCAGGCCACCATCTGGCTGCGCGACATGGCCGATTTCGCGGCGATGAACCCGGTCTGGGAAGCCTGGATCGATCCGGCCAACCCGCCGGCGCGCGCCACCGGCGAGGCCCGCCTGGCCAGCCCCGGCCTGAAGTTCGAAGTCATCATCGTCGCCGCGCTGGACTGACGCGGTCCGACGGGGCGTCCGTTCGGGCGGGCGCCTTCCAGGCCTTCAGCGCTTCTGGCACCGGGGGCAGAAATACGTGGCCCGCTGTCCCTGGACGATCCGCCGGATGGCCGTCCCGCAGCGCGGACAGGGCCGCCCCTCGCGTTCGTAGACCGCGGCGTGCAGCGTGAAATACGCGCCGGGCGCGCCCTGGGCGTTCACGTAGTCGCGCAGCGTGCTGCCGCCAGACTCCAGCGCCTGGGCGAGGGTGCGCAGGATAGCCTCGTGCAGGCGCTGGCTGCGCGGGCGCGACAGGCGGCTGCCCGGCGTGCGCGGGTCGATGCCGGCCAGGTACAGGGATTCCGAGGCGTAGATGTTGCCCACGCCCACCACGATGCGCCCGCCCAGCAGCAGCTGCTTGATCGACTGGCGGCGCCCCTGCAGGCCGGCATGCAGGCGCTCGGGCGTGAAGGCGGGGTCGAAGGGCTCCACGCCCAGGCCGGCCAGCAGCGGATGGTCCTCGATCGGGCCGGCGCCGGCCGGGTGCCACAGCACCGCGCCGAAGCGTCGGGGGTCGTGCAGCAGGAAACGCGCGTCGTCGAAGACCCATTCCACGTGATCGTGCTTGCGCAGGGCCTCGTCCAGGGGCACCCGGCGCAGGGACCCCGACATGCCCAGGTGCACGATCAGCGTGCCGTGGTCGAAGCGGATCAGCAGGTATTTGCCGCGCCGGCCGCAATCCAGCACGCGGGCATTGTCCAGGATGCGCGGCAGTTCGGCCGGAACGGGCCAGCGCAGGCGGGGTTCGTGCACAATCAGTTGCCTCAGGATACGTCCGGGCATGATCGTGGCAATTCCACGACGAGTTGTTTCGACTTCTGGCAGTTCGGGCATGGCGGGGTGATAACATCCTCTTTCGATGAAGCAATTTTGCCACCAGACGCGGGCTTTCTCGCGCTGCGGCCCTGGTTACCGCCGATGAGAATCTCCGCCTCCGTAATGCCCGTGGTGCTGGCGTTGGCCGCCGCGCACGAGACGGCCTGGGCTGCCGCGCCGCCGGCGCCCGTCCCGGCGGATTCGGTGGAGACCATCCAGCTGCGGCCCGGCGAGCCCCCGGCCGTCACCCTGACCCCGGACCTGCTGTATCGCATCCTGGTCGCCGAGCTCTCCGCCCAGCAGGGCCAGTACGACGACGCGGCGCAGGAACTGCTCGGCGTGGCGCGCGACACGCTGGACCCCCGCCTGGGGCAGCGCGCCTTCCAGATGGCCATGACCGGCCGCAACCTTCCGCTGGCCCTGCAGGCCGCCCGCGAATGGGCCCGGCTCGATCCCGACAATCCCGAGGCGGTGGCCGCATCGCTCGCGCTGTCCGCCTCCAGCGGACAGACCGACGGCCTGGCCCGGACCCTGGCGCGGCGCATCGAGGCGGCCGACGACAAGGACCAGGCGGTCGTCCAGGCCGCCGGCATCGTGTCCAAGATGACCGACAAGCGCCTGGCGCTGGATGTGCTGGACAAGGCGCTGGCGGGCGTCCTCAAGACCTCGGGGCTGGCGCACCTGGCGCTGGCCGACGCCGCCTGGGCGGCCGGCGAGCCGCGGCGCGCGGTGGACGAGGCCTATCAGGGCCAGGCGCTGGATCCCGATTCTCCCGACGCCGCGCAGCGGGTGCTGGAATACGGCCTGCGCGTCGAACCGCGCCAGGCGATCGGGGACACATACGCCTATCTGGCAAAGCATCCGAACCAGCGGTCCCTGCAGCTGCTGCTGGTCAGCCGGCTGACGGCGCAGGGCCAGTTCGACGAAGCCCTGCGCCTGCTCGCGACGATGCGCAAGCAGACGCCCGAGGATTTCGACCTGCTGTATACAGAGGCCGAGGTCAATGCGCGGGCCGGCCGCTATGACGCGGCCAAGGTCCTGCTGGGTCAGTACATCACGATCCAGCAGCAGCGCCGCCGGGCCGTGGCGGACGACGCCACCAACGCCCAGGCCGACGTCTCCGACGCCCGCCTGCTGCTCGTGCAGATCGCCGAGCGCCAGGGCAACCTGATGGAGGCCATCCGGCAGCTGCGCCTGATTGACGAGCCCAATCTGCGCTTCCAGTCCCAGACCCACGTGGCTGTGCTCTACGGCAAGCTAGGCGACTTGTCCAAGGCACGGGCCACCCTGGATGCCATCAAGCCGGCCGACCGGCGCGAGCGGGCCGTGGTGCGCCTGACGCTGGCCTCGATCTACCGCGATGCCGGGCGCACGGACGAGGCGGTGGAAAGCCTCAAGGCCGCCGACCTCGAAATGCCCGACACGCCGGAAATCAAGTACGAGCTCGGCATGCTGCTGCACCAGCAGGGCAAGACCGCCGAATTCGAGTCGCTGATGCGGCGGGTCATCGAGCTGGATCCGGACAATGCCAACGCCTACAACTCGCTGGGCTACACCTACGTCGAGGAAAACCGCAACCTGACCGAGGCCCGCGGCCTGCTCGAGCGCGCGCTGGACCTCGATCCCGACAACGCCTACATCCTGGACAGCGTCGGCTGGTACCTGTTTCGCACCCACGACTACCAGGGCGCGCTGGAATACCTGCGACGGTCCTACGACCAGTTGCCGGCCGCCGACGTCGCCGCCCACCTGGGCGAGACCCTGTGGATGCTCAAGCGCCGGGAAGAGGCCAAGCGCATCTGGGCCGAGGGCCTGAAGGCCGATCCGGACAACGAGGCGTTGAAGGCGACCCTGCGCCGCCTGAAGGTCGGCCTGCCATGACGGCGCGCCCCTGGATCCGGACGGCCCGCCTGCTGGCGGCCGGCGCCGTGGCCGGATGGCTGGCGGGCTGCGCCGCGCCGGCCCACATCCAGGGCCAGGGGCCGGCCTTCGACCGCGTCGGCCGGTTCGCCGTCAACCTGCAGCCCGTGGCGCAACCGCCCTATGCCGCGCAAGGCGGATTTTCCTGGCGCGACGACGGGCGCACGCTGCGCCTGGACCTCAGCAATCCGCTGGGCAGCGTGCTGGCCAGGATCCGGGTCACGGACCATGACTCGGTGCTGGAACGCGCCGACGGCAGCCGGGAATCCGCGCCTTCGCCCGATGCCCTGCTGACCCAGGTGTGGGGCCATCCCATGCCGGTCTCGGGCCTGCGGTCCTGGATCCGGGGCAAGGCCGCGCCCGGCCATGACGCCAGCCGGGTGCAGCACGACGAGCAGGGCCGCCTGACGGCCTTGCGCCAGGACGGCTGGGACGTGCGCCTGTCCTCCTATGACGAGCAGGGGCCGCTGCGCGTGCGCCTGTCCCGCCAGGACGGGCAGGGGCAATGGCGCCTGCAGCTCGTCATGGATCCATGATGCCGGACCGTCTTTACGACGTCCCGGCGCCCGCCAAGCTGAACCTGTTCCTGCACGTCACCGGACGGCGGCCGGACGGCTACCATCTCCTGCAGACCGTGTTCCGCTTCGTCGACCTGCAGGACCAGCTGGATTTCGAACGCACCTCCGACGGCCGCATCGTCCGCGAGGGAGACGGCCTGCCGGGCCTGCCCGCCGACCAGGACCTGGTCCTGCGGGCGGCGCGTTCGCTGCAGCAGGCGACCGGCACCCGTCACGGCGCGCGCATCGCCTACCGCAAACGCATCCCCGCCGGCGGCGGCCTGGGCGGCGGGTCCAGCGACGCGGCCACGACGCTGATCGCCCTCAACCGCCTGTGGGGCACCGGCCTGCGCCGCGCGGAGCTGTTGCGCCTGGCCGTGCCGCTGGGGGCCGACGTACCGGTCTTCGTCTTCGGCCGCCCGGCCTTTGCCCAGGGCATCGGCGAGGACCTGGCGGCGGTCGAGCTGCCGCCGCGGGCCTACTGGATCGTGCGGCCCGGCGCGCATGCGCAGACCGCCGCCGTCTTTGGCGATCCTGATTTGACAAGAAATACGGAATCGGTAAAAATCTCGGTCTTTGCTGATTGGCAATCACGACACAGCGGCCTTTTTGGCCGCAACGATCTGGAACCCGTCGTGTGCCGGCACCATCCGATGCTTGCCCGGATATTGGGCGCGATGCGCGGGGCGGGGCTGGACGCCAGGGTCACCGGATCGGGCTCGTGTCTGTTTGCAGGTTTTACTGATGTCCGGCAGGCCCGGATGCAGCAGGATCTGATAATCGGTAAAATACATGACCTGCCCGATGTGGTCATCGAGGGTACCTGGATCTGCCAGGGCCTGGATGATCATCCACTGAAGGATTGGGTGATGGATTGACACCGTTGGGGAATCGCCAAGCTGGTTAAGGCACCGGATTTTGATTCCGGCATGCGAAGGTTCGAATCCTTCTTCCCCAGCCACACTTCCATGCACACATGCATATCAGGCTGTTGAGTCGGTCCCAGCGGGGCACTGGTCAACAGCCTTGTCGTTTGACAACACTGGTTCGATACCATGGCACAAGACAGATTCATGATTTTTACCGGCACGGCCAATCCTCGGCTGGCGGTCGATGTGGTGAATCATCTTGATATGTCCCTGGGCAAGATGACCGTGGGCCGTTTTTCAGACGGCGAGGTCATGGTCGAGATCAATGAGAACGTCCGCGGCAAGGACGTCTTCGTGCTGCAGCCGACCTGCGCGCCCACCAACGACAATCTCATGGAAATCATGGTGATGGTCGATGCCCTGCGGCGCGCCTCGGCACGCAACATCACCGCCGCCATTCCCTATTTCGGCTACGCCCGCCAGGATCGCCGGCCGCGTTCGGCCCGCGTGTCGATCTCGGCCAAGGTCGTCGCCAACATGCTGCAAGCCGTGGGCGTCGACCGCGTCATGATGATGGACCTGCACGCCGACCAGATCCAGGGTTTCTTCGACATCCCGGTGGACAACATCTACGCCGGCCCCATCCTGCTGGGCGACATCTGGAGCCGCAATTTCCAGAACCTGGTCGTGGTCTCGCCCGATATCGGCGGCGTGGTCCGGGCCCGGGCGCTGGCCAAGCAGCTGGAATCCGACCTGGCCATCATCGACAAGCGCCGCCCGCGCGCCAACGTCTCCGAGGTCATGAACATCATCGGCGACGTCAACGGACGCACCTGCCTGATCATGGACGACATGGTCGACACCGCCGGCACGCTCTGCAAGGCCGCGCAGGCCCTGAAAGATCGCGGCGCCGGCCTGGTCTATGCCTATTGCACCCACCCGGTGCTGTCGGGCGAGGCCGTCAAGCGCATCCGCGAGTCCGCGCTGGACGAGGTCGTGGTGACGGATACCATTCCCCTGTCCGAAGAAGCCCGCGACTGCACCAAGATCCGCCAGCTGTCCTGCGCCTCGCTGCTGGGCGAGACCATCCTGCGCATCGCGACGGCCGAGTCGGTCAGTTCGCTGTTCGCCGATTGATTCTTGATTCCCCGCTGGTCGCGGCGGGGAATATGTCGCAGCTCCGGCTGCATGTACCGTTGGGGCCCCCGGGCCCCGTATTTTGGAGTCTTCCATGAAATTCACCGCCACTTCGCGTAGCGTCCAGGGTTCGAGTGCGAGCCGCCGCCTGCGCCGCGCCGGTCGGGTGCCCGCCATCGTCTACGGTGGCAAGTCCGCCCCGGCCAACATCGAGCTCGACCACAACGAGATCTATCACGCCCTGAACAAGGAAGAATTCCACGCTTCCATCCTGGACATGGACCTGGACGGCAAGACCGAGCCCGTGCTGGTGCGCGCCGTGCAATGGCACTCGTACAAGCCGCTGGTCCTGCACGTGGACTTCCAGCGCGTGGATGCCTCGCAGGCCGTCACCACCAAGGTCCCGGTGCACTACCTGAACGCCGACCAGAGCCCGGCCGTCAAGCTCGCCGGCCAGGTCGTCACGCACGGCCCCGCCGAACTGGACATCACCTGCCTGCCGGCCAACCTGCCGAAGTTCATCGAAGTCGACCTGGGCAACCTGATCGGCAACGCCCGCCTGCACTTGGCCGACATTACCCTGCCGATCGGCGTGAAGTACGTGCCGCACGGCGAGGACGTGAACCCGCTGCTGGCCCAGGCTGCCGCGCCCAAGGGCTCGGCGGCTGCCGATGCCGGCGACGCCGCGGAAACCCCCGCCGCCGAGTAATCCGGTTCGCCGGACCCGGCCGGCCGCAGGCTCGCCCGCGGCTGAACGGGTATCCCCCAGACCCCCGCCCGTCTTCGGATCGGCGGGGGTTTGTCGTATCATGGGACCCCTTCCGAGCTCCGCTTTCTTTCCGACCACCACGCAATGACCGCGCCCATCCGTCTCATCGTGGGTCTGGGCAACCCCGGCCCCGAGTACGAGACCACCCGCCACAACGCCGGCTTCTGGCTGGCTGACCATTTCGCCGACGACCTGCATGCCGGCTTCACGCTGGACAAGGCCTTCTTCTCCTGGGTGGCGCGCGCGCGCCACGCCGGGCAGGCGGTGGTCCTGGCCAAGCCCATCACCTTCATGAACAAGTCCGGCCAGGCGGTCGGCGCCCTGGCGCGCTTCTACAAGCTGCAGCCCGAGGAGATCCTGGTCCTGCACGATGAAATGGATCTGCTGCCGGGCGCGGTCAAGCTGAAATTCGGCGGCGGTCATGCCGGCCACAACGGCCTGCGCGACATCCAGGCCGTCCTGGGCACGCCGAAGTTCTGGCGGCTGCGCATCGGCATCGGCCATCCCCGCAGCCTGGGGCTGGCGCAGTCCGTGATCAATTTCGTGCTGCACCCACCGCGCCAGGAGGACATGCCCGGCATCGACGAGGTCATCCGCCGCTGCCGCGTCGAACTGCCGGCCCTGCTGGACGGATCCTTCGACCGCGTCACCGAGCGCCTGCACCAGGGCAACCATGACTGAGGCCGCGTCCGGCCGGTCTATCCGGGAAAGTTCCCCTGGCAGGACCGCCGCCTGTGCTGGCATGATGCCTGAGGTTGAATTCCAAGGATCCGCATGATGGTGCCCGGCTTGCGCCGCCCCGCCGGCCTGCCGACGATGGGCGCGGAGATCGTCGATTTCCTGCGTTTCGTCGCCCGGCCCAGGCCTGGTCCCCGCCTGGCCGGGCGGGCCGCCGGCGCCGCCACCGCAGCGGATTTCCGCCCGCATGCGCCCTGGTGGCGCCTGCTGCACTGGGCCGTGCTGCTGTGGATGGTGAATATTTTTGTCTTTGCGCCGCTGGCGCTGTCGGCCGCCGAGGCCAGCGGCGCCCAGCACCGCCTGGACATCCACAACCTGCCCTGGCTGACCGCCCTGATCTGGGCGCCCGTCGTCGAAGAGCTGACCTTCCGCTACGCCTTGCGCCGTCCCGCCATGCTCTGGTGGTTCGTGCCCTTGATGGCGGCGATCCTGATGCAGGGTCCGGGCCCCGTCTCGATCCTCATGGCCACGGCGGCCCTGCTGCTGGCACTGGCGCCGCTGTGGTATCCCCCGGACCACCGCTGGCATCGCGGCTGGGCCGCGTCCTGGTCCTGGCGGCGCCGCATGCGCCGCTATTACCCCTGGCTGTTCCATGCCGCCGCGCTGGCCTTCGCGGCCGTGCATCTGTACAACTTCCGCATGACCTCCATGAACCTGGTGCTGCTGCCCCTGCTGGTCCTGCCGCAGTGGGTCACCGGCCTGGTCCTGGGCTGGATCCGGGTCAAGCGCGGCATCGGCGCCTCCATGGCCCTGCACGCCATCTTCAACGGCGGCCCGCTGCTGCTGATCGGCCTGGTGCTGCATTTCGCGCCGCAGCTGGCGGCGTATTGAGGGTGGCCGGGCTCGTGCCGCCGGCTCGCGTAGACGACTGGCTGTTCGCTCCGTCGAGTGACCCGTGCGGGCCAGGCGGCCGGGCTACAATAGCGCCTTGATTTCCATCCTTCTTTTTCCTTCAGGATCCTCATGGCACTGCAATGCGGCATCGTTGGCCTGCCCAACGTCGGCAAATCCACTCTGTTCAACGCCCTGACCAAGGCCGGCATTGCCGCGGAAAACTACCCCTTCTGCACCATCGAACCGAACGTGGGCGTGGTCGAGGTGCCCGACCCGCGCCTCGCGCAGCTGGCGGCCATCGTCAAGCCCGAACGCATCGTGCCCGCCGTGGTCGAGTTCGTGGACATCGCGGGCCTGGTGGCGGGCGCGTCCAAGGGCGAGGGCCTGGGCAACCAGTTCCTCGCCAACATCCGCGAGACCGACGCCATCGTTCACGTGGTGCGCTGCTTCGAGGACGAGAACGTCGTCCACGTGGCCGGCCGCGTCGATCCGGTGTCCGACATCGAGGTCATCAACACCGAACTCGCCCTGGCCGACCTCGCCACCGCCGACAAGATCCTGCAGAAGAACCGCAAGCTCGCCAATTCCGGCGACAAGGAGGCCATCCGCCTGGTGGCCCTGCTGGAACGCGTCGTCGCCGCCCTGGACGCCGGCAAGTCCGTGCGCAGCCTGGGCCTGGACGAGGAAGACCAGGCCGCCATCCGCGGCTATTGCTTCATCACCGCCAAGCGCGCCATGTACGTCGCCAACGTGCGCGACGACGGCTTTGAAAATAACCCCCACCTGAAGGCCGTGCAGGACTACGCCGCCGCCGAGAACGCCCCCGTCGTGGCCGTGTGCGCCGCCATCGAGGCCGAGATCGCCGACCTGGACGACGCCGACAAGACCGTCTTCCTGGAAGACATGGGCATGAGCGAACCCGGCCTGGATCGCGTCATCCGCGCCGGCTACCAGCTGCTGGGCCTGCAGACCTACTTCACCGCCGGCGTCAAGGAAGTCCGCGCCTGGACCATCCCCGTGGGCGCCACCGGCCCCCAGGCCGCCGGCGTCATCCACACGGATTTCGAACGCGGCTTCATCCGCGCCCAGACCATCGGCTTCGACGACTTCATCGCCTGCAAGGGCGAACAGGGCGCCAAGGAGGCCGGGAAGATGCGGGCGGAAGGGAAGGACTATGTGGTGAAGGACGGGGATGTGATGAACTTCCTGTTTAACGTGTAATAGGGTAATCGAGTGGGATGAATGGGGTATTTTCGCGGAAACTACCTCATTCATGGGCCGCATGAAGACTGCTGAAAAGCAGGTCCACCCCTTGTCGGTCCCGAAGGCTCTTCCGCCACAGGCGCGGACACCGGAACCGAAGTACCGCGCTATCATCCTGGACCGCAAGCCCAAATGGCCCCTCGCGTGAAATTGCAGCTTTTGAACGATGTATATGGAGTAGCACGGCTACGCCCTTCCGATCCTGTTCCGGCGTGGGCCGACGGGGGCGGATTCGTCAGCATCAGCCGTACCGACGACGAGCTTTCCATCGTCTGCCTGCAAGATCGCATCCCGCAAGATGCGCAATCGGACGGCGGTTGGTCATGCTTCAAGTTCCAAGGCCCGTTCGCCTTTGATGAAACGGGCATCGTGCTGT
>DASSTS010000006.1:0-14152 GCA_035707805.1 Castellaniella sp. | reverse complement strand
GCCGGCGTGCTGAAGGGCGACTACAAGAGCAGCGCGGACCTGATCGGCGTGCAGTTCTCGCATCGCTTCTGATCGAGGACCTTCGTGAACCCGGTGTCCCGCCCGCCTCGCTGCTGTCCGCCCGGCAAACCGGCGGGACACTGACGTGAAGCTGTCGCAGCTGTCCCGCCTGTCGCCCCGGTGGCGGGCCCGCGCCATGCGCACGGGCTTCAACCTGCATCCGGCCTTCCGCGCCACGGGAGGCCGGGTGGTCCATGTCTCCCCCGACCTGCTGCACATCCGCGTGCGGCTGGCGCTGACGCGCCGCACGCGCAACGTGGTCGGTTCGATCTACGGCGGCTCGCTGTTCGCCATCACGGACGGCGTCCATGCGGGCATGCTGATGGCGCGCCTGGGCCCGGACGTGATCGTCTGGGACAAGGCCGCCACGATCCGCTACCGCAAGCCGGCCTTCTGCACGCTGACGGCGGATTTCCGGCTGACGGAAGCGGAGCTGCAGGACATCCGCGAGGCGTTGGACCGGGACCATGAAACCGAACGCACCTATCCGGTCGAGCTGAAAGGCCCGGACGGCACGGTGCATACCGAGGTGCAACGCACCCTCTATCTGGCTGACAAGGCCTGGTACAAACATCACAAGCTGCGCGCCAGCGCGGCAGGAGACTCAGAATGAAGATGCCGTCCATCCCCGCGCAGGCCACCCGGCCGCGCCATCCGGCGCAGTGGCTGCGGGCCTGCCTCGCCGGCGCCACCCTGGCCGCGGCGGGCTTGTGCGCCGTTCCGTCCGCCGGGGCGGTGACCATCGCCAGCGTCGACGTCCCCGAACAGCAGACGCTGGCCGGCCAGACGCTGGTGCTGAACGGCGCGGGGCTGCGCCAGCGGTTCGTCTTCCACGTCTACGTCGCCGCGCTGTACCGGCCGCAGCCGACACACGACGCGCAGGCCGTCGTGGAGAGCGGGGAACCGCAGCTGCTGCGCCTGACGCTCTTGCGCGACATCAACAGCAAAGCATTGACCGATGCCCTGAACGAAGGGCTGAAGGCCAATAATACCGAGGCGGAACTGGCGGCCATGAAGGACACGATCGAACACTTCGAGACCTTCATGAAGACCGGCGGCGAGGGCGCCTCCGGCGACCAGGTCGAGATGCGTTTCCAGCACGGGACGGTCTCGGTATCATTCAAGGGCAAGGCACTGGGCGAAGTCACGGATCCGCGTTTCGCCGCCGCGCTCCTGAAGGTCTGGCTGGGGGCGGTGCCGGCCCAGGAATCCCTGAAACAGGCGCTGTTGGGCCAGACATCCGCCGCCAATTGATTTTTCGCGACTGCAATAAAGGAAACCACCATGGGACCCATCTGGCTGGAGCATTACCCCGAGGGGGTGCCGGCTGACATCACCGACCAGGCCGCCGCCTATGCGTCTCTGGCGGCGATGTTCGAGGAAAGCTGCCGGCGGTATGCCGATAACACGGCATACATCAGCATGGGCGTGTCCATGAGCTACGCGCAGGCCCATGGCAAGGCGCAGGCCTTCGCGGGCTGGCTGCAGTCGCAGGGGGTGGCCCGGGGCGACCGCGTCGCCCTCATGATGCCCAACCTGCTGCAATATCCGGTCTGCCTGTTCGGCACGCTGATGGCCGGCGCCGTGGTGGTCAACACCAATCCGCTCTACACGGCCCACGAGCTTCATCACCAGCTGGCGGACTCGGGAGCGACGACCGTGGTGGTGGCGGAGAATTTCGCCTGCACCCTCCAAGAGGCGCTGCCGGGCACCGCCGTCCAGCGCGTCGTCGTGACCTCGCTGGGCGAGATGCTGGGCTTTCCCAAGGGCCTGATCACCGACCTGGTCGTGCGCCATGTGAAAAAACTCGTGCGCCCCTGGAAGATCCCGGGCGCCTGCCGGCTGCGCGATGCCCTGGCGGCGGGCGCACAGGCGGGCTACCAGCGCCCCGACCTGACCCAGGACGACCTGGCCGCCCTGCAGTACACGGGCGGCACCACCGGCGTGGCCAAGGGCGCGATGCTGAGCCACGGCAACCTGATCGCCAACGTCTGCCAGGCCCATGCCTGGGTCAAGCCGTTTTGCCAGGGCGAACGCGAATGCGTGGTCACCGCCCTGCCCCTCTATCACATCTTCGCCCTGACGGCGAACTGCCTGACCTTCATGAAGCTCGGCGCCAGCAACCTGCTGATCGTCAATCCGCGCGACATCCCGGGCTTCGTCAAGGAACTCGGCAGCGTGAAGTTCACGGCGCTGACGGGCGTCAACACCCTGTTCAACGCGCTGCTGAACAACGCCGATTTCGCCCGGCTGGATTTCAGCAGCCTGCACATCACCCTGGGCGGCGGCATGGCGGTGCAGGAAGCCATCGCCGCGCGCTGGCTGAAGCTCACCGGCAAGCCCATCGCCCAGGCCTATGGACTGACGGAAACCTCACCGGCGGTCACCATCAATCCGCTGGACAAGATCGACTTCAACGGCTCCATCGGCCTGCCGGTGCCCTCGACGCTGGTGGCGGTGCGCACCGACAACCGCGACATGGCCATCGGCGAGTCGGGAGAGATCTGCGTCAAGGGTCCCCAGGTGACGGCCGGCTACTGGAACCGGCCGGAGGAAACGGCGAAGACCTTCGATGCCGACGGCTGGCTGATGACCGGCGACATCGGCTACATGAACGACAAGGGCTACGTCTTCCTGCTGGACCGCAAGAAGGACATGATCCTGGTCTCGGGCTTCAACGTATATCCCAACGAGGTCGAGGCCGCCGCCATCGAACATCCCGGCATCCTGGAGGCCGCCGCCATCGGCGTGCCCAACGGTCCATCGGGCGAAGTCGTGAAGCTCTACGTGATCCGCAAGGATCCGAACCTGACCGAAGCCGACGTGATCGCCCACTGCCGCAAGCTGCTGACCGGCTACAAGGTGCCGAAATACGTGGAGTTCCGCGAGGACCTGCCGCGCAGCAACGTGGGCAAGATCCTGCGCAAGGAACTGCGCAACGAGGACGCGGGCAAGGCCTGACGGATCAGGCGGCCCCGAACACCAGGGGATCGCCCTCGCGGTTGAAGGCCAGCATCGAGCTGACGGACCCGTACTTGATCATCTGCGTCATGCGCTGGAAGGCGAGATCGACGTCTTTCTGGTCCGGCAGGTAGGCCGACTGGTCGGCCATCGCCGCGACGAACACCACCTGCCAGTCCTGGCCGGTTCGGCGGGATTCCTCGACCAGGGCGGCGAAATCGCCGAGCTCGGTCGGTGTCTTGTCCACGCACAGAATGGGGGTGAGTTCGCCGCCCTCGCCGCGGGCGTGGCTGGCCTTCTGTGCCGGCGTGGCGTCGTCGGGGACGCCGCTGGCGGCGAAGACGAACAGCAGGCGCTGGGGCTCGGGCTGCTGGCGGGCCGCCTGCAGCAGATCGTCGAAACAGGTGATGTCCATGAGATGCGGCCTGAGAAGTCGGGACGGCATCCATGCTACAGGAACCGGGACGCGGCGTGCGCAGGCCGCCGCGCCGGCCGGCCGGCGGCCTTGATGCAGATCAGCCGCCGGCGGCTACCTGCCGATGGCCGCGCCATCCGGATTGCGCGGGTCCGAGGCGCCGTACAGCAGGCCGTCGCGCACCTGGATGGTCTGCGTCTTTCCCATGGTGGGCTTGACCACGACGTGCTGGCCGTAGCTGCGCAGCAGGGCGATCGTGTCCGGGCTGAGGCCTTTTTCCACCCGCAGCTCGTCCGGCCACCACTGGTGGTGGAAGCGCGGCACGGCGGCGGCTTCGGCCGGATTCATCTGGAAATCGATGGCGTCCACCACGGTTTCCAGCACCGTGGTGATGATGCGCGCGCCGCCCGGGCTGCCGGTCACCAGCCAGGGCTTGCCGTCCTTGAGCACCAGGGTGGGAGTCATCGAGGACAGCGGCCGCTTGCCCGGCTGGATCGCATTGGCCTCGCCGCCGATCAGGCCGTAGACGTTGGCCACGCCGGGCTTGGCTGAGAAGTCGTCCATTTCGTTGTTGAGCAGGATGCCGGTGCCCGAGGCCACGATGCCGCTGCCGAAATTGGTGTTCAGGGTATAGGTGACGGCCACCGCGTTGCCGGCGGCGTCCACCACCGAGAAATGGGTCGTCTGGTCGCTTTCATACGGCTGGGGCTGGCCGGGCTGGATCTCGCTCGAAGGCCGCGCATGCGTGGCGTCGATGCCGGCCGCCAGGTGGCGGGCGTAGGCCTTGGACACCAGGCCGGCCACCGGCACCTGCACGAAATCCGTGTCCCCCAGGTATTTCGAGCGGTCGGCGTAGGCGAGCTTCATCGCCTCGGCCATGTGGTGGATGGTCTGGGCGCTGCCCGGCCCCCACTGGCGGATGGGCCAGCCTTCCATCATGTTCAGGATCTGGACCAGGTGGATGCCGCCCGAACTGGGCGGGGGCATGGTGACGATGCGATAGCCCCGGTAGGTGCCCACGATGGGCGTGCGTTCGACCGCCCGGTACCGGGCCAGGTCCTGCAGGGTGATGAGCCCGCCGTGCCGGGCCATTTCGGCCGCGATGCCCTCCCCGATGGGGCCTTGGTAGAACGCACGGGCGCCCTGGCGCGCGATCAGGCGCAGCGACTGGGCCAGGTCTTTCTGCACCAGCATCCGGCCGGCCTGCAGGGGCTTGCCGTCGCGCCAGAAGATCGCGCGGGTCGAGGGCCATTTCCCCATGGTGTCGCGCGTCTTTTCCAGGGTCTCCGCCAGCATCTGGCTGACGGGGTAGCCGCGCTCGGCCAGGCGGATGGCGGGCGCCATGACGCGGTCCAGGGGCAAGGTGCCCCAGCGCTCCAGCGCGTGCGTCAGGCCGGCCACGGTCCCGGGCACGCCGACCGCCAGGTGCGTGAACAGGGAACGGCCATCGGCCACCTTGCCGTCGGCGTCCAGGTACATGTCGCGGCTCGCGCGGGCCGGGGCCATCTCGCGGAAATCGAGCGCCACGTCCTGCCCGTCCCGGGCGGAGTGCACCATCATGAATCCGCCGCCGCCCAGATTGCCGGCATTGGGCAGGACGACGGCCAGCGCGAACCCGACCGCGACGGCGGCGTCCACGGCATTGCCCCCCGCCCGCAGCATCTGCAGCCCGGCCTGGCTGGCCAGGGCCTGCTCGGACACCACCATGCCGTGATGCGCCACGACGGGATGGAAGACGTCCATGTCGTAGTCGTAAGCGGCGGGCGCGGCGGCGGGGACGGCGGCTTGCGCGGCCGCATCCG
Source organism: Castellaniella sp. (assembly GCA_035707805.1). GTDB lineage: Bacteria > Pseudomonadota > Gammaproteobacteria > Burkholderiales > Burkholderiaceae_B > Castellaniella. The sequence continues at coordinate 8,914 of DASSTS010000006.1, read as the reverse complement.
GGCGCGGCTGCGCGGCACAGGCCGCGAGCACGGCGGCCAGCAGGATGGACGGAATCAGGCGACGGTATGACGGCATGGCGAACTCCTCCGGGGTATCTTCCCTGCCCGCTACGCTAGCATGGGCGGCGCATTGGACGGGCGGCCGTTCACCATCCCTTACTTTTCGTGAAGAAAGCTGCGAATTGCCGCCGGCGCCGGCCGGCGGGCGGCGCGCGGTGAGCGGCCGCTATTCCTCGACGAAGGCCTCGTCGCGCTTGCGCCGGACGACCGGGACCGCGATCAGGACCAGCAGGCCGGCGGCGACCAGCAGCAGGGACAGGGATACCGGCCGGGTCATGAAGGTGGTGAAGTCTCCGCGCGACAGCAACAGCGCGCGGCGGAAGTTCTCCTCCATCATCTGGCCCAGCACCAGGCCCAGCAGCAGGGGCGCGGATTCGCAGCCCAGGCGCGACCACACGTAGCCGGCCGCGCCGAACAAGGCCAGCATCCAGACATCGAACAGGCTGTTGTCCAGGGAATAGACGCCGATGGCGCAGAACACCAGGATCGCGGGGAACAGCACACGGTACGGGAGTTTCAGGAGCTTCACCCAGATGCCGATCAGCGGCAGGTTCAGGACGACCAGCATCAGGTTGCCCACCCACATCGAGACGACCAGGCCCCAGAAGACCTCCGGGTGCGCCGTCATGACCCGCGGCCCTGGCTGCACGTCATGGATGATCATGGCGCCCAGCATCAGCGCCGTCACCGCATTGCCGGGAATGCCCAGGGTCAGCAGCGGGATGAAGGACGTCTGGGCGGCGGCGTTGTTGGCGGATTCGGGCCCGGCCAGGCCCGCCGGATGGCCGTGGCCGAAGCGTCCGGGTTCGCGCGCGAGCTTCTTTTCCAGGGTGTAGGACGCAAAGGACGACAGCACCGCTCCGCCGCCGGGCAGGATGCCCAGGACCGAGCCCAGCAGGGTGCCGCGCACGCTGGCGGGCCAGGATTCCCGGAATTCGCGGCGGTTGGGATACAGCGAGCCGACCTTGTCCGTGATGCGGACGCGCCGTTCGCGCTGCTCGAGATTGGCCATGATCTCGGCCAGGCCGAAGATCCCCATGGCCACCACGGCGAAGTCCAGGCCGTCCTGCAGCTTGAGGAACCCGAGGTCGAACCGCGGCATGCCGGAATTGACGTCCGTGCCGATCATGCCCAGGGCCAGCCCCAGGATGGTCATGGCCACGGCCTTCAACAGCGAACCTGATGCCATCACCACGGCCGCCAGCAGGCCCAGCACCATGAGGGAGAAGTATTCCGCCGGACCGAACCGGAAGGCGATCTGCGCCAGCACGGGCGCGAAAGCGGCCAGCAGCACGGTGGCCACGCAGCCGGCGAAGAACGAGCCCAGCGCGGCGATCGCCAGCGCCGCGCCGGCCCGGCCGGCGCGCGCCATCTGGTAGCCGTCCAGCACCGAGACCACCGAGGAGGTCTCGCCCGGCAGGGCCACCAGGATGGCGGTGGTGGAGCCGCCGTACTGGGCGCCGTAGTAGATGCCCGCCAGCATGATGAGCCCCGCCTCGGGCGGCAGCACGTAGGTGATGGGCAGCAGCATGGCGATGGTCGGCACGGGGCCGATGCCGGGCAGCACGCCGATCAGCGTGCCGAGCAGACAGCCCAGCAGGCAGTAGCCGAGGTTCTGGAGGTTCAGCGCGACGGACAGGCCCAGCGCCAGGTGATCGAGCCATTCCATGGCGATGCTTATCCGAAAATTCCGGCCGGGAACACCAGGCCCAGGCCCTGGATGAAGACCAGCCAGACGAAGGCGATCATGCCCAGGCCCACCAGGGCGGCGACCCGCCAGTCGAAGTCATGGCCCGCCATGCTGCCGACGAAGACCAGGACGAAGACCGCCGGCAGCACGCCGAGCAGGGGCAAGGCGATGGCGAACAGGCAGACGGCGCCCAGCACGACGCCGGCCACCCGCCAGTCGGGACGGCGCACCGGCTCGACGGACGCGCCGCGGCGGCAGGCCTGCCATGCCAGCGCGGCGCCGAGCAGGACCAGGCAGATGCCCAGCAGGGTGGGAAAATAGGCCGGCCCCATGCGCGCGGCGCGGCCCATGGGATAGTGCTGCGCCCCCAGCGCGAAGGCCAGGCCGGCGGCGATGAACAGCACGCCGGCCCAGAAATCGGGCTGGTTGCGGATCATCCGGCTCATGATGCGCCGGAGACGGCGAGGGTCGCGCGCCTCATGCCGGAGCCTCAGTCGTCAAAGCGGATGTTGTTGGCCTTGATCACGGGCGTCCACCGGTCCAGGTCGCCCTGCACCACGGCCCGCATTTCGGCGGGCGTGCTGGCGACCGGCTCTTCGTGGAGGCTGGCCAGCTGCTTGACCACTGCCGGGTCCTTGAGCATCTGGACGACTTCCTGGGTGAAGCGGTCCTCGATGGCCTGCGGCGTGCCGTGCGGCGCCACGAAGCCCATCCAGGCATCGGCCTCGATGCCCGGAACGCCGGCCTCGGCGAGAGTCGGGAGAGCCGGCAGGATGGCGGAGCGCTTGGCGGTCGCGACGGCCAGCGCGACGATCTTGCCGGCCTTGGCCTGCTCTACCACGGCTGCGGCCGGCAGGATGCCCATCTGGGTCTCGCCCGACAGGATCGAGGTCACGACCTTGGCGGACGTGGAATACGGCACGTGGACGATGTCGGTGCCGCTGGTCGCGGCCAGGGCCGCCATGGCCAGGTGCGAGATGCTGCCCACGCCCATCGAACCGTAGTTGTATTCGCCGGGATGCTCGCGCAGGGCCTTGAGCAGGCCCGCGACGTCCTTGACCTGCAGCGAGGGCGAGACCACCAGCACGCTGGGCTGCGTGGCCGCGATGGTCAGGAAATCCAGGTCCTGCTGCGGCTTGTACGGAAGATTCGGGAACAGCACGGTATTGGCGGCGAGCGGCCCCGAGATCGTGATCCCGAAGGTATAGCCGTCCGGGTCCGCCTTGGCCATGGCCGCGGTGCCGATGTTGCCGCCCGCGCCCGCCTTGTTCTCGACCACCACCGGAACGCCCAGCTTGGGGCCGATGCGGTCGGCCGTCATGCGGGCCATGGTGTCGGGGGTGGAGCCCGGGCCGAAAGGCACCAGGATGCGGATGGCCTTGGCGGGCCAGGTGTCGGCCGCGTGGACCGGCTGCAGGAACAGGCCGCCGGCGCACAGCAGGGCCAGCGCTCCCAGTGATCGCAATGTCTTCATGGGGGTCTCCCTTGGTTTTTGTCAGGCATCATCTTACCGGAAGCCCGCGGCCCCGCCTCGGCGCGCTACGCCGCTGGCGGGCGGGCGGCCGCGGGACGACAGCCGGAAATGCACAGGCCCCGCCAAAGCGGGGCCTGTCGTACGGCGGATGCCGGAAGCCGCCGGCGGGACCCGAAGGACCGCCGGCGCGCATCATCAGATGATGCGCACGGCCTCGAGCAGGCGCACCACCGTCCAGGACTTGGACTTGGAGATGGGCCGGCCTTCGGCGATTTCCACGGTATCGCCCTCGTTGTACTGGTTGGATTCGTCATGCGCCTTGTACTTGGCGGTGCGGTTGACGAACTTGCCCAGGACGGGGTGCTTCACGCGGGTCTGGACGCTGACCACGACGGTCTTGTCCATCTTGTTGCTGACGACCTTGCCGACCAGCGTACGCTGACGCTTGGCGGTGTCTTTTTGGGTGTCGGTAGTCATGTTACTTTCCTGCGTTCTCAGTCATGATGGTGCGGATGCGCGCGATGTCGCGACGCACCTTGCCCAACTGGCTGGTGTTGGAAAGCTGCTGGGTGGCACGCTGCATGCGCAGGTTGAATTGTGCCTTCAGCAGGCTCTCGAGCTCGGTCTGGAGCCCGGCGGCGTCTTTTTCGCGCAGTTCACTGGCTTTCATATGTTTACCCCTTAGGCGCCCACGCGACGCGACACGAAGGTCGTGCGCAGGGGCAGCTTGGCGGCGGCCAGGCGGAATGCTTCGCGCGCGACTTCCTCGGACACGCCTTCCATTTCGTACAGCACCTTGCCGGGTTGAATTTCGGCGACCCAGTATTCCGGGTTCCCCTTCCCGTTACCCATCCGGACTTCGGCGGGCTTCTGGGAAATGGGCTTGTCCGGGAAGATCCGGATCCAGATACGGCCGCCACGCTTGATGTGGCGGTTGATGGCGCGACGGGCGGCCTCGATCTGGCGGGCCGTCAGACGGCCGCGGTCCGTGGCCTTCAGGCCGAATTCGCCAAAGGACACATTGGTGCCGCGCGTGGCCAGGCCGGTGTTGCGGCCCTTCTGCTCTTTGCGGTATTTCCTGCGAGAGGGTGACAGCATGATCGTTATTCTCCTTCAGGCGCCGGCGCCGCCGAGGCAGCGTCGCGGCGCGGGCCGCGGCCACGCCCGCCGGGGCGTCCCGGACGGTCGCCACGCGGAGCGCGGCGCGGACGGCGTTCTTCATCGCGCGGGGCGGAGGCGGTTTCCACGGGGAAGTCGCCGTTGGGCAGCATGTCGCCCTTGTAGACCCAGACCTTGATGCCGATGATGCCGTAGGTCGTCTGGGCTTCGGACGTGCCGTAGTCGATGTGGGCGCGCAGCGTGTGCAGGGGCACACGGCCTTCGCGGTACCACTCGGTACGGGCGATCTCGATGCCGTTCAGGCGGCCCGACGACATGATCTTGATGCCCTGGGCGCCCAGACGCATGGCGTTCTGCATGGCGCGCTTCATCGCGCGGCGGAACATGATGCGCTTTTCGAGCTGCTGGGCGATCGAGTCGGCGATCAGCTGAGCGTCGGTCTCCGGCTTGCGGATTTCCTCGATGTTGACGTGCACGGGCACGCCCATCAGGCGCTGCAGGTCGGCCTTCAGCGTCTCGATGTCCTCGCCGCGACGGCCGATCACCACGCCCGGGCGGGCCGAGTAGATGGTGATGCGGGCGTTCTTGGCGGGGCGTTCGATGATGACCCGGCCCACGGAAGCGGATTTGAGTTTCTTCTTCAGGTATTCGCGCACACGAATGTCTTCGGCCAGCATCTTGCCGTAGACCTTGTCGTTCGCGTACCAGCGAGAAGTCCAGTTATGGTTGACCGCCAGGCGGAAACCGATCGGGTGGATTTTCTGTCCCATTGCGACTCCTTAGGCCCCGACCTTGACCACGATGTGGCAGGTCTGCTTTTCGATGCGGTTGCCACGGCCCTTGGCGCGGGCGGAGAAACGCTTCATCGACTGGGCTTTGTCGACGTAGATGGTGGTGACCTTCAGTTCGTCGATGTCGGCCCCGTCGTTGTGCTCGGCATTGGCGATGGCCGATTCCAGCGCCTTTTTCAGGATGCCGGCGGCCTTCTTGGGGCTGAACGTCAGGATGTTGAGCGCGTGCGCCACGGACTTTCCGCGGATCAGATCCGCCACCAGGCGGGTCTTCTGGGCGGAAATATGGACGCCGCGAATGATTGCGGTGGTTTCCATGGCTTACCTCTTGGCCTTCTTGTCCGCCGCGTGACCCTTGAAGGTGCGCGTCAGGGCAAATTCACCGAGCTTGTGACCGACCATGTTCTCGTTGATGTACACGGGAACGTGCTGGCGGCCGTTGTGCACGGCAATGGTCAGCCCGATGAATTCGGGCAGGATGGTGGAACGACGCGACCAGGTCTTGATCGGCTTCTTTTCTTTGCCCCCGACGGCGGCATCGACCTTCTTGATCAGATGCGCATCGACGAACGGGCCTTTCTTGATCGAACGTGACATAGTGTTCGCCCCTTATTTGCGCTTGCGGCGCGAGACAATCATGTTGTCTGTGCGCTTGTTACGACGGGTCCGGTAGCCCTTGGTGGGAGTCCCCCACGGGCTGACGGGTTCGCGGCCTTCGCCGGTGCGGCCTTCACCACCACCGTGCGGGTGATCCACCGGGTTCATGGCAACGCCACGAACGGTCGGACGCACGCCGCGCCAGCGCACTGCGCCGGCCTTGCCAATCTGGCGCAGGCTGTGGTCGCCGTTGCCGACTTCGCCGATGGTGGCGCGGCAGTCGATGTGCACGCGGCGGACTTCGCCGGAACGCAGGCGGACCTGGGCGTAAACGCCTTCGCGGGCCAGCAGCACGGCGGAGGCGCCGGCCGAACGGGCGATCTGGGCGCCCTTGCCCGGCTGCATCTCGATGCAGTGGATCGTCGAACCGACCGGGATGGCGCGGATCGGCAGGGTGTTGCCGGAACGGATCGGAGCATCGCTGCCCGACACGACCGTGGCGCCGACCTCGAGGCCGCGCGGCGCGATGATGTAGCGGCGCTCGCCATCGGCGTAGCACAGCAGGGCCAGGTGGGCCGTGCGGTTCGGGTCGTATTCCAGGCGCTCGACGCGGGCGACGATGCCGTCCTTGTTGCGGCGGAAATCGACGACGCGATAGTGCTGCTTGTGACCACCGCCACGGTGGCGCACCGTGATGTGACCGTTGTTGTTACGGCCGGAACCGCGCGACTGGGATTCCAGCAGCGGGGCGTAGCCAGGGCCCTTGTGCAGCTCGGGGTGCACGACCTTGATCATGCCCCGGCGGCCGGCGGACGTGGGTTTGACTTTGATCAGCGGCATTTAGTTCACCTCCGTAAAGTCGATTTCCTGGCCGGCCTTGAGGGACACATAGGCCTTGCGCTCGTTGCGGCGACGACCGATGAAACGGCCGAAACGCTTTTCCTTGCCCTTGCGGTTGGCAACCTGCACGGAATCGACCTCGACCTTGAACAGCAGCTCGACGGCGGCCTTGATCTCGGGCTTGGTGGCGTCGGCCACGACGCGGAAAGCGACCTGGTTGTTCTTTTCGGCGACCATCGTGGCTTTTTCGGTGACCACGGGCGCCAGAATGACTTGCATCAGACGTTCGGCATTCATCCCAGCAACTCCTCGAGTTGGGCGATCGCCGGCTTGGTGATCAGCACTTTCTTGTAGTGGATCAGGGACAGCGGATCGGCGTAGCGCGTTTCAATCACCGCCACGTTGGGCAGGTTGCGCGTCGCGAGGTAGACGTTTTCGTCCAGGGCATCAGTGATGATCAGGACGGACTCGGCGATGCCCAGATCCTTGAGCTTGGTTGCGGCAAGCTTGGTCTTGGGCGCTTCGAGGGTGAAGCTTTCCACCACGGCCAGGCGGTCTTCGCGGACCAGCTGCGAGAAGATGGCGCGCAGACCGGCGCGGTACATCTTCTTGTTGACCTTGTGGCTGAAGTTTTCGTCCGGCGAGTTCGGGAACGCGCGGCCACCCCCACGCCAGATCGGCGAGGAAGTCATCCCGGAACGGGCGCGGCCGGTGCCTTTCTGGCGCCAGGGCTTTTTGGTGGAGTGCTTGACGGTCTCGCGATTCTTTTGCGCGCGGTTGCCCATGCGCGCGTTGGCCTGGTAGGCCACGACGATCTGGTGTACCAGAGCTTCGTTGAATTCGCGACCGAAGATGTCATCGGCACCGGCGATGGTGGCCGAGGATTGACCCTGATCGTTCAGGAGCTTGAGTTCCATGATTAGGCTCCTTTCTTGGGCGCGGCCTTGACGGCCGGGCGCACGACGATGTCGGCGTTCTTGTGGCCCGGGACGGCGCCCTTGACCAGCAGCAGGCCGCGCTCGACGTCCACGCGCACGACGTCCAGGTTCTGGACGGTGCGGGTCACGTCACCCAGGTGACCGGACATTTTCTTGCCCGGGAAGATGCGGCCGGGATCCTGCGCCTGGCCGATCGAGCCGGGCACGCGGTGCGAACGCGAGTTGCCGTGCGAGGCGCGCTGCGAACCGAAGTGGTGGCGCTTGATCGTGCCGGCAAAGCCCTTGCCGATGGTGGTGCCGGTGACGTCGACCTGCTGGCCGACCTCGAACACGGATTCCACGGCCACGACGGCGCCGGCCGTGAATTCGGCGGCGCGGGCGGGATCCAGACGGAATTCCTTGAGGGTGGAGCCGGCTTCGATGCCGGCCTTGGCGTAGTGGCCGGCCTCGGCCTTGGTCACACGCGAGGCGCGGCGGGTGCCGTATGCCAGCTGGACCGCAGCATAGCCGTCGACTTCAGGCGTCTTGACCTGGGCGACGCGGTTATTGGACACGTCCAGCACCGTGACCGGGATGGAATCGCCTTCCTCGGTAAAGATGCGGGTCATGCCAACCTTGCGCCCCACGAGCCCGAGGCGCCAGGCCGCGGGCGTAGGTGTCGAATTCGACATTGTTTTCTCCGGGGTATTGAAACCCTTCAGCTTAAATCCCGACTACGATTGGCCGGGGCTCGAGCACCGCCCGAAAGGACGGCGTGGCCGCACACTGCAGACCGTGCGGCCGATCGCCATCCATAAAAATAGATGGCGAAGCTAAGCATTCTAGCATGAAAAAGCCGCCCTGCCTAGATGACAGGGCGGCTTGCGGACAGCGCCCGGAACCGGGCGCCGGTCCGGATCACTGCAGCGCGATCTCGACGTCCACGCCGGCCGGCAGATCGAGACGCATCAGGGCGTCCACGGTCTTGTCGGTCGGATCGACGATGTCCATCAGGCGCTGGTGCGTGCGCATTTCGAACTGGTCGCGCGACGTCTTGTTGACGTGCGGGGAACGCAGCACGTCGTAGCGGCGGATCCGCGTGGGCAGCGGCACGGGGCCACGAACCACGGCACCGGTGCGCTTGGCCGTGTCGACGATCTCGGCAGCCGACTGATCGATCAGCTTGTAGTCAAACGCCTTCAGGCGGATGCGGATTTTCTGGCTTTTCATGGGTATCCCTAAAGAACGAGTCCAGGCGGGGGCGGCGCCCCCGCCAGCGCATCAATTACTTGATGATTTTGGCGACGACGCCGGCGCCCACGGTACGGCCGCCTTCGCGGATGGCAAAGCGCAGGCCTTCTTCCATGGCGATCGGGGCGATCAGGTTCACCGTCATCGAGACGTTGTCGCCCGGCAGCACCATTTC
>DASSTS010000005.1:0-6445 GCA_035707805.1 Castellaniella sp. | reverse complement strand
CAGGCTTGCGCCGCGCAGGCCACGTGGCGCACCGGCCCCAGCGAACGGGCCACCAGGTTCTGCGGAGGCCGGGACATGACCCGCACGGAAATGTCCGTTTCGTCGCGCAGCAGGTCCGGCAGCTGATTCTCGAACGTGACGTCCAGCACGATGCCGGGATACTGGCGCTTGAAGTCCAGCAGCCAGGGGCCCATCACGGTCAGGCCGAAGCCGCTGGGGATGCTCAGGCGCAACCGTCCGCGCAGCTCGTGCCCCAGTTCGCTCACGGAGTCCTGGGCCATGGCCAGTTCGGTGCGGATGCGGCAACCGTGCTCGTAGAGCCGCAGGCCGGCTTCCGTGGCCTCGGTGCGCCGGGTCGTGCGGCGCACCAGTTGCTGTCCCAGCGACTGTTCCAGACGGTTGAGGTGATAGCTGACGTTGGCCCGGGTCATTTTCAAGCGGCGGGCGGCGGCGCTGAGGTTGCCGGCATCCAGGATGTCCGCCAGGAACACCAGGGATTCCGCGTTCAGGGACAGGGGATTCATGGTTGATGTCAAATATTTTTTGACAGTGTGTCAATGAACTATGGAATTGTAAAGCCCATTGATCGATGAAAGAATAAGTCCCTGACACGCCGACGTGCGTGCGCGAAATCTGAAATCCGGAGACTCCGAATGGCCGCCCCCCAAGCCAGCCCCACCCGAGATGTCGTCACCACCCGTCGCGAAGGCCCCGTGGCGGTCGTGACGATCGATGCGCCGCCCGTCAATGCGCTGGGGGTGGAGGTGCGCCGCGGGCTGATGGCGGCCGTCGAGGCTGCCGACCGGGATCCGGAGATCGAGGCCGTGCTGTTGCTGGGCGCCGGCCGCCATTTCATCGCAGGCGCCGACATCCGGGAATTCGGCCGGCCGCCCCAGGCGCCGCTGCTGCCGGACGTCTGCAACCGCATCGAAGCCTGCGCCAAGCCGGTGGTGGCGGTCGTCCAGGGCTCGGCCTTGGGCGGCGGCCTGGAGATCGCGCTGGCGGCCCATTACCGGCTGGCGCTGCCCCAGGCCCGATTCGCCCTGCCGGAAGTCACCCTGGGCCTGTTGCCTGGCGCCGGCGGCACGCAGCGCGCCCCGCGGCTGATGGGGGTCGAGGCCGCCCTGGCCCTGATGCTGGACGGCAAGCCCATCGGAGCCTCCCAGGCTCTGGCCGCGGGGCTGGTGGACCGGTTGGCCGAGGCCACCGATCCTGAGCCGGCCGGCCTGGCCTACGTCCGGGAATTGCTGGCATCCGGGGCGCCGGCCCGTCCGACGCGAGAGCGGCGGATCGCCCCCGAGGCCGTCCCCGCCGCCCGGCAGGCGATCCAGGCGGCCCGCGCCGCGCTGGATACGAAGCATCGGGGACTGTTTTCACCGGCACGCATCATCGATGCCATCGAGGCCGCGCTGGACCAGCCCTTCGACGAGGGCCTGCGCGCCGAGCGCCGCTATTTCATGGAATGCCTGGACACCCCGCAGCGCCAGGCCTTGGTCCATGCCTTCTTCGCCGAGCGCGAGGCGGCCAAGGTCCCGGAATCGGGCCGCGCGCAGCCCCGTGCCATCGAACGGGTGGGAATCGTGGGCGGGGGCACCATGGGGGCGGGCATTGCCGTCGCCATGCTGGATGCCGGCCTGCCGGTGACGATGATCGAACGCGATGCGGCCAGCCTGGAGCGCGGCCGCGCCAACGTCGCCAAGGTCTATGACAGCCTGGTCGGGCGCGGCCGCCTGGATGCCGCCGAACGCGATCGCCGGCTGGGGCGGTGGACCGGCGCCACCGCATACCAGGCCCTGGCGGACGTGGACCTGGTGGTCGAGGCCGTGTTCGAGGACATGGCCGTCAAGGCCGCCGTCTTTGCCGAACTGGACCGGGTCTGCAAGCCCGGCGCGGTGCTGGCGACCAACACGTCCTACCTGGACATCGACCAACTGGCGGCCACGGTGTCCCGGCCGCAGGACGTCATCGGACTGCACTTCTTTTCCCCGGCCAACATCATGAAGCTGCTGGAGATCGTCGTGCCGGCGCGGGTGGCCGACGACGTCGTCGCCACGGGCTTCGCCCTGGCGCGCCGGCTGGGCAAGATCGCCGTGCGCGCGGGCGTGTGCGACGGCTTCATCGGCAATCGCATCCTGGCGGTCTACCGCCAGGCGGCGGACTACCTGCTGGCCGACGGCGCCTCGCCCTACGAGATCGACCGGGCGGTGCGCGGATTCGGCTTTCCCATGGGCCCATTCCAGGTCACCGACCTGGCCGGCGGCGACATCGGCTGGGCCACGCGCAAGCGGCGGGCCGCCACGCGCGACCCGCGGCGGCGCTACGTCCCGGTCGCCGACCGCCTGTGCGAGCGCGGGTGGTTCGGACAGAAGACCGGCCGGGGCTGGTACCGGTATCCCGAGAGCAGCCGCGTCGGCCAGGAAGACCCCGAGGTCCTGGCCATCGTCGACGAGGAACGGCGCAAGATGGGCGCCGTCCCGCGCGTGTTCACCGAGGACGAGATCCGGCGCCGCTACCTGGCCGCCATGGTGAACGAGGGCGCCGACGTCGTGCACCAGGGCATCGCCCTGCGGCCGCTGGATGTGGACGTGGCGATGCTCTTCGGCTACGGTTTTCCGCGCCATCGCGGCGGGCCCATGCACTATGCCGACCACGTCGGGCTGGACGCGATCCTGACCGACATCCGCGCCTTTGCCGCGGAAGACCCGCATTTCTGGAAGCCTTCGCCGCTGCTCGTCGAGCTGGCGCGGCGGGGCGGACGTTTCAATGACCTGAACCGGCCGGGACAAGGCTGAGGAGACACACCATGCGAGAAGCCGTCATCGTCTCGACGGCCCGGACGCCGCTGACCAAGGCGCACCGGGGAGAATTCAACATCACGCCGGGCCCCACCCTGGCGGCGTTCGCCGTGCGAGCGGCCGTCGAGCGGTCGGGCGTGGATCCCGCCCGGATCGAGGACCTGATCCTGGGCTGCGGCTATCCCGAGGGCACGACCGGGCGCAACGTCGCGCGCCAGACCGTCGTGCGGGCCGGGCTGCCCGTCACCGTGGCGGGCGCCACCGTCAACCGCTTCTGCGCCTCCGGCCTGCAGGCCATCGCCATGGCGGCGGGGCGCATCGTGCTGGAGGGCGTGCCGGCCATGATCGCGGGCGGCGTGGAGAGCTGCTCGCAGATCCAGGGGCGCAGCGCAACGGATGCCGGCTCGACGGGCATCGATCCGTGGATCGCCGAGCACAAGCCGGAACTGTACCTGTCCATGATCCAGACGGCCGACATCGTCGCGCGGCGCTATGGCATCACGCGCGAGGACCAGGACCGCTTTGCCGCCGAGAGCCAGCGGCGCACCGCCCGGGCGCAGGCCGAGGGCGTGTTCCGGGACGAGATCGTGTCCTGCGCGACCACCATGGCCGTCAAGGACAAGGAAACCGGCGCGGTGTCGCAGGTCGGGGTCACGGTCGACCGCGACACCTGCAATCGTCCCGGCACGACGGTCGACAGCCTGGCGCAGCTGGCGCCCGTCATGGGCTCGGACCAGTGCGTCACAGCCGGCAATGCGTCCCAGCTGTCCGACGGCGCGTCGGCCTGCGTGCTGGTCGAGGCCCGGGAGGCCGAGCGCCTGGGCCTGGCGCCCCTGGGCGCCTTTCGCGGCCTGGCCGTGGCCGGCTGCGAGCCCGACGAGATGGGCATCGGGCCGGTCTTCGCCGTGCCCCGCCTGCTCGAACGCCATGGCCTGACGATGGACGACATCGGCCTGTGGGAACTGAACGAGGCCTTCGCCTCGCAGGCCCTGTATTGCCAGCGCACGCTGGGCATCCCCCTGGAGCGGATGAACGTCAATGGCGGCGCCATTTCCATCGGGCACCCCTTCGGCATGACCGGCGCGCGCCTGGCGGGCCACATCCTGCTGGAGGGCCGGCGGCGCGGCGTGAAATACGCCGTGACCACCATGTGCATCGGCGGCGGCATGGGGGCGGCGGGACTGTTCGAGGTTTTCTGAGGCAAGGCGCATCCCCGTCCCCGCGACGGCGGGCGGCCCGCCCGGTTTGTGTTCCCGCGAGGTTCTGTCCATAATCGGCCCTGAACCCCGTTGAATCAGACCGGATTGGAGCCTTATTGATGAAATCCCGCGCCGCCGTGGCCTTCGAGGCCGGAAAGCCCCTGCAGATCGTCGAGATCGACGTCGAACCGCCCCGCAAGGGCGAGGTCCTGGTCAGGATCACCCATACCGGCGTCTGCCACACTGACGCCTTCACGCTGAGCGGCGACGACCCCGAGGGCGTGTTTCCTGCCGTGCTCGGCCACGAAGGCGCGGGCGTGGTCGTGGAGGTCGGCGAGGGCGTCACCAGCGTAGCCCCCGGCGACCACGTCATCCCCCTGTACACCGCCGAGTGCGGCGAATGCCTGTTCTGCAAATCCGGCAAGACCAATCTGTGCGTGGCCGTGCGCGCCACCCAGGGCAAGGGCGTGATGCCCGACGGCACCACCCGGTTTTCCTATCAGGGCCAGCCGATCTACCACTACATGGGCTGCTCGACCTTCAGCGAATACACCGTGGTGGCCGAGGTCTCGCTGGCCAAGATCGATCCGCAGGCCAACCCCGAGCAGGTCTGCCTGCTGGGCTGCGGCGTGACCACCGGCATCGGCGCCGTGCGCAACACCGCCAAGGTCCAGCCCGGCGACACCGTGGCCGTGTTCGGCCTGGGCGGCATCGGCCTGGCCGTGGTCCAGGGCGCGCGCCAGGCGGGCGCCGGGCGCATCATCGCCGTAGACACCAACCCCGACAAATTCGCGCTCGCCAAGGTCTTCGGCGCCACCGACTGCGTCAATCCCAAGGATCACGACGAGCCCGTCCAGCAGGTCATCGTCGGCATGACCGGCTGGGGCGTGGACCACAGCTTCGAGTGCATCGGCAACGTCAACGTCATGCGCGCCGCGCTGGAATGCGCCCACCGCGGCTGGGGCCAGTCCATCATCATCGGCGTGGCCGGCGCGGGGCAGGAGATCTCCACGCGGCCCTTCCAGCTGGTGACCGGCCGATCCTGGCGCGGCACGGCCTTTGGCGGCGTCAAGGGCCGCTCGCAACTGCCCGGCATGGTGCAGGAGGCCATGCGCGGCGACATCGATCTGGCGCCCTTCGTCACCCACACCATGGGGCTGGACGGGATCAACGAGGCCTTCGACCTGATGCATGAGGGCAAGTCGATCCGCTCGGTGGTGCATTATGAAAATCACTGAGCGCCACACCAGCTTCGGGGGCCGCCAAGAGGTCTGGCGACATGAATCCGACGTGTTGAACTGCGCCATGCGTTTTGGCGTCTACCTGCCGGCCGCCGCCGTGCGCGGCGAGCCCTGCCCCGTGCTGTACTGGCTGTCCGGCCTGACCTGCACCGAACAGAATTTCATCACCAAGGCCGGCGCCCAGGCCTACGCCGCCCTGCACAATCTGATCGTGGTCGCCCCGGACACCAGCCCGCGCGGCGAGGGCGTGGCCGACGACCTTGCCTATGACCTGGGCCAGGGCGCGGGCTTTTACCTGAACGCCACCCAGGCCCCCTGGTCCGCGCATTACCGCATGCAGGACTACGTGGCCCAGGAATTGCCCGCGCTGATCGAACGGCATTTTCCGGCTTCCGGCGCGCGCAGCATTTCGGGCCATTCCATGGGCGGTCATGGCGCCCTGGTCACAGCTCTGCGCAATCCCGGCCGCTATCGCAGCGTGTCCGCCTTTGCGCCCATCGTCGCACCTTCCCAGGTGCCTTGGGGGCAAAAGGCTTTTGCCGCCTATCTGGGGGATGATCCTTCCGCCTGGGCGCAGTGGGATGCGGTCGAGCTGATCCGTTCGCTGTCCGCCGATGCCGAGCGCTTGCCGCTACTGGTGGACCAGGGGCTTGGCGACGAGTTCCTGGAAGGGCAATTGCGCCCCGAATTGCTGGAGGCCGCCTGCCGCGAAGCCGGGTACCCGCTGACCCTGCGCAGGCATGACGGACATGACCACAGCTATTACACCATCGCCAGCTTCATCGGCGATCATGTGGCGTTTCATGCGGCGGTGTTGAAGGGGTAGTCAGCGCTTTTCCAGCAGCTGCGCGATATCCGCGTAGCTGACGGCATCTTTCCCGAACGTGAACGTCCCGTGCTCCAGCATCTCGCGGCCGGCGCGCAGGAACGCCCCCAGCGCCGCGCGGCTGAGCGCGCTGCCCACGCTGATCCTCTTCACGCCCAGGTCCGACAGATCGTCTCGCGAGAGATTCAATCCCTGCGCCCCCATCAGCACGTTGACCGGCCGGTCCACCGAGCGCGCGACCTCGGCGATCTCCTCCCGGGTCCGCAGCCCCGGCGCATACAGCACATCGGCCCCGGCCTCTTGGTAGGCCTGCAGGCGGCGGATCGTGTCTTTCAGGTCCGTGCGCCCATGCAGATGGTTTTCCGCCCGGGCGGTCAGCGTGAA
>DASSTS010000004.1:0-152009 GCA_035707805.1 Castellaniella sp. | reverse complement strand
TGCTCGAGCAGCAGAAGCTCACCGAAATCGAGCGCGCGCTGTACCTGCCGCTCACCGACATCAAGGAAATCAACCGCGCGATGTCGATCGGCGAGGCCAAGGCGCGCCGCGCCAAGAAGGAAATGGTCGAAGCCAACCTGCGTCTGGTGATTTCCATCGCCAAGAAATACACCAACCGCGGCCTGCAGTTCCTGGACCTGATCCAGGAAGGCAACATCGGCCTGATGAAGGCGGTGGACAAGTTCGAATACCGGCGCGGCTACAAGTTCTCCACCTACGCGACCTGGTGGATCCGTCAGGCCATCACGCGTTCGATTGCCGACCAGGCGCGCACCATCCGGATCCCGGTGCACATGATCGAGACGATCAACAAGATGAACCGGATCAACCGCCAGATCCTGCAGGAAACCGGCGCCGAGCCCGATCCCGCCACGCTGGCCCAGAAGATGGACATGCCGGAGGACAAGGTCCGCAAGATCCTCAAGATCGCCAAGGAACCCATTTCCATGGAAACGCCCATCGGCGACGATGACGATTCCCACCTGGGCGACTTCATCGAGGACACGGGCACCGTCTCGCCTTCCGATTCGGCGCTGCACGGCTCCATGCGCGACGTGGTCAAGGAGGTCCTGGATTCCCTGACCCCGCGCGAGGCCAAGGTCCTGCGCATGCGCTTCGGCATCGAGATGAGCACCGACCAGACCCTCGAGGAAGTCGGCAAGCAGTTCGACGTCACGCGCGAGCGCATCCGGCAGATCGAGGCCAAGGCGCTGCGCAAGCTGCGCCATCCCAGCCGCGCGGACAAGCTCAAGAGCTTCCTGGAAGGCCAGTAAGTAGGCAAGGTCTGCGGCAGTCAGCGCCGCGACGGACGGGGCCGCCTTCGGGCGGCCCCGTTCATTTCAGCTTGCGATACAGGGTGCTGCGGTGCACGCCCAGGCGGCGCGCCGCCTGGCTGACGTTGCCGCCGCAGTCTTGCAGCGCCTGGCGCATGGCGGCCTGTTCGAGGTCCCGCAGGCGGACGGCGGCGGTATCCGGGGCCGGGGGCTGGGGCATGCGGCGGGAAACGGCGTCGTGCGGCCCGCCGGCCGGTGGCGCGCCGGCCTCGGCGTCCGCCGGCAGGGCCGGGGGGGCCGCCAGGCCGGCGGGCAGCAGGGCGGGGGTGATGGCCGGCTGGTCCGGGTACTGGCATCGCAGCCGCCGCAGGACGCTGCGCAGTTCCCGGTAGTTGCCCGGCCAGGCGTGCCGGGCCAGCGCCGCCGCGGCGTCGGGGTGGATCCGTCCGCCCAGCAGCCGGTATTGTCCGGCCACGAAGCCCGCCAGGTCGGGGTGCTGGCGCAGCGGCGGGAGTTCCAGCGGCATGTCCTGCAGGCGGTAGTAGAGGTCCGCGCGGAACAGGCCGCGGGCCACCAGCGCCTGCAGGTCCTGGTGGCTGGCGCTGATCAGGCCGAAGTCCAGCGGAAAGCGTTTTTCCGAGCCCAGCGGCTGGACCTCGCGCTCTTGCAGCACGCGCAGCAGTCGGGTCTGCAGGCCCAGGGGCATATCGCCGATCTCGTCCAGGAACAGGATGCCCTGGTGCGCCTGGCGCAGCAGGCCGCGCGCGCCGTCGCGCCGGGCGCCGGTGAAGGCGCCCGCCTCGTAGCCGAACAGCTCGGATTCGATCAGGTGCTCGGGCAGCGCCGCGCAGTTGATGGCGATGAAGGCGCCGTTGCGGCGGGCGCTGCGGGCGTGGATGTGGCGCGCCAGGACCTCCTTGCCGGTGCCGGTTTCGCCGTGCAGCAGCACGGCCAGCCCGGCATCGATGGCCTGGATGCCGTGCCGCAGCAGCGTGCGCTGGGCGGCGTCCGGCTCGGGCAGGCTGGGCGGGTCCGCCGGCCTGGGCGGCTGCTGCGCAGGCCGGGAGCGGGCGGCGAGGCGGGCCGCACGGGCGGGGGCCTCCAGGCGCCCGGCCAGCGGGCGGCCGTCATGGCGGCGCCATTGCCCCGGTCCGTCGCGCAGCGCGCCGTCGATCCACTGCGACCACGGCGTGCCGATCAGCTGCCAGCCGGCGTCCAGCGCCTGCAGCGCGGCCTCGTTGGCGCCGGCGATGCGCGCCTCGTCATCGAGCAGCAGGATGGCCGGCTCGGCGTCGGAGGCGTCCTGCGCGCCGGCGTGAAAGACCATGCGCCGCAGCGGACTGTCGCTCAGCAGCCGGTTGCCGATGCCCCGGGCCAGGCGCCGCACCAGGGGCAGGGCGTAGTCGCAGAGGGTGGCGGCCGGGCCCGTCAGGTCGAGGATGCCCAGGATCTCGCCGCGGGCGGAGAAGACCGGCGCCGCATGGCAGCTGAGGATGCGGTTGCGGGCCAGGAAGTGTTCCCCGCCGTGGACGGCGACCGCCTGGCCTTCGTGCAGCGCCGTCCCGATGGCGTTGGTGCCGCGCCGCGACTCGGCCCAGCTGACGCCCGGCTGCAGGGCGACGCGCTGCGCCTTGTCCAGGAATGCAGGATTGCCGCGTTCGTGCAGGATCAGGCCGCTGGGGTCGGCCAGCACCACGATGCTGCCGGTGGAATCCGCCAGGGATCCCAGGGCGCAGAGGCTGGGCTCGGCGTGTCCCAGCAGGGGCCGGTGCGCCTCGATCCGCAGCTTGAGGTCGGCCAGGGGCATGGGATCGGGGTCGGCCAGCAGACGGGGGTCCAGGTCGGCGCAACGCAGCCAGGACTGGCGGATGCCGGCGGCCGCGCGGGGCCGGGGGCTGGTGGAGAGGACGAGCGGGGGTAGGTGCTGCATGGGCGTCTCCGTCCGAATCGCGAGCCGGGTGGCGCAGATTGCAGCGGCACCGTCGCACAATGCAGGGGCGACTGTCGCACTTTGCGACAAGTCCCTGTTTCCAAACCAGATTTCCGATCAGTATGCCATTGCGCGGGGCGCAAGGAAAGCCCATCCGCCCCGTGCTTGGCATGGCTTTTGCTTTGAATGGGAGAGGAGGCCGGCGCATGGGGCGCCGGCGGAACCGCCGCCCGGGCCCTCCGGGCGCGCATCCTGACGCAAGGAGACTGACATGGACATGACCGATCTGAAGCACTTCGGGATCGACATCGGCTTTCCCTACAAGAAGCATTACGAGAACTACATCGGCGGGCGCTGGGTGGCGCCCGCCGCCGGCCGCTATTTCGACAATCTCTCGCCCATCACCGGCCAGGTCTTCTGCGAAGTGCCTCGCTCGGATGCGGCCGACGTGGACGCGGCTCTGGATGCCGCGCATGCCGCCCGGCGGGCCTGGGGTGAAACCTCGGTGGCCGAGCGCGCCGGGGTGCTGCTGCGCATCGCCGACCGGATGGAGCAGAACCTGCGCCTGCTGGCGGTTGCCGAGACCATCGACAACGGCAAGCCGCTGCGCGAGACGATGGCCGCCGACCTGCCGCTGGCCATCGACCACCTGCGCTATTTCGCCGGCTGCATCCGCGCCCAGGAAGGCGGGATCTCCGAGATCGACAGGACGACGGTGGCCTATCATTTCCACGAGCCCATGGGCGTTGTGGGCCAGATCATCCCCTGGAACTTCCCGCTGCTGATGGCGGCCTGGAAGCTCGGCCCCGCGCTCGCCGCCGGCAATTGCGTGGTGCTCAAGCCCGCCGAGCAGACGCCCGCTTCCATCCTGGTGCTGATGGAGCTCGTGGGCGACCTGCTGCCCCCGGGCGTGCTCAACATCGTCAACGGTTTCGGCAAGGAGGCCGGCGCCGCGCTCGCCTCCAGCAAGCGCATCGCCAAGATCGCCTTCACCGGCTCGACGCCGACCGGCAGGCACATCCTGCATTCGGCCGCCGACAACCTGATTCCCAGCACCGTCGAGCTGGGCGGCAAGAGCCCCAACATCTTCTTCGCCGACGTGATGGACCGGGACGACGCCTTCCTGGACAAGGCGCTGGAAGGCCTGAGCATGTTCGCCCTGAACCAGGGCGAGGTCTGCACCTGCCCGTCGCGCATCCTGGTGCAGGAATCCATTTACGAGCCCTTCATCGAGCGCGCGATCCGGCGCGTGGAATCCATGAAGACCGGCCACCCGCTGGACGCCTCCACCATGCTGGGCGCGCAGGTCTCGCAGGCGCAGATGGAGAAGATCCTCGGCTACATCGACATCGGCCGCGACGAGGGCGCGCAATGCCTAACCGGCGGCGCGCGCAACGTGCCGGGCGCCGGCCTGGACCAGGGCTTCTACGTGAAGCCCACCCTGCTGTTCGGCAAGAACAGCATGCGGGTGTTCCAGGAAGAGATCTTCGGGCCTGTGGCCTCGGTGATGACGTTCCGGGACGAGGAAGAGGCCATCCAGATCGCCAACGACACGGACTACGGCCTGGGCGCCGGGGTATGGACGCGGGACGGGTCGCAGGCCTACCGCGTGGGCCGGCAGATCCAGGCGGGGCGGGTCTGGACCAACTGCTATCACCTGTATCCCGCCCATGCGGCCTTCGGCGGCTACAAGCAGTCGGGCATCGGGCGCGAGACGCACAAGATGGCCCTGAACGCCTACCAGCAGACCAAGTGCCTGCTGGTGAGCTACAGCCCCGAGGCCCTGGGCTTCTTCTGATCCGGACGGGACGCCGGCCCCGTCCGGCCGGCCGGGCTCAGGCGGCCTGGGCCTGGTCGGCGGCGCCCATCCCGGGGAGCGGCTGGGCATGGGCGTCGGTCTCCAGCGGGGTGTCGCCCGCCAGGGCGGCATCCAGCTGGCGCTTGTCCAGCTCGCCTTCCCAGCGCGCCACCACGATGGACGCCGTGGCGTTGCCCACCAGGTTGGTCAGCGCGCGGCATTCGGACATGAAGCGGTCCACGCCCAGGATCAGGGCCATGCCGGCGACCGGCACCGAGGGGACGACCGAGAGGGTTGCCGCCAGGGTGATGAAGCCCGCGCCGGTGACGCCGGCCGCGCCCTTGGAACTCAGCATGGCCACCAGCAACAGCAGGATCTGGTCGCCCAGGCTCAGCGGGATGTCGCAGGCCTGCGCGATGAACAGCGCGGCCATCGTCATGTAGATGTTGGTGCCGTCCAGGTTGAACGAATAGCCGGTGGGGATCACCAGGCCGACCACCGATTTCGAACAGCCGGCGCGCTCCATCTTCTGCATGAGGGTGGGCAGGGCGGCCTCGGACGAACTGGTCCCCAGGACCAGCAGCAGCTCCTCGCGGATGTAGCGCACCAGCTTCAGGATGGAAAAGCCGTTGTAGCGGGCCACCGCGCCCAGCACCACCACGACGAACAGCACGGCCGTGGCGTAGAAGGTGCCGACCAGCATCGCCAAGTTCAGGACCGATTCGATGCCGTACTTGCCGATGGTGAAGGCCATGGCGCCGAAGGCGCCGATGGGGGCGGCCTTCATCAGGATTTCGACGATCTTGAAGACCGGGGCGGCCAGGGTGGTGAGCAGGTCGACCACGGGCCGGGCGCGCTCGCCGATGATGGCCAGGGCGATGCCCGCCAGCACCGCCACGAAAAGCACCTGCAGGATGTCGCCGCTCACGAAGGGGCTGAACATCGTGGCCGGGATGATGTTCATCAGGAAGCCGGCGATGGTGGTGTCGTGGGCCTTGGACACGTAGCTCGCGACGACGCCGTTGTCCAGCGTGGCCGGATCGATGTGCATGCCCGCGCCGGGCTGGACCAGGTGGCTGACCGCCATGCCGATGATCAGCGCCAGGGTCGAGAACGTCAGGAAATACAGCATGGCCTTGCCGGTGACGCGGCCCACTTTCTTGAGGTCGCTCATGGCGGCGATGCCCGTGGTCACGGTCAGGAAGATCACCGGCGCGATGATCATCTTGACCAGCTTGATGAAGCCGTCGCCCAGCGGTTTCATAGATTCGCCCAGGGATGGGTAGAAGTGCCCGAGCAGGATGCCCACGGCGATGGCGAAAACCACCTGCACGTACAGGATCTGATAGAAGCGCTGCTTTTTCGCGGGCGCGGTGCTGCCTTGGATGTCGAACATGGTCTGCGTCTCCAGACGGTGGCCGGGTGCGGCATCGGGATGCCGCCGGAATCGACCTTGTATTGGAAGAATCGGGGTCTTGTACAAGCCCTCCGCAGAGTCCATGAGCAATGGATGTGCCAACTTGTCGAAAGATTGGCGCTACCGGAACAAGCCCATGATTGCAAAGAATAATCCGGCTGCCGCCGTGCCGGCGGCCTGGAGCTTGACTGAGATTTTGTGCGAATTTCCGCCCAACGGCGGGTTAGAATGTCCGGAAAATCACACAGCTGACCTCACCCATGTCCTTCTCCGCAGATCGCGCGGGCGGCGCGCCGCCCGGCGGCGCCAGCCCGGCCGGCCGCCGGGCGCGGGCGCTTGCCTGGGGCGCCGCGGCATTGCTCGCCGTCGCCGTCTTGCTGTGGGCCGCCGGACACTGGGCGCGCGAGCGGGCGCTGGGGGACCTGGCGTCCGAGGCGCGGGCGACCGCCCAGCTCAGCCTGACGGCGCTGGGCCACAAGCTCGACAAGTTCCGCGCGATCCCGCGCATCCTCGCCCAGGACACGGCCCTGGTGTCGGCGCTGCGGGCGCCTTCCGCCGCCGGCCAGGACCGCCTGAACCGCCGGCTGGAGTCCCTGGCCCTCGACCTGGGGGCGGCGGTGCTGTACGTGATGCGCACCGACGGCCTCGCCTGGGCCTCGAGCAACTGGAACCAGCCCGATTCCTTCGTCGGCCACGACTATCGTTTCCGGCCGTATTTCCGCGATGCGCTGACCTTCGGCCACGCGGCCCATTTCGCCCTGGGGTCCGTGAGCCATGAGCCCGGCCTGTACCTGTCCCGGCGGGTCGACGGGGCGGACGGCCCGCTGGGGGTGGTGGTGCTGAAACTGGGCTTTCACGACCTGGAGTCGGCCTGGGCGCGCAGCGGCATGCCGCAGTTCGTGACGGACGCCCGCCAGGTGGTGCTGCTGGGGTACCCCGGGGACTGGCACTACCACGTCGCCCGTCCCCTGTCGGCCGCGCAGGCCGCGCGGGTGCGCGAGAGCCTGCAGTTCGGCGCGGCGCCGCTGGATCCGCTGCCGCTGGCGCCGCCGCCCGGCGCCCCGGCGCGCCCGGACGGACTGCTGCGCCTGACGGGCGCCCAGGCGGGGCTGGACGCCGGCACGCTGCTGCTGCCCGTCGAACTGGCGGTGCCCGCCGTGCCCGGCTGGCGCCTGCACCTGCTGCGGCCGGTGTCGGCGGCGCTGGACGAGGCCGCGCTGACCGCCCGGGTCTTGACGCTGCTGGGCGTGCTGTTGTCCGCGCTGGGCGCCTGGACGCTGGCGCGGCGCCGCCGGCGGACCCTGCGGCTGGCGGCGGCGCGCCAGGCGCTGGAGGCCGAGGTGCGGCTGCGCACGCGCGAGCTGCGCGCGGCGAACGACAGGCTCCAGTCCGAGATGGACGAGCACCGCCGCACGGAATCCCGCCTGCACGAGATGCAGGACGAGCTCGTCCAGGCCAACCGCCTGTCGCTGCTGGGGCAGGTGGCCGCCGGCGTGGCGCACGAGATCAACCAGCCCGTGGGCGCCATCCGCACGTATGCCGACAATACCGCCGAGTTCCTGCGGCGCGGCCAACTGGACCGCGTGCGCGACAATCTCGCCGCCATCGTCCGGCTGACCGAGCGCATCGGCGGCATCACCCAGGAGCTGCGGGCCTTTTCCCGCAAGCGGGCGGCGCATGTCGAGCCGGTCGACCTCGATGCGGCGCTGGCGGGCGCCTTGATGCTGGTGGGCCCGCGGCTCGAGCGCCTGGGGGTCGGCCTGCAGGACGGGCGCCGCGGGCCGTCGCCCCGCGTGCGGGCGGACGCGCTGCGGCTGGAACAGGTCTTCGTCAACCTGCTGCACAACGCCCTGGAGGCGCTGGAGGGCCGCCCCCAGCCCCGGATCACGCTGTCGGTGGATGCCGGGGACGACCAGGTGTGCGTCAGGATCGCCGACAACGGCCCGGGGATCGACCCGGCCGCGCGCGAGCGGCTGTTCACGCCGTTCTACACGACCCGCGCCCAGGGCGTGGGATTGGGGCTGGTCATCTCGCGGGAGATCGTCGCCGAGTTCGGCGGCGCGCTGGATGTCCTGGATGCGGCCGCCGGGGCGGCCTTCGAGGTCAAGCTGATGCGCGGGGAGGACGCGGCGTGAATCCGGTCGATGTGGTGTTCGTCGATGACGATGCCGATGTGCGCGACGCCAACGCGCAGGCGCTGGACCTGCAGGGCGTGGCGGTACGCGCCTGCGCCGGCGCGCGCGAAGCCCTGGACCTGCTGACGCCGGACTTCCCCGGGGTGCTGGTGACCGACGTGCGCATGGCCGACATGGACGGCCTCACCCTGTTTCGCCACGTGCGCCGGCTGGACGCCGACATTCCCGTGATCCTGATCACGGGCCACGGGGACATCGAGATGGCGGTGGGCGCCATGCGCGAGGGCGCCTACGATTTCCTGTCCAAGCCCTACGCGCCCGAGCGGCTGCTGGCGGCCATCCGCCACGGGGTGGCGCAGCGCCGGCTGGCGCTGGAAAACCGCCGCCTCAGGGCGCAGGCCGCGCAGCAGCCCGACGCGGCCTCGATGCTGATCGGCAGCACACCGGCCATGGTGCGCATCCGCGAGCTGCTGCGCCACGTCGCCGATGCGGACGTGGACGTGCTCGTGCACGGGGAGACCGGCACCGGCAAAGAGGTCGTGGCCCAGGTCCTGCACCGGCTGGGCAAGCGTGGCGCGGCGCCCTTCGTCGCCATCAATTGCGGGGCCCTGCCGGAATCGGTGATCGAAAGCGAGCTCTTCGGCCACGAGGCCGGCGCGTTCACGGGCGCGCAGAAACGCCGCATCGGCCGTATCGAGCATGCGGACGGCGGCACCCTGTTCCTGGATGAGATCGAAAGCATGTCGCCGGCCATGCAGGTGCGCCTGCTGCGGGTGCTGGAGACGCGCCAGGTGGCGCCCCTGGGCACCAACGAGCAGCGGCCCGTCGACGTGCGCGTCGTGGCCGCGACCAAGGCCGACCTGGCGGCGCCCGCCATGCGGGCGCAGTTCCGCGAGGACCTGTATTACCGCCTCAATGTCGTCACCGTCGAAATCCCGCCCCTGCGCGAGCGGCGCGAGGACATTCCGGTGCTGTTCACGCATTTCGCCGCGCGGGCGGGGCAGCGTTTCGACAGCCCCGTGCCGCCGGTCAGCCCCGCCCTCTGGCGGCGTCTGATGCTGCACGACTGGCCCGGCAATGTCCGCGAGCTGGCCCATGCGGCCGACCGCCACGTGCTGGGCCTGTCGGGCGCGCAGGACGCGGCGCCCGATGCGGGCCCGGCGGCGCCGGCGGGCAGCCTGCCCGAGCGGATGGACCGCTACGAGGCGGAACTCATCCGCGAGGCGCTGGCCGCGCACGGCGGCGAGATCAAGGCGACGCTCGCGGCGCTGGGTCTGCCGCGCAAGACCCTGTACGACAAACTGCGCCGCTACGGGATCGACCGCCAGGCCTATGCGCGGCCGGAATCCGCAGGCGAGGCGCCGGCCGGTACTCAGGCCGGGCCGTCCGGCGCCTGAGCGGCGGAGGCGGGGCCGCCCAGGCCTTGCGCCCGCAGCCGGAAGTCCCGCGGGGACTGCCCGGCGGCCTTGCGGAAGAATCGCGTGAAGTGCGCGGGCTCCGAAAAGCCCAGCGCGTCCGAGATCTCGCCGACCGTCATGGTGGTGTAGACGAGGCTGCGGCTGGCCTCCAGCGCCAGGCGCTCGTGGATCAGGCGCAGCGGGCTCTTGCCGGCATGCGCGCGCGTCACGAGGTTCAGGTGCGTGGTGCTCAATCCCAGTTCGCGGGCATACCAGGCGACGGTGTGCTGGCGGTTGTGCGAGCGTTCCAGCAGTTCTCCGAAGCGGGCGTAGTGCTGCCGGCCCCGGGCGTCCCGGGGGCGCGGGGCGCCTTCGGCGGGGCGGTCGCGCAGGCTCGTGTACAGCAGCGTCAGCCACGCCTCGATCCGGGCCTCGCGGAAAGGCTGGCGGGCGGCGCGCAGACCGTTGATCCGCACGCAGGCCTCGTGCAGGCCGGCGCTGTGAGGGCCGGCGGGAAACTGGTGCAGCACCGGCCGGTTCGGCGGCGCCCCCGCGGGCCCCAGCCCCCGGGCCAGGTGCGTCAGCAAGGCGTTGGTGATCGTGATGACGTAGCCGGCGCAGTCCGCGTCGAATTCAAAGCCGTGCACGTAGGCCTGGGGGATTTCGACGGCCGCCGGGCCGCGGATCGCCGGCCGGGCGTCTTCCAGGCTGACGACGGCCTGGCCCTCGTGCAGGTACAGGATCTGGTAGAGGCCGGCGTGGCGGTGGGGGCGGATGTGCCAATTGTGCAAGCGGCTGCGCGAGGCGATGGTCTCGCAGTGCAGCATCTCCGCCAGGGGCCAGCCGGTGTGCTCGCCATACAGCTGGAACAGGGGTGCGAGTTGGAAATGGTTCATATGGGCAATTTTATGCTTCAAAAATCCATTCTCAAACCGGCGGGAAGCGTTCACCATGATGGCCATGCCGGGACTGTCTGGATGCCATGGGGCGCATCCCGCCGGCCGGAGGAGAATCATGAAAACACAGGTTGCCATCATCGGCGCGGGGCCCTCGGGGCTGCTGCTGGGCCAGCTGCTGCATCGTTGCGGAATCGACAACGTGATCCTGGAACGCCACACGCCGGGCTACGTCCTGGGCCGGGTGCGGGCCGGGGTGCTGGAATACGGCTTCGTCGATCTGATGCGCGAGGCGGGGGTCTCCCAGCGGATGGATGCGGAAGGGCTGGAGCATGACGGCTTCACGCTGGCCTTCCAGGGGGCCCGGCATCGGGTCGACATGAAGGCCCTGACCGGCAAGTCGGTGCTGGTCTATGGGCAGACGGAAGTCACGCACGACCTGATGAATGCCCGCCAGGCCAGCGGCGCGCCCATCTACTACGAGGCGACCGACGTCGAACTGCACGACTTCCTGGACGGCAAGCCGCGCGTGACGTTCCACCACCAGGGCCAGCAGCACACGCTGGAGTGCGACTACATCGCCGGCTGCGACGGCTTTCACGGGGTGTCGCGCAAGTCGGTCCCGCAGGACCGCATCCGCAATTTCGAGCGGGTCTATCCCTTTGGCTGGCTGGGCCTGCTGACCGAGACGCCGCCGGTCGAGGAAGAGCTGATCTACGTGCACAATCCCCGCGGCTTCGCCCTGTGCAGCATGCGCTCGCATACCCGCAGCCGCTATTACCTGCAATGCAGCCTGGCCGAACACGTCGAGGACTGGTCCGACGACCGCTTCTGGACCGAACTGGCCGTCCGCCTGCCCGAGGACGTCGCCGCCAAGCTGCAGACCGGCCCGTCCTTTGAAAAGAGCATTGCGCCGCTGCGCAGCTTCGTGGCCGAGCCGATGCGGTTCGGGCAGCTCTTCCTGGTGGGCGACGCGGCCCACATCGTGCCGCCGACCGGCGCCAAGGGCCTGAACCTGGCCTCCAGCGACGTCTATACGCTGTACCACGCCCTGCGCGGCGCCTGCCTGGAAAATCGCCCGCAGCTGCTGGACCGCTATTCGGAGATCTGCCTGCGCCGCATCTGGAAGGCCGAGCGCTTTTCCTGGTGGATGACCTCGCTGCTGCACGCCTTCGATGGCGATCCGTTCAGCGAACGCATCCAGCGCGCCGAGCAGGACTACTACACCAGCACGCAGGCCGGGCTGATGACCATCGCCGAGAACTACGTGGGGCTACCCTACGAGCCGGTCGTCTGAAGCGGGGAGGGCGCCGTCGGCGCGCCCTCGAACATCCGGCGCCGGAAGTCCTTGGGCGCGGCGCCGGTCAGCCGCTTGAAGAACCGCGTGAAATAGCCCGGATCGGCGAATCCCAGGGAATCGGCGATGGCGCTGACCGGGCGGGCGGTATAGATCAGCTCGCGGCGCGCCTCCAGCAAGAGGCGCTCGTGGATCAGCTGCAGGGCCGTCTTGCCGGCCTGCGCCTGCACGACGGCGTTCAGGTGCGCGGCGGTCACGCCGATGCGCCCGGCGTACCAGCCGACCTGATGCTGGCGGGAAAAATGCGTTTCGATCATCTGCGCGTAGCGCGCCAGGTGCAGGCTGCCCGGATCCGGATCCGCCGCGGCCGCGTCGGCCGGCTGGCGCACGTGGCGGTGGACCTGGACCAGGATGACGCCCAGCAAGGCCTCCAGCAGCGGGCCGCGCTGCGGGTGGTGCGGCCGGTGATATTCCTCGTCCAGCCGGTGGAATGTGTCCTTCGTGTAGCGGTCCCCGGCATCGAGCGCCAGCACGGCCGGGTCCGCGAGCGCGTCCAGGCTCAGCCCGTGACGCTGGCACAGCGGGCGCAGCAGCGCATAAGTCAGGGTCAGGATGTAGCCGCCGGCATTGGGCCGGAAGATGAACTCGTGGACCACCCGCTGCGGAACCAGCACGACGTGGCCGCCGTCCAGTACCCGGGTCCGGCCGTCCAGCGCCACCGTGACTTCCCCCGTCTCCAGAAACAGCAGCTGGAACAGGTCGGCGTGCTTGTGCGCCGTGACATGCCAATTGTGCAATTTTTCCTGCGCCGCGATGGTTTCGCAGTACAGCGGATCCGGGCTGTTCCAGACGTTGCCATAGCCATAGAGCTTATAGATCGGCACCGTGGTGTGATCGTGCGCCGGAGGGGCGGGAATCAGTGGTTCCATGATTTGCCTGCCGCAGGATTCGATCCACGAAATGTACATTTTTAATCGGCAAAAATCCATTCCCGGCCGGCGCCGCCGGCATCATCATGGGCACGTCTGATGTGGAGTTGCCCCGGGGCTTCGTTTGGAAGCCCTCGGCCCCTGGTTCCGGGGCGGGGCGTTTTCAAGGAGACCAGCCATGACGACAACTGACATCCGGCGCCGCCGGCGGAACATTCCCGGCACGGTGATCTTCGACGGCGACCTGGCGCGGATCGGCTACGCGCTCAACCGCATGTGCTTCAGTTTCAATTCGGCCCCGTGCCGCCAGGCCTTCCTGCAGGACGAGGAGGCCTACATGACCCGCTACCACCTGACCGAGACGCAGAAGGCCGCGGTGCGCAGCCGCGAGGTCCTGCGCATGATCGCGGCGGGCGGGCATCCTTATTATCTGGCCAAGCTGGCCGGGATCTTCGGCCTGGACATGCAGGACATCGGCGCTCAGCAGACCGGCGTGAGCAAACAGGAATTCCAGGCGAAACTCGCCGCGGCAGGAGCGTGACATGGCACATCTCATCGGCAGCATCAGCACGTCCCACGTCCCGGCCATCGGCGGCGCCCTGGCCCGCCAGAAACAGCAGGACGCCTACTGGAAACCGTTCTTCGACGCCTACGGCAAGGCCCGCGAATGGCTGGCCGAACAGCGTCCGGACGTCGTCGTCATCCTGCACAACGACCATGGCCTGAATTTCTTCCTCGACAAGATGCCCACCTTTTCCGTGGGCGCGGCCGAAACCTACCAGACCGCGGACGAGGGCTGGGGCATTCCCGCCCTGGTCCAGCCCAAGGGCTGCGTGGACCTGTCCTGGCAGATCGTCGAGACCCTGGTCGAGGACGAATTCGACATCACCACCTGCCAGGAAGCCCTGATCGACCATGCAGTCTCGCTGCCGCTGGCGCTGCTCTGGCCGGAGGGCCAGCAGTCGGGGGCCTGGCCCGTGGAGATCGTGCCGGTGTGCATCAACACCGTGCTGGCGCCATATCCGTCGGCCGCCCGCTGCTATCGGCTGGGCCAGTCGCTGCGCCGGGCCATCGAGTCCTGGGAGGACGACCGGCGGGTGTTGGTCATCGCCAGCGGCGGCCTGTCCCACCAACTGGACGGCGAACGGGCCGGTTTCATCAACAAGCCCTTCGACCTGCAGTTCATGGACAGCCTGGTGGATGATCCCAAATGGATCACGCAGTATTCCAACGAGGAGCTCGTCGAGCTGAGCGGTACCCAGGGCATCGAGCTGCTGATGTGGGTGGCGGCCCGCGGCGTGCTGGACGACACGCCGGTGCGCCAGCACCACGCCCACTACCACGTGCCGATTTCGAACACCGCCACCGGCCTGCTGGTGCTGGAACCGGCCTGAGGCCGCGGCGGCCGCCTCAGGCCGGGGTCAGGCGATGGCGCGCGGCCCAGTCCAGGATGCGCGCCACGCAGGCGGCGGGCGCCTCAAAGGGCGCCATGTGGCCGGCGCCCTCGATGGCGCCCAGTTCGGCGCCGGGAATCCGGCCGGCCATGTCCTCGTGGCGCGACAGCGGGCTCCAGCGATCGTGTGTGCCGCTCATGAGCAGGGCGGGGCAGGCGATGCGCGGCAGCAGGTCCGTGGCGTCAGGCCGCTCGACCAGCGCCCGGATCTGGCCGGTGAACGAATCCACCGTCGAGCGCAGCACCATGGCGCGCATGCGGGCCATCAGCGCCGCATTGCCGCGCGTGTCGGGCGCGATCATGCCGTCCAGCCAGTCGTCGGCGATGGCGGCGATGCCGCCCGCGCGCGCCGCCTGGGCGATGGCTTGCCGCTTGGCGATCTCGCCCTCGCCCAGGCCGCGGTAGCCGGTGTTCATCAGCACCAGTCCCCGCACCCGTTCCGGCGCCTGGCGCGCGATTTCCAGCGCCACGCGCCCGCCCATCGAATGGCCCACGACGACGAGAGGGCCCTCGATCTGGCCCAACACCGCCTGCGCGGCCCCTGGCAACGAGTCGATGCCGCTCAGGCGGGCGGCCAGGACGTGGCCGGCGCGGGAGATCGGTCCGATGAAGTCGGACCAGGTGTCCGCGTCACACAGCAGTCCGTGCAGCAGAATCCAGGTGGGCGGGGCTTGAAGCATGGCGGTTCTTGAAGAGATGATTGGCCAGGGCCGGCGGCGCCGGATGCCGGCGTGTTTTTTTGGCGCGATAATCTGGGCTGGGCGCGAGGGCCGCGTCCCTCGACATTCACTTTGGCGCCCGGGACGGCGATCCCGGCGGCGCGCGTCACGAGATTCCGCATGCCAGATTCTATTCTGTATGAGCCGCTCTATGTCCAGCCGGGGCACCTCCTGCGGCGGGCGCAGCAGATTTCGGCCTCGATTTTCCATGATGAAATCGGCAGCTGCGTCACGCCCATCCAGTATGCGGTGCTGTGCGTGGTGCTCGACAATCCGCACGTGGACCAGGGCTCGATGGCGGGCCTGGCGGCCATCGACACCTCCACGGCGGCCAGCGTGGCGACGCGGCTCGAGGAAAAAGGCCTGCTCGTGCGCGAGGTGGATCCCGCCGATCGCCGCCAGCGCCGGCTGTCCCTGACGCCGGCCGCGCGCGAGCTGCTGGTCGAGGTCAATGCCGGCATCGCACGGCTGCACCGGCGCATCTTCGAGAAATTCTCGACCGAGGAAGAGGCCCAGTTCATGGTGCTGCTGGAAAAGCTCGTCCACGTGAACAACCACCAGAGCCGCGCGCCGCTCATCCCCGCGCCGGGCGGGGCCGCCGACTCCGAACCGTCCGCGGCTCAAACCATGCAAGGGTAAGTACCCAGAGGGTTAGTCCTAGTTCATCGGCCAAGACCCGGTTTGTAGAATGGTCATATATTCAGTGTACTGAATAATTAAGCTTCAACAGATTGGATTTTGCCGCCGGCCGCGAGCGCCGGCCCAGGAGGACTCCCATGTTTCCCATGAACGCCTGGTACGTTGCCTGTACCCCGGATGAACTCGCCGACAAACCCCTGGGCCGCAAGATCTGCGGATTGGAGATCGTCCTGTACCGCGGCAAGGAAGGCCGGGTCGCCGCGCTGGAGGACTTCTGTCCCCACCGGGGCGCGGCGCTGTCCCTGGGTTCCGTCGTGGACGGCAACCTCATGTGCGGCTACCACGGCCTGGTCATGGACTGCCACGGCAAGGCGGTGTCGATGCCCATGCAGCGGGTGGGCGGCTTTCCCTGCATCCGCAGCTATCCAGTCGAGGAACGGTACGGTTACGTCTGGATCTGGCCGGGCGATCCGGCCCGCGCCGACGCGGCGGCCATTCCGGTCCTGCCCTGGGCCGGCAATCCCGAATGGGCTTTCGGCGGCGGGCTCTACCATATCCGCTGCAGCTACCGCCTGATGATCGACAACCTCATGGACCTGACGCATGAGGCCTACGTCCATGCGGGCAGCATCGGCCAGGAAGAGATCGACCAGTCGCCGGTGCGGACCCGGATGGACGGCGACCAGGTCGTCACCAGCCGGGAAATGCAGGGCATCGTGGCGCCGCCTTTCTGGCAGCTGGGAATGCGGGCCAGCGGGCTTGACGACCAGGCGCTGGTCGACCGCTGGCAGTATTCGCGCTTTACGGCGCCGGGCAGCGTGCTGATCGACGTCGGCGTGGCGCTGGCGGGCGAGGGCGGCATCAAGGCCGATCCGGCCAAGCGGGTGTCGGCCATCGTGGTGGACTTCATGACGCCCGAAACCGAAACCTCGCACTGGTATTTCTGGGGCATGGCGCGGCATTTCAAGCCGGACGACGAGGCCCTGACGGATTCCATCCGCGAGGGCCAGGGCAAGATTTTCAGCCAGGACCTGGCCGTCCTGGAGGCGCAGCAGCGCAATCGCGACGCCTTCGGCGACCGGCGCCTGCTCGCCCTGAACATCGACGCGGGCGGGGTGCGGGCCAACCGGATCCTGGACGATCTGGTCGCTGCCGAAAGCGCTTTGCCGTCCGGCGCCGCGGTCGGCTAAAGTGCATCGAGTCCCGGTTCCGGCGCGCGGCGCATGGCCGGACGAGGAACCGGACGCACGAGAGAGAAAGTCATGACCGATATTTTGCTGTCCGTCCGGGTTGCCGGGAAACACGAGGCCGCCCAGGACATCGTGAGCCTGGACCTGGAGGATCCCGCAGGCGGACCCCTGCCGGCCTTCGCGCCCGGCGCCCACATCGACGTCCACCTGCCCGGCGGCCTGATCCGCCAGTATTCGCTCGTGAGCGATTGCCGCCAGCGCGCGCGTTTCCGCATCGCGGTGCTGCGCGAGCCGCAGTCCCGGGGCGGATCCGTGTCGGTGCACGAGCAGGTCCGCGCCGGCGACCTGCTGCGGATCAGCGCGCCGCGCAACCGTTTCGAACTGGTCCCGGCGGCGCACAGCCTGCTGCTGGCCGGGGGCATCGGCATCACGCCCATCCTGTGCATGGCGACCGAACTCCAGGCCCGTGGCGCGGATTTCAATCTGCACTACAGCTGCCGCAGCCGCGTGCGGGCGGCCTTCCTGGACGAGATGGAACCGCTGGTGAGCGCCGGCCGGGCCCACCTGCATTTCGATGACGAGCCGCAGACCGCGGCGGACATGGCCGCCTTGCTGGATCAGGCGGCGCGGGACGGCGCCGTGCTCTACGTCTGCGGGCCCGCGGGCTACATCGAATTCGTTCGCGCCCAGGCGCGCGCGGCCGGCATCGACGAGGCCCGGGTGCGCTTCGAGCATTTCGCCCTGGACGAGGCCGACAAGCCGCGGCTCGACGGCGAGGACGTCGCCTTCCAGGTGCAGCTGGCCAGCACCGGCGAGACTTTCGACATTCCCGCGGACGAGACCATCACGCATGCCCTGGACCGCCAGGGGGTGTTCATCCCCGTTTCCTGCGAGGAAGGCATCTGCGGCACCTGCCTGACCGGCGTGAAATCCGGCATCCCCGACCACCGCGACAGCTACCTGACCGACGAAGAGCATGCCGCCAACGACCAGTTCACTCCATGCTGCTCGCGCGCACGCACGCCGCTGCTGATATTGGACCTGTAACACCGTTTCATCCCCAACGCACACTCGACAACACCCAAGGAGACGACTCGTGAGACATCCCATCGGCAAATTGCTGGCCGCCTGCGCCCTGACGGCCGGCGCGCTGGGCGCGGCCCAAGCCCAGGACCTGAAGATCGGGATGGTGGTCCCGGCATCGGGTCCCTTCGCATCCACCGGACTGCAGATCATGAACGGCGCCCGGCTCTACCTGGACGAACATGGCGGCATGCTGGGCGGTCGCAAGGCCGTCCTGCTGGAGAAGGACGATACGGGGATTTCGCCGGCGATCAGCAAGCGCCAGGCGCAGAACCTCCTGATCCAGGACAAGGTCGACATCCTGGCCGGTTTCGGCCTGACGCCGGCCGCCTTCGCCGTGGCGCCTCTGGCGACCGAGGCCAAGGTCCCCATGATCGTCCTGAATGCGGCGACCTCGTCCATCACGGAAAAATCGCCCTACATCGTGCGCACGTCCATGACGCTGCCGCAGGTGGCGGCGCCGATGGCGACCTGGGCCTCCAAGAACGGCATCGGATCGGTGTACCTGCTGGTGGCCGACTACGGTCCGGGGCACGATGCCGCCGCGCAGTTCAAGAAGACCTTCACGGCGGCCGGCGGCAAGATCGTCGGCGAGATCCACACCCCGCTCACCAGTCCGGATTTCGCGCCCTTCCTGCAGAAAATCAAGGACGCCAAGCCGGACGCGATCTTCTCCTTCGTGCCCAACGGCGAGCAGGGCGTGGCGCTGGCCAAGGGCTACAAAGAGCGCGGCCTGGACAAGGCGGGCATCCACCTGCTGGCCACCGGCGACGTGGTGACCGAGGACGTGCTGGGCGCCATGGGCGACAATGCCCTGGGCATGATCACCTCGTTCCACTATTCCACGGCGCACGACTCGCCCGAGAACAAGGCCTTCGTCGCCGCCTACGGCAAGGCCTATCCGGGCGTGCGCCCCAACATGGTGGCGGTGGCCGCCTATGACGGCATGCGCCTGATCGACGAGGCCCTGAAAAAGGACTCCGGCAACGTCAAGGGCGATGCCTTCATCGCGGCGGTCAAGGGCATGAAGTGGACCAGCCCGCGCGGCCCGGTGGAGATCGATCCGCAGACGCGCGACATCATCCAGAACGTCTACATCCGCAAGGTCGAGAAGGTGGACGGCCTGCTGCAGAACGTGGAATTCGACACCGTGAAGGCCGTCAAGGATCCGGGCAAGCAGTAATCCGGTCCGCCCGGACATCCCGGAGGCGGCGCCGGCAGACAACCGCCGGCGCCGCCTTTTTGCATCAGCCATAGCAAACCGCTATAGCTGCTAGTCGCCAATGCGGGCTGGCATAGCCGCCGCGCAGCGGAGATAATCGGATCACTATGGCATCGAATACACAGACTCGCGCGATCGCCGGCATGCCGGTGTTTCCCATCGGCCTGGGCTGCATGGGCCTGAGCCACGGCTACGGTCCCGCGGCCGATCCCGCCCGCGCCGAGGCGCTGCTGCTGGACGCTCTGGACCTCGGGGTGACGCTGTTCGATACGGCGGCGCTCTACGGTTTCGGCCACAACGAGGAACTCGTCGGCCGGGTGCTGTCCCCCCACCGCAGCCGCTTCGTGCTGGCCAGCAAATGCGGCCTTTTCCGCGGCCCGGACGGCAAGCGCCAGATCGACGGGCGCCCCGAGACGCTGCGGCGCACCTGCGAGGATTCGCTGCGGCGCCTGCGCACGGACGTGATCGACCTGTATTACCTGCACCGCTGGGACAAGACCGTGCCCATCGAGGACAGCGTCGGCGCCCTGGCCGACCTGGCGCGCGCCGGCAAGATCCGCCACATCGGCCTGTCCGAGGTCTCGGCCGCCACGCTGCGCCGCGCGCATGCCGTCCATCCTGTCGCCGCCGTCCAGAACGAATATTCCCTGTGGTCGCGCAACACGGAGATCGCAGTGCTGCAGGCCTGCCGCGAACTCGGCACGGCCCTGGTGGCCTTCAGTCCCCTGGGCCGGGCCTTCCTGGCCGACGGCCTGTCGTCGCTGGCGCAGCTGTCGGACACCGACCTGCGCCTGCGGATGCCGCGCTTCCAGCCCGAGGCTTTCGAACGCAACCAGCGGCTGCTGGATCTGCTGCGCGAGCGGGCGCGCGCGCTGGACTGCACGCCGGCCCAGCTGGCGCTGGCCTGGCTGCTGCACCAGGGCCCGGACGTCATCCCCATTCCCGGGACCACCGATCCGGCGCACCTGCGGGAAAACCTCGCGGCTGCCGGCCTGGTGCTGGACGGCGCCCTGTGCGCGGAACTGGCGGCGCACTTTCAACACGACCGGGTGGCGGGCGACCGCTACGGGCCGGCCACACTGACGGAAATCGACACGGAACAGTTCCCCGCCGCCTGATCGGCAGGCCGGGGCGCCCGCCGCGCCGTTTCATGCAAGGAGAACTCATGCAAGCGACACAGTTGGGATTGATCGGCTATGGCGAGGTCGGCGGCATTTTCTGCGCCGGCCTCGGGCCGCAGGTCGAGGGCGTGCGCGCCTGGGACGTCAAGCTGGCCGATGCCGCCGCCGCGCAGCCGCTGCGCGAGCGGGCGCGGCAGGACGGCGTGGGCTTGTGCGCCTCGGCGGCCGAATTGTGCGCGGCCAGCAATCTGGTGATCTCGGCCGTCACGGCGTCCAACACCGTGGCGGTGGCCCGCGAGGCCGCCTCCCACCTGCGGCCGGGCACGGTCTTTCTCGACCTGAATTCGGCTTCCCCGGGCGCCAAGCGCGAGGCCGCCGCCCTGATCGAGGCGGCTGGGGGGCACTACGTCGAGGCCGGGGTGATGACCTCGGTGCCGCCCTACGGCATCCGGGTCCCGATGCTGCTGGGCGGGCCGCATGCGCACGATCTGGCCGGCCAGCTGACGGCGTTCGGCATGGACGCCAGGGCGGTGTCCGATGAACTGGGCATCGCCTCGGCGATCAAGATGTGCCGCAGCGTCATGATCAAGGGGCTGGAAGCCCTGGTGATCGAAAGCTACACCGCCGCGCGCGCTTATGGCGTCGAGGACTACGTGCTGCCGACCCTGCAGGAGACCTTCCCCTCGATCGACTGGACCGAACAGGGGCGCTATTTCTACAGCCGGGTGGTCCAGCATGGCCGCCGCCGCGCCGAGGAAATGCGCGAGGTCGCCAACACGGTCCGCGAAGCGGGCTTCGAGCCCTGGATGGCCGCCGCCACGGCGGAAAAGCAGGACTGGGTGGCCGGCCTGGCCGCGCAGGGGCTGTTCGAAGGCGTCCAGCAGGCCGGCGGCTGGCAGGCCTATGCCGACCGCCTGATCGCGCAGGCCGCGAAAAAAGCCTGAGCGGCGCAGACCCGCGCGGGCGGCCAGGCGCCCTCAGCGCCGCGGCTTGGAACAGCCACGTCACTCTGTCTGGATCATCGCCGCCGGATAGGCTTCGCGCACCGTTGCCCGGATCAGGTCCAGCATGGCCTGCTGCGTCAGCGTCGTGATGCGTCCCGATGCGGTCGCCAGGTACAGCCGGCTCTGCAGTTCCGGCTGGCTGATCGGCCGGATGTGGTAGCGCTCCGGCTGAGCGGAGGTCAGGACGGCGTGTTCGGTCAGGATGGCGTATCCCGCGCCGTCGGCCACCAGGTCCAGGATCGCCGGCACGCCGTCGATCTCCAGGCGGATGTTGGGACGGCAGCCGATCAGCGCCATCTGCGATTCCAGCAGCATGCGTACGGTGTGCGGCCGGTTGGGAATGACCAGCGGAATGCCGGCCAGGGACCGCAGAGGCATGGGCTGCTCGGACGGATGCGGGCCCTTGGGACCGACCAGGTACAGCAGCTCGCTGGTCAGCGGGCAGAGGTCCAGTTCAGCCGAGGCCGACGGGTTGTAGAGCAGGGCGATGTCCAGGCGGCCGGCCAGCAGCCATTCCTGCATCATCAATGACAGGCCCTCGCTGATCGAGAGCGTGGCGTTGGGCAGCTGCTTGCGGAACTTGCGCGTGAGCTGCACCGTCAGCATCTTCGAGGCGCTGGGGGCGATGCCCAGGGCGACCCGGCCCGCCAGCGCACCCTGCACCCGGCCCATGTCTTCCTTGGCCCGTTCGATCTGGTGCAGGATGCCGCGGCAATGGTCCAGCAGCAGCTTGCCGGCCTCGGTGGTCGTCACGCCCCGGCCATTGCGGTTCAGCAGGTTCTGGCGCAGCTCGACCTCCAGCAGGCGCACCTGGCGGCTGAGGGCGGGCTGGGCGATGTCCAGCGCGTGCGAGGCCTGGGTGAAGCTGCCGAGTTCCGCGACCCGGGTGAAGTATTCCAGCTGCTTGAGATCCATATCAGGGTTTACCCTCAGTATCAGGCATAGGACTGCTCGCAGTATAGCATTTTGATATAGCAGCTAGTCGGTTCATGCCCTTATCTATCCAGCTGTATCCGCCCATAATGGCCTCAGTCTCTCGCTCATGGTGATGTGATGCAAAAGCCCCTTCCTACCCTGTTCATGCGCGGCGGCACGTCGCGCGGCCCGTT
The DNA here is from genome assembly GCA_035707805.1 of Castellaniella sp. Lineage (GTDB taxonomy): Bacteria > Pseudomonadota > Gammaproteobacteria > Burkholderiales > Burkholderiaceae_B > Castellaniella. Next base: position 129,837 of record DASSTS010000004.1, on the reverse strand, counting down.
CTTCCTGGAGTCCGACCTGCCTTCGGATCCGGCGGTGCGCGACCGGGTGCTGCTCGCCGTCATGGGGTCGCCCGACCGCCGCCAGATCGATGGCCTGGGCGGCGCCCATCCGCTGACCAGCAAGGTCGGGATCGTGCGCGCCGGCACCCAGCCGGGAGTCGACGTCGAGTTCCTGTTCGCGCAGCTGCAACCCGACCGTGACACCGTGGACACCACGGCGAACTGCGGCAACATGCTGGCGGCGGTGGTGCCCTTCGCGATCGAGCGCGGCCTGATCGAGCCGCAGGGCGACGAAACCACCGTGCGCGTATTGACGCGCAACACCGGCATGCAGTGCGACATCACTGTGCTGACGCCGATGACCCCCGAGGGCCGCCGCGTCAGCTACGAGGGCCAGGCGCGCATCGACGGGGTGCCGGGGACGTCCGCCCCCATCACCATCAATTTCCTGGATACCGCGGGCTCGGTGTGCTCGGGCCTGCTGCCGACCGGCCAGGTGCTGGACCGCGTGCGGGTGGAGCCCCCCGGGGGCGCCGATTTTCCGGCGTTCGACATTGACGTCACCTGCATCGACAACGGCATGCCGCTGGTGCTCTTCCAGGCGCGGGACGTGGGCTGCACGGGCCAGGAAAGCCCGGCCGAGCTGAATGCCGACGCGGCGCTCAAGGCCCGGATCGAAGCCCTGCGCCTGAAGACAGCCCAGTTGATGGGCCTGGGCGACGTCAGCGGGCGCAACTATCCCAAGATGACGCTGGTGTCCGCGCCGCGCGACGGCGGCGCCATCAGCACGCGCTGCTTCATCCCGCACGTCTGCCACGAGGCCATCGGCGTGCTGGCGGCCGTCACGGTGGGCACCGCCTGCGTGCTGGAGGGCTCCGTGCCCCACGCGCTGGCGCAGCTGCCCGAGGGCGCGCGCAAGGCCGTCTCGATCGAACACCCCAGCGGGGAATTCACCGTCGAGCTCGAACTCGATCGCAACGACCCTCAGAAGGTCGTCCGCGCAGCGCTGCTGCGCACGGCCCGCCTGATCATGCGCGGCGAAGTCATGGTTCCGGCAGCCGCCTGGCGGGCCGGGGACTCGGGCGCGGCCATCCAAGGCTGAGCCCCATCACAAGAGGAATCTGCAGACATGAGTCGAAAACCTTTGATCATCGATTGCCACGGGCACTACACGACCGCACCGCAGGCGCTGGCCGACTGGCGCGACCGCCAGGTGGCGGGGATCAAGGACCCGTCCCAGGCGCCCAAGGTCTCGGACCTGCGCATCAGCGACGACGAGCTGCGCGAGAGCATCGAGTCCAACCAGCTGCGCCTGATGCGCGAGCGCGGTTCGGACATGACGATTTTCTCGCCCCGGGCGAGCTTCATGGCGCACCACATCGGCGACTTCCAGGTCTCCAGCACCTGGGCCGCCATCTGCAACGAGCTCTGCCACCGGGTGTCCACGCTGTTCCCCGACCAGTTCGCGATGGCGGCCATGCTGCCGCAGTCGCCCGGCGTCGATCCCGCCACCTGCATTCCAGAGCTCGAAAAGTGCGTGCGTGACTACGGCGCGGTCGGCATCAACCTGAATCCCGATCCGTCCGGCGGCCACTGGACGGCGCCGCCCCTGTCCGACCATTCCTGGTATCCGATCTACGAAAAGATGGTGGAATACGACATTCCCGCCATGATCCACGTGTCGACCAGCTGCAATCCGTGCTTCCACACGACCGGCGCCCATTACCTGAACGCCGACACCACGGCCTTCATGCAGTGCCTGACCTCGGACCTGTTCAAGGATTTCCCGACCCTGCGCTTCGTGATCCCGCACGGCGGCGGCGCCGCGCCGTATCATTGGGGACGGTTCCGCGGGCTGGCCCAGGCGCTGAAAAAGCCCCTGCTCGACGAGCATTTGCTGAACAATGTGTTCTTCGACACCTGCGTCTACCACCAGCCGGGCATCGACCTGCTGACCCGCGTGATCCCGGTCAAGAACGTGCTGTTCGCCTCGGAGATGATCGGCGCGGTGCGAGGCATCGACCCCGAGACCGGACATTATTTCGACGACACGAAGCGCTACATCGAGGCGGCCACCGTCCTCAGCGACGCCGACCGCTTCCAGATTTACGAGGGCAATGCGCGGCGCGTCTACCCGCGCCTGGACAGCGCCCTGAAGGCCAAGGGCCTTTGATCTTCAAGAGGAACATGAACATGAGCACTCCCCTGAACCAGCTGGGCGTCGTGCACCGCACGATCCAGCGGGCCGATCCGGCCGCCGTCGAGCAGCTGTCGCATTTCGGCGTGGCGACCATCCACGAGGCCATGGGCCGCGTGGGCCTGATGAAGCCCTACATGCGGCCGGTCTGGCGCGGCGCCCGTCTGTGCGGGACGGCCGTGACCGTGCTGCTGCAGCCGGGCGACAACTGGATGCTGCACGTCGCGGCCGAGCAGATCCGCCCGGGCGACGTGGTGGTGGCGGGCTGCACCACCGACAGCACCGACGGATTCTTCGGCGACCTGCTGGCGACCTCGTTCAAGGCGCGCGGCGCCCGCGGCCTGATCATCGACGGCGGCGTGCGCGACGTCGACACGCTGGAATCCATGGGCTTTTCGGTGTTCGCCCGCGCCATCAGTTCCAAGGGCACGGTCAAGGGCACCCTGGGCTCGGTCAACATCCCCGTGGTCTGCGCCGGCGCGGCCGTGACGCCGGGCGACGTGGTCATCGCCGACACCGACGGCGTGGTCGTGGTGCCCGCGGCGGTGGCCGCCGAGGTGGCCGCCCGGGCCCAGGCGCGCGAGGACAACGAAGGCAGCAAGCGCGAGATCTTCGCGTCCGGCGTGCTGGGCCTGGACTACTACAAGATGCGCGAGGGCCTGGAAAAGGCCGGGCTCAAGTACATCGACTGAGGAACGCGCCATGAGCACTCCCGAAACCTTCGTGAAGACCCCGGGCTGGCTGGATTACTACGACGGCCCCAGCCGCCCGCGCTTCCGGCTGCCGCCGGGCGCCGTGGACGCGCATTGCCACGTCTTCGGTCCCGGCGCGGTCTTTCCCTATGCGCCGCAGCGCAAGTACACACCCTGCGATGCGCCGAAAGAGGCCCTGTTCGCCCTGCGCGACCACCTGGGTTTTGCCAAGAACGTGATCGTCCAGGCGACCTGCCACGGCACGGACAACCGCGCGCTCGTCGACGCGCTGCGGGCCTCCGGGGGCAAGGCGCGCGGCGTGGCCACGGTGGCGCAGGACGTCACCGACGCCGAACTGCGCGAGCTGCACGAGGCCGGCGTGCGCGGGACGCGCTTCAATTTCGTCAAGCGCCTGGCGGACTTCACGCCGCGCGAGGTCCTGGCCGACATCGCGGCGCGCATTGCGCCGCTGGGCTGGCACGTGGTGGTCTATTTCGAGGCCAAGGATCTGCCCGAGCTCTACGATTTCTTCACGGCGCTGCCCACCACGGTCGTGGTCGACCACATGGGCCGCCCCGACGTCACGCAGCCCGTGGACGGACCTGAGTTCCAGCGTTTCGTGACCCTCATGCGCGAGCATCCCAACATCTGGAGCAAGGTCAGCTGCCCCGAACGCCTCAGCCAGTCGGGCCCCCCGGCCCTCAATGGCGAGCAGCATGCCTATCAGGACGTGGTGCCCTTTGCGCGGCACCTGGTCGAGACCTTCCCCGACCGCGTCCTGTGGGGCACCGACTGGCCGCACCCCAACCTGAAGTCCCACATGCCCGACGACGGGCTGCTGGTGGACACCATCCCGCAGATTGCGCCGACCACGGAACTGCAGCACAAGCTGCTGGTCGACAATCCGAACCGCTTGTACTGGAGGTGAACCATGTCCCTGAACAAGCCATATACCGACATCCCCGGCACCACGATCTTCGATGCCGACCAGTCCCGCCTGGGCTATCACCTGAATCAGTTCTGCATGTCGCTGATGAAGGCCGAGAACCGCAAGCGCTTCCTGGCCGATGAGCGCGCCTACCTGGACGAATGGCCCATGAGCGAGGACCAGAAGCAAGCCGTGCTGGCCCGCGACCTGAACCGCTGCCTGGAGCTGGGCGGCAACATCTATTTCCTGGCCAAGCTGGGCGCCACGGACGGGCGTTCCTTCCAGTACATGGCGGCCAGCATGACCGGCATGTCCCAGGAAGACTACGCCGCCATGATGCTGGCGGGCGGGCGTTCCGCCAAAGGCAATCGCAAGATCGGAGACCCCTCATGAGCCAGACCCACGCGCGCATCACCGCCAGCGTCTACACCTCGCACGTGCCCGCCATCGGCGCGGCCCTGGACCTCGGCAAGTCCGGCAATGAATACTGGGCGCCGCTGTTCCAGGGCTATGAGCCGTCGAAACAATGGATGAAAGAGCACACGCCCGACGTGATCTTTCTGGTCTACAACGACCACGCCACGGCCTTCAGCCTGGACATGATCCCGACCTTCGCCATCGGCTGCGCGGAACAGTTCCAGCCCGCCGACGAGGGCTGGGGCGCGCGTCCCGTGCCGCCGGTCATCGGCCACCCCGAACTCGCCGCGCACATCGCCCAGTCGGTCATCCAGCAGGATTTCGACCTCACCATCGTCAACAAGATGGACGTCGACCACGGACTGACCGTGCCGCTGTCGCTGATGTGCGGGCAGCCCGCGGCCTGGCCGTGCCCCGTCATTCCCTTTGCCGTCAACGTGGTGCAGTATCCGGTGCCCTCGGGACGCCGCTGCTTCCAGCTGGGACAGGCGATCCGCCGCGCCATCGAAAGCTTCGACCGGCCGCTGAACGTGCACATCTGGGGCACCGGCGGCATGAGCCACCAGCTGCAGGGCCCGCGCGCCGGCCTGATCAACCGTGACTTCGACAGCGCGTTCATGGACCGGCTGATCGCCGATCCCGCGGGGCAGGCCGACGTTCCGCACATCGACTACGTGCGCGAGGCCGGCTCCGAAGGCATCGAGCTGGTCATGTGGCTGATCGCCCGGGGCGCCATGGCGGACGTGGCGGGCGGACCGGCGCCGCGCGTCGTGCACCGCTTCTACCACGTGCCCGCCTCGAACACGGCGGTGGGGCACCTGATCCTGGAGGAACAATAATGGCCGAGCAAACCCTGAAAGTCGCCCTGGCGGGCGCCGGCGCCTTTGGCATCAAGCACCTGGACGGCATCGCCCGCATCGACGGCGTCGAGGTCGTTGCGCTGGTCAGCCGCGACCTGGAAAAGACCCGCGCCGTGGCGCAAAAATACGGCATCGAACATGCCGGCACCGAGCTCGACGAGGTGCTCGTGCGCCCCGAGATCGACGCCGTCATCCTGTGCACGCCCACGCAGATGCACGCATCGCAGGCCATGGCCTGCCTGCGCGCCGGCAAGCACGTGCAGGTCGAGATCCCCATGGCCGACAGCCTGAAGGACGCCGAGGCGCTGGCCGCCCTGGCCGCGCAAAGCGGCAAGGTCGCCATGTGCGGGCACACCCGGCGCTTCAATCCCAGCCACCAGTACGTGCACCAGCGGATCCAGAAAGGCGAGTTTCACATCCAGCAGATGGACGTCCAGACCTATTTCTTCCGCCGCACCAACATGAACGCGCTGGGCGAGCCGCGCAGCTGGACCGATCACCTGCTGTGGCACCACGCCGCGCATACGGTGGACCTGTTCGCCTACCAATGCGGCAGCCCGGTGATCAAGGCCCATGCGGTGCAGGGGCCGATCCACCCGACGCTGGGCATCGCGATGGACATGTCGATCCAGCTGAAGGCGGCCAACGGCGCCATCTGCACGCTGTCCCTGAGCTTCAACAACGACGGCCCCCTGGGGACGTTCTTCCGCTACATCGGCGATACCGCCACCTACATCGCCCGCTACGACGATCTGGTCACCGGGCGCGACGAGGTGATCGACGTGAGCCGGGTGGACGTGTCCATGAACGGCATCGAGTTGCAGGATCGAGAATTCTTCGCCGCCATCCGCGAAGGGCGGGAACCGAACGCCAGCGTGGCGCAGGTCCTGCCGTGCTACCAGGTTCTGCATGAGCTGGAGCAGCAACTGGCCGGTTGACCGGCCGGCATTTTCCCTTTTCCCACCAGGAGTGAGACCATGAAATTCATCAAGACCCTCGGGGCGATGGCCTTGGCTTTCAGCACTGCCGCCGCTTTCAGCCCCGTCCAGGCCAAGGACCTGAAGATCGGCATCGTCATGCCGATGTCCGGCCCGTTCGCCGCGCACGGCAAGCAGATCAAGCACGGCATCGACCTGTACCTGGCCGAGCATGGCGACACCGTCGCCGGCCGCAAAGTCCAGATCCTCATCAAGGACGACACCGGCATTTCGCCGGCCGTCGCCAAGCGCCAGGCGCAGGAACTGCTGATCAAGGACAAGGTCGACATCCTGGCCGGCTTCACCCTGACCCCCAACGCCTTCTCCGTGGCCCCGCTGGCCACCGAAGCCAAGGTGCCGATGGTCGTCCTGAACGCCGCGACCTCGTCCATCACCGAAAAGTCCCCCAATATCGTCCGGGTCTCCATGACGCTGCCGCAGGACACCGCGCCCATGGCGCAGTGGGCCTACGCCAACGGCATCCACTCGGTCTACACGCTGGTGGCCGACTACGGCCCCGGCCATGACGCCGAGAAGCAATTCCAGAAGACCTTCACCGAACTCGGCGGCAAGATCGTCGGCGAGGTCCGCACGCCGGTCGCCACGCCCGACTACGCGCCCTACCTGCAGCGCATCAAGGACGCCAAGCCCGATGCCGTCTTCCTGTTCGTGCCCAACGGCGAGCAGGGCGTGGCGCTGGCCAAGGGCTTCAAGGAACGCGGCCTGGATCAGGCCGGCATCAAGGAACTGGCCACGGGCGACGTGACCGACGAGGACGTGCTCAACGCCATGGGCGACGCCGCCATCGGCATGATCACCTCCTTCCATTACTCCGCCGCGCACGACTCGCCGGAGAACAAGGCCTATGTCGCCGCCTACCACAAGGCTTTCCCCAACGACCGCCCCAACTTCGTGTCGGTCGCCGGCTATGACGGCATGCACCTGATCTACGCCGCCCTGGAAAAAACCAAGGGCGACGCCAGCGCGGCGGCCTTCATGGAAGCCGTCAAGGGCATGAAGTGGACCAGCCCGCGCGGCCCGGTGGAGATCGATCCGCAGACGCGCGACATCATCCAGAACGTCTACATCCGCAAGGTCGAGAAGGTGGATGGCGTGCTGCAGAATGTCGAGTTCGACACCATCAAGGCAGTCAAGGACCCCGGCAAGCAGGGTTGATTGCCGCGGATCGAACGGCCCGGTCGGGCCGTCCGGTCGGGTTCCTGTGGTGGCGGCGCGTCGCGGGGCGCGCCGCCCGGTTTACCCTCCAGGATGAATCATGACTATATTGTTCGATGGCCTTGCCTACGGCATGCTGCTGTTCCTGATCAGCGTCGGCCTGTCGGTCACGCTGGGCCTGATGAATTTCGTCAATCTGGCCCACGGCGCCTTCGCCATGCTGGGCGGCTACGCCTGCGTGGTCCTGCTCAACGGCTACGGCGTTCCGTTCCTGGCGACCCTTCCGGCCGCGGCGATCGTGCCGGCGATTGTCGGGGTCATCCTGGAGCGCCTGCTGTATCGCCGCCTGTATGCCGCCTCGGACCTGGACCAGGTCCTGTTTTCCATCGGCCTGGTCTTCATGGCCGTGGCCGCGGCGCACTATTTCTTCGGCGCCCAGCAGCAGCCCCTGCATCTGCCTGACTTCCTGTCGGGGCAGATCCACGTGATGCCGGGGCTGGACCTGGGCGTCTACCGCCTGTTCCTGATCATTGCCGGATTGCTGGTGGCCGTGCTGCTGCAGTGGTCCGTCATCCGCACGTCCTTCGGCGCGCGCCTGCGGGCCGCGGTGGACAACCAGCGCGTCGCGCGCGGCCTGGGCGTCGACGTCAACCGGGTGTTCAGCCTGACCTTCGCGCTGGGCTCGGCGCTGGCCGGCCTGGGCGGCGCCCTGGGCGTGGAAATGCTGGGCCTGGACCCCGAATTCCCGGTCAAGTACCTGGTGTACTTCCTGATCGTGGTGTCGGTGGGCGGCAGCGGCAACATCCTGGGATCGCTGTACGCCGCCATCCTGCTGGGAGTCGCCGACGTCGCCGGCAAATACTACATCCCGCAGGTCGGGGCATTCATCATCTATGCTGTCATGGTGGTGACCCTGATCTATCGTCCGCATGGCCTGTTCGGCCGCTCTCACAAATAGGATGCCGACATGACGAGCTCTTCCTCTTCCAGGTCCGGCTCCGGCGTCGCGCAGCAGCAAGACGCGGTGCAGGCCTATCGCCGGGCGGCGCACTGGAAACCGCTGGAATACCTGTTCTGGTGCCTGCCGGTCCTGGCCTATTTCGCCTTTCCCGGCAACTACCTGTTGCTCAGCCAGATCGCCATCACGGGCCTGTTCGCCCTGTCGCTGGACCTGATCTTCGGCTATGCCGGCGTGATTTCGCTGGGCCACGCAGCCTTTTTCGGCGTGGGCGCCTACACCGTCGGCCTGCTGGGCTCGCACGGGCTGGGCGATCCGCTGCTGGGCCTGGTGCTGGCGGCCTTCTGCGCCGGGGTGCTCGGTTTCCTCAGCAGCTTCCTGCTGCTGCGGGGCAGCGACCTTTCGCGCCTGATGGTGACGCTGGGCGTCGCGCTGATGCTCTACGAGCTGGCCAACAAGTTCACCAGCATCACCGGCGGCGTCGACGGCATGCCCGGCATCGAGATCAAGCCCATCCTGGGCATGTTCGACTTCGACATGTTCGGCCGGGTCGGCTTCATCTATTCGGTGGTCGTGCTGTTCGTCCTGTTCTGGGTGGCGCGGCGCCTGGTGTATTCGCCCTTCGGCCAGAGCCTGCGGGGCATCCACATGAACGTGCTGCGCATGCCCGCGCTGGGGGTGCCGGTCAACCGCCGCCTGGTGAAGATCTACACCATCGGCGCGGCCTATGCCGGGGTGGCGGGCGCCTTGCTCGCCCAGACCAACCAGTTCGTCTCGCTGGACGTGCTGGGCTTCCAGCGGTCCGCCGACCTGCTGCTGATCCTGATCCTGGGCGGCGCCGGCCACCTGTACGGCGGCCTGATCGGCGCGGTCGTCTTCGTGATGATCAATTATTTCCTGTCCGACATGAACCCGCAGTACTGGCAGTTCTGGCTGGGTCTGATCCTGGTGCTGGTGGTGCTGTTCGCCCGCGGCGGCATCCTGGGCACGGCGCAGCAGTGGATACAGTCTTCCCGGCAACGGGCCCAAGCCAACGCCCGCACGGAGTCCTCTTCATGAATCCGGTTCTGCAAACTCACGACCTGGTGCGCCGCTTCGGCGGATTCGTGGCGACCGACCAGGTCAACCTGTCGATCGCGCCGGGCGCCCGCCACGCCCTGATCGGCCCCAACGGGGCGGGCAAGACCACCCTGATCAACCTGCTGACCGGCTATCTCGAACCCTCGTCGGGCAGCGTGAGCCTGCTGGGCCAGGACGTGACCCGCATGCCGCAGCATGAACGCTGCCGCCAGGGCCTGGTGCGCACGTTCCAGATCAACCAGCTCTTCATGGGCATGACGGTGCTGGAATCCGTCGCCCTGGCCGTCAGCGAACGGCAGGGCCTGGGCACCCAATGGTGGAAGCCCCTGGCGGCGCACGCCGAGGTCGTCGACGAGGCGGCCGCGATCCTGGACCAGCTGAAGCTGCTGCCCGATGCCTACGAGACCACCCGCAACCTGGCCTACGGGCGCCAGCGGCTGATCGAGATCGCCCTGGCGCTGGCGCTGCGTCCCAAGGTCCTGCTGCTGGACGAACCGGCGGCCGGGGTGCCGACGGGCGAAAGCCGCGAACTGTTCGAGACCATCGCGCAACTGCCGCGCGATGTCACGATCCTGCTGATTGAACACGACATGAACCTGGTCTTCCGTTTCGCGGAAAGAATTTCCGTGCTGGTGTCGGGCGCCTTGCTGATCGAGGACACCCCGGCGGTCATCGCCCACCATCCTCGGGTCAAGGAAGTCTATCTCGGAGAGTCCCATGGCTGAACTCGTGCGCATGGAAAACGTCTGGGCGGGTTACGGCGACGCCGTCATCCTCGAAGACCTGTCCTTTTCGCTGTCGGCGGGCGGCAGCCTGGCGCTGCTGGGCCGCAACGGCATGGGCAAGACCACGCTGCTGGCCACCCTGATGGGGGTCACGCGCCTGCGCAAGGGCAGCATCTTCTTCGAAGGCCGCGACATCGCCCGCGTGCCCAGCCACCAGCGGGCGCGCGCCGGCCTGGGCTGGGTGCCGCAAGAGCGCGACATCTTCCGCTCGCTGACGGTCGAGGAGAACCTGACCGTCGTGGCCCGGCCCGGCGAGTGGACCCTGGACCGCGTCTACGACCTGTTCCCGCGACTGCGAGAGCGCCGCGCGAACCTGGGCAACCAGCTGTCCGGCGGCGAGCAGCAGATGCTGGCCATGGGTCGAGCGCTGATGCTGAACCCCAAGGTGCTGCTGCTCGACGAGCCCCTGGAGGGCCTGGCGCCGCTGATCGCCCAGGAACTGCTGCACATCATCGACCGCATGGTGAGCGAGGGCCGCATGGCGGTGATCCTGGTCGAGCAGCATGCCCGCCAGATCCTGCCGATCACGCGCCAGGCCCTGATCCTGGAGCGCGGCAAGGTCGTCTACGCCGGCGACAGCGCCGAGCTGCTGCGCGACGGCGATGCGCTGGACCGCTGGCTGGGAGCCGGTTCGACGGAGGCGGACGAGCCGGCCGCTCCGGCGCCCGCCGGCGGGGCCGCGCCCATTCCCGCGATCGAGGCGATCCACGACGAGCACCGCGCCATCGCGGCCATCCTGAGCGCCTTGTCGCGCGTCGTCGACGAGATCGAGGCGGGACGCCTGGAGCCGGATTTCAAGCTGCTCGCGAGCATGGTCGAATACATCTCCGAGATGCCCGACAAGCTGCACCATCCCAAGGAAGACCGCATTTTCGCCCTGCTGCGCGCCAAGACCCGCGAGCTCGACGCCCCGCTGGACCAGCTGGAGGCCGAGCACCGCGACACCGTGCCGGCCACCAGCCGCCTGGACCGGGCGCTGGTCAGCTACGTGCAGGGCGGAGCGCAGGCCTTCGAGGGATTCCGCGACGCCGCCCGCGCCTACATCGCCGACGAGTGGGTCCACCTCAATACCGAGGAGGCCCACATCCTGCCGGCCGCCCGGCGCCTCTTCAGCGCCGAGGAATGGCGCGACATCAACGCGGATTTCGCCCGCAACGGCGACCCGTGGTCGGGCCCCGGCAACCGCTATGCGGAGCTCTTCAAGCGCATCGCCAACCTGGCGCCCGCGCCGGTGGGAGTGGGCGCGGCCGGCGGGCCGACGCGGTCCTGAGCCCTGGCGCACGGCCGGCTCTTCAGGCGTGCCGGTAGAGCCCCAGGACCAGGTCGCGCAGCCACCGGTGGGCCGGATCCTTGTCCTGCCGGTGGCTCCAGTGGATCGACACGTCGAATTCCCGCAGCGGGAAGTCGGCCTCCACGATGGCGTACCGGTCCGAGGGCGTGAAGGACAGGGCGATGTTGCGCGGGATGATGACCGCCAGGTCGCTGCTCTCGATCACGACCGGCAGCGCCATGAAATGCTCCGTCGTCAGGCGGATGCGGTCCTGCATGTGCAGGGCTTCCAGGGCCGTGTGCGTGTAGGCGTGCGTGCGCACGGCGATGAATTCCAGCGCGCGGATGTCGTCCAGCGCGACGGGCGAGGGCAGCCGTTCCCGGGCGAAGGGGTGGTTTTCGCGCATCAGGATGATGTAGCGGTCCTGGAACATCACGGCCGAGCGCATGCCCTGCAGGCCGGGCAGAAAGCCGAAGGCCAGGTCGACGCGCCCCTGGTCCAGGGCGGGTCCCAGGTCCGGCACCGCCAGGCGCATGGTCTCGATGCGGGTGTGTGGCGCATGCTGGCGCATCGACTGGATCAGCCGCGGCAGAAACTGGCCCTCGCCGATGTCGGTCATGTGCAGGCGGAAGCGCCGGTCGGACTGCAGGGGGTCGAAGGGCCGGGAATCCAGTGCGGCGCCTTCCAGCGCGCGCAGGGCCTCGTGGACGGTCTGCGCCATGCGCTGTGCGCGGGGCGTGGGCATGACGCCGCCTCCGGCCCGGACGAACAGCGGATCGCCGACCAGGTTGCGCAGCCGGGCGAGTCCCTGGCTGACGGCCGGCTGGGTGAGATCCAGCGCCGCCGCGGCCTGGCTGACGTTGCCGGCCGAGTACACGGCGTCGAAGACGCGCAGCAGATTCAAGTCCAGGTTTCGATTATTCATATATCTAATGAACGATATCTAAATTATTTTATTGATTTATATCACGGTGGATTTCATCATGCAGGCGATGGGGCGGCCCGTCGGCATGATGAGAAAAACCGGAGGATGACATGCAAGCAGACGCGCTCGTCGAAGGCGCCACCGAACACCGGGATACGGACTGGATGCCCGTGCGGCGCGCGGTGACCGACCTGCTGCGGCAATTTGGCATCACCACGCTGTTCGGCAATCCCGGTTCCACGGAACTGGGCCTGTTCCTGGATTTTCCGGCCGATTTCCGCTATGTGCTCGGCCTGCAGGAATCCGTGGTCGTGGGGATGGCCGACGGCTATGCCCAGGCCACACGCAATGCGGCTTTCGTCAACCTGCACTCGGCGGTGGGCGTGGGCCACGCCATGGGGGCGATCTTCACGGCCTACCGCAACCGCACGCCGCTGGTGATCACTGCGGGCCAGCAGTCCCGCGCCATCCTGCCCTATGATCCCTTCCTGTTTTCCAGCCAGGCGACCGAGCTGCCCAAGCCCTACGTGAAATGGAGCGTCGAGCCGGCGCGGGCGGAAGACGTCCCCCTGGCCATCGCGCGGGCCTATTACTTGGCCATGCAGCCGCCTTGCGGTCCGGTGCTGGTCTCGGTGCCCGCCGACGACTGGGGGCGCCTGTGCCCGCCGGTGCGGGCCCGCGAGGTCGGTCGCTCCGTCCGCCCCGATCCCGTGGTGCTCGAGCGCATCGGCCGTCAGCTCGACGCGGCCCGCCGCCCGGCCTTCGTCCTGGGCGCCGCCGTGGACCGGGATGGCGCCTGGGACGAGGTCGTCGCCCTGGCGCAGCGCCATCGGGCGGCCGTCTGGATGGCGCCCATGTCGGGGCGCAGCGGCTTTCCGGAGGACCACCCCCTGTTCGCGGGCTTCCTGCCCGCCTCCCGCGAGCGGATCGTCGGTCTGCTGGCGCGCCACGACTTCATCCTGGCCCTGGGGGCGGCGGCCTTCACCTACCATATCGAGGGCGAGGGGCCGCACGTGCCGCCGGGCAGCACGTTGGCGCAGATCGTGGACGATCCGAACACGCTGGCCTGGGCCCCGGTGGGAACGGCCGTCCAGGGCAGCGTGCGCCAGGCCGCGCGCGACCTGCTGGAGCGGCCCGGGCCGCAGGTGCGGCAGGACCCGACGCCGCGGCCGCCCGCGCCGCGCGCCGAGCCCACGGCGCCGATGTCGGTGGCCTACGTGCTGCAGACGCTGGCCGGCATCCGCGCGCCGGATTCCATCATCGTCGAGGAGGCGCCCAGCGCCCGGCCGGTCATGCAGCGGCACCTGCCCATCCTGCGGCCGGAGACCTTCTACACCATGTGCAGCGGCGGCCTGGGCTTTGGCGTGCCGGCGGCGGTGGGCGTGGCATTGGGCAAGCCCGGTCGGAAGGTCATCGGCGTGCTGGGGGATGGATCCAGCATGTATTCGATCCAGGGGCTCTGGAGCGCGGCGCAGCTGGGCCTGCCGATCACGTTCCTGATCCTCAAGAATCGCGGCTACGCGGCATTGCGCGAGTTCGCCCCGGTCTATGGCTTCACGCCCCGCGACGCCCTGCAGGGGGTCGATCTGCCGGACATCGATTTCGTCGCGCTGGCGCGCGGCCTGGGCTGCGCGGCCAGGCGGGTGTCGGATTCCGCCGCCTTGCCGGCCGCCCTGGAGGAAACGCTGGCCATGGACACACCGGTCCTGGTGGAGATCGACGTGGCCTGAACATCCGCATCATCGGTTCCAGAAGAATAGGAGGAGACATCGTGAACACAATTTCCCTGTTGATCGGCGGCCGGCGCCAGACCGCCCGCGCGGGCGCCACCTTCGAGCGCCGCAATCCCCTGGATGGCGAGGTGGCGACCACGGCACCGGCGGCCAGCCCGGAGGACGCGCAGGCGGCCGTACAGGCCGCGGCCGACGCCTTTGCCGCGTGGTCGCGCACGGGTCCCGGCCAGCGCCGTGCCTTGCTGAACCGCGCCGCCGACGCCCTGGAGGCGCGCCAGGCGGACTTCGTGTCGGCCATGGCGGCCGAGACGGGGGCCTCGGCCCTCTGGGCGGAGTTCAACGTCCACCTGGCGGCCGGCATGCTGCGCGAGGCCGCCGCGCTGACCTCCCAGATCGGCGGCGAGCTCATCCCCTCGGACGTGCCCGGCAACCTGGCCATGGCGCAGCGCGTGCCGGCCGGCGTGGTCGTGGGCATGGCGCCCTGGAACGCCCCGGTGATCCTGGGCGTGCGGGCGGTCGCGACGGCGCTGGCCTGCGGCAATACGGTCGTGCTCAAGGGCTCCGAGATGTGCCCCGCCACCCACGGCCTGATCATCGAGTCCCTGCAGGAGGCCGGCCTGCCCGACGGCGTGGTGAACTTCATCACCAACGCGCCCGAGGACGCGCCGGCCGTCGTCGAGGCGCTGATCGCCCATCCCGCCACGCGGCGCGTGAACTTCACCGGCTCCACCCGGGTCGGGCGCATCATCGCCGGCCTGTGCGCGCGCCACCTGAAGCCCGTCGTCCTGGAACTCGGCGGCAAGGCGCCGCTGCTGGTGCTGGACGACGCCGACCTGGACTGCGCCGTCAACGCGGCGGCCTTCGGCGCCTTCGCCAATTCCGGGCAGATCTGCATGTCCACGGAGCGCATCATCGTCGACCGGAAGATCGCGGACCCCTTCGTCGAACGGCTGGCCGCCAAGGTGCGCGGCCTGCCCGTGGGCGACCCGCGCCAGGGGCCGGTGGTGCTCGGATCGGTGGTCGACATGTCCACGGTCCGCCGCTGCAACGACATGATCGACGATGCGCTGGCCAAAGGCGCGCGGCTGCTGTGCGGCGGCAAGGCCGACAGCACGCTCATGCCCGCGACGCTGCTGGATCACGTCACCCCGGAGATGCGCATCTACGCCGAGGAGACTTTCGGGCCGGTCAAGGCCATCGTGCGCGTCGAGGGCGAGGACGCCGCCGTCGAGTGCGCCAACGACAGCGCCTATGGGCTGTCGTCCGCGGTGATCGGCGCGGACGTGGCCCGGGCGATGCGCGTGGCGGCGCGGATCCAGTCGGGCATCTGCCACGTCAACGGACCGACGGTGCACGACGAGCCGCAGATGCCGTTCGGCGGGGTCAAGGACAGCGGCTACGGGCGCTTCGGCGGCAGGGCCGGCATCGAGGCCTTCACCGAGCTGCGCTGGATCACCGTGCAGACCGGCCCCCGCGACTATCCCTTCTGAGGATCCCGCGTGACCCGGGGCTCGCCGCGGATGGGGCGGCCCCGAACCAGGAGACCCCTATGCATCCCTTCCCGGCCGACGAGGCCATGGCGCCGGCGGCCGCGCCGCTCACCGAGCAGTTCGGCCCCTATGGCCGGACGCTGCTCTTCCTGTCGAAGCTGCTGGCCACCCTGGGCGGCCTCGCCTTCGTGGCGCTGGTGCTCATTTCCCTGGTGTCGGTGGTCGGCCGCAAGCTGGCCGCCATGCCCGTGCCCGGCGACATGGAGATCCTCATGATGGTCGCGGCCACGGCCTCCGCCACCTTCTTCGCCTACTGCCACCTGGAGGGCGGCGACGTCAAGGTGGATTTCTTCACTGCGCACGCGCGCCCGCGCACCGTCCATCTGCTGGACGCCCTGGGTTCCCTGCTGGTCGGGGCGTTCGGCGCCCTGATCGCCTGGCGCAGCTGGGTCGGGGCGATGTCGCTGCGGGACGTCGGTGAAACCTCGCCCATCCTGGACTGGCCCGTCTGGCTGGCGCAGGCCGGCATGGTGCCGGGCTTCGTCCTGCTGGCGCTGGCCGGGCTCTACATGAGCTGCCTGCACCTGCGGGCGGCCCGGACGCGCCCCGCGGAGGTCCGCTCATGAGCGGCATCGCCATCGGCTGCCTCATGTTCGCCGTCCTGCTGGCGCTCATGGTGATCCGCATCCCCATCGGCATTTCGATGTTCGTCGCCGGGGCGGGGGGCTACGTCTACCTGACGGGCGGCAACTGGACGCCGCTCATGGCCTCGCTGAAGAATCTCGCCTATGCGCGCCTGTCCAATTACGACCTGGTGGTGATCCCGCTGTTCCTGCTGATGGGGCAGTTCGCCACGCATGGCGGACTGAGCCGCAGCCTGTTCCGTTTCGTCAGCGCCTTCATCGGCCACCGGCGCGGCGGGGTGGCGATGGCGGCCGTGGGCGCCTGCGCCGGGTTCGGCGCCATCTGCGGATCCTCGCTGGCGACGGCGGCCACCATGGGGCAGGTGGTGCTGCCGGAACTGCGCCGCTACGGCTATGCCGGCAGCCTGGCCACCGGCACGCTGGCCGCCGGCGGGACGCTGGGCATCATGATTCCGCCCTCGGTGCCGCTCATCATCTACGCCATCCTGACGCAGGAGTCCATCGGCAAGCTCTTCATGGCGGCCGTCATTCCGGGCCTGCTGGCCATGGCCGGCTACATGGCCGTGATCCAGATCATCGTGCGTCTCAAGCCCGAGGCGGGGCCCGCGGGCGCGCGCTCCGCCTGGCCCGAGCGCCTGCGGTCCGTGGTCCAGGTCGGGCCCGTGCTGGCGGTTTTCTTCATCGTCATCGTGGGCATTTACGCCGGCTGGGCGACCCCCACCGAAGCGGCGGCCATCGGCGCCGCGGCATGCGGCATCATCGCCGTGGCGTCCGGCGGCCTGCGCTGGAAGGGCCTGCTCGACAGCGCCCTGGGCACGGCCCAGGCGACGGCGATGATCTACCTGGTCCTGCTGGGCGCCGACATGCTGAACGTGTCACTGGCACTGTCGCAGATGCCGGCGGAACTGGCCGCCTGGGTCCAGGGCAGCGGCCTGTCTCCCTTCCTGGTGATCGTGGCCATCCTGCTGGTCTATATCTTCCTGGGCTGCGTGATGGATTCGCTGGCCATGATCCTGCTGACGATCCCGATCTTCTATCCGATGGTGATGGGGCTGGATTTCTACGGGATGGGCCATGAGGACAAGTCGATCTGGTTCGGCATCCTGGCCCTGATGGTCGTGGAGATCGGCCTGGTCCACCCGCCGGTGGGCATGAACGTCTACATCATCAATCGCATGGCCCGGGACGTGCCGCTGACCGAGACGTTCAAGGGCGTCATGCCGTTCCTGGCGTCCGATTTCATCCGCATCGCGGCACTGGTGCTGTTTCCCGGCATCGCCCTGTTCCTGGTCAAGACGTTCGGGGCGCTCTGACCCCCGCGCCGTCCGCCGGCGAGGAGGCCGGCGGACGGAGGCGGCCATTCCATCCACAAGGAGACAATCGATGACAACCCCCCACCGGAAATCCCCTCTGCGGCTGTTGGTCGGCATGGCGGCCGGCCTGCTGCTGGCGGCCGCCGCCCATGGCGAACAAATCGTCCTGAAGGTCCATCATTTCCTGCCCGCGACCTCCAACGCCCAGGCGAACATGATCCAGCCCTGGTGCGACCGGATCGCCAAGGCCTCCCACGACCGCATGGTGTGCCAGATCTACCCGGCCATGCAGTTGGGCGGCACGCCCGCGCAGCTGTTCGACCAGGCGCGCGACGGCGTGGCCGACATCGTCTGGACCCTGCCGACCTACGCGGCCGGGCGCTTCACCAAGAGCGCGGTCTACGAGCTGCCCTGGCTGGTGCCGAATGCCGAGGCCGGCAGCCGCGCCCTGTGGGTCTTCACGCAGAAATACGCGCTGGACGAATACAAGGGGGTGCACCTCATCTTCATGCACACGCACGGCGGGACCCTGATGCATTTCGTCGACAAGCAGCCCCGGACGCTGGCCGACATGAAAGGGCTGAAGATCCGCTCGGCCAACCGGGTGAATTCGCAGATGCTCGACGCCATCGGCGCCGTGCCGGTGCAGATGCCGCTGCCCGCCGTCCCCGACGCCCTGTCCAAAGGGGTGGTGGACGGGGCCGCCGTGCCCTGGGAAGGCGTCCCCGCCATCAAGCTCGACGAGATCTCCCGCTATCACCTGGACGTGCCGCAGGGCAAGCCGCGCATGGGCAATTCCATCTTCCTGTTCGGGATGAACCAGGCTCGCTACGACAGCCTGCCGGCAGACCTCAAGAAGATCATTGACGACAACAGCGGCGCCGACGTGTCGGCCTGGGCCGGCCGCACGGTCTTTGACGAGCGCGAGGCCGAGTTCATGAAGACCTCGAAGGCCAACGGCAGCGTGTTCCGGTACATGGACGAGGCCGAATACCAGAACTGGGTCAAGGCCACCCAGGGCGTGCGCGATCTCTGGATCCAGGCCGTCGACAAAAAGGGCGGGCAGGGGGCCGATCTGTATGCCGCGGCGCGCAACCTGGTCAAGCAGTATGCCACGGGACACTGAGCCACCTCATCGCGGGGACGGGGCGGCGTTCGCGTCCGCCCGCCGCCGCACTCAGCCGCGCCGCCGCATCAGCGCGTGGCAGACGCCGCCCAGCACCAGACCCCAGAAGGCACTGCCGATGCCCAGCAGACTCATGCCCGAGGCCGTCGCCAGGAAGGTCACCAGGGCGGATTCCCGGTGTTCCGGCGCCTGCAGCGAGTCGTGGATGCTGCCCCCCAGCGTCCCCAGCAGGGCCAGGCCGGCGATGGCGGCGACGAGCTCGTGCGGAAAGGCGGCGAACAGCGCCACCACCGTCGCCCCGAAAATGCCCGTGAGCAGATAGAAGATCCCGGCCCAGACGGAGGCCTTGTAGCGCTCGCGCGTGTCGGGATCCGCGTCCGGGCTCATGCAGATCGCCGCCGTGATCGCGGCGAGGTTGTAGGAGAAGCCGCCGAAAGGCGCCAGCGCCACGCCTGTCAGCCCGGTCCAGGAGATCAGCGGCGAGGCCGGGACGCGGCCGTAGCCGTTGGCCCGCAGCACCGCCAGGCCCGGCACGTTCTGCGACGTCATGGTGACGATGAACAGCGGCAATGCCACGCCGATCAGGGACGATACCGAAAACGCGGGCGGCATCCAGACGGGATGGGCGGGCGTCCACTCCAGGCCGCCCAGGGACAGGCTGCCTTGCGCCAGGGCGCATGCCACGCCGGCCAGCAGCGCCAGCGGCACGCTGTAGCGCGGCAGCAGGCGGCGCGCCGCGACGAAGGCCGCGAACATGGCGATCACCAGCGCCGGCCGGCCCTGCATCGAGGCGAACAGATCCATGCCGAAGCGCAGCAGGATGCCGGCCAGCATCGCGCAGGCCAGGTGGCGGGGTACCCAGTCCATGATCTTCTGGAATCCGCCCGTGAGGCCGCACAGGGTGATGAGAAGAGAGCTGGCGATGAAGACGCCGATGGCCTGCGCCAGGCCGATGTCGCCCAGGCTGGTCGCCAGCAGGGCGGCCCCGGGCGTGGACCAGGCGGTGAGGACCGGCGCCCGCCAGGCCAGCGACAGGCCGATGCAGGTGATGCCCATGCCGATGCCCAGCGCCCACATCCAGGACGCGAGTTGCGCGTCCTGGGCGCCGGCCGCACTGGCGGCCTGGAAGACGATGGCGACCGAGCTGGTGTAGCCCACCAGGACGGCGATGAAGCCCGAGGAAACGTGCGAGAGCCGCAGCCAGCCCCGCAGCCCCCGGCCGGTGATCCGGGCGTCGGCGGCGGCGCCCGGATCCCGGGACGCCGTCATGGGGCGGCGCGGGTGATGCCGTGGGCCCAGGCGAACGCCTGCTGGACGAGTGGATCGAGCTGCTCGGCCCGCACGTTCAGCGCGCGCAGCAGCGGGGCGGGGTCTTCGGGCGCGTCGCGGTCCGAGGGGAAGACCAGCGCGGCCAGGCGCAGGTCCGCGCCCAGCTCGCCGTCGCGCCTCAGCAGGGCCTCGCGGATCGGCACGTCGACCTGGACCTGGGCGAGCAGGTCGCTCATGGTGCCCTGGAACAGCTGGTCCATGATGGACAGGATGCCGGTGGTGAAGGCGGCCTCGGCCCGCACGGTCTGTTCCGGAAGCCGCAGCGTGGACAGGGATTCCATCAGGTGGGCGCGGGCGCTGGCCTGGATCAGCGTGGGGGACAGATAGCCCGCGGGGCGGCCGGACTCGGTGTACATCAGGACCTGGATCCAGCGCTGGAGCTCGCGGCGGCCCAGCAGCATGATGGCCTGGCTGAGGGATTCGACCTCCTGGCTCAGGCCGTAGGCGGGGGTGTTGACCATGTCCAGCAGGGTCTTGACCAGCTCGGCGTCCTGCTTCAGACAGGCCTCGATCTCGGGGGCCTCGCCCTCGCCCATGATGAGGGTGACCAGGCGCAGCAGGGTCTTCTGGCGCGGCGTGAGCGACGCGGCTGCCACCAGGTCGGTCGGCCAGTGGCCCTGGAAGACGGTGAAGCCCAGCAGCAGGAAATTGTCCAGCGTCGCCTTGTCATTGGGGTTGAGCGCCATCAGCAGGCGTCCGGCCTGCTTGTGCTGGAAGCTCTGGCGGAAGATGTCGCCCTTGGCGCTGAGCGCGGGGTCGAAGCCGACCGCCTTGACGAAGGGCAGCAGGGCGCTGCGTTCGGGCTGCGCGGCGAGGTCGCCGCGCAGGGAGAATTTCAGGCCCGCGTGCGCCAGCCCCTGCAGGCCTTGGATCAGCTCTGGGGTGATCTCCAGCGATTCCGGGAATTCCAGGTAGCAGCGGTTGCGGGGCAGGGTCAGGGTGAAGGCGTTGTGCAGCAGCGCCGGGGTTGCGTCGATCCAGTGCGGGGCATAGGCCAGGAACTGGCCGGCGCCGTGTGCGCGCGCCGCCTGGATCAGGGCTGCGCCGGCATCGGCTTGGGCATCGGCATGGTCGGCCCACAGCACGCGCAGCCGGTAGCCGTGCAGGCCGCGGTTCTGATCCAGGATGGGCTCACGGCGGATCAGGAAGGGCGGCAGCGCCGCGGTTTCCTCGTCCTGCGGAGGGGTGGTGTCCGGCTCGGCCATCAGGGTGTTTTCCATGGTGCTCCTCGATGCCTGGCGGATGTTCTGCGTCGTCTCGCGCAAGGCGTGCGTTGTTTTGCTTATGGCTGACCGGCCGCTGACAACCGGTGCACGTCACATTATAGGGAAGTCTACAATCGGGAGGTTCAATAACTGGAGAATCCCATGCCCGGATTGCTGCCCCAGGTCGATCCCGACGGCCTGCTGGAATATTCCGTCGTCTATACCGACCGCGCGCTGAACCACATGTCCCAGTCTTTCCAGGGTGTGATGCGCGACATCTCGCGCACCCTGAAGTCCGTCTACGGCGCGCAGTCGGCCATCGTGGTCCCCGGCAGCGGCACCTTCGGCATGGAAGCCGTCGCGCGCCAGTTCGGCACGGGCCGGCGCTGCCTGGTGATCCGCAACGGCTGGTTCAGCTACCGCTGGACGCAGATCTTCGAGGCCGGCGACATCCCGTCGGAATCGCGCGTCCTGAAGGCCCGTCCCGTCGAGGACGGCGAGCAGCCGCACTTCGCGCCCCCGCCGGTGGACGAGGTGGTTGCCGCCATCCGCGAATTCAAGCCCGAGGTGGTCTTTGCCGCGCACGTGGAAACGGCCTCCGGCATCATGCTGCCCGTGGACTACATCCGCCAGGTCGCCGATGCCGTGCATGCCGCCGGCGGCCTGTTCGTGCTGGACTGCATCGCCTCGGGCACGATCTGGATCGACATGCGCGAGGCGCACGTCGACGTGCTGATCTCCGCGCCGCAAAAGGGCTGGACGGCTTCGGCCTGCTGCGGCCTGGTGATGCTGGGCGAGACCGCCCGCCAGCGCATCGAATCGACGCAAAGCACCAGCTTCGCCTGCGATCTGCGCAAATGGCTGGGCATCATGGAGGCCTATGAGAAAGGCGGCCACGCCTATTACACGACGCTGCCCACCGATTCCCTGACCGTGCTGCGCGACGTGATGGCCGAGACCGAGGCCTATGGCTACGAGCGGGTCAAGGCCGAACAGCAGCAACTGGGCGACGCGGTGCGGGCGCTGCTGCGCGAGCGCGGCTTCAAGAGCGTCGCGGCCCCGGGCTTCGAGGCGCCGGGCGTGGTGGTCAGCTACACCACCGACGATGGCATCCAGTCCACGCGCAAGTTCGCCGAGGCCGGGCTGCAGGCCGCTGCCGGCGTGCCCCTGGCCTGCGACGAGCCGGCGGGCTTCAAGACTTTCCGTATCGGCCTGTTCGGCCTGGACAAGCTGCACAACGTCGAGCGCACGGTCGCCACGCTGGCTCAGGCGCTGGACCGGATCGGCTGATACCGGCCGCGGGCGCCGGCCGGGCCGCCGCGCCCGCGGTGGGCAGCCGCTGCGCGCCCTGCCTGCGCCCCTACGGGCGCAGCCGGTATCCCGTGCGGAAGATCCAGGCCACGATGGCCAGGCAGATGGCCAGGAACAGCGCCGTCATGCCGAGGCTGAGCCAGATGTTGACGTCGGCCAGGCCGAAGAAACTCCAGCGAAAGCCGCT
The DNA here is from genome assembly GCA_035707805.1 of Castellaniella sp. Lineage (GTDB taxonomy): Bacteria > Pseudomonadota > Gammaproteobacteria > Burkholderiales > Burkholderiaceae_B > Castellaniella. Next base: position 107,234 of record DASSTS010000004.1, on the reverse strand, counting down.
GACCAGGTACACCACCGGATTGAGCAGCGTCACCTGCTGCCAGAAGGGCGGCAGCATGTCGATGGAATAGAAGCTTCCGCCCAGGAAGGTCAGCGGCGTGATGATCAGCAGCGGCACGAACTGCAGCTTTTCGAAATTGTCGGCCCAGATGCCGATGATGAAGCCCAGCAGGCTGAAGGTCACGGCCGTCAGCACCATGAAGGCCGCCATCGCCGCCGGGTGATCCACGCGCAGGGGCACGAAGAGCGCAGCGGTCAGGAGGATGATGATCCCCAGGATGATGGATTTCGTCGCCGCCGCGCCCACGTAGCCCAGCAGGATCTCCAGGTAGGACATCGGGGCGGACAGGATCTCGTAGATGGTGCCGGTGAATTTCGGAAAATAGATGCCGAAGGCGGCGTTGGAGATGCTGTGGGTCAGCAGGGACAGCATGATCAGGCCGGGGACGATGAAGGCGCCGTAGCTGACGTCGCCCACCTGCTGGATGCGCGAGCCGATGGCGGTGCCGAAGACCACGAAATACAGCGAGGTCGAGATCACCGGCGCGACGATGCTTTGCAGCAGGGTGCGCCGCGTGCGGGCCATTTCGAATCGGTAGATGGCGTAGATGGCGGGCCAGTTCATGCGGGGCTCCGGATCAGGTCGACGAAGATGTCTTCCAGGGATCGTTGTTCGGTGTCGATGTCGGCCAGCGCCAGGCCCTCGGCCTGCAGCGCGGCCATCAGGGCGGGGACGTCCTCGCCGGCCCGGGGCGATTCGTAGCGGTAGCGCAGCGCGTGGCCGTCCTGGTCCAGTTCCAGCGGCCAGCGGCCCAGGCCCTCGGGCAGCCGGGACACGGGCTCGCGCAGGCGCAGGGTCAGGCATTTCTGGCCCAGCTGGCGCATCAGGCGGGTCTTTTCCTCGACCAGCAGCAGGCGTCCGTGGTTGATGATGCCGATGCGGTCGGCCATTTCCTCGGCCTCCTCGATGTAGTGGGTGGTGAGGATCACCGTGACGCCCGTGGCGCGCAGCGAGCGCACGAGATTCCACATGTCCTTGCGCAGGGCGACGTCCACCCCGGCCGTGGGCTCGTCCAGGAACAGGATGTCGGGCTCGTGGGACAGGGCCTTGGCGATCATCACGCGGCGTTTCATGCCGCCCGACAGGGTGATCAGGCGGCTGTCGCGCTTTTCCCAGAGCGACAGGGCCCGCAGGGTGCGCTCCAGCCCCGCCGGGTCCGGCGCCTTGCCGAACAGGCCGCGCGTGAAGCGGACCGTGTCCCAGACCGTTTCGAAGGCGTCGGTGGTGAGTTCCTGGGGCACCAGGCCGATGGCCGAGCGCGCGGCGCGGTAGTCGCGTACGATATCGTGGCCTGCCACGTGGACGCTGCCGGCGCCCGGGTTGACCAGGCCGCAGACGATGCTGATCAGGGTGGTCTTGCCGGCGCCGTTGGGGCCCAGCAGGGCGAAGATCTCGCCGCGCCGGATGTCCAGGTCGACGTGGTCCAGCGCGGGGTGCCCGGAGGCGTAGGTCTTGCTCAGTTGCCGGATGGCGATGATGGGGTCGGCCGGGGCGGGATGCATGGCGGGGTCCGGGTGATGGGCGGGATTCGGTGAATCCCATAGGTTAACCCGAACGGGGGAAGAGAAAACAAGTGCGATCCAGCATCACCTTCAAGCTGTTCCTGGCCATCCTGGCCACTTGCATCGTGGTGGCGCTGGCGATGGGCGTGGCGGTGCGCGTCAGCTTCGACAGCGGTTTCGACGACTACGTGCAGGAACGCGAACACCAGCGGCTGGGGACCCTGGCCCGGCTGCTGGCCACCGACTACGCGGAATCGGGTGAACGCTGGGGCTTTCTGGCCGACCGCCGCGACCGCTGGTGGCGCAACCTGCGCCTGTCGCGCCGCGAGCTGCCCGACGAGCGCGGCCGCGGCGAGCCGCCGCTGAGGGTGACGCTGGTCGACGCCCAGGGGGCCTGGCTGGCCGGCCCGCCTGTGCCCCCGGAATCCGGCGCCCGTCGCACGCCGATCGAGGTGGACGGGCAGACCGTCGGATGGCTGGTGACGCCGCCTTTCGTGCCCCGCATCGTCAACGACGACGTCGACCAGCAGTTCCAGTCGCGGCAATTGCGCGCGACCTGGGTCATCGTCGGCCTGTCGGTCCTGCTGGCGGCGCTGGTCAGCCTGCTGCTGGCCCGGATCCTGCTGGTGCCGGTGCGGCGCCTGGCACAGGCCACCCACCGCCTGGCCGGCGGCGACTACCGCACGCGGGTGCGCCTGGGGGCGCCCGATGAACTGGGCCGCCTCGCGCGCGACTTCAACCGCCTGGCGCGCAACCTGGAGCGCCACGAGCAGTGGCGGCGCGAACTGATGGCGGACGTCTCGCACGAGCTGCGCACCCCGCTGTCGGTCCTGCGCGGCGAGATCGAGGCCCTGCAGGACGGCCTGCGGCCGCTGGACCAGGGCGCGCTGGCCTCGCTCGCGCACGAGATCGGCCAGCTCAGCCAGCTGATCGACGACCTGTACGAATTGTCGCTGGCCGATGCCGGCGCCCTCAACTACCGCATGGACACCGTCGACCTGGGCGGCGTGGTGGCGCAGGCCGCGGGTGTGGTGCGCGAGCGTTTCGAGCGCCACGGCCTGGCGCTGGACGTGCGCACGGCGCCCGGGCTGGTCCTGCAGGGCGACGCCCGCCGCCTGTCGCAGCTGATGGGCAATCTGCTGGAGAACAGCCTGCGGTATACGGACAGTCCCGGCCGGGTGCGCGTGCGCGCCGGCCGCGGGGCCGACCATCTCTGGCTGGAGATCGCCGACACGGCCCCGGGGGTCGCGGCCGAACACCTGCCGCGCCTGTTCGAGCGCCTGTACCGGGCCGAGGCCTCCCGCAGCCGCCTGCACGGCGGAGCGGGGCTGGGGCTGGCGATCTGCCGCCACATCGTGCAGGCGCATGGCGGTACCATCGAGGCGTCCGCGGCGGATCTGGGCGGGCTGGCCATCCGGATCCGCTGGCCCCTGAACGGCCCCGAGGAGGAAGCCGCATGAACATCCTGGTCGTGGAAGACGAACCGAAGCTCGCGCAGGTGCTGCGCACCTACCTGGAAGCCGCCGGCTACGCTGTGCGCTGCGTGGATGACGGGCTGCGCGTCATGGAAACGGTCCGGGAATGGACGCCCGATCTGGTGCTGCTGGACCTGATGCTGCCGGGGCGCGACGGGCTGGACGTCTGCCGGGACATCCGGGCGCAGACCGCGATCCCCATCATCATGGTGACCGCCCGGACCGAGGAGATCGACCGTCTGCTGGGGCTGGAGCTCGGTGCGGACGACTACATCTGCAAGCCCTACAGCCCGCGTGAGGTCGTGGCCCGGGTCCGCGCCGTCCTGCGGCGCGCGGGCGCGGACCCTGCCGCCCCGGCGGCGGCCGACGGGCCCGCCCGCGGGCTGGAGGTGCGGCCCGACGCCTGGCTGGCGCGCCTGGACGGCGTCGACCTGGACCTGACGCCGGTGGAATTCCGGCTGCTGGCCCTGCTGGCGAGCCAGCCCGGACGCATCTTCACCCGCGATCAGGTGCTCGACGGCCTGTATGACGATCATCGCGTCGTGACCGACCGCACGGTCGACAGCCACGTGAAGAACCTGCGCCGCAAGCTGGCCGAGGTGCGGCCTGGCGAGGACCTGATCCGCTCGGTCTACGGGGTGGGGTACCGGCTGGACGCCGCCGCGGGCCCCGACTGACCCTGTCCTATTTCGCCGGGACGCCGTGCCCGGTGAGGCGCCCGCCGGCCGGGGTCGAGTCCGCGCCCAGCACGCGGCCGTTGACCGTCCGGCCGTACAGGTCGTTCTTGCCGCCGTGATGGTCCTTGGTCGTGGCCTGCAGGTCACCCGCGTAGCGCGGATCCTGCGGACGCTCGTGGGCGTTCATGAAGTACGCCACGTCCCAGGCTTCCTGTTCGCCGAGGCTGCCGCCCCGGCCCAGCGGCATGTTGGCGTGGATGAAGGCGGCCGCCGTGCTGATGGAATGCATGCCGGCGCCCCAGTTGAAGGAATCGTCCCCCCACAGGGCGGGGAAGACCATGCGGCCATTGGCGTCGTGCTGGCCCTGGCCGTCGGCGCCATGGCACAGCGCGCAATGCTGCTCGAAGACCTTCTGGCCGCGCACGTAGTCGGCCGGCTGCGCGGGCTGCGGCAATGCGGGAAAGCCCTGGCCGGCCAGCTCGACGCCCGTGGGCGCGCCCTTGGCCATCCAGTACATATAGCTTTCAAGGTCCACGATGGTCTGGCTGTCGGCCGGCGGCATCTTGCCGTTCATGCTGTACTGGAAGCAGCCCTGCAGGCGCTCGGCCAGGGTGTTGACGTGGCCGTTCTTCGAGCGGTAGGCCGGATAGAGCACGTAGGCGGCCCACATCGGCGAGGCGTCGGCCTGCCGGCCGGCGTCCATGTGGCAACTGGCGCAGTTCAGCGAATTGCCGACGTAGTCGGCCGCGAAGCGCGACGTGTGCAGGAAGATGTCCTGGCCGCGGCGCACGGCCTTGCCGAAGTCGCCTTCGGGAATCGAGTCGGCGGGCGGCGGCGTGAACCGGGGGGCGGCATCCTGGCTGGCGGGGGCCGCCGCCAGGGCGGGGTGGCACGCCAGCGCGCCGGCGATCCAGAGGCAAAGGGAAATCCGTTTCATTGCGAGGCTCCAGTGGCGGCGGCCTGGGGCAGGGCTGCGAAGTACCCTGAGACGGCGTCGATCTGCGCGTCGGTGAGCCGTTTGGCGATGTCGCCCATCAGTTCGCCGGGGCCGGCGGGGCGCTTGCCGCTGCGCCACAGCGTGAACTGTTCGACGATATAAGGCTTGCTCAGGCCCGCGATGGCGGGAAATCGGCCGCCCACGCCGATGCCGCCCGCCGCATGGCATTGCGTACAGGCGGGCACCTGCCGCGACCAGTCGCCGCGATTGGCCAGCCACGCGCCGTTGTCCTTCGGATCCGGGTAGGTCGTGGCCAGGGCGGCAAGCTTGACCGGGTCCCACGGACGCGGCTGGGATGCCGCATAGGCGGCGACCGCATCGCGCTGGGCGGCGGAGAGCGCCGCCGCGATGGGCTTCATCACCGCGTTGTCACGGCTGCCGTCGGCCAGGTGATCCAGCTGTTCCCGCAGATAGGCGGCGCCCTGGCCGGCCAGGAAGGGAAAGTTGGCCGCCGCCGAGCCTTCGCCCTGGGCGCCATGGCAGGCGATGCAGGCGGGCGCGCCGCTCACGCCCTGGGTGTAGATCTGCATGCCCTGATCCTGCAGCGCGTCCGCCCGGGCGGTGGACAGCGCCGCCAAAGTGAGGCACCCTGCGAACAGGACGGCCCGGGTTGCGCCCGATCCTGTCTGTGTCGTCATCGGTCTTCCCCTGTGTATCGGAGGGTCCTTATTTCTCCTTATTATAAGCATGGGCATTTTTGTTATTAAAGGTCCGTCTCATCCGGCCTGCCCGCGGCCCGAGCCGCGCCGGCTCCTGGTTCGGGCATGGCGCGCGTGCGCGGCGGCCTGCCTGGCCCTGCTGCTGGCCGCCTGCGCCAGTGCACCCGGCTCGCGGCGGGCTTCCTGGCCGCCGGTGCGGCCGATCGATCCGGCCCAGCGCACCGAGGTCGTGATGACGGCGCTCAGCCTGCTGGACACGCAGTACCGCTACGGCAGCGCTCGGCCGCTGCGAGGCTTTGACTGCAGCGGGCTGGTCAAATACGTATTCGCGACCGCCACGCACACGTCCCTGCCGCACAATACCGACCAGATCGCGCGCCTGAGCCGTGCCGTGCCGCGCGGCGACCTGCAGCCCGGCGATCTGGTGTTCTTCAATACCCTGGGCGCGCCGAATTCGCACATGGGCATCTATCTGGGGAACGGCCGCTTCATCAATGCGCCGTCCAGCGGCGGACAGGTGCGCATCGATTCGCTGGACAATCCCTATTACCGCAGGCATTTCCAGTCGGTCGGGACGCTGTTCGCGCGATAGCGCGGCCTGACCGGCGCGGGGGCCGGAAACGGCACGGGCCCCCGCGGGGGCCCGTGTGCGTGGCGCCTCAGGCGGTTCAGGACTTGGCGGCGGGCCGGGTCGCCTGCGTATGCATGGCGTCCTTGCGGGCATGGCGTTGCGCCAGTTTCTGACGTTGTTCCGGCGTCAGCACGGCGCGGATCTTGGCCATGGTTTGCGTGCGCAGCAGGGCGAGCTGGCCTTGGGCCTGGCCCAGGGCGTCCGCGGCCTGCCGGGCCTTGGCCTCGTCGAAGGTATCGGCCTGGCCGGATTCGCGCAGCGCACCGGCGGCGGCCCTCCGGGCCTTTTTCTGGTCGTAGACGGCCTGTTCCTGGTCATGGCGGATCTTGAAGATCTGGTCGCGCTGGTCCTGGCTGAGGTCCAGGCCGTGCAGCCAGCGATCGCCGTGGCGCCAGCCCGAATGCCCCGCCTGCTGATGGGCGTGCATGCCGTCGGCGTGGGGGCCGGGGGCGGCGCCGGCCGCCAAGGGGGCCGCGACCAGGGCGGCCGCGAGAGCCAGGGCGGGGAAGGTGCGGGTCATGTGCATGGTCATGGTTCGTGTCCTCTGGATGGGGCCGCGTCGTGCGGCGATGGACACAGATTACGGACCGACTGAGGCGCAAGCATGAACGGAATATGGAAAAAATGAGGAAGCGGCCGTTCCCGCCGGACGCTAGGCGCGCGCCGGGCTGCCTTCGGGCCAGTAGTGGCTGTCGGGCAGCGTCCGGGATCCGAAGATCGCCTGGCCCACGCGCACCGTGGTGGCGCCTTCCTCGATGGCCCATTCGAAGTCGCCCGACATGCCCATGGACAGTTCGGCGAAGGCCTCGCCCTGCGGAGCGTCCTGGCGCAGCCGGTCGCGCAGCCCGCGCAGCGTCGCAAAGCACGGCCGCACGTGGCTTTCGTCGGACGAGAACAGCGCCAGCGTCATCAGGCCGCGTACCCGCAGGGCGCCGTAGGCGGGCAGGGCGCGGGCGAATTCCAGCACCTCGCCGGGCGCCAGGCCGAACTTGCTCGCCTCGCCCGAGGTGTTGACCTGCACGAAGACGTCCAGGCCTCGGCCTTCGTCCTGCAGGCGGCGGTCGAGGGCCTCGGCCACGCGCAGATTGTCCAGCGCCTGGAATTCGCGCGCGAAGCGGGCGACGAACTTGGCCTTGTTGGTCTGCAGATGGCCGATCACCGCCCAATCCAGGTCCGCGAGGTCCCGCATGGATTCCCACTTGCCGTAGGCCTCCTGGACCTTGTTCTCGCCCAGCAGCCGGCAGCCCGCGTCATAGGCCATGCGGATGCGGGATTCGTCCACGGTCTTGCTGACCGGCAGCAGGCGGACCTCGGCCGGATCGCGGCCCGCCCGGCCGCAGGCGGCGGCGATCCGCTGGCGGATGTCGGCCAGATTGGCCTGGATCTCGGCCGGCGACGAGGCCGTCTGGTAGGCGGGGCGGATCGGGGATGCGGCGCTCATGGTCAATCTCGGTGCATGCGGTGTCAGGAGCCGTTAAGGATACCGCTAATACCGGTCCGGTGAATCCCGTATCATGCTGCTGTTGAAAACAGGGGGTGCGGATGCGGGATCCGGCGACGGAACTGATGCCCGGCCTGGTGCTGGTGCATGGCAACCGGGCGGAACAATTGCGCGAAGTGCTGGCCGGCTGGATGCGGCACAGCCCGCTTGCGCCCCTGGAAAGCGAGTGCCTGCTGGTCCACAGCAACGGAATCGCCCAGTGGCTGCGCCTGGCCCTGGCGCAGGACGAGGCCGGCGGGGTTGCGGCGGCCCTGGATTTCCTGCTGCCGTCGCGCTTCATGTGGCAGGCCTACCGCAGCGTGCTGGGGGCGGCCGCCGTCCCGGAACAATCGCCGCTGGACAAGGACGCGCTCACCTGGCGCCTGATGCGGCTGCTGCCGCAGCTGCTGGACCGGCCGGAATATGCCGTGCTGCAGCGTTTCCTGGCCGACGACGCGGACGTGCGCAAGCGTTATCAGCTGGCCGGCCGGCTGGCCGACCTGTTCGACCAGTACCAGGCCTACCGGGCCGACTGGCTGCAGGCCTGGGCGCAGGGGCGCATGGCGCTGCCCGGCGAGCGCGGCGCGGCGGCCGGGCTTCCGCCCACGCAGGCCTGGCAGGCCCACCTGTGGCGCGCCCTGCTCGACGACCTGGCGGAGGACGCCCAGGCCCTGCCCGGCGGTCCCGCCGCCCCGATCGGCCGCGCGGCCATCCACGAGGCCTTCATGGCGCGGGTGCTGGCGCCCGACGCGGCAGACCGGCCCGCCGGCCTGCCGCGCCGCATCCTGGTCTTCGGCATTTCGGCCATGCCGCGCCAGACCTTCGAGGCGCTGGCCGGCTTGTCGCGCTGGGCGCAGATCCTGGTCTGCGTCCATAATCCTTGCGCCCACTACTGGGCGGACATCCTGGGGGACCGCGACCTGTTGCGCGCGCGCTTCCGGCGCCAGGCGCGCCGTCCGGGGATGCCCGACGTCCTGGACGAGGCCGCCTTGCACCAGCAGACGCATCCGCTGCTGGCGTCCTGGGGGCGCCAGGGCCGTGACTACATCGGCATGCTGGACGACTTCGACGATCCGGCCCAGCGCGCGCGCTGGGACCCGCTGTTCGCCGCCCTGCATCGCCGCATCGACGCCTTCGAGGCGCTGCCCGGGGCCACGCTGCTGGAGCAGCTCCAGGACGACATCCGCGACCTGCGGCCGGTGTCCGAGACGCGGGCTCTCTGGCCCGCCGTCGATCCGCTGCGGGACGCATCGATCCGCTTCCAGGTGGCGCACAGCGCCCAGCGCGAGGTCGAGATCCTGCAGGACCAGCTGCTCGCCGCCTTCCAGGCCGATCCGACCCTGCGGGCGCGCGACGTCATCGTCATGGTGCCCGACATCGAAGCCTACGCCCCCCATATCCAGGCAGTGTTCGGCCTCTACGGGCCGCAGGACTGGCGCCACATCCCCTATGCGCTGGCCGACCGCAGCGCGCGCCGCGCCGACCCGCTGGTCATCGTGCTGGAACAGCTGCTGTCCCTGCCGGCCCTACGCCTCGGGATCCACGAGGTCCTGGAGTGGCTGGAGGTGCCCGCCCTGCGGCAGCGGTTCGGCATCGAGGCCGAGGACCTGCCGCTGCTGCAGGCCTGGGCCAGGGACTCGCAGGTGCGCTGGGGCCTGCATGCGGCGCACCGGGCCTCGTTCGGCCTGGATCAGGCCCCGGGGGCCGCGCACCGTCACACCTGGCATTTCGGCTTGCAGCGCATGCTCCTGGGCCATGCGGCCGGGCCCGAGGCCCCGGCCTGGCGGGACATCGAGCCCTACGGCGAGCCGGCCGGGCTGCAGGCCGCCGCGCTGGGGGGGCTTGCGCGTTTCCTGGACACGCTCGACCGCTACTGGCGGCTGCTGGACGCGCCGGCGGCCCCGGCCGAATGGGCAGGGCGGTTCCAGGCCCTGCTGGACGATTGTTTCGCGCCGGACAGCGATGCGGACACGCTCGTCCTCAGCCGCTTTCGCGAAAGCCTGCAGGACTGGCTGCAGCAGTGCGACGATGCGGGCCTGCGCGAGCCGCTGCCCTCGGCCATCGCGGCCGAGCACTGCCTGAGCCGGCTCGACCAGGGCGGCCTGTCGCAGCGCTTTTTCGCCGGCGCGGTGACATTCGCCACGCTGATGCCGATGCGCGCCATTCCTTTTCGGCGCGTCTGCCTGCTGGGCATGCAGGACGGCGCCTTTCCCCGGACCCGGCCGCCTTCCGACATGGACCTGATGGCCGGCCATCCGCGCCCGGGCGACCGTTCGCGGCGGGAGGACGACCGCTACCTGTTCCTGGAGGCCCTGCTGTCGGCGCGGGAGCAGCTGTACGTCTCCTGGGTCGGCCACAGCATCCAGGACAATGCCGGCCAGCCGCCCTCGGTGCTGGTGGCGCAATTGCGCGATCACCTGGACCGCGGCTGGCGCTGCGAGGGCGATGCGGACCGTCCGCTGTCCGAGGCCCTGACCTGCCACCATCCGCTGCAGCCCTTCAGCCGACGCTACTTTCCCCGCCAGCCGGCGGCGGGGCCGCAGGGCCTGTTCACCTACGCGGTCGAATGGCGCAGCGCCCAGGCGGCGGCCGGCCGGGCGGGGGACGAGGATCGGGCGGCCGGGCCGCTGCCGCCCCCGGCCGCGCCCGAGACGCCGCTGAACCTCGGCCGGCTGGTCGCCTTCCTGGCGCATCCGGTCCGGGAGTTCTTCCAGCAGCGGCTGCAGGTCGGTTTCCGCGAGGCCCACGAGGCGCTGGACGAGGACGAGCCCTACGTGCTGGACGGCCTGGACCGGTGGCGGCTGAGCCAGGCGCTGCTGGATGCGGCCGTTCGGGCGCGGGACGCGGCGGAAGGCAGCGGGCCGGACCCGGCCGCATTGCGGGTCGGCCAGGCGGTCGACGAGACGCTGGAGCGCCTGCGGCGCGGCGGCGCGCTGGTCGACGGCGCCCTGGGCCGCGCCGCCGCGGCCGCCCTGCGCGACGCGCTGGACAAGCCCATGGCCCGCTATCTCCAGGCCTGCGCGGATTGGCCGCTGGCGGTGGCCGAGCCCTTGCGCCTGGACCTGGCGCTGCCGGGCGCCGGGGACGATGCGGGGCGCGAGGGCTGGCTGTTCGAGGACACCCTGGCCGGGTGGCGCCGCAATGCGCAAGGCGACTGGTGCCGCGTGGTGCTGCAGGCCAGCCACCTGGTCGACGAGCAGGGCCACTACCGCTTCAGGGCCCTGGCGGGCGCCTGGGCGGAACACGTGGCGGCCCACGTGCAGGGCCGCGCGGCGACGACGATGCTGGTCAGCGCCAAGGGCGAGGCCGTCTTTGCACCGCTGGCGCCCGAGGAGGCCGCCGCCCTCTGGCAGGGCTGGTGGGCCGCCTGGCGCCAGGGCATGCAAGGCGCATTGCCGGTCGACATCAAGGCGGCGGGCGCCTGGCTGCGCGCCGGCGCGGACCGCGCCCCGGACAGCGGCGCCTGGCGGGCGGCCAGGGACGCCTACGAAGGCGCGGCGGGACGCGACCTGTACCTGCGGCGCTGCTATCCGGATTTCGAGGACCTGGTGCGCGACGGTCGGTTCTTCGACCTGGCCGCCGGCCTGTACGGCGCCCTGGCGCAGGCCCTGCCCCGCAGGGCGGGCCGGCGCGCCGCGGAAGGAGCCGCGGCATGACGGCGGACCCCGGCATGATCCCGGCCGACATCCCGCGCGTAGATCCGCTGGCCTTCGAATTGCAGGGCAGCCACCTGATCGAGGCCAGCGCCGGCACGGGAAAGACCTGGACGATCGCCGCCTTGTACGCGCGGCTGGTGCTGGGGCATGGCGGGCAGCCCGCCCGCCTGCCCGGGCAGATCCTGGTCCTGACCTTTACCGACGCGGCCGCCCAGGAACTGCGCGGCCGCATCCGCGAGCGCCTGTCGCAGGCCTCGGCGGGCTTTGGCGATGGCGCAGGGGGCGCGGATGCCCCCGCGCCGCTCGACGATCCCTTCCTGGAGGCCCTGCGGGCCGACTATCCCCGGGACCGCTGGCCCGCCTGCGCCCGCATCCTCGACCTGGCCGCCCAGTCCATGGACGAGGCCGCCATTTCCACCATCCATGCCTGGTGCGCGCGGGTGCTGCGCGAGCATGCCTTCGACAGCGCCAGCCTGTTCGACCAGGAACTGCTGACGGACCTGAGCGAGGCCAAGCGGCAGGTCGCCTGGGACTACTGGCGTTCCTGCGTGGCGGGACTGGACGACGAGGCGCTGGCCCCGATCCTGGCGGTCTGGCCGGGCCCCGATGCGCTGGCGCGGTCGCTGTCGAACGTGCTCACGCAGGAAGGCCTGCCCGCGCCGGACGAGGAGTCCCTGGCGCAGATCTGCGCCAGGGCGCGGGCGGACCGGCAGGCGGCCCTGCGGGCGCTGAAGGCCCCCTGGCCGCAGCACGCGGACGCGCTGCAGGCCTGGCTGGAGGCCCAGGGCCGGCAGATCCGCATCCAGGCCCGTTTCTACCGGGATTGGCTGGACCGGCTGCGGGACTGGGCTGCCCGGGACGACCAGGACGAGCCCCTCTTGACCGCGACCGCCTGGGAGGCCCTCGCGCCCCGGGGCCTGGGCGAGCGGTGGCAGGGAGACGAACCCGCGCCGTGTCCGCCGGCCGCCAGCGAGGCGCTGGGCCGGCTGCGGCAGGACCTGCGCGAACTGCCCGGCGCCCAGCAGCCCGCCCGCCGGCACGCGCTGGCCTGGATGGCCGAGCGGCTGCGGCAGGTCCTGGCGCGCCGCGCCGCCATGGGCTTCGACGGCCTGCTGACCGGCCTGGACCGCGCCCTGCGGGGCGCGCGCGGCGAGCCCCTGGCGCGCACGCTGAGGCAGCAGTTCCCGGTGGTGCTGATCGACGAATTCCAGGACACCGATCCGGTCCAGTACCGGATCTTCGACCGCATCTACGACGTGGCGGCGCCGCAGCCGTCCACCACGCTGATCTTCATCGGCGATCCCAAGCAGGCGATCTACGGCTTTCGCGGCGCCGACGTGCAGACCTACCTGCAGGCGGCCCAGGCCTGCGCGGGCCGGGTGCGGACCCTGGACCGCAACTACCGGTCCGCCAGCGCGCTGGTCGACGCGGTCAACCATTGCTTCGACCGGCGCGAGGGCGATCCCGTGTTTCCCACCGGGGTGGCGGGACAGCGCATCGAATTCCATCCCGTGGCCGCGCAGGGCAGGGACGAGCGCTGGGAGGTGCGCGGACAGGCGCCGGCGGCGCTGCAGGCGTGCTGGATCGGCGACCCCGAGGCGCGCGCCGCGACGACGGTGGGGGGGTATCGCGAGCAGGCGGCGCGGGCCTGCGCCCTGCAGGTGGCGGAATGGATCCGGCTGGGCCGCGAGGACCGGGCCGGCTTTCGTTCCGGGCAGGCATGGCGGCCCGCGCGCCCCTCGGACATGGCCATCCTGGTCGGCAATCGCGGCGAGGCCGGCCTGATCCGCGAGGCCCTGGCCGCCCAGGGCGTGCGCAGCGTCTATCTGTCGGACCGCCGCTCGGTCTATGAATCGCCGGTGGCGCAGGAACTGGGTTTCATCCTGGCGGGTTGCGCCCACCCCGAAGACGAGCAGGCCATCCGCGCGGCGCTGGCCACGCCTCTGCTGGGTCTGGACGTCGCCCGGCTGGCCCGGCTGGCGGACGACGAATGGGCGTGGGACGAACAGGTCGAACGCTTTCAGCTCTACCATGCGCGCTGGCGCCGGCGCGGGGTCCTGCCCATGCTGCGCCAGCTGCTGCACGACTTTGCCGTGCCGGCCCGGCTGCTGGCCCGGGGCCCGGAAGGCGAGCGCCAGCTGACCGACTGCCTGCACCTGGCCGAACTGCTGCAGCAGGCCAGCGTGCAGCTGGACGGGGAAGAGGCTTTGCTGCACTACCTCGCCCGCCAGCGCGAATTCCTGGATGCGGACGCGGACGCGGAAGGCGCCCGACGCCTGCGGCTGGAGAGCGACGAGGCCCTGGTGCGCGTCGTCACGGTCCACAAGTCCAAGGGCCTGGAGTATCCGCTGGTTTTCCTGCCCTTCGTCTGCGTCGGCATGTCGGGCAAGCTCAAGCCCGGTCCCCATGCCGTGCACTGGGAAGGCCGGCGGCAGTGGGTCCTGCAGCCCGACGAGGCCCAGGCCCGCCAGCTGCTGGACGAGCAGTTGGGCGAGGAAACGCGCAAATTCTACGTGGCGATGACCCGCGCCCGGCATGCGGCCTGGATGGCCCTGGCCGACGTGGGGCGCGACAGCGGCATCGGCCACGTGCTGGGCGACGAACTGCGCGCCGCCTGGGACCGGCGCTGCGAGGCCTACCCCGCGCAATTCGCCTGGACCGGCCTCGTCGACGCGGAGCCGGGCGCGGGCGAGGCGGCCGACGGCGGCGGATTCCCTGCGGCGGCGGATGAGCCTGGACCTGCGCGGCGCCTGGCAGGGCCGGCCGTGGGCGAGTCCTGGTGGGTCGCCAGCTACTCCGCGCTGCGCCTGGCCGGCCGGCCGGGCCGGCCGGCGGACGCCCTGGAGGCGCCGCCGGAGACCGCGGCCGAAGACGTGGTGCGGGAAGACCGCCTGACGCGCGCAGCGGATGGCGGGGACGGGGCGGCGCGCGCCGGCCTGCCCGACTTTCCGCGCGGCGCGGAGGCCGGCACCTTCCTGCACGGGCTGCTGGAATGGGCGGGGCGGCGCGATTTCCGCCGCCTCGACGGCCTGCGCGACATGATCGCGCGCCGCTGCGCCGTGCGCGGCTGGGAAGCCCACATCGACGCCCTGCACGACTGGCTGATCGAACTCGTCCACACGGAGTGGCGGCCGCAGCTGGCCGGGGACCCCGTCCTGCGGCTGGACCGGCTGGCGGCCTGCCTGCCGGAAATGGAATTCTGGCTGCCCGTCGCACACGTGCCGGTGGCCGAGCTGGACCGCCGGATCACGGCCGGCGCCTTCGCCGGGGCGGCGCGCCCGGCGCTGGCGCCCCAGGCGCTCAACGGCCTGTTCAAGGGCTTCATCGACCTGACGCTGCAGGTGGACGGACGCTATTACCTGCTCGACTACAAGTCCAACGACCTGGGGCCCCGGCTGGAGGACTACGCCCCGCAGGCCCTGCGCGAGGCCCTGTGCGCCGCCCGCTACGACGTGCAGATGCTGATGTACGTGCTGGCGCTGCACCGGCAGCTGCGGGCCCGGCTGCCGGACTACGACTATGCCCGCCACATGGGCGGCGCGGTCTACATGTTCCTGCGCGGCAAGGACGCCCCGGGCCAGGGCCTGCTGTCCCTGTGTCCGCCCCGGGCGCTGATCGAATCGCTGGATGCCCTGTTTGCCGGGGCGGAGACCGCCCATGACTGAAGCCGGCTCGTCTTCCTGGCCGGACTGGCTGCGCTACGGGCAGGCCGAGCCGGTGCGCGACCTGGACGTCGCCTTTGCGCGCATGCTGGCCGAACAGGCGCCGGACGCCCCCGACGCCGCCGTGCGCCTGGCCCTGTGGTGCTGCGCCCAGCTGGCCCAGGGGCACCCCTGCCTGGATCTCGAGGCGCCGCCCGCCGAATTGCCCGTGCCGCTGCCGGACTGCCTGGATGCGCTGGCTGCGGCTGCCTTCGTGGGCGACGGTTCGGGCGGCGAGCCGCTCGTCCTGCATGAGACCCGCCTGTACCTGGCGCGCTACTGGCGGGCCGGCGAACGTATCCGGCAGGCGATCGGCAGCCGCCTGGCGACGCCGACCGAGGCCCTGGACGATCCGGCGCTGGCCCGCCGCTGGCTGGACCGGCTGTTTCCGCCGGAGGGCGCCGCGCTGGACTGGCAGAAGCTCGCCTGCGCGGTCGCCTTGCGCCAGCGCTTCAGCGTCATCACCGGGGGGCCGGGCACCGGCAAGACCACGACCGTGGTGCGCCTGCTGGCTGTGCTGCAGGGTCTGGCGCTCGCGCGCGGGATGGCGCGGGGCCTGCGCATCCGCCTGGCGGCCCCGACCGGCAAGGCGGCCGCCCGCCTGAACGAGTCCATTGCCGCCCGGCTGCAGGACCTGGCCGGGCAGGGCGACGAAGCGCTGCGGGCCGCCCTGGCCTGCGTGCCGGACCGCGTGACGACCCTGCACCGCCTGCTGGGCAGCCGGCCGGGCACGCGGCGGATGGCCTATCATGCCGGCCGCCCGCTGGACCTGGACGTGCTGGTGGTCGACGAGGCCTCCATGATGGACATCGAGATGGCCGACGCCGTCCTGGCGGCCCTGCCGGCCGGCGCGCAGCTGGTGCTGCTGGGCGACAAGGACCAGCTCGCCTCGGTCGAGGCCGGCGCCGTCCTCGGCGAACTTTGCGCCGGCGCCGAAGGCGGCCACTACACGGAATCCACCTGCCGGCAACTGGCCGGGCTGAGCGGCCAGGACCTGCTGGCCGCCGCCGGCGATCCCGCGCTCTCGGGGGTCGAGGAGGGTGTCCTGCAGTGCCCGGATCCCGGCGGCTCGGCGTTGTCCCAGGCCGTGGTCATGCTGCGCCGCAGCATGCGCTTCGGACCGGACAGCGGCATCGGGCGCTTCGCGGCCGCCGTGAACCGCGGCCAGGCGGGCGAGGTGCGGGAGCTGCTGCATGCCGGCCTGCCCGACCTGCACTGCATCGCGCCGGGGCGGGGCGGCCAGGACCCGCGCACGCATGCCGAGGATCCGGAAGGCGCCTGGCTGCATCAGGCGGGCGTGCTGGCCGACACGGGCTATCCAGCGGTCTTCGCACACCTGCGCGCGCACCGGCCGGCGCCGGATGCGCCGCCGGCCGACTGGGACCGCTGGGCGCTGGACCTCCTCGAGGTCCAGGCGCGGTTCCAGCTGCTTTGCGCCGCGCGCCAGGGCGCGTGGGGTGTGCGCGGCCTGAACCAGCGCATCGAATCCCGCCTGCGCTCGGAAGGCTGGATCGCGCCTGATGCAGGCGCCTGGTATGCCGGGCAGCCGGTGCTGGTGCGCCGCAACCTGCCCGTCCTGGGGCTCGCCAATGGCGACATGGGACTGGTCCTGCCGGTCCCGGCCCCCGACCGGCCCGAGGGGCGGCTGCGGGCGGCGTTCCCCGGGGCGCGGCGCGGGACGGTGCGCTGGGTGTCCCCGGCGCGCCTGCCGGACGTCGAGACCGCCTATGCCCTGACCGTGCACAAGTCGCAGGGCTCGGAATTCGACCGGGTGGTGCTCGTCATGCCGCAGCGGCCGGGGCCGCTGGTGACGCGCGAGATGCTCTATACCGGCGCGACCCGCGCGCGCCGGGCGCTGACCCTGGTGCTGCCGGGCGACGAAGCCGTGGTCGGGCATGCCGTGCGGCATCCCACGCGGCGGGCGGGCGGCATCTGGAATCCCTGAGGACGCGGCGCACCTTGTGCGCGCGCGGCCGCTAAAATGATCCGCAACCGTGGACCGCAATTCACCAGGAGACGCCATGCCTTCGATTTTTGATCAGGATCTGCCTCAGACGGACGCCAACTTCGCGCCCCTGACGCCGCTGCTCTACCTGGAACGGGCGGCCGACGTCTATCCGCGGCGTCTGGCGGTGGTGCACGGCCTGGGCGCCTCGGCGCTGCGCCACACCTGGCTGCAGCTCTACCAGCGTTGCCGGCGGCTGGCCAGCGCCCTGGCGGGCCACGGCATCGGCCGCGGGGACACGGTCGCCGTCATGCTGCCCAACACGCCGGCCATGGTCGAGGCCCATTTCGGCATCCCCATGAGCGGGGCGGTGCTCAACACGCTCAATACCCGGCTGGATGCGCCGACGCTGGCCTTCATGCTGGACCACGGCGAGGCGCGGGCGGTGATCGTGGACCGCGAGTTCTCCGGCGTCATGGGCCAGGCGCTGGCGCTGCGCGAGCGCGCCGAGCCCATCCTGGTCATCGACGTGGACGATCCCCTGTACGACGGCCCGGGCGCCGCCATCGGCACCCTGGATTACGAGTCCCTGCTGGCGCAGGGCAATCCCGATTTTTCCTGGCTCATGCCGGCGTCCGAATGGGACGCCATCTCCCTGAACTACACCAGCGGCACCACCGGCAATCCGAAGGGCGTGGTCTACCATCATCGGGGCGCCGCCCTCAACGCGGTCTCGAACATCCTCGAATGGGACATGCCCAAGCATGCGGTCTATCTGTGGACGCTGCCCATGTTCCATTGCAACGGCTGGTGCTTTCCCTGGACGGTGGCGGCGCGCGCGGGCGTGAACGTGTGCCTGCGGCGGGTGGATGCCGCCGCCATGGTCGAGCGCATGGCGGAACACGGGGTCACCCACTATTGCGGCGCGCCCATCGTGCACAGCATGCTGGTCAACGCGCCGCAGGCCCTGCGCGACCGGATCCCGGCCGGCGTCAGCGCCATGGTGGCGGGCGCCGCGCCGCCGGCCTCCATGATCGAGGGCATGGAATCCCTGGGCGTCGACCTGACCCACGTGTACGGCCTGACCGAGGTCTACGGGCCGGCGACGGTCTGCGCCCGGCACGAGGATTGGCAGGACCTGGACATCGGCGAGCGCGCCCGCCTGAACGCGCGCCAGGGCGTGCGCTACCACCTCGAACGGTCCGCGACCGTGCTCGACCCGGCCACCCTGCAGCCGGTCCCGGCCGACGGCCAGACCATGGGCGAGATCATGTTCCAGGGGAACATCTGCATGAAGGGCTACCTGAAGAACCCCAAGGCCACGCAGGAGGCCTTCGCCGGCGGCTGGTTCCACAGCGGCGACCTGGCCGTCGTGGATCCCGACGGCTACATCAAGATCAAGGACCGGTCCAAGGACATCATCATCTCGGGGGGCGAGAACATCTCCTCGATCGAGGTCGAGGACGTGCTGTACCGCCACCCGGCCGTGCTCGCCGCCGCCGTCGTCGCGCGCCCCGACGAGCGCTGGGGCGAGACCCCCTGCGCCTTCGTCGAGCTCAAGGCCGACGCGCAGGCCAGCGCCGAGGACATCGTGGCCCACTGCAAGGCGCACCTGGCCGGCTACAAGGTCCCGCGCCAGGTCGTGTTCTGCGAACTGCCCAAGACCTCGACCGGCAAGATCCAGAAATTCGAGCTGCGCCAGCGCGCGGCCGAGACCCGATGAACGCACGACCCGCCGATGCGCTGGCGCTGCTGACGCCCGGCCAGATGGCGGCCGCCGACCGCACCGCCATGGCGGGGGGCATCGCCGGATCCCGACTGATGGCCGCCGCCGGCGCGGCCGTCGCGCGGGCCGTCCAGGACCGCTGGGCGCCCATGCCCGCCGTCGTGCTGTGCGGCCCGGGCAACAACGGCGGCGACGGCTTCGTGGCCGCCCGGCTCCTCAAGGCCGCCGGCTGGCCGGTGCGCGTCGCGCTGCTGGGAGACCGCACCGCCCTGCGCGGGGATGCCGCCGGGGCCGCCGGCGCCTGGGACGGGCCGGTCGAGCCGGCCGCCCCCGGATGCCTGCGGGGCGCGGCGCTGATCGTCGACGCCTTGCTGGGCGCGGGCCTGAACCGCGCGCCGGACGGCGCCCTGGAATCGCTGATCCACGCCATCAATGCCGCCGGCGTCCCCGTCTGCGCCATCGACGTGCCCACCGGCCTGGATGGCGCCACCGGCCAGAATCCGGGCGCGGCCATCCAGGCCGACCTGACGGTGACCTTCTTTCGCCGCAAGCCGGGACACCTGCTGCTGCCCGGCCGGCAGCTGTGCGGCGAGCTGCGCTGCGCCGACATCGGCATTCCGGCGCGGGCGCTGGATGCGATCGCGGGGCCGCGCACGCATGCCAACGGCCCTGACCTCTGGCTGCCGCAGTTTCCCTGGCCGCGCGCCGGCGACCACAAGTACCGGCGCGGCCACGTGCTGGTCGTGGGCGGCGCGCTCATGCTGGGCGCCAGCCGCCTGGCCTGCCTGGCGGCGGCCCGCATCGGGGCCGGGCTGGTGACGCTGGCCGTGCCCCAGTCCGCCTGGGCGGTCCAGGCGGCGGCGCTCACCTCCGTGATGGTGGAGCCCCTGCCGGCCGACGGCCGGCTGGATGCGGCCCTGTCCGATCCCCGCCGCGCCGCGCTGCTGATCGGTCCGGGGTTGGGACGCGCGCCGGGCGCGCGGACCCAGGTGCTGGCCATGCTGTCCACCGGACGGCCCTGCGTGCTGGATGCCGACGCGCTCAGCGTCTTTGCCGACCAGCCCGAGGTCCTGCTGGGGGCGCTGCATGCGCGGTGCGTGCTGACCCCGCACGAAGGCGAGTTCGCCCGCCTGTTTCGGGTCGCCGGGGACAAGCCGGGCCGGGCGCGCGCCGCGGCGGGCCGCAGCGGGGCGGTGGTGGTCCTCAAAGGGGCCGACACGGTGATCGCCGTCCCCGACGGCCGCTGCGTCATCAACGACAATGCGCCGCCCACCCTGGCCACCGCGGGGGCGGGGGACGTGCTGGCGGGATGCATCGCCGGCCTGCTGGCCGCGGGCATGCCCGCCTTCGAGGCGGCCTGCGCCGCGGTCTGGCTGCACGGCCTGGCCGCCGACGGCCTCGGCTGGGGGCTGCTGGCCGAGGATCTGCCCGGCGCCATTCCCGCCGCTCTCGAATCCCTGGCCCGGCTTGACGAGTCCCGCGCGAGGTCGCGCCATGGCTGACGTGGTCGCGCTGGTCTTCGATTTCGACGACACCCTGGCCCCCGACAGCACGTCGGGTTTCCTGCAGGACATGGGCGTGGATCCGGCCGCGTTCTGGCGCGACGAGGTCAATCCCCTGCTGGACCACGAGGACTGGGACCCGGTCCCGGCCTATCTGTACCGCATGCTGGAGCTGTCCCGGTCCGCGCGCCATGGCCCCATCACCCGCGAGCGCCTGCGGGACTGGGGCGCGCGCCTGCCGCTGCACGAGGGCGTCGAGACGCTGTTCGGGCGTCTGCGGGCGCGGCTGCGTCAGGCCCATCCCACCGTGCAGCTGGAGTGCTACCTGATTTCCAGCGGCATCGGCGACGTGCTGCGCGCAACGCCCATCGCCGGGCAGTTCGCCGACATCTGGGCGTCCGAATTCCACTACGACGCGCAGGGCGCCATCGCCTTTCCGCGCCGCATCGTCAGCTTCACCGACAAGACTCGCTACCTCTTCCACATCCAGAAAGGCATCATCGGTCCCGAATCGCGCAACAAGCCCTTCGAGGTCAACCGCAAGGTGGATGCCGACAAGCTGCGCGTGCCCCTGGACCAGATGATCTTCGTGGGCGACGGCTACACCGACATTCCCTGCTTTTCCCTCGTGCGCCGGTCGGGCGGCGTGGCCTTCGGCGTCTGGGATCCGCGCCACAAGGAAAAGCGCAGCCGCGCCTGGGGCTTCATCGAGGACGGGCGGGTGTCCAACCTGAACCAGGCCCGTTTCGGCGAGGATGCCGAACTCTACCAGTGGCTGGAGGCCGCGGTCGAGAGCCTGGCCTCCAAGATCGTGCTGCGCGCGCGGACCTATCGTGGCTAGGCGCCCGCCGCCCACGCCGCGCCCGGACGGCGCCGCGCCGGATGCCGGCGCCGGCCCGGTGCTGGACGATGCCGCCGCCATGGCCCTGGCGCTGGAACAGGCCCGCCTGGCCGCCGGCCTGGGCGAGGTCCCCGTCGGCGCCGTGGTCCTGGACCCGGAAGGCCGCCTGCTGGCGGCCGGCCACAACCGCACCATCCTGGACCGTGATCCGACGGCCCACGCCGAAATCGTCGCGCTGCGGGCCGCCGCGCAGCGCCTGGACAACTACCGCCTGGGCGGCGCGCGCCTCTACGTCACGCTGGAGCCCTGCGCCATGTGCCTGGGCGCCATGTTCCACGCGCGGCTGGCCGAGATCGTCTACGGCGCCGCCGACCCCAAGACCGGCGCCTGCGGCGGTGTCGTCGACCTCAGCCTGCAGCCGCGCCTGAACCACCACGCCAGCGTCCGCGGCGGCGTGCTCGCCCAGGAGGGCGGCGAACTGCTGCGGACATTCTTCCGGGCGCGGCGCGCCGCCGGCAAGCGGCCCGATGCCCTAAAATCCGGGACAGCGCCGTCCGCGGCCCTTCCAGCAAAGGCAGTCACCATGAAAAAAAGCCCCTCCGTCCCCAGCGCACCGGCAGCCGGCGCGCCGTCGCAGGATCCCGCCCGGGACCACGCCGCGCACACCCGCTGGACCTGCCCTGGCGGCGAGGGCCATGCCCATCACCACCACGAATCGCCCTCGGGCATCTACCTGATCTCGCCCTCCGGGGCCGTGCGCGATCCCGCCGTCCTGGACCTGTCGGTCGAACGCCTCAAGGCCATGGGCTACAAAGTCACGGTCGACCGCACGGCGCGCGCCGTGCACGAACGGTTTGCGGGCACCGACAAACAGCGCCTGGCCGGCATCCAGCGCGCCCTCAAGCAAAAGCACCCCGTCGTCATGGCCACGCGCGGCGGCTACGGCCTGAGCCGCCTGCTGCCCTTCATCGACTGGCAGGCGGTCGCCGACAGCGGCAAAACCTTCATCGGACAAAGCGACTTCACCGTCTTCAACCTCGCGCTGCTGGCCCGCACCGGCGCCGTCAGCCTGACCGGTCCCACCGCGCTCTACGACTTCGGCGCGAAAAAAGTCGACGACCTGACCCAGGCCCTGTTCCAGGAAACCCTCTCCGGCGAACTCGAAATCCTCAGCTTCGAATCGCCCGACGCCGATCCCGTCGACGCGCGCGGCATCCTGTGGGGCGGCAATCTCGCCATGGTCGCCTCCCTGGTCGGCACGCCCTACCTGCCCAGGATCGAGGGCGGCATCCTGTTCCTGGAGGACATCGCCGAGCATCCCTTCCGCATCGAGCGCATGCTGACCCAGCTCTGGCATGCCGGCGTCCTGGAAAAACAGCGCGCCATCGTGCTGGGCCGCTTCACCGACTACCGCCTTGCGCCGCACGACAACGGCTACGACCTGGACTCCGTGGTGCGCTGGCTGCGCGCCGCCGTCAAGGTCCCGGTCGTCACCGGTCTGCCCTACGGCCACGTGCGGGTCAAGGCCACCCTGCCGGTGGGCGCCCCGGTGGGCATCGCCACCGAGGACGGCATGGCGCACCTGGTGCTGCAGGAACATACGCACTGAGCTGCCCCGGATCGGCAGAGGGCAGGGAAACGCTGGCGCAGACAAGAGAGAAGAGAGTGCAGCCCTGTAAATGAGGGAGCGCAGTCCCGTAAAGAAACGCAGTCCCGTAAAGAAACGCAGCCCTGTAAAGGAAACGCAGCCCTGTAAAAAAACGCAGCCCTGGATGGAGGGTGTGCCGCCGTGCGACCGTGTGAGGCGCCGGCGGCTTCCGAAGGGAAGCGGGGGGACGTCGGCCCGCGCTGTCTGAGGACCGCGCAGCGGTCCGAGTTCGCGGGCCGCCCCGCTGGACGAGGAAGGGCCGGGCAGTCCGACCGCAGGGAGGACCGCCGAACCGGGCGCCCGGCGGCACACCCTCCATCCAGGGCGTCAAAAGAACAAACAACTCGTCCGAAAGACACAAGGCCGCCCCCAGCCCCCAGCACCCCAGCACCCCAGCACGCATCCAGCCCCCCGGCGTCAAAAGAACACGAGAAGCCACCTGTTAAACTGATAGGTTGTTTTGACCCCATCTTCCCCCACCGCCACCGTGATCTCCACCAATAACCTCACCATCCAGTTCGGCAGCAAACCGCTTTTCGAGAACGTCAGCGTCAAGTTCGGCGACGGCAACCGCTACGGCCTCATCGGCGCCAACGGCTCGGGCAAGTCCACTCTGATGAAAATCATCGGCGGCGACCTGGAACCCAGCTCCGGCAACGTCGCGCTCGAGCCCGGTCTGCGCCTGGGCAAACTGCGCCAGGACCAGTTCGCCTTCGAAGACCTGCGCGTGCTGGACGTCGTCATGATGGGTCACGCGGAGATGTGGCAGGCCATGACCGAGCGCGACGCCATCTACGCCAACCCGGACGCGACCGAGGACGACTACATGCGCGCCGCCGAACTCGAAGGCAAGTTCGCCGAATACGACGGCTACACCGCCGAGGCGCGCGCCGGCGAACTGCTGCTCGGCCTGGAGATCCCCGTCGAACAGCACCAACTGGCCATGCGCGAGATCGCCCCCGGCTGGAAACTGCGCGTGCTGCTGGCCCAGGCGCTGTTTTCCAACCCCGACGTGCTGCTGCTGGACGAGCCCACCAACAACCTGGACATCAACACCATCCGCTGGCTGGAAAACGTGCTGAACGGCTATGACAGCACCATGATCATCATCAGCCACGACCGCCATTTCCTGAACGAAGTCTGCACCCACATGGCGGACCTCGACTATGGCGAACTGCGTGTCTATCCCGGCAACTACGACGACTACATGCTGGCCTCCACCCAGGCCCGCGAACGCCAGCTGGCGAGCAACGCGCGCGCCAAAGAGCGCGTCAGCGAACTGCAGGATTTCGTGCGCCGCTTCGCGGCCAACAAGTCCAAGTCGCGCCAGGCCACCTCGCGCCTGAAACAGATCGACCGCATCAAGGCCGAGACCGTGCAGGTCAAGCCGTCCTCGCGCCAGAACCCCTACATCCGCTTCGAGGTCAACAAGGTCCTGCACCGCCAGGCCGCGCATATCGAGGAACTGTCCAAGTCCTACGACCGGCCCATCATCCAGGGCCTGGACACCATGATCGAGGCGGGGCAGAAGGTCGCCATCATCGGCGCCAACGGGATGGGGAAGACCACACTGCTGCGCCTGCTGGCCGGCAATCTCGCGCCCGACCACGGCCAGGTGCGCTGGTCGGAGAACGCCGACATCGGCTACATGGCTCAGGACGTCTCGGACCAGTTCGATTCCGACCGCGACCTGTTCGACTGGATGACCGACTACCGTCAGCCCGGCGACGAGGACCAGTCCATCCGCTCGGTGCTGGGCCGCCTGCTGTTTTCGGGCGACGAGATCGGCAAGGCCGTGCGCGTGCTGTCCGGCGGCGAGAAGAACCGCATGAGCTTCGGACGCCTGATGCTGGGGCGGCACAACGTCATGCTGATGGACGAGCCCACCAACCACCTGGACATGGAGTCCATCGAATCCCTGCAGTACGCGCTGGAACAGTACCAGGGCACGCTGGTGTTCGTGTCGCACGACCGGCAATTCGTGTCCGGCGTCGCGACCCGCGTGATCGAGATCCTGCCCGACGGCCGCCTCAATGACTATCCCGGCACCTACGAGGAATACCTGGCGTCCCAGGGCATCGAGGCCTGAGCCCCGTCCGTGCCGCAGACCCTGAGCAGCCTGGCCCGTCACGAGGCCGAGATCAGGAAGAGCCGATTCCTGGCGATCGCGGCGCCGCTGGACACGCCGCAGGCCGCCCAGGCGTTCCTGGACGCCCACCGCCATCCCCAGGCCACCCACAACTGCTGGGCCTGGCGGCACGGCGACCAATACCGCTTCAGTGACGACGGCGAGCCGGGCGGCACGGCCGGCCGGCCCATCCTGCAGGCCATCCAGTCGCAGGACTGCGACCGCGTCGCGGTCCTCGTCGTGCGCTGGTTCGGCGGCGTCAAGCTGGGCACCGGCGGCCTGGCGCGCGCCTACGGCGGCACGGCCGCCGAATGCCTGCGCCTGGCGGACAAGATCGTGCTGCGCGAGGAATGCCGGGCGCGCTGCGCCTGTCCCTATGCCGACGCCGACCGGATCCAGGCAAGGCTGCTGGCGGCCGGCGCGCGCATCGAGGCCACCCGTTTCGAGCCCGGCGGCGTGGTCTGGGACCTGGCGATGCCCCGGGCCGACGCGGCATCCATCCAGGCACTGTACGTCGATCTGACCCGCGGGCGGGGCGACTGGCAGGTCCTCGAAACCGGCGGCCAAGCCTGATCCCGGGCGCGCCGCGCGGGGCGGCGGATCACAGGACCGCCAGCAGCCGCATCCAGCCGGCCAGCGCCATCAAGGTCGCCAGCAGGACGGGCGGGGTGATCAGCAGCCCGATCCTCATGTATTGCCCCCAGCCGATCCGGTAGCCTTTGCGCGCCAGCACATGCAGCCACAGCAGCGTGGCCAGGCTGCCGATCGGGGTGAATTTCGGTCCCAGGTCGTTGCCGATCACGTTGGCGTAGACCATCAGCTCGCGCGTGCCGGCGGGCACGTGGGCCTGTTCGATCGCCAGCGCGCCCAGCAGGGTCGAAGGCAGGTTGTTCATGATCGAGGACACCGCGGCCGACAGGAAACCCGTGCCCACGGTGGCGGCCAGGTCGCCCTGGCGCGACAGCCATTGCAGGGCGTGGGCGCCCGCCGCCGTCAGGCCCGCCTTGCCCAGGCCGTAGACCACCAAGTACATGCCGATCGAGAACAGCACGATCTGCCACGGCGCGTGGCGCAGCGTGGCCGCCACGGGAATGACCGCCCCGCGACCCAGGCGCCGCCAGCGTCCCGCGATGGCGGTCAGCAGCAGCGCGGCCGATCCGGTCACCAGCGATACCGGAACGCCCAGCGGCGCCGTGATGAAATAGGCCAGCAGCAGGATCGCCAGCAGCGGAAAGGCGGCGCGGAACACCTCGGGATCCCGGATGGCCGTGGCTGGCGCCTGCAGGCCGGCCACGGGATACCGCGCCGGGATCTCGCGGCGGAACGCCAGCCAGAGGACCGCGAGGGTCGCCGCCAGCGAGGCCAGGTTCACTGGCGCCATGACCAGCGCGTAGCGGTCGAAGCCGATGTCGAAATAGTTGGCGCTGACGATGTTGACGAGGTTGGAGATCACCAGCGGCAGGCTGGTCGTATCGGCCACGAAACCAGTGGCCACGATGAAGGCCAGCGTCGTCCGGGCCGGAAAATCGAGCCGGACCAGAATGGCGATCATGATCGGCGTCAGCAGCAGCGCCGCGCCGTCATTGGCGAAGAAAGCCGCCATCACCGCGCCCAGCACCACGATCAGCGCGAACAGCCGTGGCCCCCGTCCGGCGCCCCAGCGCGCCACGTGCAGCGCCGCCCAGGAAAAGAAGCCGGCCTCGTCGAGGATCAGCGAGATGATGATCAGGCCGACGAAGGTGAAGGTCGCGTCCCAGACGATGTGCCAGACGACGCCGATGTCGGTCCACTGGACGACGCCGGTCGCCAGGGCGGCCAGCGCGCCGGCCATGGCGCTCCAGCCGATCCCCAGCCCGCGGGGCTGCCAGATCACCAGGAACAGGGTGATGACGAAAATGACCGATGCCAGCATGGAGCGACCTTCCAGATTCCCGCGTCCCGCGGGCAAAGGCGTCTATGTTACGGCAATCGGCCGCCGGATTTCACGGCATGCCGCGGGCGACCGTCAGCCGCCCGCCGGCGCCACGGCCGCGCCCTGGATGCCATGGCGCGCCAGCGCGTGCGCCACGAAACCGCTGGCCTTGGCGTCCTCGACGAAGTCGGTCAGGAAGGCGTCCAGGCCATGGCCGACGCGGCTGCGCGAGACCCCCATGGCCTGCCGGATCAGCATGAAATAGCCGTCCAGCAGGCGCAGGCCGCCGAACTCCAGCGCGCCCATTTCGAGCTGCTGGCGCACGCCGGCGGCCACGTCGGCGCCGGTCTCCAGGAACGTGCCGACCACGGCGGGCGAGGTGGGCGCCCGCACGATCGTCGCCTGCCGCAGTTCCCGCGACAGGAACAGGTCGTAGGCGCTGGCCCGGCCCACGACCACCGTGCGGCCCGGCTGGTCCACCTGCGCATTGTCCGTCAGCGGCGAATCCTGGCGCACCAGGTAGCTGCCCTCGATCAGCACGTAGGGCGTGGTGAAGGCGATCTGTTCGCCCCGTTTCGGATCGATGGCGAAAAAGCCGAAGTCCGCCTCGCCGCCGGCCACGCCTTCCACCGACTTGCCCGCCGCGTCGTAGACGACGAGCCGCAGTTCCAGGCCCAGCCGCTCGGCCAGGCGCCGGGCGAGGTCGACGGACACCCCGCGCGCCTCGCCCGAGACGGGATCCAGGCCGGCCAGGATCGGATTGCCCACGTTGATGGCGGCCCGCAGGACGCCGGTGGGCGCGAAGGCATGGAGATCGATGTCGGCAGTGTCCATGGAAAGTCTCGATCGTGAGGGAGATTCACTGTAAGAGAGGTCGGGCCCGGTCCGCAAGGCGGCGCCCCGGATCCGGCTGGGCGGCGAATAGCGGGCAGGCCGCCCCGGAATTGCTCCGATTGCCCGGCCCGCTTTCCTTTACACTTTCCTTTTCGGCCTATTGATAGGAACAGGTTCCCATGAGCCCCAGCCAGAATGTCGTGGACGATCGTGCCAGCCTGACCGGTACCAACCGGTTCGAGCTCCTGCTTTTCCGCCTGGGCGCCAACGCCGAGTCCGGTCAGGCGGAACTCTATGGCATCAATGTGCTGAAGGTCCGCGAGATCGTGACCATGCCCACCGTCACGGCCGTGGCCGGCGCGCCCAAATATTCCCTGGGGGTCGTGCAATTGCGCGACCAGGTGATTCCCGTCTTCGACCTGCCGGCCATCGTCGGCAGCAAGCTCTCGGCGCCGCCCACGCTGATGCTGGTGACCGAATTCGGCCGCACCACGCAGGCCTTCACGGTCGAATCCGTGGACGACATCGTGCGCCTGGACTGGAACCAGGTGATCTCGGCCGAATCCAGCGGCACCTCGCAAAGCCTGGTCAGCAGCATGGCGCGGCTGGACGACACGGGCGACAACACCCGCCTGGCCCAGGTGCTGGACGTCGAGGCCATCCTGCAGATGGTCACGCCCGAAAAGGACCGGCATCAGGTCGATCCCAAGGACGTCGGCAGCCGGATCTCCCTCAAGCCGGGCTCGATCGTGCTGGCGGCCGACGATTCCTTCGTCGCCCGGTCCCTCCTCGAGCAGGCCTTGAAGGCCATGCAACTGCCCTACGAGATGGTCAAGTCGGGCCGCGAGGCCTGGGACCGCCTCAATGCGCTCAAGGCCGCCGCCGAGGCCGAGGGCAAGACCATCCACGACAAGGTCAGCCTGATGCTGACCGACCTGGAAATGCCCGAGATGGACGGCTTCACCCTGACCCGCAACATCAAGCAGGATCCCCGCCTGCGGGGGCTGCCGGTGGTGATCCATTCCTCGCTGTCCGGATCGGCCAACGAGGATCACGTGCGAAGCGTCGGCGCCGACGGCTACGTCGCCAAGTTCTCGGCCGAGGAACTCGCCAGCGCGCTGCGCAAGGCCCTGTCCAAGCAGCAATAGTTCCCCTTGTGCGACGGCCCCGGCTCTCCCCGCGGGCTGTCCCGATGCGCTACCATGTCTCTTCGTTGCTGCAATGCAGCACCCAACACGGAGACAAACCATGCAGGATATCGTAGTCGTACAGGCATGCCGCACGGCGGTGGGGGATTTCGGCGGGGGGCTCAAGGACGTGGCGC
This sequence comes from Castellaniella sp., assembly GCA_035707805.1. GTDB lineage: Bacteria > Pseudomonadota > Gammaproteobacteria > Burkholderiales > Burkholderiaceae_B > Castellaniella. The sequence goes on along the minus strand of DASSTS010000004.1, from coordinate 78,536 downwards.
CTTGCGAGCTGGGCGAGCTGGTGGTGCGCCAGGTACTGGAGCGCGCCGGGGTGTCCGCGCAGGACGTCGGCCACGTCGTCTTCGGCCACGTGATCAACACCGAGCCGCGCGACATGTACCTGTCGCGCGTGGCCGCCCTGAATGCCGGGATCGCCCAGGGCACGCCGGCGTTCAACGTCAACCGCCTCTGCGGATCCGGGCTGCAGGCCATCGTGTCGGCCGCGCAGGTGCTGATGCTGGGCGATGCCGAGGTCGCCATCGGCGCCGGGGCCGAGAGCATGAGCCGTGCGCCCTACGTGGCCGTCGGCCAGCGCTGGGGTTCGCGCATGGGCGACTCGCGCCTGGTGGACATGATGACCGGCGCCCTGTCGTGCCCCTTTGAAAAATATCACATGGGCGTGACCGCCGAGAACGTCGCCCGGAAGTACGGCATCAGCCGCGAGGACCAGGACGCCCTGGCGCTGGAATCCCACCGCCGCGCCGCCCGCGCCATCGAGGAAGGGCGCTTTGCCTCGCAGATCGTCCCCGTCGTGCAAAAGACCCGCAAGGGCGAGGTCGTCTTCGACCGGGACGAGCACGTGCGTTTCGACGCCAGCGCCGAGAGCTTCAGCAAGCTCAAGCCGGTCTTCGCGAAGGAAGACGGCACGGTCACGGCGGGCAATGCCTCCGGCCTGAACGACGGGGCCGCCGCCGTGCTGCTGATGACGGCCGCCGCCGCCAAGGCGCGCGGGCTCAAGCCCATGGCGCGGCTGGTGTCCTACGGCCACGCCGGCGTGGATCCCCAGTACATGGGCATCGGCCCGGTGCCGGCCACGCGCAGCGCCCTGCAGCGCGCCGGCCTGAGCCTGGACCAGATCGACGTCATCGAGGCCAACGAGGCCTTCGCCGCCCAGGCCTGCGCCGTGTCGCGCGAGCTGGGCTTCGATCCCGCCAAGGTCAATCCCAACGGCAGCGGCATCAGCCTGGGCCACCCCATCGGCGCCACCGGCGCGCTGATCACGGTCAAGGCCCTGCACGAGCTCGAGCGCGTCCAGGGCCGCCACGCCCTGGTCACCATGTGCATCGGCGGCGGGCAGGGCATCGCCGCGATCTTCGAGCGCCTGTAGCCGCATGTCCCGGACCCGCCGCGACGCGTCCACCCGCCGGGCCGCGATCGAAGCCGACCTGCCCACCCTGTCCGAAGAGGGCGGGGTGCGCTACCTGCACTTCAATTCCGAGTGGATCCAGGGCGCCATGCGCGTGGCGCGTCCGTCCGAGCTGGTGCTGGCCTACACGCAGCAGATGATGGCCTGGCTGCTGTTCGTGCAGCCCGGCGGCCGCGACACGCTGGGGATCCTGGGCCTGGGGGCGGGGTCGCTGCTGCGCTTCACCCTGCGGCATACCCGCGCGCAGGTGGAGACCGTCGAACGCAATCCGGCGGTCACCGCCATGTGCCAGGCGTTTTTCCGGCTGCCGGGCAGCGCGCGTTCCGCCGTGGATCACGCCGACGCCCGGGACTGGGTCGCCGAGCCGAGGCGGGCGGGGCGCTACCGCGCCCTGATGGTGGACCTGTACGACAGCGAGGCCCAGGGGCCGGTCTGCGACGAGCCGTCCTTTTACCGGGACTGCTACCGGATCCTGGACGAACCGGGCGTCATGGCGGTCAATCTGTTCGGACGGCACGGCAGCTTCGAGCACAATCTGCAAGGCATCCAGGACGCCTTCAACGGACGGGTGCTGTGCCTGCCGGAGATCGACGAGGGCAATACCGTGGTCCTGGCCTTCAAGGGTCATGTCCTGGACGTCCGCGCCCAGGATCTGCTGGACCGGGCCGCCGCCCTGGAATCACGCACCGGCCTGCCGGCCCAGCGCTGGGCGCGCTCGCTCCTGGCCGGCCTGCCGCAAGGCGGGACGCCTCGCGCGGGACGCCGCGCGGGGCCGCCGGACAGGCGTGGCGGGCATGCAGAGGATATTTGACAGCCTCGAAAAACACCCATACAATCTCGTTCTTTCTTCAGGCGGTTAGCTCAGTTGGTTAGAGCGCTACGTTGACATCGTAGAGGTCGCTGGTTCGAATCCAGTACTGCCTACCAAGAATTCCCCTCCAGACCGCCGCCATCCCCTGATGCGGCGGTTTTTGTCTTGTTTGCAACAATAATTCCCGGATCTTTGCGCCCCGCGGCGCGGGCGCGGCATTTCGCGCCGCGCCAAATTGATTGTTGCCAGCCTGATTGCTAAACTGCTGGGAGACCCTTCCTGCATGGCAATCTAGACTTTTCCGACGCGGCGCAGGCCGCGTTTTGTATTTTCAGGACACACATTCATGGTTTGCATCACCTTACCCGACGGCTCACGGCGTGAGTTCGATCACCCTGTCTCCGTACTCGGCGTGGCCCAGTCGATCGGGACCGGGCTGGGCAAGGCGGCCCTGGGGGGCAAGATCACCATGGATGGCCAGACCCGCCTCGTGGATGCCAGCCACGTCATCGACCGTGATGCGGGGCTGAGCATCGTCACCGACAAGGACCCCGAGGGCCTGGACCTGATCCGGCACTCCACGGCCCACCTGCTGGCCTATGCCGTGAAATCGCTGTTTCCGGACGCCCAGGTCACGATCGGCCCCGTGATCGACAACGGCTTCTACTACGACTTTTCCTACAAGCGCCCCTTCACGCCCGAGGACCTGCAGGCCATCGAAAAGAAGATGGCCGAGCTCGCCCGGCGCGACGAGGCCGTGGTGCGCGAGGAATGGGACCGCGACGAGGCCGTGCGTTTCTTCAAGGGTATCGGCGAGGACTACAAGGCGGAGATCATCGCCTCCATCCCCTCCAACGAAAAGATCAGCCTCTACCGCGAGGGCGACTTCATCGACCTGTGCCGCGGCCCGCACGTGCCGTCCACGGGCCGTCTGAAGGTCTTCAAGCTCATGAAGGTGGCCGGCGCCTACTGGCGCGGCGACAGCAACAACGAGATGCTGCAGCGCATCTACGGCACCGCCTGGGCGCGCAAGGAAGACCAGGAAGCCTACCTGCACATGCTCGAGCAGGCCGAATTGCGCGATCACCGCCGCATCGGCCGCGAGCTCGACCTGTTCCATTTCCAGGACGAGGCCCCTGGCCTGATCTTCTGGCACCCGAAGGGCTGGACCGTCTGGCAGCAGGTCGAGCAGTACATGCGCCAGGTCTACCAGGACAACGGCTACCAAGAGGTCAAGGCGCCGCAGATCCTCGACCTGTCCCTGTGGAAAAAGACCGGCCACTGGGACAACTACAAGGAAAACATGTTCACGACGGAGTCCGAGAACCGCGTGTACGGCCTCAAGCCCATGAATTGCCCGGGCCACGTGCAGATCTTCAACGCCGGCCTGCATTCCTACCGCGAGCTGCCCCTGCGCTACGGCGAGTTCGGCCAGTGTCACCGCAACGAGCCCTCGGGCTCGCTGCACGGCATGATGCGGGTGCGCGGCTTCACCCAGGACGACGGCCACATCTTCTGCACCGAGGATCAACTGCAGGATGAATGCGCGGCCTTCACGCGGCTTCTGCAGCGCGTGTATGCGGATTTCGGCTTCACCGAGATCCTCTACAAGGTCGCGACCCGTCCCGAAAAGCGCATCGGCGCCGACGAGGTCTGGGACAAGGCCGAAAAGGCCTTGATGGACAGCCTGGACCTGTCGCATTGCGAATACGAGGTCTCCGAGGGCGAGGGCGCCTTCTACGGGCCCAAGATCGAATACACCCTGAAGGACGCCATCGGCCGCCATTGGCAGTGCGGCACCATCCAGGTCGATTTTTCCATGCCGGCCCGGCTGGGCGCCGAATACGTCGATGCCCAGGACCAGCGGCGCACGCCCGTCATGCTGCACCGGGCCATCCTAGGCTCGCTGGAACGCTTCATCGGCATGCTGATCGAAAACCACGCCGGCGCGCTGCCCGCCTGGCTGGCGCCGCAGCACGCCGTGGTCTGCTGTATTTCCGAGAGTTCCGCGGACTACGCGGACGAGATCTCGAAAGCCCTTGTTAAACAAGGGTTTAGGGTGTCTTCCGATTTGCGTGGTGAAAAGATCACCCGTAAAATCCGAGAGCACAGCCTGCAAAAGATTCCGTATATCCTGGTCGTGGGCGACAAGGAACGCGAATCCGGCGCCGTCGCCGTGCGGGGCCGGGGCAAGCTCGATCTGGGCGTGATGCCGGTCGCCGACTTCTCGGCGCGCCTGCGGCGCGACATCGAAACCCGCTACCAGGGGGGTGAGTCGGGCCAGGCCTGACGCCTCCTTTTCCGTCAATTTCTAGGAGTTCTTGACATCGCAACCGAAAAGAAACACCGCATCAATGGTGAAATCCGCATCCACGAAGTCCGCCTGCTCGGCATCGAAGGCGAACAGCTGGGCATCGTACGCACCGCCGAGGCCCTGGCCCTGGCCGAACAGCACGACCTCGACCTGGTCGAAATCTCGCCGACCGCGGATCCCCCGGTCTGCCGACTGATGGATTACGGCAAGTTCAAATACCAGGAACAGAAACGCCAGGCCGAGGCGCGCGCCCGCCAGAAAATCATCCAGGTCAAGGAAGTCAAGTTCCGGCCGGGCACCGACGAAGGCGATTACCAGGTCAAGCTGCGCAACCTGCGCCGCTTCATCGAGGACGGCGACAAGGCCAAGGTCACGCTGCGTTTCCGCGGCCGCGAGATGGCCCACCAGGAACTCGGCATGCGGGTGCTCGAACGGGTGCGCGACGATCTGGGCGAACTCGTCCAGGTCGAAGCCATGCCCAAGCTCGAGGGCCGGCAGATGGTGATGGTGCTGGCGCCGCGCCGCAAGACGGGCAAGCAAGGCGATGCCGCCTGATCACGGTTCCTGATCGGTTTGGCGGGGCCGCCGGATCGATCGGCTTTTCATGGGTTTTGTCATGCATGTCCTGTTTGTCATCGATCCGCTGCCCGGCCTGAAAGCCTGGAAGGATTCATCCGTCGCGATCATGCGCAGCCTGGCGGCGCGCGGCCATGCCTTCAGCTTCGCCACGCAGGCGGACCTGTTCATCGACCAGGGCCGCGTCCGGGTGGCGGCCACGGCCATGCGGCTGCGGGCCGATGCCGACTGGCATGGACACGACTGGTGGACCCAGGACGCCGAGGCGCGCGAATGCGAGCTGGCGGATTTCGACGCCGTCCTGATGCGCAAGGATCCGCCCTTCGACATGGAATACGTCTACGCGACTCACCTGTTCGACTACGCGGCGGCGCAGGGCGCGCGGATCTTCAATGCGGGCTCCGCGATCCGCAATCACCCTGAAAAGCTCGCAATCACGGAATTCGCCCAGTACACGGCGCCCACCCTGGTCAGCCGCGACATGGCAAGGCTGCGGGCCTTCCATGCCAGCCAGGGCGACGTGATCGTCAAGCCGCTCGATGGCATGGGCGGCAGCGGCATCTTCCGCATGCAGCCCGGCGAGCCCAACCTGGGTTCCATCCTGGAAACCCTGACGGAAATGGGCACGCGCACCATCATGGCGCAGCGCTACATCCCGGAAATCGTCCAGGGCGACAAGCGCGTCCTCATCATCGGCGGCGAGCCCGTGCCCTTCGCCCTGGCGCGGGTGCCGCTGCAGGGCGAGACCCGGGGCAACCTGGCGGCCGGCGGGCGCGGCGTGGCCCAGCCCCTGTCGGCCCGCGACCGCGAGCTCGCCCAGGCCGTGGCCGGCCGGCTGGCGGGCCGCGGCCTGCTGCTGATCGGCCTGGACGTCATCGGCGATTACATCACCGAGATCAACGTCACCAGCCCGACCTGCTTCGTCGAGATCACCGAGCAGACCGGCTTTGACGTGGCCGGCCGGTTCGTCGACGCCCTGCAGCAGGCGGTCGGGCTCGACCCATGAAGACCCGCCTGGCGCTGGTGATGCACGAGCCGCTGGGCTCGGCGTTTCGCGATTGCGCGCAGCACGTGCTGGGACGCGTGCCGGACCTGCGCGTGTTCGACATCGCGCCCGACGCGCCGCCCGAGCAGCAGACCGGACGGGTGCTGGACTGGGTGCGCGAGGGGCCGCCCGACGAGCCGGTGCTGCTGCTGTGCGACCTCTATGGCGCCACGCCCTTCAACATTGCCGCGCAGGCCCTGCGCCAGGCGCTCGAAGAAGGCTATATCATTCACCTGCTGACCGGCACCAATGCCTGCATGGTTCTCAAGGCCTTGACCGAACAGCAGGAAAACCCGGAATCTCTCAGCGAACGCGTGCGACAGGGGGCGCTGCGCGGGATCGTCAACGCGGATCCCCCTCCCGACTGCTAGCTAGGAGTTTTGCCCATGCCTTCGATGGACCTGGTGATTTCCAACAAACTCGGCCTGCATGCGCGCGCCGCCGCAAAACTCACCCAGCTGGCGGGCCGCTTCAGCAGCGACGTCTTCATCTCGCGGGGAGCGCAGCGCGTCAATGCCAAGAGCATCATGGGCGTCATGATGCTGGCCGCGGGCCTGGGGGTCACCGTCCGCGTCGAGGCGGCGGGGGCGGACGAGCAGCAGGCGCTCGCCGACATCCGCGCCCTTTTCGAGGGCAAGTTCGGAGAGGCCGAATGACATTCCGCCGCATCGCGCGGCACATCCGGGGGGCGGCATGACGTCTCCCGAGCCCGAGCTGGCCGACCTGCATTCCACGCTCTGCCTGTACGGGCAGGGGGTGGTGCGCGGCTATGCCATCGGCCGCGCCGTGGTCATGAGCGCCGCCGCGCTGGAGGTCGCCCACTACCGGATCGCGGGCGAGGACGTGGACGCCGAAAAACGCCGCCTGTGCCAGGCGGTGGACGCCGCCGCGCAGGAACTGCACCAGATGGTCGAGACCCTGCCCGACGATGCGCCGCGCGAACTCGGGGTGCTGCTGTCGGTCCACGCCATGCTGCTGCAGGATCCGATGCTGGTCCAGTCCGTCTGCCAGCTGATCGACGAGCGCCAGTACAACGCCGAATGGGCGCTGACCACCCAGGGCCAGACCCTGGCCGAACAGTTCGCGCTGATGGAAGACGCCTACCTGCGCGAGCGCAGCGCCGACGTGCGCCAGGTCATCGAGCGCGTGCTGCGGGTCCTGTCGGGCTCGGCGATGTGGCTGCCCAACCTGGACGGGGTCGAGATCGACGGCAGCCTGATCGTGGTGGCGCGCGACATCTCGCCGGCCGACATGATGCGGCTGCGCGGCGGCAAGTTCGGCGCCTTCCTGACCGACCTGGGCGGCGCGACCTCGCATACGGCCATCGTGGCGCGCAGCATGAACGTGCCGGCGGTGGTGGGCATGGGCACGGTGCGCACGCTGGTCCGGGACGGCGACCTGCTGATCGTCGACGGCGTCAACGGGGTGGTGCTGGTCAATCCGTCCCCGGCCATCCTCGAGGAATACCGGGACCGCCAGGCGGCCTTCCTGCGCGAGCGCGACGAGCTCAAGGCGCTGCGCTTCGCGCCGGCCATGACGCTGGACGGCATCCAGATCTGCATGGAGGCCAACATCGAGCTGCCCGAAGAGGCCGCCGATGCGCTGGCGGCGGGCGCCGAGGGCATCGGCCTGTTCCGCAGCGAATTCCTGTTCATGGGCCGCCCCGAGCTTCCCGGCGAGGACGAGCAATACGAGGCGTATTCGTCCGTGGTGCGTACGATGGCGGGCCGCCCGGTCACCATCCGCACGCTGGACATCGGCGCCGACAAGACGCTGGACGGCGAGGCCACGGTCGCGACCAACCCTGCGCTGGGCCTGCGGGCCATCCGGTACTGCCTGGCCAATCCCGAACTGTTCAACACGCAGCTGCGGGCGCTGCTGAGGGCGGCGGCGCACGGGCCGATCCGCATCCTGGTGCCGATGGTGTCGCACATGCACGAGGTCGCCGCTGCCCGGCGGGCGCTGGCGCGCGCGGCCGAGGAACTGCGTCTCGAGGGCCTCGCCCACGAATCCCGCGTGCAGCTGGGGGCCATGGTCGAGATCCCCGCCATGGCCATCGCCATCGAGCCCTTCGCCGAGACCCTGGATTTCCTGTCCATCGGCACCAACGACCTGATCCAGTACGTGCTGGCGATCGACCGCGGCGACAAGGACGTCGCCTCGCTCTACGATCCCATGCATCCTGCGGTCCTGCGCCTGATCGCCCATACCATCAACGTCGGCGAGCGCGTCGGCAAGCCCGTGTCGGTCTGCGGCGAGATGGCGGGCGACGTGCGCGTCACCCGCATGCTGCTGGGCCTGGGGCTGACCGGCTTCTCCATGCATCCGCAGCAGCTGCTGGACGTGAAAAAGGAAATCCGCAAGGCGCACTCCAATGCCTTGCGCGTCAAGGTCGCCTCGGCCTTGAACCGGGCCGAGCGCATCGACCTGGCCGCCCTGGCTTGATGCGGATCAACCGGGCGCGGGTTTTCGCGGGGCCGAGAGGCCCTTTTTCCGGTAAGGGCAATTACACTGGCGCGGTCCCCGCCGGCTTGAGCCGTGGGCTGTCGACCTTGAGACCGAGATGACCGCATTGACTCCGGCGCCGCGCCGGCCGTTTGGTTTTCCCTGGCCCCGGATGCTGTGGCAGAAAGTGCTGTTGGCCTTCGTGCTGGTGGCCCTGCTGGCGGTCGGCAACATCCTGATCGTGCGTTTGCTCCTCACCGAATCCGACGGCGTGGCGGTGACCGTCAACGTCGCCGGCAAGATGCGCATGCTCAGCCAGCGGATCGCGCTCGAGGCGCTGGCCGGGCCCCTGGTGCCGGGCCCGCACGCCGAGCGCCTGCGCCAGCAGGAGGCGACGTTCGAGCAGGCCTACCACGCCCTGATGTCCGGCGGCACGGTGTACGGCCTGACGGTGCCGCAGGTCGGCGTCGCCCAGGCCCGGCAGCTGGCGGCGGTGGGTCAGGACTGGCAGATCTACCAGGAAGTCGTCGCCGAGTTCAGCCGGCAGTCCCAGCGCCTGGCGCAGGGGCAGGGCGCCGCGCCCGCCTGGCCTGCGCTGGCGCCGGCCCCGCTGCTGGCCGCCGGCGACCAGTTGCTGGGCAGCGCCGAGGCCTTGCTGGATTCCCTGGTCCGGCATGCCCGCGAGGTGCAGCAGCGCGCCCTGTACAGCTCCTACGTGCTGTTCGTGCTGGATCTCTGCCTGCTGCTGCTGGCCTACGGCATGGTGTCGCGCCAGGTGCTGCGCCCGATCCGCCGCCTGGTGCGGCAATGCCAGGAACTGACGGCGGGCAATTACGCCGCGCGCTCGCGCCTGTGGCGGGCCGACGAGCTGGGACGGCTGGGCCGGGCGCTGGACGACTCCGCCGAGCACATCGAGCGCCTGCTGGCCGAGGTGGCCCGCGAGCGGGCCTCGCTCAAGCAGGCGGCCCTGGTCTACGCGCACACCAGCGAGGCCATGGTGGTGACCGACGAGGACGGCTACGTCCAGGACATCAACCCCGCCTTCACCGTGATCACCGGGTACGAGGCGGCCGACGTGGTGGGCCGGCGCCTGAACCTGCTCAGCTCCGGCCGGCACGGCAAGGAATTCTACGAGGCGATGTGGCGCCATCTGGCGCAGACCGGCCGCTGGAGCGGCGACCTCTGGAACCGGCGCAAGTCCGGCGAGGAGTTCGTCGAGCGGCTGACCATCAACACCTCGTACAACGACGACGGCAGCGTGAACTGCCGCATCGGCCTGTTTTCCGATGTCACGGAAAAGCGCCGCCGCGAGGCCTCCATCTGGCGCCAGGCCAATTACGACCACCTGACCGAGCTGCCCAACCGGCAGATGTTCCATGCCAGCCTGCAGCAGTGCATCGAAGCCTCGCAGGAAAGCGGGCTGCCGTTCGCGCTGGTGTTCCTGGATCTGGATCTCTTCAAGGAGGTCAACGACACCTTCGGGCACGACGAGGGCGACGAACTGCTGCGCCTGGTGTCGCGGCGCCTGACGGGTTGCGTGCGCAGCACCGACCTGGTGGCGCGCCTGGGGGGCGACGAGTTCACGCTGATCATCCAGGGCCTGCACCAGATCGACGACGTGCGGCCCATCTGCCAGAAGGTTCTGGAGGCGGTCTCGCAACCCTACGTCCTCAACAGCAACACGGTGCACATCTCCGCCAGCGTCGGGGTCACTTTCTACCCCCGCGACGCGCAGGACGCCACCGAGCTGCTCAAGCATGCGGACCTGGCCATGTACGCCGCCAAGGAAAAAGGCCGCAACCGCTATTGCCTGTTCTCCTCGGACATGCAGGAGACGGCCCGCCTGCGCCGCGACCTGCTGCGGGACCTGCAGCACGGTCTGGAGGCCGGGCAGTTCGTGCTGCATTACCAGCCCATCGTGTCGATGCGCTCCGGGCGCACGCGCAAGGCCGAGGCCCTCATCCGCTGGCAGCATCCGCAGCGCGGCCTGGTCAGCCCAGGCGAGTTCATTCCGCTGGCCGAGGACACGGGCCTCATCGTGCCCCTGGGCGACTGGGCCTTCGAAGAGGCCATCCGGCAGGTGCATGCCTGGCGCCGCGACCTGGACCCCGATTTCGAGATCAGCATCAACGTCTCGCCCGTGCAGTTCCAGTACGAGGGCCTGGACCCGCAGGCCTGGATCGAGTCCCTGCGGGCGCTGGAGCTGCCCTGTTCGGCGCTGGCCATCGAGATCACCGAGCGCCTGCTGATGGACGCCGAGGCGGAATCCGGCTCGCGGCTGCTGGCCTTCCGCGATGCCGGCATCCAGGTGGCGCTCGACGATTTCGGCACCGGCTATTCCTCGTTGTCCTATCTCAAGCGCTTCGACGTCGATTACCTCAAGATCGACCAGAGCTTCGTACGCCACCTCGAGCCGGGGTCCGAGGACCTGGTCCTGTGCCAGGCGATCATCCTCATGGCCCATCAGCTGGGGATGGAGGTGATCGCCGAGGGCATCGAGACCCTGGAACAGCACGATCTGCTGCGGCAGGCCGGCTGCGACTACGGCCAGGGGTTCTGGTATGCCAGGCCCCTGGCGGCCGACGCGTTCGCCGCCCGGCTGGGCGGCGTGCTTCAGGCGGGGTAGGCCGTTTCGCCGTGATCGACGGGATCCAGGCCCTGGCTTTGCTGTTCCGGGGTGGCGCGCAGCCCCAGCAGCCGGTCGGCCGCCCAGATGGCCAGCAGCGCCGTCAGGCCCGCCCACGCGAGGCTGACCAGGACGGCCTCGGCCTGCAGCCAGGTCTGCCATAGCATCGCCCCCCAGCCGGCCGGGCCGGGACCGCCCAGCGAACCGGAATGGAAGACGCCGGTCAGCAGGGCGCCCGCGATGCCGCCCACGCCATGGATGCCGAAGACGTCGAACGCATCGTCCACGCCAAGGCGGCGTTTCAGGCCGCTGACACCATACAGCGCGGCCCAGGCGGTCAGCGCGCCGATCACCAGCGCCGCGCCGGGCGCCACCAGGCCGGCGGCCGGGGTCACGCCGACCAGCCCGGCGATGCCGCCCGAGGCCGCGCCCAGCAGCGAGGCCTTGCCCTTGAGGATGCGTTCGGCCAGCGCCCAGGCCAGCACCCCGCTGACGGCCGCCAGCAGCGTGTTGCCCAGGGCCAGCACGGCCTGTTCGCTGGCGCCCAGCGCCGACCCGCCGTTAAAGCCGAACCAGCCCACCCACAGCAGCGCCGCGCCGGTGAGGTTCAGCGGCAGGTTGTGCGGCGGCATCGCCTGGCGTCCGTGCCCCTGGCGGGGGCCCAGGTAGCGCGCGGCGGCCAGGCCGGCCGCGCCCGCGCTGATGTGCACCACCGTGCCGCCGGCGAAATCCAGGGCGCCGCGCAGATGCAGCCAGCCGTCTTCCGCCCACACCATGTGGGCGATGGGGAGGTAGCCCAGGGTAAACCACAGACCGATGAAGCACAGCACCGCGCCAAAGCGCGCCCGCTCCGCGATGCTGCCCGTGATCAGGCCGCAGGTGATGGCGGCGAAAGTGGCCTGGAACAGGGCGAAGAGCAGCTCGGGGATCGAGCCCAGCAAGGGCAGGGCGGGGGTGGCGCCGGGCTGGTAGAGGTCCGCCAGCCCCAGCCGCGTCAAGCCGCCCAGGCCGCCGAAACCGGGGGCGAAGGCCAGCGAATAGCCATACAGGAACCACAGCAGGATGGCGAGGGCGCTGGCGGCCAGCGTCTGGCTCATCACCGACAGGACGTGGCGCTCCCGCGCCAGTCCGCCATAGAAGAGCGCCAGGCCCGGCAGGCACATCAGCCAGACCAGCAAGGTGGATACCATCACCCAGACGACGTCGGTCTTGTCCATGAAAATCTCTCCTCTCTATTCAAAGGGCGGCGTCGCCCGTTTCGCCCGTGCGGATGCGCACGGCCTGCTCCAGCGAGGCGACGAACACCTTGCCGTCGCCGATCTTGCCGGTGCGGGCGGCCTGGCACAGGCACTCGATTGCCACTTCCTCCAGGGAATCGGGCACGGCGAACTGGATCTGCAGCTTGGGCAGGAAGTCCACCTGGTACTCCGCGCCCCGGTACAGCTCGGTGTGGCCCTTCTGCCGACCGAATCCGCGGGCCTCCGTGACGGTCATGCCCTGGATTCCCGAAGCCACCAGGGCGGCGTGGACTTCCTCGAGCTTGAAGGGTTTGATGATGGCCGTGATCAGCTTCATGCGTGCTCCTTGTTCGGCGAGATGCCACATCGCTCAAAGCAAAAGGAGTGCCAACTTTTTCACGTCGCAGGGGCCACGATGGCTGGGAAGGCAGGAGAGGGGGCGGGGCGGCGGGGCCGGTTCCGGCCGTGCCCCATTTCGGGGCATGCGCACGCACGGGGTGCCCTGTCATGGGGCGGGCGCGGCGCCGCGCCGAAAGTGTGCGGAAACCTCGCTTCGGAGCGCGTCTTTTGTGTCCAGTTGTTGGTCCTGTCAGGTGGCGTTCAGCCTTGCGAACCGCCGGCTTTCCCCTGCGGGCCCCGGACCGCGGGCGGACCGGGCCGGCAGGACGCGCCTGAAATCAGTCATTACAAGTGAGGGTTTACCCGAGGGGTTGGGCCGATAGAATTGTAACCAACCCGGCTCTTCGAGGCCGGCCTTCGAGAATGATCCGCGACGACAAGAACGCGGAATTTTGAATAGGGATGATCATGAACATGACGCGCAAAACGCTGACAATGGCTGCCGTGGTGGCTTCTCTGAGCCTGCTGGCGGCGTGCTCCAAGAGCGACGAGCCGGCGCCCCCGCCCGCGGCGCCCGCCCCCTCCACGACTCCCACTCCGGCCCCCGTGCCGCCCGCTCCCCAGGCGCCGTCGACGGCGCCGCAGGACCAGCAATCCATGCAGGACGACATCAAGGATTCGGCCAACGAGGTCAAGGAAAAGGCTGCCGAACTGGCCGACAAGGCCGGTGACGCGGCCAACGAGGCCCGCGAATCCGTGAAGGAAGGCGCCGCCAAGGCGGACGCTTCGATCCAGAACTCGGTGGGCAACGGCAGCAAGTAAGCCGCCGCGAATCTCCGGATGCCCGCTTGCGGGCGTGTGACAGAAAGGGCGCTTCGGCGCCCTTTCTGCGTGGGGCAGTCCGTATAGTGTGCTGTCTGCGCGGATGGATCGGAGGGAGGCATGTCGCTCGCGGTGCTGGCCAGTCGGGCCTTGTTCGGGCTGCAGGCCCGGGCGGTGCAGGTCGAAGTCCACGTCGGCAGCGGCCTGCCGTCGTTCTCCATCGTCGGCCTGCCCGGCGCGGGCGTGCGCGAAAGCCGCGAACGGGTCCGTTCCGCCATCCTCAACTGCGGCTTCGATTTTCCGGCGGGGCGCATCACGGCCAACCTGGCGCCCGCCGACCTGCCCAAGGACTCCGGGCGCTTCGACCTGCCGATCGCCCTGGGCGTGCTGCTGGCCTCCGGCCAGGTGGCGGACGGGCAGGGCGGCAGTCCCGACGTGCGCCACTACGTGCTGGCGGGCGAGCTGTCCCTGACCGGCGCGCTGGTGCCGGCGGATTCCGCCCTGGCCATCGCCCTGGCGGTGGCCCGCGACGATCCCGAGGCGATCCTGGTGATGGCGCCGCCGGCCGCCGGCATCGCGGCCCTGGTGCCCGGCCTGCGCGTGCTGGCGGCCGGCGGCCTGGACGAGGTGGTGGCCCATTTCGCGGGCCGCCAGCCGCTGGCCGAGGCCAGTCCCGCGCCCTTGTCCGCGGATCCCGCCGCGGCGCCGTGCCTGGCCGACGTCCGGGGCCAGGCGCTGGCTCGCCGCGCGCTGGAGATCGCGGCCGCCGGGGGCCACAGCCTCATCCTGTGCGGGCCGCCCGGGGTGGGCAAGAGCATGCTCGCCCAGCGGCTGCCGGGGCTGCTGCCGCCCCTAACCCGGCAGCAGGCGCTGGAGGTCGCCGCGGTCCATGGCCTGGCCCGGCCACTGCGCACGCTGCCGGCCGTGCCGCCCTTTCGCGCGCCCCATCATGGGGCGTCGATGCCGGCCCTGGTCGGCGGCGGGGCGCACCCCCGGCCCGGCGAGATCAGCCTGGCCCATCACGGCGTGCTGTTCCTGGACGAATTGCCCGAGTTCGAGCGCCGGGCGCTGGAGGCCCTGCGCGAGCCCCTGGAGACCGGCGCGGTCACCGTCGCGCGCGCGGCGGGCAGCTGCCATTTCCCGGCGCGTTTCCAGTTGCTGGCCGCCATGAACCCCTGTCCCTGCGGCTGGCTGGGGCATCCGCGCCAGGCCTGCCGCTGTCCCCGCGAACGCATCGAGCGCTACCGCTCGCAGGTGTCCGGGCCGCTGCTGGACCGGATCGACATCCACGTCACCCTGGCGGTGGAAAAGGCATGGCACGAAGCGCCGCCCGGCGAGCCCTCGGCCCTCGTCCGGGCGCGGGTCCTGGCCGCCCGCGAACGGCAGCTCGCGCGCCAGCAGTGCCTGAACACGCAGCTGGATGCCGCCGGCCTAGCCGCCCATGCCCGGCCCGACGATGCCGGCCGGGCGCTGCTCGCCCGCACGGCCGAGGCCTGGGGCTGGTCGGCCCGGGCGACCCAGCGGGTGCTGCGGGTCGCCCGCACGCTGGCCGACCTGCAGGACGCGGCGCGGCCCGGGGCGGCGCATGTCGCCGAAGCCATCCAGTTCCGCCCCGATCCCGGGCCGTCGCCGCCCTGACCCGGTAGAATGAAGCTTTACCGTGCTGGAGGCCCTCCATGATCGCTCCCAATCAATGGCTCGACGATTTTCAGAAGAACATGTCCGAACTGCTGGCCAAGACGCCGGCCGCCGACATCGAGCGCAACATGAAGGCCCTGATGGCCCAGACCTTCGCGCGCATGGACCTCATCACGCGCGAGGAATTCGACATCCAGGCCGATCTGCTCGCCCGCGCCCTGGAACGGGTCCAGTCGCTGGAGTCCCAGGTGCAGGCGCTGGAACAGCGTCTCGACAAAACCGAATAAATCACATACAATCAAGGGCTTTTCCCAGTATTTGTTTGCGCCTGGTTCAAATCTGGCGCCTGGCATTGCGGGAAAAAGGCTTGTCCATGCATGTTGCGCGTGGCGGGCCGTATTGGTTGCGGATGCCAGGTCAGACAAGCGCCCGATGTGTCGGGACACCTGAATTCGCAAAGTCAACAGAGTAATCGTCATGCCCAAGATGAAGAGCAAAAAAGGCGCCTCCAAGCGCTTTAAGGTGCGCGGCAGTGGTTCCATCAAGCGCGGCCAGGCTTTCAAGCGTCATATCCTGACCAAGAAAACCACGAAAAACAAGCGTCAGCTCCGTGGTTCGGCTGCTGTCCATGAAACGAATGTCGCCTCGGTGAAGGCGATGTTGCCTTTCGCCTGATCGGAGATCTCTCATGCCTCGCGTCAAACGCGGCGTCACGGCTCGTGCACGCCATAAAAAAGTCCTCAAGGCCGCCAAAGGCTACCGCGGCCGCCGCGGCAACGTATTCCGGATCGCCAAGCAGGCGGTCATGCGCGCCGGCCAATATGCCTATCGCGACCGCCGCAACAAAAAGCGCACCTTCCGCGCCCTCTGGATCACCCGGATCAACGCCGGCTGCCGTGAACTCGGCGTGACCTACAGCGTGTTCATCGCCGGCCTCAAGAAAGCCTCGATCGAACTCGACCGCAAGGTCCTGGCCGATATGGCCGTCAACGACAAGGCGGGCTTTGCCGCTGTGGTGTCCCAGGCGAAATCCGCGCTGGCCGCCTAATCGATACAGTTTCGTTTTCGATTCTGTCTCATCGCAAACGGAGCTCTTCGGGCTCCGTTTGCGTTTTGGAAGGAACTATGGACACGACGCTCGACGAACTGATCTCCCAGGCGCAGGGGCGCTTCGCCCAGGCCCGGGATGCGGCTTCGCTGGAAAATGAAAAGGCGGCCTTTCTGGGCAAGCAGGGATCCCTGACGGCCCTGCTGAAGGGCCTGGCCGGCCTGCAGGGCGAGGAAAAGCGCGCCCGCGGAGCCCAGATCAACCAGGCCAAGCAGCAGGTCGAAGCCCTGCTCAACGCGCGCCGCGCCGAACTCGCGCAGGCCGTGCTGGACCAGCGCCTGGCTGCCGAGACCATCGACGTGACCCTGCCGGGTCGCGGGCGGGGCGCGGGCGGCGTGCATCCGGTCATCCGCACCTGGCAGCGTGTCGAGCAGATCTTCCGTTCCATCGGCTTCGACGTGGCCGACGGGCCCGAGATCGAGAACGACTGGACCAACTTCACGGCCCTGAACAATCCGGAGAACCATCCGGCCCGGTCCATGCAGGACACGTTCTACGTCGACATGCAGGATGCCGGCGGCCTGCCGCTGGTGCTGCGCACCCACACCAGCCCCATGCAGGTGCGCTACGCCCGCATGAACCGCCCGCCCATCAAGGTCATCGCCCCAGGGCGCACCTACCGGGTCGACAGCGACGCCACGCATTCGCCGATGTTCCACCAGGTCGAGGGCCTGTGGATCGCCGAGGACATCTCCTTCGCCGACCTCAAGGGCGTCTACACGAATTTCCTGCGGGCCTTCTTCGAGACCGAGGACCTGACCCTGCGCTTCCGGCCGTCCTTCTTCCCGTTCACCGAGCCGTCCGCCGAGATCGACATGATGTTCACCTCCGGCCCCAACCAGGGCCGCTGGCTGGAGATCTCCGGTTCCGGGCAGGTCCATCCCCAGGTGGTGCGCAATTTCGGCCTCGACCCGGAACGCTACATCGGCTTCGCCTTCGGCTCCGGGCTCGAGCGCCTGACCATGCTGCGCTACGGCGTCAACGACCTGCGGCAGTTCTTCGAGGGCGACCTGCGCTTCCTGCGCCAGTTCAACGCCTAGGCTCTAGCGCCATCGCGGCGAAACGGAATCCGAATCATGCAATTTCCAGAATCATGGCTGCGCGCCTGGGCCAATCCCGACATCGATAGCCAGACACTGTCCCACCGGCTGACCATGGCCGGCCTGGAAGTCGAGGACGCCGAACCCTACGCGCCGGCCTTTTCCGGCGTGGTGGTGGCGCGGATCGAGTCCATCGAGCCCCATCCCAATGCCGACAAGCTGCGTGTCTGCCAGGTGGACGACGGCTCGGGCGCGCCCCTGCAGATCGTCTGCGGCGCCCCGAACGCGGCCGCCGGCCTGACGGTGCCGCTGGCGCGCATCGGCGCCGAACTGCCCGGCGGCATGAAGATCGGCCCGGTGAAGATGCGCGGGCTGGAGTCCCGCGGCATGCTGTGCTCGGCCCGCGAACTGGGCCTGTCCCAGGACCACGCGGGCCTGCTGGAATTGTCCGGCGATCTGAAGCCCGGGGCGGACCTGCGCGCCGCGCTGGACCTGGACGACACGATCTTCACCATCAAGCTCACGCCCAACCGCGCCGACTGCCTGTCCATCCAGGGGGTGGCGCGCGAGGTGGCGGCCCTGACCGGCTGCCCGCTGTGCCAGCCCGAGGTCCCGGCGGTCCCGGCCGCCATCCCCGACCGCCTGCCGGTGCAGGTGCTGGCGCCCGAGCTGTGCGGGCGATTCGCGGGGCGCATCGTGCGCGGTGTCGACGCCCGCGCCGCGACCCCGGCCTGGATGAAGGCGCGGCTGGAACGCGCCGGCCAGCGCTGCGTCTCGGCCCTGGTGGACATCTCCAACTACGTCATGCTGGAACTCGGCCGTCCCACGCACGTGTTCGACCTGCAGCGGATCCAGGGCGGGCTGACCGTGCGCTGGGCCCGCGAGGGCGAATCGCTGGAGCTGCTCAATGGCCAGACCATCGAGCTCGCGGCCGACGTGGGCGTCATCGGCACGGACCAGGGCCTGGAAAGCCTGGCCGGCATCATGGGCGGCCAGGCCTCGGCCGTGACGCTGGACACCACCGACGTCTATCTCGAGGCGGCGTTCTGGTGGCCGGAGGCCATCATGGGCCGCCCGCGCCGCTACAAACTCACGTCCGAGGCCGGCCACCGCTTCGAGCGGGGCGTGGATTTTTCCACCATCCCCGCGCACCTGGACATCATGACGCGGCTGATCCTGGACATCTGCGGCGGCCAGGCAGGACCCCTGGACGACCAGATCATCCGCCTGCCGCAGCGCGCGCCCGTGCGCATGCGCCTGTCGCGCTGTGTCCGCGTGCTGGGCGTGGACCTGACGGCCGGCCAGGTGGCCGACGTCTTCACGCGGCTGGGCTTCGACTTCACGCAGGACGCGGACGTCTTCGAGGTGGCGCCGCCCGCGTTCCGCTTCGACCTGGCGATCGAGGAAGACCTGATCGAGGAGGTCGCGCGGATCTACGGTTTCGACCGGATCCCGGACCAGCCGCCGGTGGCGCCCGCCCGCATGCGGGTCCAGCCCGAGACCCTGTACGGCCCGCATGCCATGCGGGCCGCCATGGCCGGACTGGATTTCCAGGAGGTCATCAATTTCTCCTTCGTCGAGGAAGCCTGGGAGCGCGACTACTGCGGCAACGAGCAGCCGATCCGGCTGCTGAACCCCATTGCCAGCCAGCTGGCCGTGATGCGTTCCAGCCTGATCGGCGGCCTGCTGGCCAACATCGCTCACAACGCCAAGCACCGGCAAAGCCGCGTGCGCGTGTTCGAACTGGGCCGGGTCTTCTCGCGCGATCCTTCCGTGGCCGATGGCGACCTGGCGGTGGCCGGCGTCGCCCAGCCCACCCATCTGGCGGCCGCCGCCTGGGGCCCCGCGCTGCCCGAGCAGTGGGGCGAGCCCAATCGCGCCGTGGATTTCTTCGATCTCAAGCGCGACCTGGAAACCCTGCTGGGCGCGCGCGCCGGGCAGTTGCGCTGCCAGGCCGAGAGTCATCCGGCCCTGCATCCGGGCCGCAGCGCGCGGCTGCTGCTCGATGGCCTGCCCATCGGTTGGCTGGGCGAGGTCCACCCGCGCTGGGCCCAGGCGCTGGACCTGCCGCACGCCCCCGTGGTGTTCGAGGTGGACGCCCAGGCCATCGCCGAGTGCGTCTTCCCGCACCCGGCGGAACTCTCCCGGCAACCCGTCGTGGTGCGCGATCTGGCCGTCTGGGTGGACGCGGACCAGACCTGGCGGTCGTTGCTTGATACACTTGAACACCAGATCGCCTCGGACGCTGCGCTGTCGGTCGTCAAAGACATTAAACTATTCGACATTTGGCGGGACGCCTCGTCGGGGGAACAGCGCAGCCTGGCCTTGCGATTCTGGTTCCAGGGCCAGGACGCCACGCTGGACGAACGCCAGATTGAATATTGCATGCAAGGTCTGACCGAGGCCCTGTCCCGCCATCACGGGGCCCGGTTGCGCACATAGGAGATTTGCGGGTGAATACGGATCGGACGCTGACCAAAGCCCACCTCGCCGAACTGCTGTTCGAGCGGGTGGGCCTGAACAAACGCGAAGCCAAGGACGTGGTCGACACGTTCTTTTCCGAGGTCCGCGACGCCCTGGTCCAGGGCGTCGAGGTGAAACTGTCGGGCTTTGGCAGCTTCCAGGTGCGCAACAAGCCCCCGCGCCCCGGTCGCAATCCCAAGACCGGCGAGATCATCCCGATCTCCGCGCGCCGGGTGGTGACCTTCCACGCCAGCCAGAAGCTCAAGGACGGCATTGAAATGGCCGGGGATCCCGTATGACGCCCGTGACGCCGGCGGCCGCGCTGCCGCCCATCCCGGCCAAGCGGTATTTCACCATCGGCGAGGTCAGCGAGCTGTGCGGGGTCAAGCCGCACATCCTGCGGTACTGGGAACAGGAATTCGCCCAGCTCAAGCCCGTCAAGCGGCGCGGCAACCGCCGCTACTACCAGCATCACGAGGTCCTGCTGGTACGGCGCATCCGCGACCTGCTGTACGAGCAGGGCTTCACCATCGCCGGCGCGCGCAACCGCCTCGGGGAAGGCGCCGACGTGCCGCACGACCAGGATGCCGCCGTGCGCCTGAGCGGCGCCGAGCTGCAGGCGCTGCGCGCCGACCTGACCGCGATCCGCGACAGCCTGGGCAAGGCGCTGGGTCAGGGGCGCCGGCCCAACCAGGCCGAAGGGCTGCTGGATCTCTAGGAATACGGGGAACCCGTTCCGGTCTCTCGAGCCGCCCGCGTTGCCGGGCGGCTTTTCATTTCGACTGCAGATGCAGGGGCTGCTGCACCAGGGTGCCGCTGGGTGCGGGCCTCAGCGCGGCCCAGGCCAGCAGGACCGCGGTCGCCACGACCACCACGGCGCCGGCGGCCAGCAGCACGCGGCGCTTGGACAGGCGCCGCCTGCGCGGCGCGCGGCGGCGCGGAGCAGGGGTCTGCGGCGCGTCGGGCGCCGGGCCGTCTTGCGCCGGCCCGGCCGCGGATGCGCGCGGACGGGCATCTCCCAGCACGGGCTCGTCCTCCATCCCCAGGGTCGCCTGGATGCTTGCCAGCACCGAGGGCGGCGGGGGAGAGCCGGGCAGGGCGTCGACGATGTCCAGGAAATAGGCTTCCCATTTCAGGGCGCGGGCGGCGGCGGCATCGTCCCGGGCCAGGCGCGCCTGGATTTCCCGGGTGTGCTCGGCCATGTCCAGGCCGAGCACGTAGCGGGCGATCTCGTGGTCGGAATAGGATCGGTGGGCTTTCATGCGTGCACGGCCTCGTCGATGTGCGTCAGGACGGCTTCGATGGAGGCCTGGATGTCGGGCTCGGATCGGTCCAGCCGGTCGGCGATGCGGGCCGGGTCGCCGCCGTGCAGGTAGGCCTGCAGCAGCGCGTCGAGCTGGGGCGCCGGCAGGCTGGCCAGAACCCGCTCGACGGGCTTGGAGGCGCCGTCGGTGCGCAGCGACAGGGCGGGCAGGGGCTGCTGCTCGGCCCGGGCGTCGCCCTGGGCGCGCAGCTGGCGCAGGTGGTCCAGCGCCCGGTAGCGCAGGATGCTGTACATCCAGGCACGGGCCGTGCCGATGGCCGAGCTGTAGCCCGCGGCATTGCGCCAGATCAGGACGAATGCCTCGTGCAGGACGGCATCCGCGGCGTCCGGGTCGCCCAGCATGGCCAGCGTCAGGGCGCGCATGGCGGGCGCCTCGTGGCGGTACAGCGCATGGAACGCCGACCGGTCGCCTTCGGCGCATGCCAGCAGTTCCGCCTCGTAGTCGAATACCGAAACAGTCATACAATCTTTCCGGCCTGGCCGGGTCCATCGTCGATGGACTCTATTGTATGCGCAGCCACCGGCCCCTCCCGAGGGGCGGGCCGGCAACATGTCACCCCCGATTTCCGGACGTTTCCATGCGTTTTTCCCATACCGGTCCCGCGCCCGCGCGGCGCGACGACCTGCGGACCCTGAAGAATCTCTGGCCCTATGTCTGGGCCTTTCGCGGCCGGGTCCTGCTGGCCTTCTCCTGTCTGGTCGTGGCCAAGCTGGCCAACGTCCTGACCCCGGTCTACCTGAAGGACCTGATCGACGGCCTGGGCGCCGCGCCATCCCTGCTGACCGTGCCGCTGGCGGCGCTGGCGGGCTACGGCCTGGCGCGACTGACGACGGGCGTGTTCGGCGAACTGCGCGACGCGCTTTTCGCCCGGGTGACGCAGGGCGCCATCCAGCGGGTGGCGAGCCAGCTCTTTCGCCACCTGCTGTCGCTGTCGCTGCGCTTTCACATGGGCCGGCGCACCGGCGGGCTGACGCGGGACATCGAGCGCGGCACCAAGGGCATCGGCTTCCTGCTGAATTTCACCGTCTTCAACATCCTGCCCACGCTGCTGGAGATCGCGATGGTGACGGGCGTGCTGCTGTGGCGCTACGACTGGACGTTCGCCGCGCTGACGCTGTCCACGATCGCGGCCTACGTGCTGTTCACCCTGCGCGTGACCGAACGGCGGATGGTGTACCGGCGCACCATGAACACGCTGGACAGCCAGGCCAACGGCAAGGCCATCGACGCGCTGCTGAACTACGAGACGGTCAAGTATTTCGGCAACGAGGCCTACGAAAGCGGGCGCTACGACCACGACATGCGCAGCTGGGTGGATTCGGCCGTGCGCAACCAGGTGTCGCTGAACCTGCTGAACATGGGGCAGAGCCTCATCATCACCGCCGGCATGACGGCGCTGCTGTGGCAGTCGGCGCGCGGCGTGGTGGCGGGCGCCATGACCGTGGGCGACGTGGTGCTGGTGTCGGCCTACCTGACGCAGCTCTATGCGCCGCTGAATTTCCTGGGCTTCGTCTACCGGGAGATCAAGCACGCCCTGGCCGACATGGAGCGCATGTTCGACCTGATGGGCCATCACCAGGAGGTCGCGGACCGGCCCGGCGCCGAGGTGCTGTGCGCCGCGCAGGCCAGCCTGTCCTTTGACGCCGTGGACTTCGGCTACCAGCCGGATCGCCAGATCCTGCACCAGGTCAGCTTCTCCGTGCCGGCGGGCGGATCCCTGGCGGTGGTGGGCGCCTCGGGCGCGGGCAAGTCCACGCTGTCGCGTCTGCTGTTCCGCTTCTATGATCCCACGGGCGGCGCGGTGCGCATCAACGGGCGCGACATTCGCGACTACACCCAGGACAGCCTGCGGGCGCACATCGGCATCGTGCCCCAGGACACGGTGCTGTTCAACGACACCATCGGCTACAACATCGCCTACGGACGCACCGGCGCGACGCAGGACGAGGTCGTGGCGGCCGCGCAGGCGGCCCACATTCACGATTTCGTCATGTCCCTGCCGCAGGGCTACGACACACCGGTGGGCGAGCGCGGGCTGAAGCTCTCGGGCGGCGAAAAACAGCGCGTGGCAATCGCCCGGGCGCTGCTGAAATCGCCCCCCATCCTGGTCTTCGACGAGGCCACCAGCGCCCTGGACACGCGCACCGAGCGCGCCATCCAGGACCAGCTCGAGCGCATCGCGCGGGGGCGCACGACCCTCATCATTGCGCACCGGCTCTCGACCATCGTGCACGCCGACCACATCCTGGTGCTGGACGGCGGCCGTGTGGTGGAGCAGGGTAGCCACGCCGGGCTGCTCGCGCAGCGCGGCCGCTACGCGCGGATGTGGCAGTTGCAGCAGTCCCACGCCGACGCAGAACCAGCGCATTAGGGTTTGACCTATACCGTACCAAAGCAGTACTATTTGGTTTCACCACCATTTTCCTGGAACAGCCGATGCTGCGGATCAGCAAGATCGTCGATTACGGAATCCTTGTGCTCACGCACATGGCCGCCCGTCCGACGCATGTCTGCAGCGCCGCCGAGCTCGCGGCCGGCCTGGGCCTGGGGCAGCCGGTGGTCAGCAAGGTCCTGAAACTGCTGGCCCAGCACCGGCTCGTGGCCAGCACGCGCGGCGCCCACGGCGGCTACCGCCTGGAACGCGAACCCGAGCGCATCAGCGTGGCCGAGATCATCGACGCCCTGGAAGAACAGCCTTTCGGCCTGACCGAGTGCACCGCCATGCCCGGCGCCTGCAGCGTCGAGAGCGGCTGCCACATTCGCACGCACTGGCAGCGCATCAACCTGGTCGTGCGCCGCACGCTCGAATCCGTGACGCTGGCCGACATGCTGGACGAGGCCGTCCCGGTCCCGGCATCCGTGGCGCCCGCCGTCCGGCCCCTTCCGAATATCCCGAACTGGAGTCTGTCCAAATGAGCACCGTCAACGACAAGCTCGATTCCTTCCTCGATCGCCAATACGACGCCGGTTTCGTCACGCAGATCGAGGCCGAGACCTTCCCCAAGGGGCTGGACGAGGACGTGATCCGCCGCCTGTCCGCCATCAAGCGCGAACCCGAGTTCATGCTGGAATGGCGCCTGAAGGCCTATCGCGAATGGCTGAAGATGCCGCAGCCCCAATGGGCCAAGGTCAATTTCCCGGAGCCGGACTTCCAGGACATCAGCTATTTCTCGGCGCCCAAGTCCAAAAAGGATGGCCCCAAGAGCCTGGACGAGGTCGATCCCGAACTGCTCAAGACCTACGAAAAGCTCGGCGTGCCGCTGCACGAACGCGCCAAGCTCGCGGGCGTGGCGGTGGACGCCGTGTTCGACTCGGTGTCGGTCGCGACCACCTTCCGCAAGCAGCTGGCCGACGTCGGCATCATCTTCTGTTCGTTCTCCGAAGCCGTCCGGTCCCATCCCGAACTGGTGCAGAAATACATGGGGTCGGTCGTGCCCCCCGGCGACAATTTCTACGCGGCCCTGAATTCGGCCGTGTTTTCCGACGGGTCCTTCGTCTACATCCCCAAGGGCGTGAAATGCCCGATGGAACTGTCCACGTACTTCCGCATCAACAGCGCCGATACCGGCCAGTTCGAGCGCACCCTGATCATCGCCGACGAGGGTGCGATCGTCAGTTACCTGGAAGGCTGTACGGCGCCGATGCGCGACGAGAACCAGCTGCACGCCGCCGTGGTCGAGCTGGTGGCCCTGGAAGACGCGCGGATCAAGTATTCCACCGTGCAGAACTGGTATCCGGGCGACGAGAACGGCGTGGGCGGCATCTACAACTTCGTCACCAAGCGCGGCGACTGCCGCGGCGCTCGCTCGCGGATTTCCTGGACCCAGGTCGAGACCGGCTCGGCCATCACCTGGAAATACCCCAGCGTGATCCTGCGCGGCGACGATTCCACGGGCGAATTCTATTCGGTGGCCCTGTCCAACCATTTCCAGCAGGCCGACACCGGCACGAAGATGGTGCACATGGGGCGCAACACCCGCAGCACCATCATCTCGAAAGGCATCTCGGCCGGCCACGGCAGCAATACCTTCCGCGGCCTGGTGCGCATGACGCCCAAGGCGGAAAACGCCCGCAACTACACGCAATGCGATTCGCTGCTGATCGGCAAGTCCTGTGCGGCGCACACCTTTCCGACCATCGAGGTGCAGAACCCCAGCGCCAGCGTCGAGCACGAGGCCACCGCATCGCGCATCGCCGAGGACCAACTGTTTTACGCCATGCAGCGCGGCCTGTCGGCCGAGGACGCCGTGTCGATGATCGTCAACGGCTTCTGCAAGGAAGTTTTCAAGGAATTGCCCATGGAATTCGCCGTCGAAGCGCAGAATCTGCTCGGCGTGAGCCTGGAAGGCAGCGTCGGTTAAGGAGCCCATCTCATGCTGAAAATCAATGATCTGCACGCCTCGATCGAGGACAATGAAATCCTGCGCGGCCTCGACCTCGAGGTCAAGCCGGGCGAGGTCCACGCCATCATGGGCCCCAACGGCGCGGGCAAAAGCACGCTGTCCCAGGTGCTGACCGGCCGCGACGACTACAAGGTCACCGGCGGCACGGTTGAATTCGAGGGCCAGGATCTGCTGGAACTGCCGGTCGAGGAACGCGCCCGCGCGGGCATCTTCCTGGCCTTCCAGTATCCGATCGAGATTCCCGGCGTGTCCAATGCCTATTTCCTGCGCGCCGCGGTCAACGCCGGCCGCCGCCACCGGGGCCTGCCCGAGCTGGACGCCATGGACTTCGTCAAGCGCGCCAAGGCCGAGATGAAACTCGTCGGCATGCGCGACGAATTCCTGTACCGCTCGGTGAACGAGGGCTTCTCGGGCGGCGAGAAAAAGCGCAACGAGGTCCTGCAGATGGCGCTGCTGGAGCCCAAGCTGGCCATCCTGGACGAGACCGATTCCGGCCTGGACATCGACGCCCTGAAGACCGTGGCCGACGGCGTCAACCGCCTGCGTTCGCCGGATCGCGCCATGATCGTCATCACCCACTACCAGCGCCTGCTGGACTACATCGTGCCCGATTTCGTGCATGTGCTGGCCCACGGCCGGATCGTGCGCTCCGGCGGCCGCGAGCTGGCCCTGGAGCTGGAAGCCAAGGGCTACGGCTGGATCGAGGGCGTCAACCAGTCCCCGGCGGCCGCCCGCGGCGCCACCAAGCCCGACGACGGCAAGCAGATCGGCGTCAAACCGGGGGCACGCGCATGAGCACCGAGCTGCAGGCCTGGGCCGATACCTTCGGCCGGCGCGCGGGGTCCCTGGCCGGCGCGCGCATGCCCTGGCTGGCCGATCTGCGCCGCCAGGCCCTGGACCGCTTCCTGTCGGAAGGCTGGCCCACCACCCGCATCGAGGCCTGGCGCCACACCTCGCTGTCGCCCCTGGCCGCGGCCACCTTCGCCGACGGCGGGGCGCAGCCGGTGGCCGAGCTCGTCGCGGCGCTGAAATCCGGCGAGCCCGGCCACTGGCTGGTGTTCGTGGATGGCGCCTATGACGCCGCGCTGTCCGACGCCGGCGAACTGCCCGGCGGCGCCACCGTGCTGCCGCTGTCCCAGGCCTGGGACAGCCATGCCGACGACATCCGGGCCGCCTACGGCCAGGCCGGCGAGGGCCACAGCACCAGCGCGCTGAACCTGGCCCTGGCCGGCGACGGCGCCTTCGTGCGCCTGGGCCGCGGGGTGGCGGTGGAACAGCCCATCCACCTGGTGTGCGTAGCGGCCTCGCC
Source organism: Castellaniella sp. (assembly GCA_035707805.1). Taxonomy (GTDB): domain Bacteria; phylum Pseudomonadota; class Gammaproteobacteria; order Burkholderiales; family Burkholderiaceae_B; genus Castellaniella. The sequence goes on along the minus strand of DASSTS010000004.1, from coordinate 51,889 downwards.
GCAGGCCGCGCATTTCCTGCGCCACGTGATCCGCGCCGAGGCCGGCTCGCAGGCGACCGTGGTGGAACACTACGTCGGCGTCGCCGGCGCCAGCAATTTCCGCCATGCGGCGACCCGCCTGAACCTGGACCAGGACGCGCGCGTCATGCACCTCAAGCTGCAGCAGGAATCCGCCCAGGCCTGGCACCTGGGCGAGATCGACGCCGTGCAGGCGCGCGGCTCGTATTTCGCCTCGCACTCGGTTTCGCTGGGCGCCCGACTGGCGCGCCACGACATCGCCACGCATTTCGCCGACGAGCGCTGCGAGACCCTGTTCAACGGCCTGTACTACGTGGACCAGCGCCGCCACGTGGACCACCACACCCTGATCGGCCACGAACAGCCCCGTTGCGTCAGCCATGAAAGCTACCGCGGCATCCTGGCCGACACCGCGCACGGCGTGTTCAGCGGCAGGATCCTGGTGGCGCCCGGCGCCGACGGCACCGACGCCGTGCAGCGCAACGACAGCCTGCTGCTGTCGCGCCTGGCCAAGTCCGATTCGCGCCCGGAGCTCGAAATCTACGCCGATGACGTGAAATGCGCCCACGGCGCGACCGTCGGCCAGATCGATGCCGACAGCCTGTTCTACCTGCGCTCGCGCGGCCTGGACGAGGCCCACGCCCGCGACATCCTGACCTATGCCTTCGCGGCGGCCAGCGTCGCCCGCATCGAGCGCGACACCCTGCGCCATCGTGTCGAGCGGGCCATCCGCGGCCTGCTGCCCGGCGGCGCCGCCCTGGAGGCCGCATGAACGCGCCGCTGACTTCCTCCGACAGCGTCCTGCTGGCCCCGACGGGCGCCCTGCGCGGCCCCGACGGCCGCGTCGTGGCGGATGACTTCCCCATCCTGGCGCGGCCGGTGCGCAAGCGCCGCCTGGCCTACCTGGACAACGGCGCCACGACGCAAAAGCCGCGTTCCGTCATCCAGGCCCTGGACGCGTTCTACGAGCAGTCCAACGCCAACATCCATCGCGGCGTGCACTGGCTGTCGCAGCACGCCACCGACCTGTATGAAGAGGCCCGCGAGCAGGTGCGCAGCCTGCTGAACGCGCCCGACAGCCAGGACATCGTCTACGTGCGCGGCACGACCGAGGCCATCAACCTCGTCGCCCAGACCTGGGGCCAGGGCCTGCGCGCCGGCGACGAGATCCTGGTCACGGGGATGGAGCACCATTCCAACATCGTGCCCTGGCAATTGCTGTGCGCGCGCACCGGCGCAGTGCTGCGCCACGTCCGCATCACTGCCAGCGGCGAGCTGGACCTGGATGACTTCAAGGCGCAGTTGAACGCGCGCACCCGCCTGGTCGGGGTCGCCCACGTGTCCAACGCGCTGGGAACCGTCAATCCGGTGGCCGAGCTGACCCGTCTGGCGCACGAGGCCGGCGCGCTGGTACTGGTCGACGGCGCCCAGGCCGTGGCCCACGGCGCCGTCGACGTCCAGGCCCTGGATTGTGATTTCTACGCCTTTTCCGGCCACAAGATCTACGGCCCGACCGGCATCGGCGCGCTGTACGTGCGCGGCTCCATCCTGAAGGACCTGCCGCCCTGGCAGGGCGGCGGCGACATGATCCGCACGGTCAGCTTCGAGGGCAGCACCTGGGCCGAGGGCCCGCAGCGCTTCGAGGCCGGCACGCCCGACATCGCCGGCGCGGTGGGGCTGGGCGCGGCCATCGAATACGTGCGCGGCATCGGGCTGGATGCCATCGCCGCCCACGAATCCGCCTTGCTGGATCAGGCGACCGAGGCCATGCGGGCGCTGCCCGGCGTGCGCCTGATCGGCACGGCCGCGCACAAGGCCGGCATCCTGTCCTTCCTGGTCGACGGCATCCATCCGCACGACCTGGGCACGATCCTGGATACCGAAGGCGTGGCCATCCGGGCGGGGCACCACTGCGCGATGCCGCTGATGTCGTGTTTCGGCATCCCCGGCACGGCGCGGGCGTCCTTCGCCCTGTACAACGACCTGCGCGACGTCGAGGCCCTGGTGGCCGGCGTGCGCAAGGCCCAGAAACTGTTCGGGGTGTGAGGCATGAGGGATAACGACGACGGCCTGCGCGATCTCTACCAGGAAGTCATCTTCGACCACAACCGCAACCCGCGCAATTTCCATGCGCTGGACGAGGCCTCGCACCGCGCGGACGGCCACAATCCGCTCTGCGGCGACCAACTGACGGTCTATGCGCGGGTCGAGGACGGCATCGTGCAGGACGTGAGCTTCATCGGCCACGGCTGCGCGATTTCCACGGCCTCGGCCTCGCTGATGACCGAGGCCGTGCGTGGCATGACGGTGGACCAGGTCGAGGCGCTGTTTCGCGACATCCACGCCATGCTGACCGAGGCCCATCCCGACAGCGACCTGGGCAAGCTCGAGGTCCTGTCCGGGGTGCGCGAATTCCCCTCGCGGGTCAAATGCGCCACCCTCGCCTGGCACACGCTGCACAACGCCATCACCCAGGCGCGGGACACGGCGGTCACCGAATAACGCGATGAACCAGAGGTAACATCATGAGTTTCAACCGGCAGGAAGTGATCGTGAACCGGGACTGCCCGGCGGTCACCGTGCCCTACGGCTCGCCCGTCACCATCGAGGCCGGCTGCGAGGCCGTCATCACCCAGCAGCTGGGCGGCACCTACACCGTCATGGTCGAGGGCAATCTGTACCGCATCGAGGGCGCCGACGGCGACGCCCTGGGCTTCGAGCCCACCGAAGAGGTCAAGCACGTCCACGAGGGTCCGGCCACGCTGGAATCCGTGGAAGAGGCCGCCTGGACCATGCTGTCCACCTGCTACGATCCCGAGATCCCGGTGGACATCGTCAACCTGGGCCTAGTCTACGAATGCACGGTGCTGCCCGCCAGCACGCCGGGGCGCTTCCGCATCGAGATCAAGATGACGCTGACGGCCGCCGGCTGCGGCATGGGCACCATGATCGCCGACGAGGCCCGCAACAAGCTCCTGAACATCGAGGGCGTGGACGAGGCCACCGTGGACCTGGTCTGGGATCCGCCCTGGAGCCGCGAGATGATCAGCGAGCCCGCCAAGCTGCAGCTGGGCCTGCTGTAAACCGGGGGCGCCCGGCGCCTCTTTTTCTTGCGGGGCTTTTCCTGATGTCGTTTCTACCCGATACGGCGCCGTCCGTCCGCCCGGCCGCCGAGGCCGAGTTTGACCCCGGCCCGGGCGCCTCGGACCGCGAGCGCATCCTGGCGGGGCCGCTGAGCGCCGTGTTCCAGCCCATCGTCTGGCTGCGCGAGGGCTCGGCCCTGGGCTATGAGGGCCTGATCCGCGGCCCGCACGACAGTCCGCTGCATTTTCCCGATTCCCTCTTCGCTACGGCGCGCGCGCTGGGCCTGGGCGTCCCGCTGGAGCACCGCGCCGCGCGTGCCGTCATCCACCGTTTCGGCGAGCTGGACCTGCCCGGCCGTCTGTTCCTGAACATCAGTCCGCCGGCGCTGCTGGCGGCCGGCGAGACCGGACTGGACCTGGCCGCGCTGCTGCGCGCCGCCGGCCTGGATCCCAGCCGGCTGGTGATCGAGGTGACGGAACAGGACCTGGAGGGCGACTGGTCGGGCATGGCCGCGGTGATCACCGGCCTGCAGGCGCAGGGCGTGCAGTTCGCCATCGACGACCTGGGCACCGGCTTTTCCAACCTGAACCGCTGGCTCAGCCTGCGGCCCAAGTACATCAAGACCGACAAGGCCTTCGTCGCCGGCATCCAGGAAGACCTGCTGCGCCAGCAGATCCTGCGTTCCGTCAGCGACATCGCGGCGGTGGCCGGCGCCATCGTCGTCGCCGAAGGCGTGGAATCCCTGGAGGAACTGGCCTGCGTCTGCGACCAGGGCATCGCCTGCGCCCAGGGTTATTACATCGAGCGGCCCCAGGCGCGGCCCCTGCGCAGCGCCTGGCCGGAACTGTCGGCCGACCTGGCGGCGCTGCGGCTGGACGCGCTGCGCTGCTGCTCCGAACCCGGCCTGCCGCAGGACGACGCCCAGGGCTGGGCGCTGCAGCTGCTGCGGCGGGTGCCCAGCGTCACCTCGCAGATGTCCAGCGAGGCGGTCTTCAGCCTGTTCCTGGGCACGCCCGATCTCTACACCATCCCGGTGGTGGAGGACGGCCGGCCGCTGGGCGTGCTCAAGCGCAGCAGCCTGGTCGAACGATTCTCCCTGCCGTTCCAGCGCGAGCTGTACGGCAAGAGCCCCTGCCGCCTGTTCATGGACAGCAAGCCCTTGATCGTGGACATGCACACCCCGTTGCTGACCCTCAGCCGCTGGCTGGCCGAGGCCGAGGGCCACGCCCTGGCCACCGACTTCCTCATCACCGGGCGCGGCCGCTACCTGGGCGTGGGCTCCAGCCAGGACCTGCTGCAGGCCTTGAACCGCCTGCAGCTGCGCGCCGCGCGTCACGCCAATCCGCTGACCCAGCTGCCCGGCAACGTGCCCATCGACCGCCAGATCCAGCGCTACCTGGCCAGCGGCCTGCAGTTCGCCGTCTGCCATGCCGACCTGGACCATTTCAAGCCCTTCAACGATGTATTCGGCTACCGCCTGGGCGACGACGTCATCCGCCTGGTGAGCCGCGTGCTGTCGCATCACGTCGACCCCGCGCATGATTTCCTGGGGCATATCGGCGGCGACGACTTCATCGTGCTGTTCCGCAGCCCCGACTGGCAGGCCCGCTGCGAGGACATGCTGGCCGGTTTCGACCGCGGCATGCAGCAACTGATGATCGAATCGGGGCAGGGCGCCGTGCGCGGCTACGAGGCCGAGGACCGCCAGGGCCAGCACCGCCGCTACTGCCTGCCCACCCTGTCGCTGGGCCTGGTCCACGTCGAGCCGGGCGCCTACCAGTCGCGCCACCAGATCGCCCAGGCCGCCAGCGAAGCCAAGTCCCAGGCCAAGAAACGCGCGGGCTCCAGCCTGTTCGTGGAACGGCGGGCGGCGGCCGCAAATTCTGTGCTAGAATGCACGTCTTTCGGGGCGTAGCGCAGCCTGGTAGCGCACTTGCATGGGGTGCAAGGGGTCGCGAGTTCGAATCCCGCCGTCCCGACCAGCATTACCAAGGGCTTACAGAGTTTTCTCTGTAAGCCCTTTTCGTTTTTGCGTGACTTGGCGTGGGTAGTCATGCGGCCTGGCGCTTGAGGTATTCCGCGACGAGGCGGACGTGCTTTGAGGTGATCTTGCCGGCCCCGGCTTTCCTGTCTCTGCCACCCGGTCGGTCCCGCTTCAAAGCCAGCGACTACAATGGAGGCTCATATAAGGAGTGTTATGTTGGAATTTCAGCCCGGAGCACGGGCGTATCTTTTGGATATTCATGCCCTGTCTACAGATGGGGACGGCAATGAAGTGTTTGTAGGAATGACGCTCAAGGAGTCGGTCTGGTACCAGCGATACCTTGAAGAGTCATTCAGCGGAAATACCGATCGCACTGACGGCTCGCAAGAGAGATATCTTGCGTTGCACGACAAGCACGAGGATGCGCGACAGACCGTGATGGCTCAAGCTCACAAGCCGATCGTGCAGTAGCAACTGCGCCAAGGCCCCCCAGACAATCCCCGCCGCATGGCGGGGATTCGTTTTTAGTTGTTGCATCCGGGGCAGGGGGCTAATTTTTACCCATGATCCGATCACCTGCGGGCGAGCATCAACGCATCATGGGTCAAGTTCATCGCATGTAGCCCGTGGCCCTGCCGCTGGTGGTGCTGCGCTGTGGCGACCGCGAGGCCGTGAGTTCGGAGGCGAGTGTCGTCTGAGACAGGGACGATGTGGGGCGTGATGTGATGCTGGCGGCGCTGGAACACCGGTCGGGCGGCGCCGTGTCCCGGTTCGGACTACGCATACCCCCGATAGAAAAAGGCCGCCGTCACCGCGAAGAAAATCAGCGCGATGATGTTGCGCAACATCGTTGCGCTCAGAAAGCGCGTCACCCACGCGCCAAGATAGCCTCCGACCACGGTAGCCGCCATCATGGGCAGACCGATGTGCCAATAGACATGCCCCCAGACGGCGAAAATCAGGACTGCGGCGAGCCGGGCCGCCGCCACCATGAGATTCTTCAAGCCGTTCAGGGTCCTGACGTCGCCCAGGCCGAGCACCACCCATCCCGCCATCATCATGATCCCTACGGCGCCGCCGAAATAACCGCCATAGGCGCCCAGCACGAATTGAAAGCAGGCGACCGGCAAGGGCCGCATCGGTGTGTCGACGGAAGAGACACGCGCCTGGATCGCTTTCCCGAAGGCAAAGGTGAGAGCGCCGACCAGGACGACCCATGGGATCGCCAGATCGAATATCTTCGTCGGGGTGACGAGCAACAGTACCGCCCCCGCGCCGCCGCCCAGCAAGGTGGACGCCAGCAGCAACGGGAGCCGGGCATGCTGGAATGCGCGGATTTCCCTCCGGTACGCGGCCGTGCTGGCCAGGCTTCCGGGCAGCAGGGCGATGGCGCCGGTCTGGTTGGCCGCCACGGGCGGCAGTCCCGCCAGCACCAAGGCGGGGAACGTGATGAATGAGCCGCCTCCGGCGATGGCGTTGATGGCGCCGCCGAGCAATCCGGCGGCCAGCGCGATGAGAAGATTGTCCATGCCACCCATGTTAAGTTCGCCTCTCCACGCTGACAATCTGTCATTTCCGTCGCTGGGGTCCCAAGGACCCAAACCCCATTTCGGCGAAAAACGAGGGCTGGTCTTTGTTGTAAGTTTGGTGTAAGAATCGAATGCTATTAATAGCAGATGGGATACTTCGCCTAGATTTCTTATATATACCTGTTGATTATCTCGGCGGGTTTCCGGCATATTGCTGGGGACCGTCGTATTTCATATGTTTTCCCTTGATCGGGCGCTTCTTTCGGTGGCGCCCGGTATTCCCCTGAGGCTTGCAAGATTTTGTCTTGCAAGCCTTTTTTCTTGCGCCTTTCGCGCATTTTGGTGTTTTCCCTAGCCGGCCTCAAAAAGTCAGAAACGCGTGTTTTCGTGTCAGAAACGAGGCGGCTTTAAAAAATCCGCTTTGATAATCTACGACTGCATCTTTGAGTTTTAAATAATTAGAATTGCCGGTCCGGAAAATGGAAATCGAAGCATTTTATTTCTGTTTTTTGGCTTCGGGACAATATGGCGGTTTGTTTTGATATCGAATATTCATATTCACCATTCATTACGATCCGCATCCTTGTTTTACCCCGTCCATCATAGGAAACAGGAGACATCATCGTGAAACACCAGGATCGACGCATCGAAACGCCATACTCGGCCAAACGCCGCAGCTTTCTCAAGACTTCCGCCGCCACCGCCGGTGTTCTGGCCGTCCCGGCTTTTTACGGCAAGGCGGCTCTGGCCCAGAAAAAGGATTATCCGAAGCTCGGAAACTATCCCGACGGCGTGGCCGGGGATACCGTGACGGCCGGCCTCACGCTGGATTTGACGGGACCGTATTCGGCCGAGGGCAATGGCCAGAAGCGCGGTTTCGAACTGGCCGCCGAGTTGATCAACAATGGCGATCCGCGCGTGCGCAAGATCTCTCCGTTGACCAAGCAGGGCATCCTGGGCAAGAAACTGGTGCTGGCCATCGGTGATGCCGAGACCAAGCCCAACAGTGCCGTGCAGGCGGCCACGCGTTTCATCCGCCAGGACAAGGCCATGATGATCGCGGGCAGCGTCAGCAGTTCGGTGGCGATTGCGCTGCAGAATACCTGCGACCGCGCCAAGACCTTGTACTTTCCCATCATCAGCGGCTCCAGCGACACGACCGGCAAGGATTGCCGCCGCTACGGCTTCCGCCTGTGCCATCACGCCTACACAGCATCCAAGGCCATCGCGCCGGTGCTGGCCGAAGCCTACGGCAAGAACATGAAAGCCATCCACCTGGTGCCGGACTACAACTACGGCCACTCGATCCACGAGTTCATGAAGAAATTCACCGAGGAGCAAGGCTGGACGACCATCGATACCCCCCAGATCCACCCCCTGGGGGCGACCGACTACAGCGCCTATATGCTGAACATCGCCAATAGCGGCGCCGACATCCTGATCAATCACGACTACGGTGCGGACGCCGTCAATTCGGCCAAGCAGGCGCACCAGTTCGGCGTGCTCAAGAACATGAAGATGTGCGTGCCCTACATGCCCGCCTACATGCTCGAGGAAGTCGGCCCCGAGATCATGGAGGGGGTCTACGGCACGATGGTGTTCTGGCATGCCTATTCAGAACAGAACGAGATCGCGCGCGATTTCGTCGAGGCCTACGAGGCGAAGTTCGGCGCCAAGCCCCGCGATCCGGAACACAACGCCTATATGACCACCTTGCTGTGGGCCGATGCCATCGAGCGTGCGGGCACCTTCCACCCGGCCGAAGTCGTCAAGGCGCTCGAGGACAGCATCAACCACAAGCGGCCGTACACCATGGGCGGAGAGGCGTATTTCCGCGCCGAGGATCACGACGGCGCCGCCAACTTCACCATTGTGCGCGGCAAGAAACCTTCGGACATCAAGGACAAGGACGATCTGGTCGACATCGTGGCCGTCGCCGACGGGGTCGCGACCCTGCCGCCGGTCGGCTATGCCGGCTGCAAGATGACCGACTACACCTAGGCGCCGTCGCACGGCATCCATGCCGGGAAGGCGTGGGTGCCGGCTCCGTTCAATTGTGAAAAGGGGGGAATATGCCTGGACTCGGCTTGTTCATGTCTCAGGTCTTCAATGGGCTGGCGCTGGGGATATTGCTCGCCCTGATCGCCGCCGGCCTGACCATCATCTATGGCACTTTGGGCCTGATCAACTTCGCGCATGGCGCGTTGTTCGTCGTCGGTGCGTACGCTGGATTCTCGACGTACCTGGCAACGGAATCCTTCGTCCTGAGCATTGCCGCCGGCGCGTTGGCGGCCATGGTCGTGGGGCTCGTGCTCGAACGCGGCCTGATCCGCAAGTTCTACAGCCGGCCGGTCGAGGATCAGATCCTCGTGACCTTCGGCATCAGCATCGTCGTGGTCGAGATCGTCCGCGCCATCTACGGCGGCATCGGCCAGCGCGTGCCGGTGCCGTCCTGGGGCGAGGGCGTGGTGGACATGGGGTTCGTGACCTATCCCTTGTACCGGATCGAGATTCTGCTGATTGCCGCCGTGGCGCTGGGCCTGTGCTGGCTGGTGCTCTACCGCACCCGGCTGGGGCTGATCGTGCGTTCGGGCATTGAGGATTCGCTGATGGTGCGGCTGCTGGGCATCAATATCCAGCGCGCCTTTCTGGTGGTGTTCGGTGTGGGGGCGGCGGCGGCCGGTTTCGCCGGCATGATCTATGCGCCGATCGTCTCGATCGTGCCCGACATGGGTTTCCGGGTCCTGATCCAGTCTTTCGTGGTGGTGGTGTTGGGCGGCGTCGGTTCGTTTCCCGGCGCGGTACTGGGCGGCTTGGTGGCCGGCCAGATTCTCAGCCTGACGTCGCTGTTCAATCCCGTTTATTCCGATGTCATGCTGTTCGCGGCCATGGCATTGATCCTGATCGTTCGGCCTCAAGGGCTGCTGGGTGTGGAGGGCAGGGCATGAGCAGGCATGATGATTCCGTGGCGATCCAGCCGGGCGCGGTGGCGCCCCAAGGCGGCGGGTCGGCCGTGCATCCCGCAGCGGGTGTGCGACGCCGCTACAAGGCTGAGAGTCTGACCATTGTGGTGCTGGCCGTGGCGCCGTTTCTCGCGCCGCTGGTGGGGGCTGGACCCGATCTCCTGGGCCGGGTGCTGATCTGGGGCCTGTTCGGCCTCGGGTTCGACCTGTTGTTCGGCTATGCGGGGCTGCTGTCCTTCGGGCAGGCCGCCTTCTATGGCACGGGCGCGTTCGTGACGGCCTACCTGATGACCAGCGGCATCGTCGAGAACATGTTGCTGGCGCTGGTCCTGTCGGTGGCGGTGGCCGCCGTGCTGGGCCTGGCGATCGGATACCTCACGCTCAGGCGCAGCGGCATCTATTTCGCGATGAGTACGCTGGCCTTCGCCGAGATGATCTATTTCCTGGAGTTCGGCCCCTTGCGCGACTGGACGGGGGGCGAGAACGGGATCCCGGGGATTCCAGAGGCCTCGATCGACCTGGGCTTCTTCAGCTATGTCATCGAACCGGGCTGGCCCATGTACAGCTTTCTGGCCGTCATGTTCTTCATCGGCTTCGTGCTCGCCCGGCGGATATCGTTCTCTCCGTTCGGGGTCATTCTGACGGCGATTCGCGACAATCCCCAGCGCGCCATGGCCGTGGGCCACAGCATTCAGTCCTACAAGCTGGCGATCTTCATGGTCGCGGCCGGCTACGGCGGCATTGCCGGCGGCCTGCTCGGGCTGTTCCAGGGATACATGCCGCCTGACGCCTTCAACATCCATACGTCCGCCGAGGTGGTCATCCAGACTGTGATGGGCGGCGCGGGTACGTTGTTCGGCCCGCTGCTGGGCGCCCTGATCTGGCTGTACCTGTTCGAGGTGCTCCAGTTCGTGGAGGCGGTGGGTTCGTATTGGCGTCTGATCCTGGGGGTGATCTTTGTGGTGCTGGTAACGGTGTTCCGTCGTGGGATCTGCGGCGAGTTCATCGCCTGGCAGGCGCGGCGGACGGCACGGCGGGTGGCCTCAGCCGTAGGCTCGACCGGTGCCGCCACAGGGTCGTCCGCGCGCGCCGGCCGCCATCCGTTGCTCATGCGTGAATCGGCACCCCTGCCCGAAGGCAAGCCGATCCTGCGCGCGGACGACATCGCCAAGCATTACGGCGGTCTGAAGGCGGTCAAGGGCGTATCGATCGAAGTCCAGGAAGGCGAACTGCGCGGCCTGATCGGTCCCAATGGTGCGGGCAAATCGACATTCTTTCGCATGCTGGCGGGTGAAATCCAGCCCACCTCCGGTTCCGTGTATCTGCGCGAGTCCGAGATCACCGGCGCCGGCGTCACCCGGGTCTGCCAGTTGGGCATGAGCAAGTCCTACCAGGTCAACGAGTTGTTCGATGCCCTGACAGTGCGCCAGAACATCCTGATGTCGGTCCTTGGGCAAAAGCGCGGCCCGTTCCGCTTCGATGCGCTGGCGACGATCGAGGGGGTGAAGGGATGCCATGAACAAGTCGAGGCGGCCATCGAGATGGTCGAGCTCACCGCGCGGGCCGACATCCCCATCCATGAGCTGTCCTATGGGGAAAAGCGCCGGGTCGAGATTGGCCTGGCCCTGGCCACGGGCGCCAATGTGCTGCTGCTCGATGAACCTCTGGCGGGCATGAGCCCCGAAGAGCGCGTGCATGCGGTGGCCTTGCTCAAGACCATCCGCAAGGGCCGCACGGTGCTCATCGTCGAGCATGACATGGACGCCATGTTCGAGCTGGCCGATCGCATCACGGTGCTGTACGACGGCAATTTCCTGGCCGAAGGCACACCTGAGGAAATCAAGGCCAATACGTCCGTGCAGGACGCCTACCTGGGAGGATTCGGACAATGAGCCTGCTGAGCGCTGAGCGCATCAATACCTTCTATGGGGATTCCCACATCCTGTTCGATGTGTCGGTCGAAATCCATGAAAACGAGGTCGTGGCCCTGCTTGGACGCAACGGCGCGGGCAAATCGACTCTGCTCAAGACGCTTGCGGGCGCCTTGAGCCCGAAATCGGGTTCGATCGAGTTCGCGGGCATGCCCATCCACGACAAACCCGCCCACGAGATCGCCCGGCAGGGCCTGCAACTCGTCCCCGAAGAGCGCCGCGTCATCGGGGGGATCACGGTGCACGAAAACCTCAAGCTCGCGACCATGACGGCCGCCAAGCCGTTGAGCTACGAGGAAATCTACCGCACCTTTCCACGCCTGTACGAGCGGCGCAACAACAAGGGGCGCGAACTGTCCGGTGGCGAGCAACAGATGGTGGCGATTGCCAGGGCGATGATCCGCGATGCGCGGCTCATCCTTCTGGACGAACCTTTCGAGGGGCTGGCGCCTCTGATCGTGCGCGATCTGATGCAGGTCTGCCAGGAACTGGCCAAGCAAGGCCGCACGATTCTGGTGGTCGAGCAAAACGTCGCGGCGGCCCTGTCGATGGCCAGCCGCTGTTATCTGCTCAATACCGGGCATATCGTCTTTGGCGGGACCAGCGAAGAGCTGCGTGCCCGTCCCGAGATCATGAACCGGTATCTGGGGGTCGCCGCCTGAACGGCGCCCCGACGGACGTGCCGGAGCCGCCGGCCCGGCACGCACCCACTCATGCATACGATCAAAGGAGGTCGGCAATGTCAGGAGCGATCGATTCCATCCTCGTGGAAAAGCGAGTGTTCGAACCCACGCCGGAATTCAAGGCCGCTGCGGCGGTTTCGGGCATGAAGGCCTATCAGACCTTGCGTGAGCGGGCCCGGCGCGACCCGGACATGTTCTGGGGCGATGCGGCCCGCGAAATGCTGGTATGGCGCAAGCCTTTCACGCGGGTGCTCGACGAATCCGATGCGCCGTTCTACCGCTGGTTCGACGACGGCGAACTGAATGTCTCGGAAAACTGCCTCGATGTGCATTTGAGCAATGGCAATGCGGACAAGCCGGCCATCGTGTTTGAAGCCGACGACGGCCGGGTGCAGACGGTCACCTTCCGCGAGCTGCATGCGCGCGTCTGCCGCATCGCCAACGGAATCGCGGGCCTGGGCTACCGCAAGGGAGACCGCGCCATTCTCTACATGCCGATGTCCATCGAAGCCATCGCGTGCATGCAGGCGTGCGCCCGTCTGGGCATCACGCACTCGGTCGTGTTCGGCGGCTTTTCGACCAAGAGCCTGCATCAGCGCATTGTGGATGTGCAGGCGAGCCTGGTGATCACTGCGGACGAGCAGATGCGAGGGGGGAGGGCCATCCCCTTGAAGGCGGCGGTGGACGAGGCGCTGGCCGGGCCCGATACGGAGCGGGTGCGCCAAGTCATCGTGTACCGGCGCAGCGGCGGGCGCGTGGACTGGCACGATGGTCGTGACCACTGGCTGCACGAGATCGAGGACGGTCAGGCCGACACCTGCGCGCCGGTGCCGGTGGAGGCAGAGCACCCCTTGTTCATCCTCTACACCTCGGGCTCGACGGGCAAGCCCAAGGGGGTCCAGCACAGTTCGGCGGGCTATCTGCTGTGGACGAAGATGAGTGCGCAATGGGTGTTCGACGCCAAGCCCGATGATGTGTTCTGGTGCACGGCGGACATCGGCTGGGTGACCGGCCACAGCTACATCGTCTACGGCACCATGGCGGCGGGCCTGACGCAGATCGTCTTCGAGGGCGTTCCCACCTACCCGGATGCCGGGCGGTTCTGGGACATGATCCAGCGCCACAAGGTCACGATCTTCTATACGGCGCCAACCGCCATCCGTTCACTGATCAAGGCCTCCAGCGCGGCGCCGGAGACGGCGCCGGCGAACTACGACTTGTCCACCCTGCGGCTGCTGGGTTCGGTGGGAGAGCCCATCAACCCCGAGGCCTGGGTCTGGTACCACCAGCAAGTCGGCGGCGGGCGCTGCCCGGTCGTCGATACCTGGTGGCAGACCGAGACCGGCGGGCATATCCTTGCCCCGCTGCCCGGCGCGACGCCGCTCAAGCCTGGCTCCTGCACCTTGCCGCTGCCTGGCATCGAGATCGACGTGGTCGATGAAGCCGGCCGCAGCCTGCCCGAAGGCAAGGGCGGCTATCTGGTCATCACCCGTCCCTGGCCCGCCATGATCCGCACGGTATGGGGCGACGCCGAGCGCTACGTCAAGAGCTATTTTCCTCCGGAACTCGGCGGCGCCTACCTGTCGGGAGACAGCGCCCAGCTCGACTCCGACGGTTATTGCTGGATCATGGGGCGCACCGACGATGTGCTGAGCGTGTCGGGGCACCGCCTGGGAGGCACCGAGATCGAATCCACGCTGGTTGCCCATGAAGCGGTTGCGGAGGCGGCGGTGGTGGGTCGGCCCGATCCGGTCACCGGCGAGGCCGTGGTGGCCTTCGTGGTGCCCAAGAACGAGTTGCCCGGCGAGGCCGATGCGCCCGCTCTGGCGGGGGTCTTGAGAGACTGGGTCATGCGCGAGGTCGGGCCGATCGCCAAGCCGCGCGAGATCTGGTTCGGCAATGCCATGCCAAAAACGCGATCAGGAAAGATCATGCGGCGTTTGTTGCGGATCGTCGCTGAAAATGGAGAGATCACGCAAGACACGTCAACGCTGGAAAACCCCGACGCTTTAAATCGCCTGCATGGGCCATACTGAGCCCGGGCAGTTCCGTCCAAGGTGGGAAGCGCGCCGCATTCGCGGCGCCGTTTACGTTGAGGGCTGTGCCATGCGATTCGATCCAGGTGCTCATTTCATGTTGAGCAGTGCCGTCCAGACCTTTCCGGATGCGGCTGTGGTCACCGACCCGGAGTGCGGGCGCTCGCGCCTGATTTTCCCGGTCACCGGTGTATTGCTGGCGTCCGGGGCGGACGGCCATTGGGTGGTGTCTTCATCGTGCGCCCTCTGGCTGGCGGGCGGCGGTCGCCGCCACCATGTCCGTGCTCTGGGCAAGGTGCGGATGAAATCCTTCGAGTTCGAGGCGCATGGCCCCCTCAATCTGCCCGAACGCGCTTGCATGCTGCACGTCACGCCGCTGCTGCGCGAGGTCATGCGCTCTCTGACGCACTATGGCGAACAGCCTTCCGCCAGCCGCAAGATCGCCCTGCTCAAGGAATTGCTGGTTGAAAAGATCATCGACCGTCCGGATGTGCCGGTCGAGTTGCCCCAACCGCGCGATCGGCGCCTGGCCGCCATTTGCGCGCACATCCAGCTGCACCCGGATGATGCCACCACGCTGGTCCAGTTCGCGGCCGAGATCGGTTGCAGCGAGCGCACGCTGCATCGCCTTTTCCTGCAGGAAACAGGCATCAGCTTCACGGTCTGGCGCCATCATGCCAAGCTGCGCCTGGCGCTCGCATGGCTTGAGCAAGGCCGCTCGATCCTGGACATCGCCCTGGACCTCGGCTACCAGAACCAAGGGGCTTTCACCGCCATGTTCCGCAAATACCTCGGGGTGGCGCCCAGCCAGTACGCCCGGCCCGCGCTGGAACCTCTTGCCGTCTGAGCGGGCGACGCCCTGGCCGGAATCTGCTCAACCGCCCTTCTTCATGAGCCGGCAGGTCGAATCCTGCGGGCTCGTGAAGGCCTCCTTGCCCGGGATCGTGGCGATCGTCTTCATGTAGTCCCAGGGGCCTTTGGACTCCTCGGGAGTCTTCACCTGCATCAGGTACATGTCGTGCACATAGCGGCCGTCCGCGCGGATGAAGCCCTTGCTGTACATGTCGTCGAGCTTCATGCTTTTCAACTGCGCCATGACCTTGTCGGCGTCGGTCGTCCCCGCGGCCTGCACGGCTTTGAGATAGGTGGTCGTGGCCGAGTAGGCCGCGGCCTGGTGCGTGCTGGGCATCTTGTGCATGGTCTTGTCGAAACGCCGGGCGAAGGCGCGGGAGGCGTCGTTCTTGTCCCAGTACCAGCTGTCGGTCATCAGCAGTTTCTGGGCGACGGGCAGGCCCAGGCCGTGGATGTCGTTGATGGTCATCAGCAAGCCGACCAGCTTCATCTTTTTCGTCAGGCCGAAATCGTTGGCGGCCTTGATCGAGTTGATGGTGTCGGCGCCCGCGTTCGCCAAGCCCAGGACCTGGGCGCCGGAAGCCGCCGCCTGCAGGATGTAGGAAGACATGTCGGGCGAGGTGGGGGGATGTTTGACCGATCCGACCACGGTGCCGCCGTTCGCCTTGATGACCGCGCTGGTGTCCGCCTCCAGGGAATGGCCGAAGGCGTAGTCCGCCACCAGGAAATACCAGGACTTCCCGCCCTGCTTGACCACGGCGGAGCCGGTGCCCTTGGCCAGGGCGACGGTGTCGTATTCGTAGTGGACGGTGTAGGGGGTGCAGTCTTCGTTGGTGAGGCGCGCCGTGGCTGCGCCGATATTGATGTAGGGGACGTGTTTTTCGTTGATGATTCCGTTCATCGCCAGGCCGGCGGCCGAGTTGACGCCGCCGATCAGCATGGAGAGGCCCTCCTGGTCGATCCATTCCCGGGCGCGCGCGGAGGCGATCTCGGGCTTGTTCTGGTGGTCGGCCGAGAGGATCTCGATTTTCTTGCCGAGCACGGTGCCGCCGGCGTCATGCACGGCCATGCGGATGGCTTCGAGGCCGCCGGGGCCGTCGGTGTCGGCGTAGGGGCCGGACATGTCGGTGATGAAACCGATGCGCACGACGTCCGGGTCAGTCGCGGCCTGGGCCGCGCCGGCGGCGATCAGGCCGAGCAGGGCGGTGGCGATGAGGGTGCGGCGGGGAAGGCCTGTTTTCATGGTTTGTCTCCTGTGGGTGGTTTGTCCGGCTTGTTGGCCGTGTGTGTCGTTGTGGGGGTCAGTCGGTCGGCGCGGCGGCGCGCCGTTCCTGCAGCAGTTGCCGGGCGAGATCAGCGCGCACGTCGCCGGCCTCGACCAGCCGGGAGCTCACCCAGGCGATCTCGTCGCCCCGGGCGCCGGCGTTCAGGGCGATGTTGCGCGCATGCAGGGACATATGGCCGCGCTGGATGCCTTCGGTGGCCAGGGCGCGCAGCGCCGCCATGTTCTGGGCCAGGCCCACGGCGACGATGATCTCTCCCAGGGCCTGGGCCGTGCCGACGCCCAGGATCTTGAGCGAGAGCTGGGCGAGCGGATGGGTCTTGGTGGCGCCGCCGACCAGGCCGACGGGCATGGGCATCTCCAGCGTGCCGACCAGGTCGCCGTTGGCGGCGATCTCCCAGGCCGACAGGGAGGTGTAGCGCCCCTGGCGGCAGGCGTAGGCATGGGCGCCGGCCTCGACGGCGCGCCAGTCGTTTCCAGTCGCGACGACGACCGGGTCGATGCCGTTCATGATGCCCTTGTTGTGAGTCGCCGCCCGGTAGGGATCGACGGCCGCGAATTCGAAGGCGTCGACGATGCCTTCGACGACGTCCTTGCCGGCCTGGCCCGGGCGTTCGAGCGCCTGGGCGGGGATCCGCACGCTGGCGCGGGACAGGCGCAGGTCGGCCAGATTCGACAGGATGCGCAGCCGGACCTGGCCGCCGCTGATCCCTTCGATGCGGCTGGCGACCGCCTCGGCCATGGTGTTGACGGTATTGGCGCCCATGGCGTCGCGCACGTCCACCAGCAGGTGGACGATGACCATGGCGCCGCGCGCCGTGTCCGGGAACACGTGGACCTCGATGTCCTTGCAGCCGCCGCCCAGCCCGATCAGGATGCGGTCGCGGCTGTTGGCGTGGTCGATGATCTCCTGGCGGTGCTGCAGGATGGCGTGGCGCGCGCCGTAGGGATCGGAGACGCCCAGGACCTGGATCTGCGCGCGCATGATGGGCCCAGTGCTGGAGGTCTGGAAGCCGCCGTGCCTCCGGGCGATCTTGGCCATGTGCGAGGCGGCCGCCACGACGGAGGGCTCCTCGACCGCCATGGGGACGAGCACGTCCGCTCCGTTGATCCGGAAATAGCCGGCGACCGCGTAGGGCAGCTCGAAGGTGCCGATCACGTTCTCGATCATGCCGTCGGCGGTTTCCAGGGACAGGGCGCCGGCTTGCGCGACGCGGCGGACGTCCTCGGCGTCCAGGCCTGCCTTGAGGGCGACGGCCTCCAGGCGCTGTGCCGGAGTGAATGAACGGAAATCGGGAATCTGGGAATCCATGCCGCTGTGTCCTGGGATGGGTCGATGGGGGCCGGCTGCGAAGAAGGCCGGGGCGATGAAAGCAGTGTAGAGTCCGATCCGCAGTCGATATATAGTTGAACAAAACATTTATGGATTCAATTTATGGTCGATTCGTCCACTGCGTTCGATGTCCTCGAAGGCGAGGCCGTCCGCCTTCTGCATCGGGATGCGGAGCGCCAGGCGCTGGAGGCCTTGCGCGACCGCCTGGCCGGGATGCCGGACGGGGCGGACAAGGCGCGCGCATCGGAAACCTTGTCCATGGCCTTGACGGTCAAAGAGCGCCTCGAACAGCACCAGCAGCGCGAGCGCGGCCTGATGGCCGTCATCGAGACGGCGCAGGACCTGACCCGGATCGTGGATATCGACGAAGTGCTGCGGGTCATCGTGCGGCGGGCCCGCGCGCTGCTGGGATGCGATGTCGGCTACCTGTCCGTGTACGACGCGGCGCGCCGCGACTTTTACGTGCGGGCCACCGACGGCGCCTTTTCGGAGCGTTTCTGCAAGATCCGCGTCGGCCTGGATACCGGCGTGTGCGGGTACGTGGCGCGGCACCGCAGTCCGTATTCTTCGTCGGATTATGCGGGGGACAGCCGGTTCGACCACTCCCGGTTCATCGACGATGCCATGCGCGGCGAGAACATCGCTTCGATCCTGGGCGTGCCGCTGCTGAGCGCCGGCGAAGTCTCCGGCGTGCTGTTCGTGGGCGACCGCTATGTGCGCACGTACAC
The DNA here is from genome assembly GCA_035707805.1 of Castellaniella sp. Classification (GTDB taxonomy): domain Bacteria; phylum Pseudomonadota; class Gammaproteobacteria; order Burkholderiales; family Burkholderiaceae_B; genus Castellaniella. The sequence goes on along the minus strand of DASSTS010000004.1, from coordinate 33,466 downwards.
GGCCTGGGAGATCTCGATCCTGTCGACGCTGGGCGCCCAGGCTTCGGTCGCCATCGGCAATGCACGCCTGTTCGAACAGGCGCGGGATGCCCTGGCGCGGGCGGAAGACACCAACGAGCGGCTGTCGCGCCAGACGGCCGATACGCGTGCGGCGGCCGAGACCCACGAGCAGCTGACCGCGCTGGTGGCGCGCGGCGGCGACCTGCCGGACCTGTGCGACATGCTGGCGCGCCGCCTGGGCGGGCGCGTGGCCGTCTGCGACGAAGGGGGGCGCGAGATCGTCGCCGCCCATGCGGAGCGGGGTGTCGAGGCGCCGGCGCCGGACGGGCGCTGGATCGAGGATGCGGCGTATGCCGCCCTGGGGGAAAGCCGGCGCACCGGGCGGTCGGTGACATACCGGAAATCCCGCACGGTCTGCGCCATCGTGGGCGGGGAAGGCCCGCTGGGCGGCCTGGTGCTGCAGTCGGCCCGGCCCCTGGGCGAAGTGGCCACCCGGACCTTCGAACGTGGCGCCATGGTGACAGGCGTCGTGCTGCTGCTCAAGGCCCAGCGCGCCCTGTCCCTGGTGTCCGATGCGCCTGCGGTGCTGCACGGCCTGATCCATGGGCCCAGCGGCCGGGCCGAGCGGTTCGCGCAGCAAGCGGAAAAGTACGGCGTCGACATCCGCCAGCCGATGCGGCTGCTGCTGATCCGGACAGGGAAGGAGGGATGCGCCTCTCTATGCCGGCAGTTGAGAGACCGCCTGGGGTCATCGAGCGCTTTGTTCGACGACGTCGGAGATTCCCTGGTCGTGCTGGCCAACGCCATGCGGATGGAACCGGTCCGAGCGGCGCTCGAGGCGGGTCTGCGCCGCCATCGCGATGCGTTCCTGGGAGTCGTGGGCGATGTCGTCGAGCGCCCCGATGGCTTGCCGAAGTCCTTCGAGCGCGCCGAGCGCTGCCTGGACCTGCTCGATGCGCTGGACCGGCGCGGCGAGCTCTTCGACGAGAGCCGGCTGGCTCTGTACGTCCCGCTCTTCAATCGCGCCGATACGGCGGCGATCGAGGGGTTTTTCACGACCACGCTGGGAAAACTGTATGCCGGCCAGGCCGCGCACGACACGCGTCGCGCCGTCCTGGCCGGCACGCTGCTGGCCTATCTGGATTGCGGCTATAACGCCGCCGAGGCGGCAAGGCGCCTGTCCCTGCACATCAATACGCTGCGCCAGCGCCTGGAGTCGGTCGATGCGCTCCTGGCGGGCTGGCGCGACGCGGGGCGTGCATTGGAGATCCATGTCGCCCTGCGCCTGTGGCGGCTGCGCGAGCCGCAACGGTTCGCCGTTCAGCCCTTCAGCTTGCACTCGCCGGAAGGCGCCGGCACGAGCGAGGCGGGGTAGGTGTGGGTCAGGACGGGGCGCAGCACGCCGTCGACCGACTGCACCTGGCCGATGTAGTTCGGAATGACGAGCTGGTGGTCCTCGGCGCGCATGGTGGCCTTGCCGTAGATCGTGTCGTAGCTCAGGCCTTCCAGCGCCTTGGAGACGTCCTTGGCCTTGACGCTGCCGGCCTGCTTCACGCCGGCGAAGATCGCCTGCACGCCGTTGTAGGCCGAGCCTTCGTTGTCCGTCGGGACGCGCCCGAAGCGGGCCTTCCAGGCGGCGACCAGCGCCTTGTTCTGGGGTGTGTCGATTTCCGCGGCGTATTCCATATTGCCCTGGATGCCCTTGGTCGCTTCGCCCGTCGCGTTCACCACGAAGTTCATGATCATGGCGTGGCCCAGCGTGGTCTTCGAGGTCAGCCCGAAGCTCTCGGCCTGCTTGACGTAGGCGATCAGGTCGCGGCCCACCAGCGCGACCCAGATGCCGTCGATGTCGGGGTTGGACTTGATCTGGGAAATGTAGGGCGCGAAATCCTTGGTGCCCAGCGGCGGGAAGACGGTCAGGGAAACCTTCTTGCCCTGGCTTTCCGCGGCCTTCGTGAAGGCCTGGGCGGAATCATGGCCCCAGGTGTAGTCGGCGGCGATGACGGCGAAGTTCTTGGGCTGGATGTCCTTCATCCATTCCTTGAACATGGCGATGTCCATGCTGTCGGAGTGATTGGTGCGGAACATGCCCGGCTTGCAGCTGTCGCCGGTGATCTTGTCGCTCTTGCTGACGACGGCCATCAGCATGGCGTTCCAGCGGTTCAGGTTCTGGCCCACGGTCAGGGTGATGGACGAGGCGATGGGGCCGATCAGCAGCTTGTAGCCGTCGCGCGCCAGCTTTTCCGCCGCGTGCAGGCCTTCCTTGGGTGTGCTTTCGTCATCCCCGGTCTTCAGCAGCACTTCGCGGCCGTCCACGCCGCCCTTGGCGTTGGCTTCGTCGACGGCGAACTGGATGCCGCGCATCACTTCCTCGCCCTGCTGGGCGAAGACGCCGGAGATCGACGTGACGGCGCCGATGCGGATGGGTTCCTTTTCGGCGGCATGGCCGGCGGACATGGCCAGGCAGGCGGCCGTAGCCACCGCCAGCAGAGGGGATTTCAGGGTACGAGAGGTCATGGTTTGTCTCCTTGGATGAAAGTCATGCGACGATATGTCGGTGCAGATCCTTGATGTTTTGCGGATCTATCGTGCCGGTGGCGGATACGGCGCCTTTCTCGACGGCGTAGTAGCGCTGGGTGGTCCGGGCCACCAGCCCGAGGTTTTGCTCGATGAGCAGGATGGCGGTGCCCTGCCGGGTCACCAGGTTCAGGGTGTCGGCGAGCTGGTCGACGATGACGGGCGCCAGCCCCTCGGTCGGCTCGTCGAGGATCATGAGCGTCGGATTGGCCATCAGCGCGCGGCCGATGGCCAGCATCTGCTGCTGTCCGCCGGACAGGGCCGTGCCGGGGGTGTGGGCGCGTTCCCGCAGGATGGGAAACAGGCGGTAGACCGCGGCCAGGTCCCAGGGGCCCGCGCGGCGGACCGCCGAGCCGATCAGCAGGTTCTCCTCGATGCTCAGGTTGGGGATGATGCAGCGGCCCTGGGGCACGATGGCGATCCCGGACTGGGCCGGCGTATAGGCGCTGGGCCTGCCGATCCGGCGCCCGCCCAGCAGCAGCTCGCCCGAGGCGACGCGGGCGACGCCCATCAGGGCGTTGACGGTGGTGGTCTTGCCCATGCCGTTGCGGCCGATCAGGGCGACCTGTTCGCCCTGCGCGACCGTCAGGCTCAGGCCGTGCAGGATGTGCGCGGCGCCGTAGTAGGCGTGCACGTCGCGGATTTCCAGCAGGTGATTCATGCGGCGCTCCCCAGATAGGCTTGTTGCACGCGCGGATGCGCCCGGATGTCCGCCGGGCTGCCGTTGGCGATGACCCGTCCGAGCTCAAACACGGTGACGGTGTCGGAAATGCTGAAGAGGATGTCGGTGTCGTGCTCCACGAGCAGCACCGAGACCTGCCAGCGGCGCGCGAGCGCCACCAGGTGCTGCGCGAGGTCGCTGGATTCCTGGGGCGACAGGCCCGCCATGGGCTCGTCCAGCAGCAGGACGATGGGGCGGCCGACCAGCGCGAGCGCCAGGTCCAGGCGCCGCTGCTGGCCGTAGCCCAGGTCCTGGGCCGGGACCCCGGCGACCTCGACGAGGTCCAGCTGTTCCATCACGTCCCGCGTTTCCTGGTCCGGCGACGCGGCGCCCAGCTTGTGCGCGGCCAGGCGGATCTGCGCCTGCACGCCCAGGTTCGGAAACACGCTGGTCCGCTGGAACGAGCGCGCCAGCCCCTTCTTGCGCCGTTCGATGACGCTCAGCGCCGTGATGTCCTCGCCGCCGAGCCGCACGGCGCCGCGCGTGAGCCGGCGGCGTCCCGTGATGGCGTCGATCACGGTGGACTTGCCGGCGCCGTTGGGGCCGATGAGGCCGTGGATTTCCCCCTTGCGCAGGGCGAAGGACACGCCGTCCAGCGCCTTGACGCCGCCGTAGTGGATGGCCACGTCGCGGGCCTCCAGGATTGTCGATTCCGTCGTCATATCATCCTCTCTGGGGCTTGCCCGCCGGCGTCCGGGACGCGTCCCGGCGCCCGCCGCGCGCGGCCAGTTTCTGCAGGGCGCCGCTCAGGCCGCTGTCGGTGAAGACCACGACGATGATGAGCGCCAGTCCGAACAGCGACAGCCAGTGGGTGGAAAAATCGCCGATCAGGTCCTTGGCCACGATGAAGACCACGGCGCCCAGCGCCGGGCCCCAGACGCGGCCGTAGCCGCCGACCACGACCATCATCAGGGCGGTGCCCGACACGCTCCAGTGCATGCTCTCGGGCGAGATGAAGCCGGTGTTCAGGGCGGCCAGCACGCCGGCCAGCCCGGTCAGGACCGCCGAGAGCACGAAGATCAGCACGCGCGGCATCATGAGGCGGATGCCGATGAAGGTGGCGCGTTCGGGGTTGTCGCGGATGGCTTCCGTCGTCAGGCCGAAGCGGCTGCGGTGCAGGCCGACCAGCAGGGCGACGGCCAGGATCAGGACGGTCCAGGTCGTCATGAAGAGCACTTCGGGCGTCAGCAGCGTGGACAGCGGGACGCCGAAGAGCTCGTCGGGCCAGTCGATGCTGATGCCGTCGGCGCCGCCGGTCAGCGTGCGGGACTGCAGTGCCAGCTGGTAGAACAGCTGCCCGAGCGCCAGCGTCAGCATCGCGAAGGCGATGCCCGGGATGCGGACGATCACCAGGCCCAGCAGCAGGGCGAAGAGCGCGAGGCCCGCCAGGCCGAGCAGGATGGCGGCCTCCGCGGACAGCCCGGTGTCGCGCAGCAGGATGGCGACGACGTAGGCGCTCAGGCCGAAGAACGCGGCGTGGCCGAAGCTCACCATGCCGTTCTGGCGCAGCAGCAGGCCCAGCGCCGTGGCGAAGACCGCATAGATGGCCGCCTGCGTGAGCAGCGACAGGACGATTTCGGACTCGATGAGCCGGCTCGCGCCGAAGGCGATCGCCAGCGCGGCGAGGCAGGCCGGCGCGATGCGGCCGGGGCATTGTGGGGCGGTGCGTGTCATGTGCGGTTCCCGGCGATTCCGGCCGGCCTCCAGATCAGGATTGCGATCATCAGGATGAAGGGCAGGGAGGCGGACAGGTCCGGCAGATAGACCGCGCCCAGCGTTTGCACCTGGCCGAGCACGACGGCCGCCAGGAAGGCGCCGGGCAGGCTGCCGAGTCCGCCGATCACCACCACCATGAAGGAGTCGATCAGGACGTCCCCGCCCATGGACGGCGACAGGGACAGGAAAGGCGCCGTGACGACGCCGGCAAAGCCGGCCAGGGCCGTTCCCAGGCCGACCACCAGCGCGCTCAGCCGGTCGGTGTTCACGCCCTGCATGGCGGTGGTGGCCGGATCCGTGCTGGCGGCGCGGACGAACAGGCCCATGCGGGTCTTCTGCATCCACAGCGACAGGCCGATGGCGACCAGCAGCCCCACCAGCACCACCGCGATGCGGTAGACCGGCAGCGTCATGTCCAGGATGTGGATGGAGTGGCTGAGCTGGGCCGGCTCGGGCAGCGAGAGATTGCTCTTGCCCCAGATGGACTGGACCGCGTCCTCGATGATCAGCAACAGGCCGAAGGTCACGAGGATGACGCTGAGCGGGTCGTAGTTCTGCAGCAGCCGCAGGCCGTAGCGGTCCAGCAGCGCGCCCAGCACGAACATGAGGGCGGACGCGGCCACCAGCGCGACCCAGAAATTCGTGTGCAGCGCCACTGTGTAGCCGATGTAGGCGCCCAGCATGTAGAGCGAGCCGTGGGCGAAGTTCACCACGCGCCGCAGGCCGTAGATGAGCGCCAGCCCCGAGGCCACGATGGCCAGCAGCGCGCCATAGACCAGCCCGTTGATGATGTTGATCGTCAGCATGGAATGAGATCCTCCAGTGTCTTCAGTCGGCGCCCGCGGCGAGCGAGCCCTCCGGAGCCCCCAGCGCGGTCCAGCCGCCGTCGGCCAGCAGCGTGGCGCCGGTGATGTAGCTGGCGTCGTCGGAGGCGAGGAAGGCGATGGCGCGCGCGATCTCGGCCGGCTCCGCCAGGCGGCCCATGGGCGTGCGGGCCCGGATGCCGCGCGTGTCCAGCGCGCCCTTGCGCTCCAGTTCCGCGACCAGTTCGGTGCGGGTGTAGCCGGGGGCCACGGCGTTGACGCGCACGCCGCGCGAGGCCCACTCGCAGGCCATCGAGCGGGTCATGGCCGAGATGCCCGCCTTGGCCGCCGCATAGGCGTTGCGCCCCGGGATGCCGCCGAAGGCGGCGATGGAGCTGAGGTTCACGATGGCCCCGGCGCCGTGCGCCAGCATGTGGCGGGCGACGGCCCGGGACATCAGGAAGGCGCCTCGCAGGTGGGTGGCCAGCACCTTGTCGAAGTGCGCGGCGTCCTGGTCCAGCGTCACCGCGGACTGGTCGCCGATGCCGGCGTTGTTGACCAGCACGTCGATGCGGCCCAGCGCCGCGATGGCGTCGCGCACGGCGCGGTCCACCGCGTCTTCGCGGCTGACGTCGCAGCCCAGGCCGACGTGGTCCGCGCCCAGCGCGCGGGCGGCCCGTCCGGCGGCCTCGGCGTCCAGGTCGGCGATGCAGAGGCGATACCCCCGCCGGGCCAGGACCTCGGCCGTGGCCTGGCCGATGCCCGCCGCGCCGCCCGTGATGATGGCCGTCCGGGGATTTCCGGTTGCGCCGCTCATGGCTGGTCCTTTCCGCCGTAGAGCAGCCCGGCGCGCGTCAGCAGTCGGGTCTCCTGGGCGACGATCAGGTGTCCCGAGGCCTCGAGGTAGGCCGGAAAGTCCGGGTGCGTGTCCCTGCGCCGGCAGCGTTCCTCGTAGTCGGCCAGGTCCTTGTAGGCCCACAGGTGGACGAACTGGTTCAGCGGACCGACGTGGCTGGTGTACAGGCCGATGGGGTTGCCCAGCGTCTCGCGCAGGATGGGCATGGCCAGTTCGTTGAACACCGCGAGGAATTCCGGCATCTTGCGCAGGGCGATGGTGTAGATGCGGTGGTCGATCAGGGCCAGAGAGTCGTCGATGTGCATGTGCTCCTCCGACGAAGCGGCTGTGCCGCTTCGGGTTCTGTTCAGGGTTGCGCGGCCTGCGCGATGTGCTTGGCCGTGATGTAGCTGAAAGTCATGTTGGGGCCCAGGGTGATCCCGGCGGCGATGTAGTTGCCGCCGAAGATGCTGGCGCGGTCGTTGCCCACGGCGTAGAGCCCAGGAATGGCCCGGCCTGCGGGGTCCAGCACCTCGCCGGTCAGGGCGGTGCGCAGGCCCTCGAAGGTGCCCAGGTCGCCCATCACCAGCTTCAGGGCATAGAAAGGCCCGGTCACAATGGGCGCCACGCAGGGGTTGGGCCGGTGCTCGGCATCGCCCAGGTAGCGGTTGAAGGCGGTCGAGCCGCGATGGAAGGCCGGATCCTCGCCGTGGCGCGCGGACTCGTTGAAGGCGCGCACGGTCTGCTCCAGCCCGTCGGCGTCGATGCCGGTGGCCTGGGCGAGATCCCGCAGCGTCGCGCCCTTGTGCAGATAGCCGCGCTTGAGCATGGGACCCAGGGGCATGGGGGCCGGCTTGGCATAGCCCAGGCCGTACTTGCGGATCGTCGGGTGATCGCAGATCAGCCACATGGCGGTTTCCTGGTTCCCCGCGCAGGCCTGGATCATGGCTTGGCCGACGTCGTGGTAGGAATTCGACTCGTTGGTAAAGCGCCTGCCGTTGCGCGTCACGCCGATGACGCCCGGCTTGTAGCGGTCGATCAGGTGGGGGAACACGCCGGTCTGTCCGCCGCCGAAGGGCACGCGCGACACCGGGATCCAGGCGGACGCGTTGGCGTAGTCCTGCTCCAGGGTGGCGCCCAGGCCTTCGGCCAGGCGCACGCCGTCGCCGGTGTTCTCGACCGGCGTCGGCGACAGGTGCTCGCCGCCGCGCGCCAGATGGGGATAGGCCTGGCGGATGCGGGCCGCGTCATGGGGGAAGCCGCCGGCGGCCAGCACGACCGCCCTGTCGGCGTGGATGCGGAGTTCGCCGCCCTGGCTGCGCACCACGGCGCCGGTGATGCGCCCGCCGTCCTCGATGAGGCGGCTGACGGGACATTCGGTGTGGATGGGGATGCCCAGATCCAGCGCGGTCTTGGCCAGGCGGGCCATCAGCGCATTGCCGCTGGTCACGTTGATGCCGCGCCGGTACAGGACGAGTTCCTTGAGGTGCTTGCTCAGGCGCCGGGTGACGTACAGGAACGAACCCAGCGATTTCGTCACGTTGAAGAAATGCTTGATGTCCGGGCTGGAGGAATTGAACATCATCCCGATGAAGGTGATGGTCTTCAGCGGCGGGCGCAGGCGCTTCATGTCCGGGCCCAGCGCGCGGATGTCGTAGGGCTTGGCCAGGATCGAGCGGCCCTGCTGGGCGGCGCCGGCCTGGTCCGGGTGGTAGTCCGGATACAGGGTGGGGATGAATTTCACCTCCGTCTCGCGCTCGAAGTATTCCGCCATCTCGGGCGCCTTTTCCAGGAAGGCGTCGATGACTTCCGGATTGAAGTTCGCCTGGGTCTCGTGGCGGATGTATTCCAGCGCGGCTTCGCGCGTGTCGCGGATTCCCGCGGCGCGGGCCACGTGGTTGCCGGGGATCCAGAGGACGCCGCCGGAATAGGCGGCGGTGCCGCCGAAGACGGGCGCCTTCTCGACCACGACGACGTTCAGGCCGTGCTTGGCGGCGACGATGGCCGTCGTCAGGCCGGAGACGCCCGCGCCGACGACGAGCACGTCGCAGCGCGTATTGTCTTGCAGAGCTTGGGTATTCATGATGCGGTTCACTCTTGGGAGTTCTGGTTGAAACCGGGGCGCGGGACCATGTCCATCAGCATGGCGTCCATGCCGCCGTTGACGGCGATGTCGCTGGCGTTGATGTAGCTGGAGCGCGGGCTCAGCAGGAACGCCGCCGCGTTGGCGATGTCGCCGGTCTCGCCGACGCGGCGGCTGGCCGTCATGGCGGCCCGCCGGGCCTCCAGCCCCGGCTCGGCATAGAAGGCCGCCGACAGCGGGGTGCGGATCATGCCCGGGCAGATCGTGTTGCTGCGAATGCCGTCGGCGCTCCACTCGACCGCGATCTGGCGGGACATCAGGCGCACGCCGGCCTTGCTGGCGCTGTAGGCGCCGCTGCGCGTCTGCGGGAAGCTGCCCGCGATGGAGGCCACGTGCACGATGCTGCCGCCGCCCGCGCCGCGCATCTGCGCCTGGAAGGCGCGCGCCGTCAGCAGGTAGCCGGTGAGGTTGATGCCCAGCACGCGGTTCCATTCCTCCAGGCTGACGTCCTGCAGGGACGCCGGGCGCAGGATGCCGGCGTTGTTGACCAGGCCGGTGCAGGCGCCCAGCTCGGTTTCCACGGCATCCGCCGCGCGGCGCACGCTGTCCGGGTCCGAGGTGTCGCAGGCGATGCTGACGGCCTCGGCGCCGGTGGCGCGCAGGGCGGCGGCCGCGGCTTCGCAGCCTTCGCGGTCGAAGTCCAGCAGTGCGACGCGCGCGCCGACGGCCGCCAGTTCGCTGGCGATGCCTTGCCCGATGCCGTGGGCGGCGCCCGTGACGGCGCAAGTTCGCCCCTGCAAGCCAAGCCAGTTCGGCTCTTGCATAGTGTTCTCCTGAGTTGCTGAATGTCGAAATCCGGCCGGCGAGGGTCACGCCGCGGATTTCTGCGCCCGGTCACGCCCAGGGATGTCCATGTGGGGCGTCGGGACATTTTTATTATCTGGAACTTGAATCGGATCGTCATTGACAATTCCGGCTGTCAACAGGACAATTCGTGCATTTATTTCCCTGAAACCGCCGGAATGCGAGAAAACCCTAACTACGGCTTGTACACGACTCAAGGCCTGGATCACTGGGTGGATTCCGTCCATATCGAGAACATTCCTACGCGATCTTCGTTGAATCACTGGGTAATCAAGCCGCATCTGCATAAATCTTTCATCCAGATACTCTATTTGACCCATGGAGGCGGGGTGGTGGGCATGGGCAATGAGTCCATCCAGGTCAAGGCGCCGTGCATTTTGTCAATTCCAGAACAGATAATGCATTCCTTCCACTTCACCTCCGATGTGGACGGGCCGGTCATCACTGCCGTGCAGCATGTGCTGGAACGAATGGTCGGCGCCGCCGATCCGGCCATGCTGTCGATGGTGCGGGAACCCTTTGCGATGGAACTCGAGCCGGGCGACCCCGCGCTGCAGCCGATCAGGCCGCTCTTTGACGCCATCCAGGAAGAATTCCGCAGCCGGCGCGTCGGCCAGCCCGGCATCTGCATGTCGCTGCTGTCCGCGCTGGTGCTGCGCATCGGGCGGATCCGCTATGGCCGCGGGCTGCTGCTGCGGGCCGGCAGCTCGCGCAAGGCCGCGCAGATCCAGAAATTCCGCGAACTGGTCGACAAGTACTTTCGCGACCACGTGCCGCTGGCCGTCTATGCCGACGAGCTGGGCGTGACCGGCGGCCACCTGACGCGCCTGTGCCGCGACGTGCTGGGCATGCCGGCCACGGCGGTGATCAGCGAACGGCTGGTGCACGAGGCGCAGCGCGACCTGGTCTATACCTCCGATCCCGTCAAGTCGCTGGCCTGGAAGCTCGGTTTCGAGGACGAGGTCTATTTCAGCCGCTTCTTTCGCAAGCACACGGGCGTGACGCCCGCGCGTTTCCGCGAACAGGCCCGCAACCACGTGGCGCGCGGCCGCTGAGCCGGCCGGGTCCCCCGGCCCCGGGACAAGGTGTTTCTTTTTGTATGCGCGCCGCCGCCCCCGAGGCGTGGCGGCGGGGCAGGGGGCCGGCGGCTTTCGCGGGCCGCAGGGGCCCGGGGATGGGACATAGGCGGATACAGAGTCGCATTGCGGCGCGCGGCGCGCCTGTCCCACAATGGATCGGCAACCTTGGTGGGTGAAGCAGCGCAGCGGTCCGCTTCGCCCGGCGCAATCATCCGATCCATCCAGGGGACCCCGAGCCACGACTGATCCGACCTCCATCCTCTCCCGGCGCGTGTTGGCGGCCGCATGCGTCCTCGTCCTGCCGGCGTGCGCGCACGCGGCGGCCCCCATGGGGTATTTCTGGCAGGCGGCAGGACCCGCCGCAGCGCCCACGATGCGTCTCGGCTGGGGCCTGACGGCCCTGTGCGTGGCGGTCGTGCTCATCATCTGCGCCTTGCTGGCCGGGGCGCTGCTGAGGCGCCGCCCGCCCGCGGACGCGCGGGCGCTGGGCCGGGAACCGGGTGGCATGGCCTTCGTCTACATCGGCGTGGGCATCTCCACCGCGGCCTTGCTGGTCGCCCTGGCCTACACCCTCGCCACGCTGGAGGCCGTCGCCCAGCCGTCGCCGGCGCCGTCCCTCACGATCAAGGTGACCGCGCACGACTGGTGGTGGGAGATCGCCTATGAGGATCCGGATGATCCGGACCGGCATTTCATCACCGCCAACGAGATCCACATCCCCACGGGGGTGCCCGTCAAGATCGACCTCGAGAGCGTCGACGTGCTGCATTCGTTCTGGGTGCCGCAACTGGCCGGCAAGACCCAGGCGATTCCGGGCCAGGTCAATACGCAATGGATCCAGGCGGATGCGCCCGGCGTCTACCGGGGGCAGTGCGCCGCCTTTTGCGGCGTGCAGCACGCCCACATGGCCTTCGAGGTGATCGCGCAGCCGCCGGCGCAGTTCGACGCTTGGCGCCGGGCACAAGCGCAGCCGGCGAGCGCGCCGGCGGACGCGTTGGCGCGCGCGGGGCAGGAGTTCTTCATGAAGCGCTGCGCGGGCTGCCATGCGGTGCGCGGCAGCGAGGCGGACGGCGCCTTCGGCCCCGACCTGACCCACCTGGGATCGCGCCGGCGCATCGCGGCCGGCACGCTGAGCAATACGCCCGAGCACGTCCTGGACTGGGTCCGGCGCGCGCAGGAAATCAAGCCCGAATCACTCATGCCCAGTTTCGCGCTGGCGCCGCAGGATGCGGCCGCGCTGGGCGCCTACCTGGCGGCGCTGCAGTAGCGGCGCCGCCATCCGGAAGGGACACACATGGTCGACGACGCGCCGAATCCGCCCGATCTCCACCTGACCCGCGAACCCGAGGTCGGCCGGCTGCCGCGCGGCTCGGAGCGCGAGCTGAGGCTGCGCGCCACCTGGGAAGGCGAGGGCGGCTGGCGGGACTGGCTGGCCACGGTCGATCACAAGCGCATCGGCATGCGCTACATCGTGACGGCCTTCGTCTTCCTGATCCTGGGCGGGATCGAGGCGCTGATCCTGCGCGTGCAGCTGGCGCAGCCCGGCCTGCACGTGCTGTCGCCCGAACAATACAGCCAGATCTTCACGATGCACGGCATCACCATGATCTTCCTGTATGCCCTGCCGATCCTGTCGGGCTTTTCCAATTACCTGTGGCCGCTGGTGCTGGGCGCGCGCGACATGGCCTTCCCGCGCCTGAACGCGCTGTCCTACTGGGTCTTCCTGTTCGCGGGCCTGTTCCTGTATGCCAGCTTTCCGCTGGGGCAGGCGCCCAACGCGGGGTGGTTCAACTATGTGCCGCTGTCGTCCCTCACCTACGACCCCGGGCCGAACATCGACGTCTATGCCCTGGGCATGGTCCTGCTGGGGGTGTCCACCACGGTGGGCTCCGTCAATTTCGTCGTGACCCTGCTGCGCATGCGCGCGCCGGGCATGTCGATCAACCGCGTGCCGATCCTGGTGTGGGGCACCCTGACCGCATCGGTGGCCAATCTGCTGGTCGTCCCGGCCGTCAGCCTGGCCTTCGTGATGCTCTGGTTCGACCGGCAGTTCGGCACCCATTTCTTCGACGTGGCCGCCTCGGGGCGCCCCATGCTCTGGCAGCATCTGTTCTGGATGTTCGGGCATCCCTGGGTCTATGTGGTCGTACTGCCCGCCATGGGCATCGTCTCGGACGCGCTGCCCACGTTCTGCCGCCGCCCGCTGGTGGGCTACACGGCGGTGGCCGTGGCGACCGTGGCGACGATGGCGGTGGGCTTCGTCGTGTGGATACACCACATGTTCGCCAGCGGCATCGCGCCCCTGGCCCTGTCGTTCTTCGGCGCCACCAGCACCATCATCTCGATTCCCAGCGCGGTGGCGACCTTCGCCTGGATCGCCACGATCTGGCTGGGCCGTCCGGTGTTCAAGGTGCCGTTCCTGTTCTTCGCCAGCTTCATCCTGATGTTCGTGGTCGGCGGGGTGTCGGGCGTCATGACTGCGGCCGTGCCGCTGGACTGGCAGCTGACGGGCACCTATTTCGTGGTCGCCCACCTGCATTACGTGCTGCTGGGAATCAACGTGTTCCCGGTGCTGGGGGGCATCTACTACTGGTTTCCCAAGTTCACCGGCAGGATGACGTCCGAGCGCCTGGGCAGGCTGGCGTTCTGGGTGATCTTCATCGGCTTCAACGTGGCCTTCTTTCCCATGCACATCGCCGGCCTGCTGGGCATGCCGCGGCGCATCTACACCTATTCCGCCGACATGGGCTGGGACGTGCCGAACCTGATCACCTCGGTCGGCTCCTTCGTGTTCGCCGTGGGGATCCTGATCTTCCTGGCCGACGTGGCGGTCAGCCTGCGGCGCGGCCGGCCCGCGGGCGAGAATCCCTGGGACGCCGCGTCGCTGGAATGGTCGATTCCTTCGCCGCCGCCGCCCTACAACTTCGCCGTCGTCCCCCTGGTGGCCAGCCGCAATCCCCTGTGGGAGGAGCGCATCGAGGACGGCCCGCGGTCGCGGCTGGACGAGGGCTACATCCTGGACCATGGCCGCGAGGCCCTGGGCACCACTTGGCTGGACGCGCAGCCCGACGTGATCCTGAAGATGCCCGCGGACTCGTTCGCGCCTTTCCTGCTGGGGGTGTCCAGCGCGCTGCTCTTCGTGGCGCTGCTGCTGCGGTCCTGGCCCTTCGCTGGCCTGATGGCGGCGGCCTGCGGCGCGTGCATCCTCGTCTGGCTGTGGCCCGAGCGCCTGCTCATCCAGCGCGAGCCCCGGCCCGTCCGGGACGCGGGGGCCTCCCATGAATGAACTGCGTCAGGACAATCGCGCCTTCCCGGTCGGCAGCGCCGGCGAACGCTCCAGCGGCTGGTGGGGCATGATGGCCCTGATCTCGACCGAGGCGTCCTTGTTCGCCTACCTGATCTTTTCGTATTTCTACCTGGCCTCGCAGACCGGCCAGCACTGGCCTCCGGAGGGCCTGCCCAAGATCGGGGTGGGCGCCTTCAATACCTGCGTGCTGCTGCTCAGCAGCGTCTTCGTCTGGCTGTGCGAGCGCCTGGTGCGCCGCCGTCGCATCCGCTGGGCGGCGGCGTCCATGGGCGCGGGCATCGTGCTCGGAATCGTGTTCGTGGCTATCCAGCTCAAGGAATGGCACGATCATCCCTATGGGATCGCCACGCACCAGTACGGTTCGCTGTATTTCACCATCACCGGGTTTCACGTCCTGCACGTGCTCGTCGGCCTGGTGGTGCTGCTCATGCTGCTGGTCTGGACGGCGCTGGGCTATTTCGACGAGCGGCGCAGCGCGGCGCTGAAGATCGGGGGCCTGTACTGGCATTTCGTCGATGTCGTCTGGCTCTTCATCTTCACGACGCTGTACGTGACGCCTTTTCTTTTCTAGGAGAGCGGCCATGACCAGTTCCATATCGCATCGCGGCGCGCCCGGGCCCTGGGCCATGTTGATCGGCCTGGCGGGCACGGGGCTGATGTGGTTTCTGCAGACAGAGTTCGGCGAGACCCTGACCGCGCAGGTTTGCGCGCGGCACGACATGGCATCCCCGGTGCCGCCGTGGCTGATGCATTCCGTCCATGGCGTGACGGCGCTGGCCGTGCTGGCCGGCGCGGCCGGTGCCGGGCTGGCCTGGCGCAACTGGCGGCAGACGCGCGACACCCACACCCGCGATCCGCGCGCCCTGGACAATCAGCGCGAGCGCCGGCATTTCCTGGCGACGGCGGGCCTGCTGTTCAGCCTGCTGTTCCTGGTCGGGCTCGTCGCGGCCGTCCTGGCCGTGCTGCTGGTCTCGCCTTGCAGCGCGTGGCGGTGACCGGCATGGATCGCGTCTCGCGCCGGATCATTCACGCAGGCCTGGCCTTGTGCGCGGCGGCAGGCGCGCTGTACGGGCTGGCATGTCTGAATGCCGAGGCCGCGCCCGAGAGCGGCGGACCCGCGGATTTCACGGATCCGGATCTCGTGTCCCGGGGCGCCTACATCGCCCGGCTGGGGGACTGCGCGGGCTGCCATACCGACACCAGGCCCGGCAGTCCGCCGTTTGCCGGCGGCCAGGCCATGAATTCGCCCTTCGGCACCATCTACGTCAGCAACATCACGCCCGATCCGGAGACCGGCATCGGCCGGTACCGCTACGCCGATTTCGAGCGCGCCGTGCGCCAGGGGGTGGCGCCGGGCGGCAAGCGCCTGTACCCGGCCATGCCTTATCCCTCGTTCACCAAGATCAGCGACGCGGACCTGCGCGCCCTGTATGCGTATTTCATGCACGGCGTGGCGCCCGTGAAGCACCGCCCGCCGCGGACGGACCTGCCGTTTCCCTTCGATCAGCGCTGGGGCCTGCGGTTCTGGGATCTGGCCTTCGTGCGGCACGGGCGCTACCAGCCGCCCGAGGGCAAGGACGCGCAATGGATCCGCGGCGCGTACCTGACCCAGTCGCTGGGCCACTGCGGCGCCTGCCATACGCCCCGCGGGCCGGCCTTCGAAGAGCGCGGCTACGACGAGTCCTCGGACCTGTACCTGACCGGCGGCGTCAACGATCACTGGTTCGCGCCCAACCTGACGGGAGACCCCGGCTCGGGCCTGGGCCGCCTGAGCGAAAGCAATATCGTGAGGTTCCTGAAGACCGGCCATGGCGATCCGCTGCACGTCGTCGGGTTCGGCAGCATGGTGCCCGTGATCGAGAACAGCACGCAGCATTTCACGCAGGACGATCTGCAGGCCATTGCGCACTACCTGAAGAGCCTGCCCGCGCACCGCCCCTCGGGCGCCTATGCGCCGGCGCGCGCGGCGGATCCTGCGCCCGAGGCGGGGCAGGCCGTGCATCCGGGCGCTGGCCTCTACATGTCCTTCTGCGTCAAATGCCACGTGGCCGACGGCGGCGGCAAGCCGGATAAATTCCCGGCGCTGGCCGGCAATCCTGTGGTGCTGTCGGCCGACGTCACCTCGCTGATCCGCGTGGTGCTGCAGGGCGGCCCCAGCCCGGCGACCCGCGAGGGCCCCAAGTCGCGCAAGATGCCGGCCTTCGCGGACAAACTGAACGATACGGAAATCGCCCGCGTGCTGAGCTTCGTGCGCGACGCCTGGGGCAACCAGGCGCGGCCCGTCACGACGCGCCAGGTCTCGAGCCTGCGCGAGCGTCTGCGGCCCTGAGCGGCGGGGCCGCAGCCGCCGCCGCTATCGCCCGCGCCGGCTGGCCCAGAGCAGGACGCCCATGCCGGCAACCGCGCCCGCCAGCAGCCAGTTGCGATGCTCCGTCGCCCACAGTTCCGGGCTGCGGCTGCAGGACTGTTCGCTGAAGCGGCCGTGGGCGCCGTGGTCGCCCGCGACCGGCTCGAACAGATTGTCCGGCCGCTCGCCGCTGTCGGGCTCGGACGCGATCTGCTGGGCATCGTAGCCGGTGGCGCCCAGGTAGCGGTCCGCCAGTCCGGGAGCCAGTTTCTGGGCGCAATGCGCCAGGACGGTGGGATAGCCGACGGCCACCTGGCGGCGATGGTGGCCGGCCGCCCAGACGATGGCGCGCGCGGCGACCTCCGGCTCGAAGATCGGGGCCACGGGCTGGGGCCGGTTGGGCATGCGGTTGCGCGCCCAGCCGAACTGCGGGGTGTTGGTGGCGGGCAGCTGGACCGCCGTGATCCGCACCCGGCTGCGGTTGTGCAGCAGTTCGCTGCGCAGCGAATCGGTGAAGCCGGCGATGGCGTGCTTGGCGCCGCAGTAGGCGGACTGCAGCGGGATGCTGCGGTAGGCCAGAGCCGAGCCGACCTGGACGATGACGCCGCGGTCGCGCGGCAGCATCCGCCTGAGCGCGGCCTGGGTGCCGTGGACGGTGCCCAGATAGGTGACCTCGGTGACGCGGCGGAATTCTTCCGGGGTGATCTGGTCGAAGGGCGCGAAGATCGTGACCATGGCGTTGTTCACCCAGACGTCGATGGGGCCCAGGGCTTCCTCGATGCGGGCGGCCGCGTCCTCGACGGCCTGGGCGTCGGCAATGTCGGCCGGCACCGCCAGCGCCTTGCCGCCCGCCAGTTCGACCTCGCGCGCGGCGGCGTTCAGGCCGTCCTGGCCGCGCGCGATCAGGCCGATGTGCGCGCCGCGGCGCGCGAACTCCCGCACGGTGGCGCGGCCGACGCCGGCCGATGCGCCGGTGATGACGACGACTTGCGGCTTGTCCGCCTGGATTTCGTTGGAACGGTTCATGTGCATCTCTCCTTAAGGGTGCGGGGCGGCGTGATCGCGCTGGCGCAGCGCCTGCTGCAGCACTTGCGCCAGGTGCCGGGCCTGTCGTCCGGTGCCCTGGCGGATCTGCTCGCGGCAGCTGAAGCCGTCCGCGATCAGCAGGACGTCTTCCGGCGACTGCCGCACCGCCGGCAGCAGCCGCTGCTCGCCGATGGCCAGCGAGGTGGGGTATTTGTCGCGCTCGAAGCCGAAGGCGCCCGACATGCCGCAGCAGCCCGAATCGAGCAGCCGGTAATCGAGCCCCAGCTTGTCCAGCACCGCTTTTTCGGCATCCAGGCCCAGGACGGCGGCGTGGTGGCAGTGCGCATGCACCAGGGCCCGGCCGCCCAGCGGGGGAGGCCGGTAGCCCGTCTTTTCGAGGAATTCGCTCAGCAGGTAGGTCTGGCTGGCCAGGCGCCTGGCGTCTTCGCTGGTGGAAAACAGATCGAGCAGTTCGTCGCGGAAGGCCGCCACGCAGGCGGGCTCCAGGCCAACCACGGGCGTGCCCGCGCGGATGTCAGGCTCGAGCGCCGCGAGAGTCTTTTGCCAGTAGCCTCGGGCGCGGTCCAGCATGCCCCAGTCGTAGAGGGCGCGGCCGCAGCACAGCGCCTGCGCGGGCAGGGTGACGCGGTAGCCGGCATCCTCCAGGACCTCGACGGCGGCCTTGCCCGTATCCGCGAGAAAATGGTTGGTGAAGGTGTCGGGCCACAGGATGACGGCCGGCCGGCCGGGATCCCCGGGCGGCCGCTGCGCGAACCAGGCCGCGAAGGTCTGCGGCGCGAACGCCGGCATCTCGCGCTGCGGGGCGATGCCGCCCAGGGACTTCAAGGCGGCCGCGAAGGGGCGCGCGTGCAGCAGGTAATTGGCGACGCCCGGCACGTGCGAAGCCAGGCGCGCCCAGACGTCGATCAGGCCCATCGCATAGGCGGCCCGCGGCCGCAGGCGGCCCTGGTAATGGTGCGACAGGAACTCGGCCTTGTACGTCGCCATGTCGACGTTGACCGGGCATTCGCCCTTGCATCCCTTGCAGCCCAGGCACAGGTCCAGCGCCTCGCGGACTTCCCGGCTGCGCCAGCCGTCCGTGATCACCTCGCCGCGCAGCATCTCGAAGAGCAGGCGAGCCCGTCCCCGGGTGGAATAGCGTTCCTCGCGCGTGGCCTGGTAGCTGGGACACATGGTCCCGCCGCTTTCGCGCCGGCAGTTGCCCACGCCGACGCAGCGCAGCACCGTCCGCCCGAAATCGTGCCGGTCCCGGGGAAACTGGAAATGCGTGTCGGGCGCGGGCGGGGCATAGTCGGTGCCGATCCGCAGGTTCTCGGTCGGCAGGTACGGCCGCACGATCTTGCCCGGATTCATCCGGCCTTCCGGATCCCAGATCGCCTTGAACTCCTCGAAGGCCCGCACGAGTTCCGGCCCGAACATCCGCGACAGGAATTCGGCCTTGGACTGGCCGTCGCCATGCTCGCCGGACAGCGAGCCGCCGTAGCGCACGACCAGGTCGGCGGCATCGCCCAGGAATCGGTGGAAGGTCTCGATGCCTTCATGGGTTTCCAGATCGAAATCGATGCGCGTGTGCACGCAGCCCTGGCCGAAATGGCCGTAGAGGTCGCCGTGGTAGCCGTAGCGCCCCAGCAGCTTGCGGAAGTCGCGCAAGTACGGTCCCAGCCGTTCGGGCGGCACCGCGGCGTCCTCCCAGCCCTCCCAGGTGATGTTCTTGCCGGGCACGTGCGCCGTGGCGCCCAGCCCGGACTCGCGCACCTTCCAGATCATGCGTTCCTCGGCGGCGTCGTCGAACAGCTTCATGCCGGCGGGCGCATCGTCCTTGTCCCGGAGCGTGTCCATGAGCGCGCGCGCCTTGCCGTCCGCCTCGTCGCGGGTCTGGCCGCCGAACTCGACCAGCAGCCAGCCGCCGCCCGGCGGCAGCAGCGAGACGTCCTCCGGATGCAGGCCGATGGCCTTCATGTCCCGGATCAGGCCCTCGTCGATGCCTTCCAGGCCGACGGGACCGGACCGCAGGATCTCGGTGACGTGGTCACCGGCGTGATACACGTCCTCGTAGCCGAGCACCAGCAGCGAGCGCACCGGCGGACTGTCGACCAGGCGCACGCGGGCCTGCAGCACGGTGACACAGGTGCCTTCCGATCCCACCAGCGCGCGTGCGACGTTGAAGCCGTTCTCGGGCAGCAGTTCATCCAGGTTGTAGCCCGACACCCGGCGCGGTATCCGCGGATAGCGCTCGCGGATCAGGTCCGCATACCGGTCGCGCAAGGCCTTCAGCGCGCCGTAGATCTCGCCGCGGCGGCCTCCTTCCCCGATGATGGCCTCCAGCTCGGCCTCGTCCGTCGCGCCGACGCGCAGGCGCAGGCCGTCGTAGGTCAGGATCTCCAGCTCCTGGATGTTCTCGCTGGTCTTGCCCCCCATGACGGAGTGCACGCCGCAGGAATTGTTGCCGATCATGCCGCCCAGGGTGTTGTGGCTGTGCGTGGACGGGTCCGGCGCGAAGGTCAGGGCATGGCGCTCGGCCGCGTCGCGCAGATGGTCCAGCACGCAGCCCGGCTGCACGCGGGCCGATTTCCGCTGCGGATCCAGCTCGACGATGCCATGCATGTATTTCGAGAAATCCATGACCACGGCGACGTTGCAGCACTGGCCCGCCAGGCTGGTGCCCCCGCCGCGGGACAGCACCGGGGCGCCGTGCCGCCGACAGGCGGCCACCGTCGCCACGACGTCGTCGATGCTGCGCGGCAGCACCACGCCGATGGGCACCTGGCGGTAGTTCGAACCATCGGTGGCGTACAGGGCCCGGCTGCCCGCGTCGAAACGGACCTCTCCCTCGATGGCGCCGTCCAGCTCGCGCGCCAGGGCGTCGGCATACGCGGGCAGCGGCCAGCGCGTGCTCACGCCCGGGCGGCGGCGCGCCGCGCGGCCGGGCGCGGATCGTTGCGCTTTCTGCAGGGGCGGCATGGGTTCGGGGGACATGGGCATCTCCGGGTTCATCGGGCGTAGCGCCGGGCGTCGGCGCGCTTGAGCTCCAGCCCCAGCCCCGGGCGCGTCAGGTCCGGGTGCAGGGCGCCCCGCACGGGCGCCAGGGCGCCGTCGAACAGCAGGCGCTCGATGCGCACGTGGTCGTGAAAGAACTCGATGTGGCGCACCCGCGCGGCGGCGCAGCCGGGGTGGGCGTGGATCGAGGGCGCGCAGTGCGCCGACAGCGGCAGGCCGTGCGCTTCGCACAGGGCGGCGGCGCCCATGAATCCGGTGATGCCGGCGCAGCGGGTCGCATCCGCCTGCAGGACGTCGACCGCGCCGGCATCGAGCATGCGGCGGAAATACCCCAGGTCGTAGCCGTACTCGCCCGCCGCGATCTCGATGGCGGGCGGCGCGTGATCGCGCATCAGCCGCAGTCCCTCCAGGTCGTCGGAGGAGACCGGTTCCTCGAACCAGCTGACGCCCGATTCGCTCAGCGGTCCTGCCAGGGCCAGGGCCTGCTTGCGGCTGCAGGCGCCGTTGGCGTCGACGAACAGCCCGGTGTCCGGGCCGATCGCCCGGCGCGCGGCCCGCACGCGCCGGGTGTCGCGCCCCGGCTCGCGGCCGATCTTCATCTTGACGTCCCGGATGCCCGCCTGCGCCCAGGCGCCCAGTTGGGTTTCCAGCTGGGCATCGGTGTAGGAGGTAAAGCCGCCGCTGCCGTAGACCGGCACCGCCTGGCGGGCGGCGCCCAGCAGGCTCAGCAGCGGCATGCCCAGGCATTTCGCCTTCAGGTCCCACAGGGCCACGTCGACCGCCGCGATGGCCATCGAGGCGATGCCGGGGCGGCCGAGATTGCGGATGGCGTGGCGCATGTCCTCCCAGCGGGCCGGAATGGCCAGGGCATCCCGGCCCGCCAGCAGCGGCGCCAGCAGGTCCTGGATCAGGGTGGCGGTGGCCGTGTCGGCGTAGCTGTAGCCCAGCCCCGAGCGGCCGCCCCCCCGGATCTCGACCAGGACCAGTGTCGTGGCCGTCCATTCCAGCGTGCCGTCGGATTCGGGCTGGTCGGTGGGCACGGTGTAGACGGCGACCGACAGCGCGTCGATGGGGACGGCCTCGGCGGCGGTGGCGGCGCCGGCCGTCACGCCGGGTTCGGCATCCGCCATCTCAGCTCTCCTTGCGGTCCGACGAGGTCAGGCCGGCCAGCGCCTGCTTGGCCGACTGCCGGATCACGCCGCCCGCATCGCTGTCGCCCTTGAGCATCGAGGAGGCGAGGGCGGCGGCTTCCTTGAAGTTGATGTGGGGCGGCAGCGGCGGCACGTCCGGGTCGGTGATGGCCTCGATGACGCAGGGGCGGTCCGCCGACAGGGCCTCGTCCCAGGCCGCGCCCACCTGGTCGGGCGAGTTCACCATGATGCCCTTCAGGCCCAGCATCTCGGCATAGCGCGCGTAGGGGAAATCGGGGACGTGCTGCGCGGCGTCGTATTTGGGATCGCCCATCATCGCGCGCTGCTCCCAGGTGACCTGGTTGAGGTCGCGGTTGTTCAAGACCAGGATGACCAGGCGCGGATCGGACCATTGCTTCCAGTAATCGGCAATCGTGATCAGTTCGGAGTTGCCGTTCATCTGCATCGCGCCGTCGCCCACCAGGGCGATCGCGACGCGGTCGGGAAAGGCGAACTTCGCGGCGATGGCGTAGGGCACGCCGGGACCCATGGTGGCCAGTCCGCCCGACAGGGAAGCCATCATGCCCCGGCGGATCCGCAGGTCGCGGGCGTACCAGTTGGCCGCCGAGCCGGAGTCCGAGGACAGGATGCAGCGGTCCGGCAGGCGGGGAGAAAGCTCGGAGAACAGGCGCTGCGGATTGATGGGGGTCGCGTCCATCATGGCGCGCTTGTCCAGCAGCTTCCACCAAGCCGCCACGTTCTTCTCGATCTCCGAGCGCCAGCCGTGTCCGGCCTTCTGCTGCAGCAGCGGCATCAGCGCGCGCAGCGTCGGGGCGCTGTCGCCCGCCAGGTTGACTTCCATGGGATAGCGGATCGACAGCATCTTCGGATCCAGGTCGATCTGCACCGCGCGCGCCTGGCCTTCCC
Source organism: Castellaniella sp. (assembly GCA_035707805.1). GTDB lineage: Bacteria > Pseudomonadota > Gammaproteobacteria > Burkholderiales > Burkholderiaceae_B > Castellaniella. Next base: position 11,033 of record DASSTS010000004.1, on the reverse strand, counting down.
GCGGCAGGAACTCGGAATACGGGAATCGCGAGCCCACTACCAGCAGGGTGTCGCAGTCCGTCATCATGTCCCAGCTCGGCTTGGTGCCCAGCAGGCCGATGGAGCCCGTGACGTAGGGCAGATCGTCGGGCAGCGCGGCCTTGCCCAGCAGCGCCTTGGCCACCCCGGCATCCAGCAGGTCGGCGACCTGCATCAGCTCGTCGGTGGCGCCCAGGGCGCCGGCGCCGGCCAGGATGGCGACTTTCTTGCCGGCGTTGAGCACCTCGGCGGCCCGCCTGAGGTCGGCCTCGGCCGGCACCACCAGCGGCGCCGCGTAGCCGACCCCGGAATGGGCCGTGCCGTGGGCGTGGGGCGGCACCTCGACGGCGTCCAGGTCCTGCACGTCGTTGGGCACGATGATGCAGGTCACCGTGCGCAGGGAAATCGCGATGCGCAGGGCGCGGTCCACCACGTGCCGGACCTGCGCCGGCACCGTGATCATCTGCACGTAGTCGCCGGCCACATCCTTGAAGAGCGAGGCCAGGTCGACCTCCTGCTGGTATTGCGCCCCCAGGGCCGCGCGTGCCTGCTGGCCCACGATGGCCACCACGGGCTGGTGATCGAGCTTGGCGTCGTACAGGCCGTTGAGCAGGTGGATGGCGCCCGGCCCGGAGGTCGCCAGGCAGACGCCCACCTGGCCGCTGAACTTGGCATGCGCGCAGGCCATGAACGCGGTCATCTCTTCGTGGCGGGCGCGCACCAGCTCGAGGCGGTCGCCGGCGCGATCCATCGCGCCCATGATGCCGTTGATGCCGTCGCCCGGATAGCCGTAGATCCGTTCGACCCCCCAGTCGCTGAGTCGCTGCAGCAGGAAGTCACTTACTTTTTCAGTCATGGCGCTATTCCTTCATGGGTTTTCTGAGGCGGGCGAGGCCGCATGCGCGGCGGCCGGCCGGTCGCCGTGCTCACGGGCCTGTCGGGCCTGGCCGCCCGGAATGGACAACAGGCAGGCGGTATTGATCAATGCCATGTGGGTCAGGGCCTGGGGAAAGTTGCCCAGCATGCGCCGCTGGTACGGGTCGTATTCCTCGGCCAGCAGGCCGACGTCGTTGCACAGGCGCAGCAGGCGCTGGAACAGGGCCTCACCGTCCCGGCGGCGGCCGATCAGGATCAGGCTGTCGGCCAGCCAGAAAGAGCAGGGCAGGAAGGCGCCCTGGCCGGGCGGCAGCCGGTCGACCTGCGCGGCCGGGGAATACCGCAGCACCAGGCCGTCGACCATCAGGGTGCGTTCGATCGCCTCGACCGTGCCCCGCACGCGCGGGTCCTCGGGCGGCAGGAATCCCACCTGGGGCATCAGCAGCAGGCTGGCGTCCAGGTGGCCGGATCCGTAGGACTGCACGAAAGTGTTGTCCCGGGCGTTGTAGCCGTGCTCGCAGATCTGCGCGTGGATGGCCTCGCGCGTGCGCTTCCAGCGCGCGACCGGCCCTTCCAGGCCGAACGTTTCTGCGTCCTTGATCGCCCGGTCGAATGCCACCCAGACCATCATCTTGGAATGCGTGAAGTGGCGGCGCGGCCCGCGCACCTCCCAGATGCCCTCGTCGGGCTGCCGCCAGCTCGCCTCCAGGTCCGTCAGCAGGGCGAGCTGGATCTTCCAGACCTCGGGGTCGGGCTCCAGGCCCGCCGCGCGGGACAGGTGCAGCGTGTCCATCAGCTCGCCGTAGACGTCCAGCTGTAGTTGCGTCGAGGCGGCGTTGCCGATGCGCACGGGCGCGGCGCCCTGGTAGCCCGGCAGCCATTCCAGCTCGCGCTCGTCCAGGCGCCGCTCGCCCGTGATGCTGTAGAGCGTGCGGATGTCGCCCGGGCCGCTGGCCGCGCGTTCCAGCCATTCCCGCCAGGCGATGCCTTCCTTGGCATAGCCGGCCAGCAGCAGGGCGTTCAGGGTGAAGGTGGCATCGCGCAGCCAGCAGTAGCGGTAGTCCCAGTTGCGCTCGCCGCCCCACTGTTCCGGCAGGGACGTCGTGGGCGCGGCGACGATCCCCCCGCTGGGCGCATAGATCAGGGCTTTCAGTGTCAACAGCGAGCGCATGACCGGCTCGCGCCAGCGCCCCCGGTAGGTGGACCGTTCGGACCACCGGCGCCACTCGGACTCGGCCGCGTCCAGCGCCTCGGACACATTCAGCGGCTCGCGCGCCGGTTCGTAGGACGGATGGTAGTTGAGCGCGAACGTCACCCGTTCGCCCTCGCCGACCTCGAAGTCCGCCACGGACTTCATGTCCTGCCCATGGATGGCGACCGAGGTGCGCAGTTCCAGCGTGTCCGGCCCCGTGGTGGCCACCAGCGTGCCGTTGGAATGCCGCACCCAGGGCACGACGGATCCGTAGTCGAAGCGCACGATCAGTTCCGTGCGCATCGAGACGCGCCCGCGCACCCCTTCCACGACGCGCAGGACGTCGCAGCGGTTGCGCGACAGCGGCATGAAGTCGATGACCCGCGCCACGCCGTCCTCGGTTTCGAAATCCGTCTCCAGGATCATCGTGCCGCTGCGGTATCGCCGGCTGACTTCGCGCACCGGCACGGCGGGGGCCAACAGCCAGCGGCCATGGGCAGGCGAGCCCAGCAAGCCGGCAAAGCAGGCCGCCGAATCAAAACGGGGGCAGCAGAGCCAGTCGATGGAGCCGTCGCGGCCGACCAGCGCCGCCGTGTGGCAGTCGCCGATCAGGGCGTAGTCTTCGATGGGCAGTGACATCAGCCCGCCCTTCGCCAGACGGGTTGCGGGGACAGAATTGCATTCACACGCGGACCTCCAGACAAGGAAAACGCGGCAACGAAGCGGCGCGCTGGGCGGGGTTCCGTCGACCTGTCCGGTTTGCAGCATGCCCCATGCCTGTACGCGCCGCGCGGGACCCGTAGTAAGATCCTGCAATGATTGTCTGTCAGGCGGCGGCTGCGGCCGCGCCGGAGGATCGGAAATGATCGCGACATCGCTACACTGGCGGGCTGCGCTTTGCATGGCGGCGGTCGCGCTCGGCGCCGCCGCCGCGGGCTTCTGGCCGTCGGCCGCCCGCGCCCAGGTCGCCAATTTCCATCCCTGCAATGCCCAGCCTTCGCTGCCGATCTGCCTGCATGGCTACGGCCGGCGCATCGCCGTCAGGCGCTGGGGCGCGAAACCCGAACCGCTGGATCCCGATGCCGCGGTCAAGGCCTCGCTGGTCACGCGCAATCCCGTCGCGGAAATCGAAAAGCTCAAGTCCGGCGCGGTGCTCGTGGAAGACATGGACACGTCCGAGATCCTCTTCGCGCGCGACGAGGACGCCGTGCGGTCCATCGCCTCGCTGACGAAGCTCATGACTGCGCTGGTGGTGGTCCGGGCCGGCGTGTCCCTGGACGAGATGATCGAGATCGAGGCCAGCGACCGCAATCTACCCAGCGAAATTCCGCCGCGCCTGGCGGCGGGCGCGCGCCTGAGCCGCTCAGACCTGCTGCACCTGGCGCTGATCGCCTCCGAGAACAGCGCCGCGCATGCCCTGGGACGGACCTATCCAGGGGGCATGGCGGTTTTCGTGCAGGCGATGAACGCCGAGGCGCTGGCGCTGGGCATGCGCGACTCCCGTTTCGTCGAGCCGGTCGGCCTGTCCAACGAGAACGTGTCCACGGCCAGGGACCTGGCCTTGCTGGTCCGCGCGGCCTCGCTGCAGCCGCTGATCCGCCGCTTCACCACCGACACGCGCTACGAGGTCGGCGGGCAGACCTTCCGCAACACCAATATGCTGGTGGGGCGGCCCCACTGGCAGATCCTGGCCTCCAAGACCGGCACCACCCGCGAGGCCGGCGATTGCCTGGCCATGATGGTGCGGCTGGACGGCCGCGACCTGGCCATGATCCTGCTGGACGGCCAGGGGATGAACGGCTCGCGTTTCGGCGACGCGGTGCGAGTGCGCCGCGTCGTGGACCACCGGATGGCGGCCGCCGCCCGGGCGCTGCCGGACGGCGGACTGCCGCCCGCGGCGCCCCTGCAGGCCGCTCAGTACGCCACGCAGAACCGCTGACGGGGGTGGGCGGGCGTCTCCAGCTCGTCGATCATGGCCGCCGCGTAATCCCCGGTCGAGATGCGGCTGCGGCCCTCGCCGTCGGCCAGCAGGGTGTCGCGGCCCAGGCGGAAGGCCCCGCTGCGCTCGCCCGGAAAGATCTCGGCGGCGGGCGACAGCATCGTCCAGTCCAGCGTGTCCTCGCGGCGCAGGGCGCGCAAGGCATCCAGGGCGCCTTGCGCCGTGGGCCGGTAGGCTTCCGGGAAATCGGGGCTGTCGAACAGCAGCTTGCCCGGCGCGGTCTCCAGCGAGGCGGCCCCGCCCACGACCAGGAGTCGCGGCACGCCCGCCGCCTTGACGGCGTCCAGGATGCTGTGGAAACCCCGCATGTAATAGGCGTAGATGTCCGGCTGCGCATGGCCGCTGAAGGCGCTGAGCACGGCGTCATGGCCGCGCAGGGCCTGGGCCAGGGCATCGGCGTCCATGACGTCGGCCCGACGCGCCGTCAGCCTGGGCGCGGGCTGCAGGCGTTCGGGGTGGCCGACCAGGGCCGTGACGGCATGGCCGCGGCGCAGGGCTTCGTCGCGCAGGGCCGAGCCGATGAAGCCGCTGGCGCCGATGAGGGCGATTTTCATGATGAGGCATCCTTCTGGAAAGTGGGGAATCGGTATCCGGGTTCCACTATAGGGGGCGCCGTTGATTTGAAAAACCGCCTGGAAAATATTTTACTGTTATCGTTTATGAAACAATTAACGCAGGAAACTGTATGGACGGCGTGGACCTGAACGATCTGCCGGTATTTCTCGCCCTGTCCGAGGCGGGCAGTTTCACCGTGGCGGCGGACCGCCTGGGCTGCAGCAAGACGCGCGTCAGCTTGGTCATCCGGCGGCTGGAGGCGGCTCTGGGGGCCTCTTTGTTTCACCGGACGACGCGTCAGGTGCGGCTGACGCCCGCCGGCCATGCCCTGCGCCGCGCCTGCCTGCCGGTGCTGGACGAGCTCGGCCAGACCTTGTCGGGCTTTCGGACGGCGTCGGCCGAGCTGGCCGGATCCCTGTGCGTCAGCGCCCCCGAGGACTACGCCGAACGCATCCTGGCGCCCGCCGTCCTGGCGTTCCAGGCGCGGCATCCGGGCGTGGCCGTCGAGCTGCGCTGCGCCGATCAGGTCGCCGACATGGTGGCCGAGGGCATCGACCTGGCGATCCGGGTGGGGTGGCTGCGGGATTCGTCCCTGCGCGCCACCCGGCTGGGCGAGTTCGACCAGTATCTGCTGGCCTCGCCCGCATATCTGCGCCGCCGCGGCATGCCCGCCAGCCCCGAGGATCTGAAGGCGCACGCCTGGGTCGCCTTCACGCCGCTGGTCGCGCCGCTGACCTGGACGTTCCGGCGACAAGAGACTGCCTGCCAGGTGCGGATGCATGCGGCCCTGGCGGTCAACTCGACCGGTGTGCTGCGCAGCCTCTTGCTGCAGGGGGCGGGCCTGTCGGTGATGACGGCGGTCTCGGCCTCGCCGGAACTGGAGAGCGGACGGCTGGTGCGGGTCCTGTCCGACTGGCACCTGCCCAGCGGCGGCATCCATGCGGTCTATCCGCCGGGACGGCACCTGTCGGCCGCGGCGCGGGCGTTCGCCGCCTTTCTCAAGGACCGGGGGATGGAGCCGCCGGCGCGGCCCGGCGGTCGCGCAGATCCTTGAACGCCACGGCCAGGGCCGCCAGCACGACCAGCGCGATCACGCCGAAGCCCGCGATGGCCGCCGTGGGCCAGCTTGCCGCTTCCAGCGTCCAGAAGACGGCGGCGGTGATCATGGCGATGCCCACCGAGGTCCCGATGCGCTGGCCGGTCTGCATGATGGCGCCGGAGCTGCCGGCGTAGTCCAGCGGCACGTCCATCAGGGTCAGCGCCTGATTGGGGCTGATGACCGAGCCCTGCGCCAGGCCGATGAACGACAGCGTCACCAGCAGCCACCAGGGGCTGGCCAGGCCGCGGGCCTGCAGCAGGATGACGGCCATGCTCAGGCCCAGCCCCGCCAGCGCCAGCAGCAGGCCGCCGATGACGATCTTGCGGCCGTAGCGCATCACGCGGCGGCCGGCCCAGTCGGCCGCCCAGGACGAGAGCAGCGCGGCCGGGATGCCGAACATGCCGGACTCCAGGGCCGACATGCCCAGGCCTTCCTGCACGTAGAGCGCCACCAGGACCCACACGCTGGTCATGCCCAGGAAGTACAGCGCCATGATGAGGACGCCGTTGCTGAAGCTGGAGGTCGCGAAGATCCGCAAATCCACCATGGGACTGTGGCCCAGGCGGGCGGCGCGGCGCTCCCACCGGACCCAGGCCGCCGTCAGGACCGCGCCCAGCGGCAGCAGCAGCCAGGTCAGGGGTGCGGCGCGGGATTCCATGAAGGGATAGAGGACGCACAGGACGGCCAGGCCCAGCAGGATCGAGCCGACGGGATCCAGCGAGCGCCATCCGCCCGGGCACCGCCCGGCGGGGCGGCGGCGTCCCCGGCCGCCGCGCGGCGCGGCGGGCAGGGCGGGCGCGGGCCGCCGGATCAGCGGCCGGGGAAACCATTTCAGCCCGAGGATCAGCACGGCGATGCCGATGGGCACGTTCACCAGGAAGGTCAGCCGCCAGCCGAGCTCGAGCCCGCCCAATTCGATCAGCAGGCCGCCCAGCACTGGCCCGATGGCGACGGAAAAGCCGACCACCGTGCCGAAATAGCCGAAGGCGCGCCCGCGCTCGGCGCCGCGGAAATACTGCTGGATCATGCCCAGGCCCTGGGGATTGAGCAGGCCCGAGCCGATGCCCTGGACGAATCGGGCGCCGTTCAGCCACGCCGCGTCGGGGGAGAATCCGGCGGCGACCGAGGACAGGGTGAAAATGGCGACGCCGATCAGGAACAGGCCGCCGCGTCCCATCAGGTCGCCGGCCCGGCCGGCCGCCACCAGCACCACGCCGAAGGTCAGCGCATAGCCCGACAGCACCCACTGCATGTCGGACTGGCTGGCGTCCAGCGCCACGTGGATGGAAGGCAGGGCGACATTGACGATGCTGACCCCGATCAGCGACATGAAGATCGTGGTCAGCAGGACCGCCAGAATCCGCCAGCGGCCGGGATCCGGCCGCTGGGGAATTTCGGAGCGGGAAGGAGGGACCGCGCTCAATGCGTGGTCGAAGACGCCTTTTCCTGTTCGGCGATCTGCGCGTGCACCTCGGTCATGTCAACCGCCTTGACCTGGGTGATGAGCTCTTCGAGCTGCGAGGCCGCGAGGGCGCCCGCCTGCTGGAACAGCAGCACGTTCTCGCGAAACACCATCAGGGTCGGAATCGAGCGGATCCGCAGGGCGGCCGCGAGTTCCTGCTGTTCTTCGGTGTTGATCTTGGCGAAGGTGACGTCGGGATGCTTGTCGGCGGCGGCCTCGAAGGTGGGCGCGAACTGGCGGCACGGGCCGCACCACGGGGCCCAGAGGTCGATGATCAGGGGCTGTTCCGCCTTGGTGGCTTCCTGGAAGGTATCCTGGGTGAGTTCAATGATGCTCATGAGGGCTCCTGGCTGTGGAAGGCGGCAAGAGGCCGCCTTCCGGGTTCCATCCTATATGGGGACAGTGTACCTGCCTTGCAAGCCCCCGGACGGGCATCAGCCCGGGAACATGGCGTACTTGATGACGAACAGGACGGCCACCAGCAGCGTGGCCGGATGGATGTCGCGGAACCGCCCCGACAGGGACTTGATCACCACGTAGCTGATGAAGCCGAAGGCCAGGCCGTTGGCGATGGAGTAGGTCAGCGGCATGGCGACGGCGGCGATGGCCGCCGGCACGGATTCGGTGATGTCTTCCCATTGCACGTCGACGAGTTCGCGCAGCATCAGGCAGGCGACGTACAGCAGGGCCGGCGCCGTCGCGTAGGCCGGGACGATGCCCGCCAGCGGGGACAGGAACAGGGCCAGCAGGAACAGCACGGCGATGACCAGGGCGGTCAGGCCGGTGCGCCCGCCCGCCTGCACGCCCGAGGCGCTTTCCACGTAGGCGGTGGTGCTGCTGGTGCCCAGCATGGACCCGGCGACGATGGCGCAGCTGTCGGACAGCAGGGCGCGCCCCAGTCGGCCGGGATTGTCGGGCTTGACCAGGCCGGCGCGCGTGGCGATGCCGATCATCGTGCCGGTGGCGTCGAAGACCTCGACCAGAACGAACACCAGGATGACGTGGAAGAAGCCGGTATTGAGCGCCCCGGCGATGTCCAGTTTGAAGAAGGTCGGATCCAGGCTGGGTGGCGCGGAGAAGATGCCCTGGTACTGGGTCAGGCCGGTCAGGATGGACAGCACGGTGATGGCCAGGATTCCGATCAGGATGGCCCCGCGGACCCGCAGCGCGCCGAGCGCGGCGATGATGAAGAAGCCCAGGATCGCGAACAGGGTGCTGGCGTGGGTCAGGTCGCCCAGGCCCACCATGGTCGCCGGATTGGCGACCACGATGCCCGCCGTCTTGAGGGCGATGATCCCCAGGAACAGCCCGATCCCCGCCGCGATGGCCGCCCGCAGCGAGGAGGGTATCCCGGCGACCAGCCATTCGCGCACGCCCGTGACCGTGAGGATCACGAACACCACCCCCGAAATGAAGACCGCGCCCAGCGCCTGCTGCCAGGTGTAGCCCATCTGCGCGACCACGGTGAAGGCGAAAAAGGCGTTCAGGCCCATGCCCGGCGCCATGCCGATGGGCCAGTTCGCCACGAAGGCCATGATGAGGGAGCCCAGCGCCGCGGCCAGGCAGGTGGCGACGAAGACGGACCCCTTGTCCATGCCCGTGCTCGACAGGATGTCGGGATTCACGAACACGATGTAGGACATCGTCAGGAAAGTGGTGATGCCCGCGAGCAGTTCGGTGCGCGCATTGGTATCGTGTTCTTTAAGCTTGAAAAGCTGCTCCAGCATGATCTTTGTCCCCAAAGGTGGAAGCGGTTTATTGACTGCGTATTCTTGCGACGCTCATTCTATAGCCGCCCATTCCATTTTGTGAACAGTTGTACACTGGCGGCCTATGCTGATCATCGGATTCGAAAGCTCCTGCGATGAGACCGGCGTGGCCGTGGCCTGCACCGAACGCGGACTGCTGGCCCATGCCCTGTACAGCCAGATCGCCATGCACCGCGAGTATGGCGGCGTGGTGCCCGAACTCGCCTCGCGCGACCACATCCGCCGCATCGTGCCCCTGACGCGCCAGGTGCTGGACGAGGCCGGCGTGCGGGCCGCCGATCTCGATGCGGTGGCCTACACCGCAGGCCCCGGCCTGGCCGGCGCCCTGCTGGTCGGGGCGGGATTCGCCCGGGCGTTCGCCTGGGCGCGCGACCTGCCCGCCATTCCCATCCATCACCTGGAAGGCCACCTGCTGTCGCCCCTGCTGGCCGATCCTGTCCCGCCTTTTCCCTTCGTCGCGCTGCTGGTGTCGGGCGGCCATACGCAGCTGATGCGGGTCGACGGGGTCGGGCGCTATGCGCTGCTGGGCGAGACGCTGGACGACGCCGCCGGCGAGGCCTTCGACAAGAGCGCCAAACTGATGGGACTGGGCTATCCGGGCGGGCCGGAACTTTCCCGTCTGGCCGAACGGGGCGATCCGGGGGCCTGCGCGCTGCCGCGCCCCATGCTGCACAGCGGCGACCTGGATTTCAGCTTCAGCGGCCTGAAAACCGCCGTCCTGACCCGGGTCAAGGCCGCCGAGGCGGCGGGCGGCCTGGACGAACAGACCCGCGCCGACCTCGCCGCGGCCACGCAGGCCGCCATCGTCGAGGTGCTGGCGGCCAAGGCCGTCCGCGCGCTCAAGCAGACCGGCCTGAAGCGGCTGGTGGTGGCCGGCGGCGTGGGCGCCAACCAGTTGCTGCGCGCCCGCCTGGCGGCCGCGCTCAAGCCGCTGAAGGCGACCGCCTATTTCCCGCCGCTGGCGCTATGCACCGACAACGGCGCGATGATCGCGTTCGCGGCGGCCGAGCGGGTCAAGGCCGGGCTGGCGGTGCTGGATGCCGACGCGCCGCACAGCTTTACGGTCAGGCCTCGGTGGGACCTGGCGGAGATCGGTTGAGCGGGCAGGGCGCCGCGCCGCCGCCTATTTCTTCTTGCCGCCGCCGATCCGGCTTTCCGTGCCCTGCACCAGGCGCGTGATGTTGGCGCGGTGGCGGTAGAACAGCAGCACGCCGATGATGACCAGCGCCACGCCCATGGCGGGCTGGGCGCGCCAGGCCAGGCCGGAGCCGAACACGTAGTACACGGGGGCGAAGAACGCCGCCACCAGCGAGGCCAGCGAGGAATAGCGGAAGAAGATGGCGACGATCAGCCAGGTCGCGGCCGTGGCTACCGCCAGCCAGGGCTGGATCGCCACCAGCACGCCCAGCGCGGTGGCCACGCCCTTGCCGCCCTTGAAGCCCAGGAACACCGGATACAGGTGGCCCACGAAAGCGGCCAGCGCCACCGCCGACAGCGGCCCGACGGGAATGCCGGGAGCGAGCTTTTCGGCCAGCCAGATCGCGAACCAGCCCTTGGCGGCGTCGCCCAGCAGGGTCAGCGCGGCGGCGGTCTTGTTGCCGGTGCGCAGCACGTTGGTGGCGCCGGGGTTCTTGGAGCCGTAGCTGCGCGGGTCCTGCAGGCCCATGAGCTTGCTGACCACCACCGCGAACGGCACCGAGCCGATCAGATAGGCCAGCAGGATGAGCGCAAGATGGAACGCGAAGGAGGTTGCGGTGATCGCCATGGAAAGGGGGAGTCCGTTGGTATGTCGTAATGGCTGCGGATTCTACCGCGCCGCGCGTCGCGCCCGGCTACGGGTTATCGAGCGGGGCGCCGCCGCCCGGACCTCAACCCCGTCATCCGGATGGCCTCCGCGGACGGTACAATCGGACACGTCCACCGTGTCTTGTTTTCTTTCGGATGCACAATGCGAATTCTGGTTTCGAACGATGATGGTTATTCGGCCCCTGGGCTCGAAGCGCTGGTCGAGGCGCTGCAAGGGCTGGGCGATCTCACCGTCGTCGCGCCCGAGACCAACCACA
>DASSTS010000003.1:0-5396 GCA_035707805.1 Castellaniella sp. | reverse complement strand
ACGGTCTGCTGCTCGATCTTTTCGCCGGTGTCGGTGTCCAGGTAGCGGATGTAGTAGTCGCCCTGGTCGCGGTTGCGGTCCTCGACGGTGAAGCGGGCCGAATCGATCGCCACGCCGACGCGGCGCCACGCGCGGTCGAAGGACTCGTTGACCATCAGCGCGGCCTGGCCCTCTGCGAGCTGGGCCGTCGTGGCCGGCCCGGCGTCGCGCGAGGCATCCTGGATCTGCTGGGCGGCCTTTTGCTGGTCGGCGCCCAGGTAGACCATCAGGCGCGCCAGCATGGCCGCGTTCAGGCCCGGATCTTCCTTGCCGAAGACCCACTTGAAGGCCGTGCCGTCGCCCGTGGGGGTTTCCTCCATGTGCTGGTGGCTGATGTAGACCTCGGTCTTGCCGTTGACGCGTTCCAGCCGGGTGGAGAAGCGGTCGCGCTCGCCGCTGTCGAATACCTGGTCCAGGATGCTGCCCAGGGCGCTGCGCAGCCAGCCCTCGGGGATCTTGGCGCGGTTTTCAGCCCAGTCGGTCTCGATCAGGCCGGCCTTGGGGTTCTGGCTCTGGATGGTGAAGCCCTGCTCGCCCCAGAATTCGATGATCTTGGGATACAGCGTCTCGGCCGGCTGGTCGACCACCAGCCAGCGCAAGGTGCCGTCGCGCATCACCTGGATGCCGGAGGTCTGCGGCAGCACGCGGTCGGCCGGATTGGCGCTCTGGGTGCGCTGGCTGGCGGAATAGGCGCTGAGGCTGGCGACGCCCTCGGGGGCCTTGTAGTGCGTATTGTCGCTGGCCTGGGTCAGGTCGGGCGGAATCGACAGGGGGTCGCCCGTGACCGTGCTCTTGTATTCGATGGACTCGGATTGCCCGGTCAGCTGGCCCAGCGTGGAACAACCGGCCAGCAGGCTGACCAGCAAGGCGCCGGCCAGGGAAAACGGAATGCGTTTCGTCGTCATGTCAGAGGCAACCTGCATCAATCAAGGCTTGGCGCACCGGGGCGCGGAAGGAATCGGACAAGGGGGTGAGCGGCAGGCGATAGCCGAGCTGGATCAGGCCCATCTCGGCCACCGCCCATTTCACGGGGATGGGGTTGGCCTCGAGGAAGAGCACCCGGTTCAGCGTGGACAGCAGGGTGTTCAGACGCCGCGTCTCGCGCACGTCGCCGCGCAGGGCCGCGGCGCACAATTCGTGCATCAGGCGCGGCGCGACGTTGGCGGTGACGGAGATGTTGCCGCGCCCGCCCAGCAGGATCAGCGCGGCGGCCGTGGGGTCGTCGCCGCTGATGACGTGAAAGCCCTCCGGGGCGGCGGCGATCAGCTGCGCGCCGCGGGCAATGTTGCCGGTGGCGTCCTTGACCCCGATGATGCCGGGCACCTGCGCCAGGCGCAGGATGGTCTCGTTGGACAGGTCGGCGACCGTGCGGCCCGGCACGTTGTACAGGATGCTGGGCAGCTCGACGGATTCGGCGATGGCGCGGAAATGCTGGTACAGGCCCTCTTGAGTGGGCTTGTTGTAGTAGGGCACCACCGTCAGGCCCGCGGTCGCGCCGGCCGCGTAGGCATGGCGCTGCAGTTCGATGGCCTCGGCCGTGGAATTGCCGCCGGTGCCGGCGATGACGGGGATGCGGCCGTCGGCATGGCGCACGGCCAGCTCGATGAGTTCGGCCTGTTCCTGCACCGTGACCGTGGGGGATTCGCCAGAGGTCCCGACCACCACGAGCGCGTCGGTGCCCTGTTCGGCGTGCCAGTCGATCAGTTTTCGAAAGGCCTCCAGGTCCAGCTGCCCGTCGGGATGCATGGGCGTGACCAGGGCAACCATGCTGCCCTGCAGGACTGGAAGGGATGAATCCACACCGGCCATGATGAAGAAAGTCTCCGAAAAACGCCCGGGTGAAATCCCAGGCGGTGCAAAAAGCCAAGTTTACCGGATTCGCGGCCCCGATCTACAAAAATCCATTGACGATCCATTCACCCAATTTCAGCAGCGGCGCCATCAGCGGCCAGAGCCAGCCCAGCATCATCAGGACGATCAGGATCACCAGGCCGTAGGGCTCGATCCGCCCGTACTGCCAGGCCATGCGCGGGGGCAGCAGGCTGAAGACGATGCGCCCCCCGTCCAGCGGCGGCAGGGGCAGCAGGTTCAGGGCCATGAGGATCAGGTTCACCTGCACGCCGGCGTGGGCCATCAAGGTCCAGAAATCGTCGCCCTGCGTGGCGCCCAGCCGCAGCATCAGCCGCCAGAGCAGGACCCAGACGATGGCCTGCAGCAGGTTGGAGGCCGGCCCGGCCAGCGCCACCCACAGCATGTCCTGCTTGGGCCGGCGCAGCCGGCTCCAGTTCACCGGCACGGGCTTGGCCCAGCCGAACAGCAGGCCGCCGCCCATGAAGCGCGTGACGAACAGCAGCACCAGCGGCACCACGATCGTGCCCATGGGATCGATGTGGCGCAGCGGATTGAGGCTGATGCGCCCGGCCTGCTGCGCCGTCGGATCGCCGAAGAACCGCGCCACATAGCCGTGCGCGGCTTCGTGCAGGGTGATGGCGAACAAAACCGGCAAGGCGTAGACCGCGATGGTCTGGATGAGTTGGTCCATGAATCGGCTGGCAAGGGGCCGGCCCGCGCCGGCGATCCCTGCAAGCATAACCGCTATTGCCTCTGGCGCAGGCGGGGATCCGGATTGCCGCGGCCCGCGCGCAGGCCGGCGGGACCTCGCGTGTCACGCCGGCCGCCGTGGCCGGATCAGAGCAGCCCGAGGGTCGCCGGATCGCCGCGGCCGACGCGCACGACCTGCGGCGTCTCTTGCGTCAGGTCGATCACCGTGGTCGGATCGAAGGGGCAGGCGCCGCCGTCCACGATGGCGGCCAATTCATGCTGGTAGCGCGCCAGGATGTCCTGCGCGTCGTTGAGCGGCAGCGCCTCGCCCTGGGGGATCAGGGTGGTGGACAGCAGCGGCGAGCCCGCCGCGTCGATCAGCGCGCGGGCGACACGGTGGTCGGGCACGCGGATGCCGATGGTCTTGCGCGAGGGATGGGACACCCGGCGCGGGACTTCCTTGGTGGCCTCGAGGATGAAGGTCCAGGGGCCCGGCGTCGCCAGCTTGAGCAGCCGGTAATGGGTGTTCTCGACCTTGGCGAAATGGCTGATCTCGGCCAGGTCGCGGCACAGCAGGGTGAGGTGATGGCGCTCGTCCAAGCCGCGCAGGCGGCGCAGGCGCTCGGCCGCCGCCTTGTCGTCCAGCCGGGCGACCACGGCATAGCTGGAATCGGTGGGCACCGCGACCAGGCCGCCTTGGGACAGCAGGTCGCCGGCCTGCTGCAGCAGCCGGGATTGCGGGTTTTCGGGATGGACGACGAAAATCTGTGCCATAAGCGTTTTCCTTTAGGGAGAGGACGGGCCGGCGCGGCGGGCCCTAGGGTCCATACCCCATAACATGACCCAAAAATCCGCATGGATCAAGGGGCGGGACACAACCTGCAAAACGTTCGCAGTCATGCTAGAATCGCTCTTCTTTCAGTGGTGACCGTAGCTCAGTTGGTAGAGTCCCGGATTGTGATTCCGGTTGTCGTGGGTTCGAGCCCCATCGGTCACCCCAATATTTATGCGGGTTTCCAGCCGCCTGAAGAAGCCCTAAATGGTGACAAGAAACCGAATTGGTGACATGCACCGAGAATAGCCCGCCTCAGCGCGGGCTTTTTTGCGCCCGCCACAATCATTTACCTGATAGCATATCTGCCATGACAGACGCGCAATTCGACGCCCTGGCGGCGCTCCTACGCATGACCAGCCAGCCCATCCTGACCGCCGCCCGCCTGGTGCTGGTCGCCGGCGAGCGCCAGGCCGATGCGGCCCGGGAAACAGGCTGCCCCACGGGCAATGTCGCCCGGGCTGTTGTGCAGCTACGGGACGCTGACGCGCGGATCAAACAGGCATACGAGATAGGGTAACTACCTATTTGACACTATCATTTAAACGATAGTATTATCTAGTCATGGTGATCGAGATCACGACACCCCGCCCCGGCGGTTCCGGGCATCCTGACAGGATCAACGTCATGTACCAGACCATCTCCACCGAAACCGTCTCCTGGGTCGAAAACAACAAGACCATCAAGGTCGAGTTCACGCTGTCGGCCGAGCACTTCCAGGACGTCGAGTCCAACGTCAGCGGCGACACCGGCCGCCGCCACATCGACATCGACCTCACCTATGGTGGCGAGATCCACCACAACGTCTCCATCCGTCCGCTGACCGCCGCAGAAAAGGCCAAGGCCCCCGCCGGCGCGGCTGGCGTGATCTGGCGCCTGGGCCTGCTGCAGGCGCGCTATGACGAGATCTCCGCCGCTCGCGCCAAGATCGAGGCGCATCCGGAGTGGGTCGAGTACCAGGCCAGCATCAAGGCCGGCCACGCGGCGCAACGCAAGTACGACGAGCTGCAAGCGCGCATGCGCCTGCAAGACGGCGTATGACCGACGCTGTCATTCCCCTGCGCGTCCCGGCCGCCACCAAGGCGCGCTGGGTGCGCGAGAGCCGGGCCGCTGGCATGCGGCTTACCGACTGGATCATCCAAAAAGTAGAGGCCACCATGGCGATCGACCTGACAAACGGCGCAACCGAGACCTCAACCTGGTATGCAGTCGTCTACCAAAGCCCCACCGGCCGGCCAGAGGCCGACGTGCAGCGCAGCGCGCCCACATGGACCAACGACTACCACGTGGTGCGCACACCCGCCTGGTACCCCGGCACAGAGGACGAGTGGAAGCGCCGGCTTGCCTCCCAGGTGATTTCAGCGCTTGCGGCCAAGACGCCGTGATTGTATGCTTGGGTCTCGCGCTCAGGCGCGTGGATTGAAACTCTGGAGCCTATCTTAGGAGCGACAAGAGAGTCCAGGTTGTACTTCGCGCTTCGGCGCGTGGATTGAAACTCTTAGTTCCTTGTTTGGAAGAGAAATAGCTGCCCGCGGGCGGCTATTTTTTTACCACGTCGAGATCACCGCAGCGACTCGTAGGCCCTCACCGCCTCCCGGTGCCGGGCCGCGCACACCCCATACGCCACCAGCACCTGGTCCTGCACCCAGGCCTGCCGGGCGTCATAGTCGCCGGCTGGCGGCTCAGGGATCGGCGGGCACGGCTGCGCCAGTTGGCTGTCCAGTGGCGGCACGGTTCGTGGCACGAACCGCGTCTGTGAGGCTGCGCATCCGGACAGGATCAGGACGGCAGCCATCAGGCAAGGGAGGCGCATCTTTCAGGGCTCCGGTGAGTTTATTGATCTGGGCTGTCAGAGTCGGTCCCACGGCGGCGGCTCGCCGGCCAGCGGCCGCCAGGGTGTCGATGTCGGCCTGCAGCCGGTCCAACGTCTGATGTGTGGCCTGCGCGTCATCACGCGCCTGGTCACGCTCCATGCCGGCGATCT
>DASSTS010000002.1:0-67571 GCA_035707805.1 Castellaniella sp. | reverse complement strand
ACCCTGATCGTCAGATCGGCCGAGGACTGGTCATTGTCCCCGTCAGTCAACGTGTATTTGAAGACTTCATCGACCTGCTGGCCTTCGGCCAGGCCTTGCAGCGCCAGGTAGCGCGGGTCGCCTTCGGCGGCCAGCGTGTAGGTGTACTGGCCCTGCGCATCAATCGTCAGATCGCCATATTGGCCATGAAACACCGTCGCGCCGCTGTCGGCCACGGCCGAACTGCCCGCCGCGCCCGGCTCTTGAACGCCCGTCACCTTGGCGCCATCGGCGCCTTGCGTGTCCGCGACATCGCCCGCGGACGCCCCCGCGGCGCCCAGCACATTGCCGGTTACCGAACTGCCGTCTTCCCCGATCGCATTGGTATCCGGATTGGCCACCGGCACCATGTCCGTAATGTTCGCCACCAGATCCGACGAAGCGGTTCTTCCCTGGCCATCGACCACAGTGATGCCGATAGAGTCGAGCACCGATTCGCCGTCGCCCTGCCGATGGTCCTGCGCTCCGTCGGAGGTATAGCGATAAGAGACTTCGCCCGTCGCCGGGTTGTAGCCGGTGATCACCAGCAGCCCGCGGTCCGTGTCGATCTGGATCGGAGTCCCGGAAGAAGCCAGCAACTGGGCCGGCGTGACAAGCTGAGAAGCATCCGCCGGAGCAGCGTCGCCACCCGGCGTACCGGTTTCGCCGGCGAAATTGAATACCAAGGCCTGCAGTCCGCCTGCAGCCGTGAAGCTGAACGTGCCTTCGACGCCGACCCCCGTATCCGATTCGACGATGCTGAAATTGCCAGGCACCGCAACGGGCGGTTGACCATCACCGCCAGGCTGATCGTTCGTGTCAGGCACATCAATGGTCGGGCCAGCCGGTGTCGGAGCCGGCGCAGCGTCCGTCGGCGCCGGAGCCGCTCCACCCAGTTGCACGAACTCCGGCGTTTCCACGCCCGCACGCGGATAGGCAAGGTCCAGCGGCGTCACGGTCTCGGTGATGCTGGCCAGACGCGTGAAGCTCGCGCCGCCGCCGCCACCGCCGGTCAGCACCGCGGCGGTCGGATCCAGAACGCTGAAAGGATCCTGTCCGGCGTCCAGCGCGGCCAGGACCTGGTCGGCGACCGGATCGGCCGGCGGCGCGACAGCGTGGTCGGCGGGCTGCGGCTGGGCCTGGGCCAGGTCGTCGGACACGAGCATGTCGGTGTTCTGGCCCACGATCACCGGGGGCACCCCAGTGGCTTGCAGCGTGACGCTGGCACCGCCGTCCGTCAGGATGTGGGCGTCGACGGGCACGCGCATGCCTTCGTGCAGCGCAATCAGTTGCCCATCAGCGTTACGCATCCAGGCCTTGCCAGTGACGTGCGTGATCAGGACGGTATCGGTAGCCATGTGCTTTCCCCAGGGGTGAGTTCGGTGTCACCGGCCAATGAGAACACGCGGCGACGGTGATCGTGTTTCGGAATGCTACGCGTATGACAGGAGCCTTCGTATTGGCGTCAAAGCCAATCCGGAGGCCTGACGCACGGGTAAAAACCCGTAATTCGGAAATCCTCTCATCCCGGATACCAGTCCGGGATGAGAGGAAGGGGCTCGGAATCGAATCCCGATCAGTGGTTGTCGACCTTCAGCTTCCCATCGTTGATGAGGCTGTTGATGAGATGAGCCTGCGAGTCGCCGCCATGGCCGGCCGTCAGATCGATGTTGTCGATGACGATCTGCTGGGTGACGTGGTCGGCTGCGGACCCGTCAGCATTGACCTTCACATCGATGATGGTCTTGTTGCCATCGCCCGTGATGTGCAGGTACTGCGTCAGATCGCCATGATCGCCCGGCGTAGCGCCATCCGTATGGCCCTGCAGCAGATCGCTCAGGTCCAGAACGTCCTTGCCGTTGACGCTGGCGGCATTCACCCCGAAGTCCTTGACGTGATCCTCCGCCATCGGCTGGCCGGCTTCCGCCTGATCGCCGAGCTTCCACACGAACGTGTCGTTGCCGGCACCGCCGTAGAGGGTATCGTTGCCGGCGCCGCCGATCAGGGTGTCATTGCCACCCTGGCCATAGAGAACGTCGTCGCCGCGCCCGCCGTCCAGCGTGTCGTTGCCGCCCCGGACATCGCCCGCGACATTGAACTGATCGGCATGGCCCTGGATGTAGTCGTAGATGTCATGACTCGTCGCGTCGTGGCCCAGGTCGGACTTCAGGAAGGCCTTCAGCGCATCCAGGCCCGAGCCGTCCGGCAGATTGTCGGGGCGCCCCGCCCACGTCAGGTTGTCGGTATTGATGACGTCGCCGAACAGGATGTCATTGCCGTCGCCGCCCGACAGGGTGTCACCGCTGACCGGCAGCGGATCGATGCTGTCCGGCCCGCCGCCTTGCAGCGCGGCATTCAGGTCGGTGGCATTGTTGACGATATCGACTTGGCCGGCATCGGCGTGCACCCAGCTGCCGTCCGGAAGCTCGACCCACGGCTGGCCGGTCACGTCCGTGCTGTCGAAGAACGCCAGGATGTTCTCGTTGATGCCGGCGCCGATTCCGATCGCATGGACCTCGCCGTAACCGGCAACCCGCTCAAAATCATCCAGGGCATTCGCCACGTCACCGTAATTCGTGTAGCTGCCGCCGCCTTCCCCGATATGGGTCGTGGGATCTCCGTCGGTCAGGAAGAACGTCAGGTCCTTGTAGCTGCTATCCGAAGGCAGCGACTGGAACCAGTCCCCCGTCTGCTTGAACGCGTCTTCGTAGTTGGTGGCGCCACTGGCATGCATGGCATCGATCTTGTCGATCAAGTCCTGCAGCTTCGAGGCATCGAAATCCTTGAATACATAGCCCGACTGTCCGTGATTCGGCGTGACGTCCTTGGCGCTCTCGCCAAACCCGATCAAGGCCACATTGACCTTGCCGTCATGGTTGGCCAGCTGGGCAGCCAGGTTCTTCAGGGCCTCCTGGACGAGTTCCATGCGGGACATGGCCTGGGTTTCAAAATGGCTCGTGTCGACCCATTCTCCCTGCAAAAACCCTGTCCATCTCCACTCTCTACTTTCCACCCAGACTTCCTTGGTCTGGCCGGAATCGTCATCCATCGAGCCGGAAGTATCCACCACCAGCGCGATGTTGTAGTTCTGGCCCGGCCGCACCGTGACGTCGGCGCCGCCCTGATCGCCCAGCAGGATGTCGTTGCCGACGTTGCCGTTCAGGGTGTTCTGCTCGTTGGTGCCGGTCACCAGCTTGTCGCCAACCAGGTGGATGTCGACCGTCGCGGTGTCCGTGCCGCCCTTGCCGTCCGACACATTCACCGTCAGCGTATCGGTCTGCTCCTTGCCGAACAGGTCGCCGACCTTCGAGCTGTCGACCCGGATTTCCCCGGTCGCCGTGTCGATGCTGTAGGCGCCACCGCTGTTGCCGTCCGTGATGTGATAACTGAGGGTGTCGCCATCGGCATCGTGCGCCGCCACCTGGCCGACGACCGGGGTGCCAGAGTCGGGATCCGCCGCCGTGAAGACGTAGGCATCATCGTTCGGCGCCGTCGCGGCCGTATCGGAACCGCTGAGGAATTCCGGCGGCGTGTTGGGCTTGGAGGTGACGTCGAACGACGTCGTCACCGAATCCTGGTCGCCATCCATACCCGTCACGTGCACCGTGAAGCCCAGTGCATCCGCCGGCGTGGCCTTGGTGTACGACAGTTCGTTGCCGAAGGAGATCTTGAGATCGTGCCTGGCGTCGGTATCCAGTCCAGTCACGACTGCCTTGTCGAACTCGGTGAAGGTCGCGCCCGCCGCCGCCAACTGGGCAGAGGTGATCTCCAGCATGTCCGCACCCGTTCCGATATTCACGAATATCGTCTCGGATTCGCTGCCATGCCACAGCTTGACCGCCACCTTGCCGGCCGTGTCGACCTTTTCGATTTCCAGCTTGAAGCCCGACACGGACTCGTCAAAAGTCAGGGTGAAGCTTTCGTTCTTCTGGAACCACGTGTTGCCGACGCCGAAACCGTGGCCATCGTTGCCATTCAATGTGCTACCGCCACCGGCGGTCAGCGTCACGAATCCCCAGTCATAGCTGGTGCTAGGACCATTGGGCGTATCGCCAGCCGGCAGATCGATCTGGGTCATCGTATCCGGCCGCGCCATGTGCTGGACGACATCGTAGGTGCCGTCGCCCTTCAGAGTCACGGTGAAGACCGCGTCATGCGTATTGCCCGGCGCGTAGATGTTGATGGAATCGCCGCCCGTCGCGCTGGTGGTCCAGCCATGGGGCAGGCCGGTCACGCCAGACACTGCCAGCGATGCGCCGACGACGTCGGCGCCCGTATGGAATTCCAGGACGCCGGCGGTCTCACCCGCCTCGTTGGGCAGGGTGGCATCGGTGACTTGCCCGAATTCAGGGCTGTCGTCCTCGATGTTGATCGTCAGGGTGCCGCTGCCGGAGCCGCCCTGATTGTCGGAGACCTGCACGCCGATTCCCAGGGGCAGCACGTCTTCGACGCCATGCCCCGGCGTGCCGTGGTTCGGATGGTCGATCTGTCCCTGCAGGGTGACGTCGTAGGCGCCGGCATCGTTGATCGTCACGGTGATCACGGGCTGGCCGTCCACCGTGCCGGTCAGGGTGTGGTCGCTGTCCGACAGGGCCCAGACGATCGGCTTGCCCTGGGAGGTCAGGGCGTCGTCCGCTGGCTTCACCAGGGCGACCGTATGCGTGTCGCCGCTGTCCGGATCGGTGATGTTCAGCGTGCCGGAATGGGTGCGGACATTGGTCGTGTCGTCGGGCGTGCCGGAGGCATCGGGCAGGCCGCTGGCCAGCCCTTCCTCGGACACGGCCACCGAACCATCGGCGATGACGGGCGCATGGTTGAGGTCCGGCAGGCCGATGGTGATCCGGCCCACGGCAGGATCGCCATCGGCGTCCGTGACCGTGTAGGAGAACGGCAAGGCGGTCAGGTGCTGGCCATCCGCGTCGGACAGGGACTTGTACTCGAAGAATTCCCATTTGCCGGTCGCGGGAGACAGGATCAACTGGAATGCCAGCTGGTCGCCGACCATGCCGTTCATCACGGTGCCGTTGCCGCTCATCGTGATGGCGACGTCCTGGCCGTCCGCCTGGATGCTGCCGGCCGCGGGCAGGTTCCAGTGCGCGCCGCCAGCGCCATCGGCGCCGTACTGGTAGCCGAGCTGGCCCGTGCCATAGGCCAGGGCCTGAGGCAGGTCGGAACCGCCGAACGTAATGCTCTTGACGGCAAAGTCGCTGTTGTCGCTGAAATCGGTGTTGCCGTTGCTGGTCGCCCGGAACACCAGCGTATCAAAGCCGCCGAAACTGTCGGCATTGAAGTCCGCCGCGTAATTGCCCGAGCCGGCATCGGAATCGAAGCCCTGCTGTCCGACCTTGACGCCGTCCCGCCAGAATTCCACCACGCCGGATTCGAGCTCGCCGCCGAACATGACGGAAAATTCGACGTGTGCGCTATAGGCGACCTTGCCGTCCTGCAGGGCGACGGTCAGGGTCTCGGAGGCGTTCTGGCCGTTCTGGAAATTCCGGAAATCGACCTCGCCCGGCAGCACATGGTAGGGTTCGCCCGCGCTGATCACGCCCAGGCCGTTGCCAGACTGCTGGACGCCTGCGTCGGTCAGGGTGGAATCCGTCGCCGAGGTGAATCCCTTGGCCGTGACGACGATGGCGCCGCCGTCGAAGCTCAGCGAATTGCCGGACGCACTCCCCGTGAAGTCGACCGTCCCGACATAAACGTCCGGAATGTCGGTCACGGTCACGGAACCCTGCGCGTCGGCCGTGTCGATATGCGGGCTGTCGTCCTCGACACGCACGGTGATGGCGGACTGGGTGACACCGCCATGGCCATCGTCCACCGTGATCGGGATGTTCAGGTTCAACACATCCTCGGCCGCGTCGGCCGTGATCGGATGGTCGATGGCGCCCTTCAGCGTCACCGTGTAGTCATAATGCCCGTCGGCGCCCGGCGTCAGATCGATCTGGATGATTTCGCGATAGTCGTCTTGGCCGGGAGTGCCGATATAGCCGGTCAGCGCATGGCCGCTGGCGTCGGCGGACCATTGGATGTCCGCGCCGTGGGATTGCAGCGCACCGGCATAGCCGACGGGATTCGTCGGGCTGGCCGCCGTCACGCCTGCACCCAGCGTCACGACCGGCGTATCC
The DNA here is from genome assembly GCA_035707805.1 of Castellaniella sp. Taxonomy (GTDB): domain Bacteria; phylum Pseudomonadota; class Gammaproteobacteria; order Burkholderiales; family Burkholderiaceae_B; genus Castellaniella. The sequence goes on along the minus strand of DASSTS010000002.1, from coordinate 61,422 downwards.
CCGTCCACGTCCGAGACGGTGAAGAAACCCGATGCGGAGCGCTCGTCGGTCTGGTCGCCGCTGGGAACATCGTTCCCATGCCCGGCGATGCCGTCGTCGTAGTTGCCGCCCGCCGCCGTCAGACCTTCTTCGGACACGACTGCGTGGCCGCCATTCTGGTCGAAGGTGATCGTGGGCTTGTCATTGGCGCCCTGGATGTGGATCGTCAGCGAGGCCTGCGAGGTGTCGCCGTCGTTGTCCGTCAGCGTGTACTTGAGGACGAAGTCCTTGGTGTCCCCCTCGCCCAGCGCCTGCGTGGCGGGCTTGGAGCTGTCCAGGGTGAACTTCCAGTTCCCCAGGGCGTCCAGCTTCAGCGTGCCGTATTGCGACAGATCGGCCTGCGCCGCCGCATTGTCGGCGTTGTTCCAGGCGAAGCCGTGGAGCAGATCGTTCGGGCCGTCCGCGCCCCAGGCGCCGCTGCCCGCGATATCGTTGACCATGACGTTGCCGCCCAGGACCGCGGCATGCCCATGGGCGTCCTCGACAACCGTGCCGCCGTTGTCATTGACCGCCAGCGGGCTGTCGTCCTGGATGCTAACGTTCAGGTTGCCCGTCGTCGTCACATTGTGGCTGTCCGTGACCAGGATGGGCACGCCCAGGTTCAGGGCGTCCTCGATGCTGGTGTCCGGATGATCGACGGGCGCCAGCAGTTTGACGTCGTAGGAATAGTTGCCGCTGCCATTGTCGTGCAGCGTAACCTTGATCACATCGGTCAGGGGGACGAAATGCCCCAGGAACATGACACCGACCTGGCCGGTCAGCGTCTGGCCGTCGCCCGACACCGTCCAGTGCACGGATTGACCGTCCGACGTCAGCACCGTGGACGGCGTGCCCAGCTTGACCGTCACCGTGTCGCCCGCGTCCACGTCGTGCACCGTGAACGTGCCGCTGTCCTTGGTGCTGTTCGTCGTATCCGGAGCGCCGGCATCGTCCGGAATGCCGGGCCCGTGCGGCGGCAGGACGCCGAATCCGAGGCCCTCTTCCGAGACCGCGGCATTGGCGTCCGCGCCATTGTCGCCGCCGAACGTGATCGTCGGCGCATCGTTGGTGCCCTTAACGGTGATCGTCAACGTCGCCGTCGAGGTATCGCCGTCGTTGTCGGTGGTGGTGTACTGGATGGCAAAGGAGCGGGTCTCGCCCTCGGCCAGCGCCTGGGTCGCCTCCTTGCCGTTGTTCAGGGTGAAGACCCAGCCACCGCCCGCCGCGAGACTCAGATGTCCGTAGTCGGACAGGCTGGCGCCACCGGCTACCGGGTTGCCGGCCCCATCCACCTGGACCGCGTCGTGGCCGTCCCACTGGAAGCCGCCGAACACATTCTTCGGACCGTCCGCGCCCCAGCCGGCATCGTTCAGGAGAACATTGCCTCCCAGGACCGCCGCCGGTCCATGGGCATCCTCGACCACCAGGCCGCCATTGTCGTTCGTGGCGGACGGGCTGTCGTCCTGGATGCCGACGTTCAGGTTGCCCGTCGTCGTCACATTGTGGTTGTCCGTGACCAGGATGGGCACACTCAGGTTCAGTGCGTCCTCAAGGCTGGCGTTCGGATGATCGATCGGCGCCAGCAGATTCACGTCGTAGGAATAATTGCCGCCTCCATTGTCGTGCAGGGAGACCCGGATGACGTCGGCCAAGGGGAAGAACTGCCCCCAAAACGTGATGCCGATCTGGCCCGTCAGCGTCTGGCCGTCGCCCGACACTGTCCAGTGCACGGCCTGACCGGCCGAGGTCAGGGAATCGGACGGCGTGCCGAGCTTGACCGTCACCGTGTCGCCCGCATCCACATCGTGGACGGTGAACGTGCCGCCGTCCGCGGCGCTGTTGGTCGTATCCGGAGCGCCGTCGGCATCCGGAATGCCGGGCCCGTGCGGCGGCAGGATGCCGAATCCGAGGCCCTCTTCCGACACCGCGGCGTTCGCGTCGGCGCCGTTGTCGCCGCCGAACGTGATCGTCGGCGCGTCGTTGGTGCCGTTGACGGTGACCGTCAGCGTCGTCGCCGAGGCGTCGCCATCCTGATCGGTCAGCGTGTAGGTGAAGATTTCCGTGGGGTGGGCATCCATCCCCAGCGCCTGCACGTCGCCATAGCGCGGATCGCCCTCGCCCGCCAGCGTGTAGGTGTAGTTGCCGTCGGCATCGATCGTCAGGTCGCCATAGGCGCCCTGCACGGTCACCGTGCCGCTTTCAGGCACGGCGGTGCCGTCTGCCGCGCCGGGCGCCTGGATCGCGGTCACGTGGGTGGGGTCCGCCGCCAAGGTATCCTGGCTGTCGATCCCGGCGCCCGCGATGACGTTGCCCGCGGCTTGCAGGGCGGTGTCTTCCGTCACGCTGGCGGTATCGGGGCGGGCCAGGGGATCCGTATCCGTGATGGCCGCGACGATCGTGCTGGTGACGGAACGCCCCAGGCCGTCGATCACGGTGACGCCGACGGAATCGGGCAGATACTGTCCGATGGAGGCATCGACAGCCGCGCCCGTGTGATTCTGCCAGCCGTCGGACACGTAGTGGTAGGTGACGGTGCCCGTGGCGGGGTTGTAGCCAGTCAGCGTTAGGACGCCGCGGTCCGTATCGATGACGATAGGAGCGCCCGGCGTTGCCGCGGCAAGCTGGGCCAGGGTCACCGTCTGGGACGTGAGCACGGCCCCGGGATCGCCGCCATCCGTGCCGGTTTCACCCGAAAAGTTGAACACCAGGGAAGCCAGGCCGGCAGGGGCGGAGAAAGTGAAGCTGCCGTCGACACCCGTGGCCGTGTCGGCTTCGCCGATGGTGAAGGTGCCCGGGCGCAGCAGCGGATTGCCATCATCGCCGCCCGGATTGTCGTTCAGATCGGGGATGTCCAGCGTCGGCGCGGCGGGCACGTCGGCCGCCGCGGCCCCGGCGCCGCCCAGCTGCACGAATTCCGGCGTCTCCACGCCAGCGCGGGGATAAGCCAGATCCAGCGGGGACACGGTTTCGGTGATGGCAGCCAGGCGCGTGAAGCTCGCGCCGCCGCCACCGCCGCCAGTCAGCACCGCGGCGGTCGGATCCAGGACGCTGAACGGATCCTGCCCGGCGTCCAGCGCGGCCAGGACCTGGTCGGCGACCGGATCGGCCGGCGGCGTGACGGCGTTGTCGGCCGGCTGCGGCTGGGCCTGGGCCAGATCCTCGGACACCAGCATGTCGGTGTTCTGGCCGACGATCACCGGGGGCACGCCTGTGGCCTGCAGCGTCACGCTGGCGCCGCCGTCCGTCAGGATGTGCGCATCGACCGGCACGCGCATGCCTTCGTGCAGGGCGATCAGTTGACCATCGGCATTGCGCATCCAGGCCTTGCCAGTGACGTGGGTGATCAGGACGGTATCGGTAGCCATGTGCTTTCCCCAGTGGTGAATTCGTGAATGAATCCGGTGGTGCCAGCCGGTGCGCTCAATACGCTTGGGCGGCGATCATGGAAGGCAATGCTACGCGTGCTTACATCCTGTCGATATTGTCGTTACAGCCAATGCCGGGGGATTCCCGGCTCAGTAGTTACCCTAGGGCGTTCGTCCCGCAAAGCGGGACGAACTGGTCCATTCGGAGTATTGCGATCTGGCCGCGGGCGCGCACGTGCATCACTATTAAAGGCGGTTGACGATCCAGGAATTTCAGATTAATGTTTAAACATTGGATAAACATCTATGGAAATCGGCATGGCAGAGGCAATCCTGGACATCAAGCACTGGGGCAACAACCTGGGAGTCCGGCTGCCGGCCGCTGTCGCGCGCGCGGCGCATCTGCATGCCGACCAGCGCGTCCACATCACGGTCGAACAGGGACGCGTCATCATCACGCCCCTCGCGCATGCCGCCCCCACGCTGGCCCAGCGCTTGTCCCGCTACGACCCCGACCGCCACGGGGGCGAAGCCATGAACCCGGCGCCCGTCGGGGCCGAAAAATGGTAGGCGCCGGGGAAAACCGGCATACGGCAGCAGACTGGGTCCCGGATCGGCAGGAGATCATCTGGATCGACTGCAATCCGCAGGCAGGCCGGGAGATGCGTGACCGGCATCCGTTTCTGGTGCTCTCGCCCAAGGCGTTCAACAGCCATACCTCGCTGGTCGTAGGGCTGCCCATGACGACCGCGGAATACAACGCCGACAATCCGTTTGCTGTTATCGCGGGCGCCGCCTCGGGCCGAAAGGCGGGCAAGACCAGCTATGTCCTTTGCCACCAGCCGAAATCCTTCGACTGGCGCATGCGCGAGGCAAGCCCTCACCCCATGCGGCGCCTGTCGGACGCCGCATTCGCGGAAGCCTGTGTCGTGCTGAATCAGATCGTGCAGCTGGCGGCTGCCTGAGGGCCGTCCGCCGGCGCGGGCAGCCGCAGGCGCCGGACAGCCGTCACGCGTCCAGGCTGCGCTTGGCGCGCTGGTCGATGCCGTGCACGCGCAGCGCCAGCATCAGGCGATCGGTGACGCCCAGCTTTTCGAAGATCGCGGAAATGTGCGCCCGCACGGTGCGCTCGGTGATGCCCAGGCTCTCGGCGATGGACTGGTTGGAATGCCCCAGGGCCACGTAGCGCGCCACGTCGCGCTCGCGCACCGTCAGGTCGCGGGCCCAGTCCTGGTCGGGTTCGGGCGATGCCTGGCCGATCTGGCTGAGCATGCGGGACAGCATGCTCTTGCCGACCCAGATTTCCCCGGTCATCACGTGGCGCAGGACGCGGTCCAGCCCCTGGACCGGCATGTAGGCATGCACGTAGCCGGCGGCGCCGGCCACCAGGGCGCGCTGGCCTTCGGGGTCGCCGGGATGGGTGCTGGCCACGACGATCTGCAGGCCGGGCGGAATGGCCGGCACGGCCGCCCCCGCGTGCGGCAGCAGCCGGGCATCCAGGATGACGAGCACGCCGCGCCGCCCCCAGGGGACGAGATCGCCCAGGCGCGTGCCCCGCGCGGGGGCCCAGTCCGCCTGGGCCAAGCCTGACCAGTGCTGGTAGAGCGCATCATCGGCCGTCAGCAGCAGAACCGGTAATGTCATCCGTGCATTCCTCCTCAACGCTCCCGGAACGCGTTGGAATGCGCCCGCAGAACAGGTTTCAGCAGATACTGCATCAAGGTGCGCTTGCCGGTCAGGATGTGGACCTCGGCCATCATCCCGGGGATGATGGGCCGCTCATCGCTGCCGACATAGGATTTTTCGGTACGGACCTTGACCAGGTAATAGGAATTGCCCTTTTCGTCGGTGATCGAATCCGCGCCGATTTCCTCGACGTGGCCCTGCAGGCCGCCGTAGATGGAAAAGTCGTAGGCGGTGAACTTGACCTCCGCCTGCTGGCCCGGATACAGGAAGCCGATGTCGCGCGGGTTGACCTTGACCTCCAGCAGCAGGGTGTCGTCGGACGGCACGATCTCCATGATGTCCTTGCCGGGCTGCACGACGCCGCCGACCGTGTTGGCCGTCAGGGTCTTGACCGTGCCGTTGACGGGGGACCGGATGTTGGACGAGGTCACGCGGTCGGCCAGGGCGATCTGGCCTTCCAGCAGCGAGGACAGCTTGGCCCGGGTGTCGGACAGCTCGGTGCGGGCCTGGTTGCGGAAAGTGACTTCGGTTTCCCGCAGCTTGGCCTCGGCCTCCTGGATGGCGGCCTGGATCTTGTCGATCTGCGCGGCGGCGGCCTTCTGGTCGCCGCAGTATTTCGCCACGTCGCGCTGCAGGCGCAGCAGGTCCACCTGGGACACGGCGCCGCTGGCCAGCAGCGGCTTGGTCATGGAATATTCGCGCGAGGACAGGCTGCAGGCGGTGGCCGCCTGGTCGCGGTTGGCGGTGGTGGATCGCAGTTCCTGCTGGCGCTGGTTCAATTGTTCGCGGGCGACTTCCAGATTGGCCTGCAGTTCGCGGCTGCGGGCCTGCCAGACGTTGCGTTCCTGTTCCGCCAGGTGCGGCGCCTGTTCCAGCACGTCGGGCGGCGCCAGGAAGGGCTTGTCGTTGGCGATGGCCTCAAGACGGGCGACCTTGGCCTTCAGGGCCAGGGCCTCGGCCCGGTTTTCACCCAGGGACGAGGAATACCGCGTGGGGTCGATGCGCAGCAGCACCTGGTTCTTGACGACCTTGTCGCCGGGGCGCACCAGGATTTCCTGCACGACGCCGCCGTCCAGGCTTTGCACGATCTGCACCTGGCGGGAAGGCACGACCTTGCCTTCGCCGCGCACGACCTCGTCGATCTGCGCGGTGGACGCCCAGAAGACCAGCACGCCGATGGTCAGCAGCGACACCCAGATCAGGGCGCGCGAGCCGCGCGTGCGCTGCTGGCTGAGCGTCCAGACGGCATCGCCGATCATGTCCTTGCCGCCGCCCTTGTCGTCGGGGGCGAAGGAGGAACGCAGGCGGTCGAACCAGTGTGGCAACAGTCCCATGATCAGCTCCTGCGTCCGCCGCCGATGCGGCCCTGCCGCAGCGCCTCGACCACCTGCGCCTTGGGCCCGTCGGCCACGATGCGGCCGTGGTCGATGACCATCAGCCGGTCCACCAGGTCCAGCAGCGAGGTGCGGTGGGTGACCAGGATCATGGTCTTGCCGTGGCTGGCCGCCCGCAGGCGGGCCTTGAGCTGGGACTCGCTCTGGTGGTCCATGTTGCTGCTGGGCTCGTCGAGCAGCAGGATCTGCGGATCGTTGACCAGGGCGCGGGCGATGGCGATCGACTGGCGCTGGCCGCCCGACAGGGAATCGCCGCGTTCGCCGACGATCATGTTGTAGCCTTCCGGGTGGCCGGCGGCGAATTCATCGACCCCCGCGAGCTGGGCGGCGCGCAACACGTCCTCGTCGCTGGCGAAGGGTGAGGCGATGGTCAGGTTGTGTCTCAGCGTGCCGTAGAACAGCACCGGGTCCTGGGGCACGTAGCCGATGGTGCGGCGCACGTCGGCCGGATCGATCTGGTTCAGGTCGATGCCGTCGAGCAGGACCGCGCCCTGCACCGGGGCGTAGAGTTTGAGCACCAGTTTTTCCAGCGTGGTCTTGCCCGAGCCGATCCGCCCGATGATGCCGACCTTTTCGCCGGGCTGGATGCGGAAGTTGACGTTGTCCAGCGCCGCCATCTGGGTATTGGGATAGGCGAAGGTCACGCCCTGGAACTCGATCCCGCCGCGCAGCAGCGGGCGCGGCATGAACGCCTGCCCCGCCGGGCGCTCGACCGGCATGGCCATGTAGTTGTCGATGGATTTCAGCGAGGCCTTGGCGTTGTGGTACTGCATCATCAGGCCCACGACCTGGCCCAGCGGCGCCAGGCAGCGCCCCGAGATCATGGAGGCGGCGATGATGCCGCCCATGGTCATGCCGTCCTGGACCAGGTAGACCCCGATCACCACCACGCTGATGTTGACCAGCTGCTGGCTGGTCTGCACGAAACTGACCGTGATCGACGAGGTGAGCTTGATGTGGGCGCCCAATTCGGCCAGCCAGCGGGTGGATTCCTCCCACATGCGCTGGGAATGGCTCTGGGCGTTCAGGGCCTTGACGGTCTCCATGCCGTTCAGGGCCTCGATGAGGCCGGCATTGCGCTGCGCCCCCGCCTGGAAGGATTCCAGCGTCATCTTCTCGACCCGCGCCAGGGAGAACAGCGACACGATCACGATGACCAGGATGGCGACCAGCGGCGGCAGCACCATCCAGGGCGAGATCCAGGCGAGCACGGCCAGGAACAGCGCGACGAAAGGCAGGTCGACCAGGGTGGTCAGGCTAGCCGAGGCGATGAAATCGCGCACGGACTCGAAAGAGCGCAGATTGGACGCGAAAGAGCCCACCGACACCGGGCGGCTTTCCATGCGCAGGTCGAGCACCTGCTCCATGATGCGCGAGGACAGTTCGACGTCCACCCGCTTGCTGGCGATGTCGACGACGTAGGCCCGGATCGCGGTCAGCACCAGGTTGAACACCATGGCCAGCGCAATGCCGATGGTCAGCGCCCACAGGGTCTCGACCGCGCTGTTGGGGATCACGCGGTCGTAGATGTTCATCGTGTACAGCGGCATGACCAGCGCGAAGATGTTGATCAGCACGGCGGCGGCCACGGCGTCGCGGTACATCTTCCAGTTGCCCAGCATCGCGGCCCAGAACCAGTGGCCGCTGCGGGCGCGCATGTGCGCGTCCTGGGTGCGGTCCTCGGTGCGGAACTTGGGCCGCACGAAGGCCGCCAGGCCGGCGTATTCGACCTCCAGGTCGGCCTTGTGGATTTCGACGGGCTCGGGCGATTCGGGGTATTGGACCAGGTACTGGTCGGCACGCTCGCGGATCAGGACACAGGTGCGCTGGTTCTTCAGGAACAGGATGGCGGGAAAGACCCCGCGCGACCAGCCGCCCAGGCTGCGGCGCACGATGCGGGCGCTGCATTGCGCTCTGCTGGCGGCCCGAGCCAGCAGGGACGGCGTGATCCGCTGGTCGACCAGCGGCAGGCCCGAGGACAGCTGCTGCGCCGTGCAGGGGCGCCCCAGCAACTGCGTCACCAGCACCAGGCTGGCCAGCAGGGGGTCGTCATGCAACTGGTGCGGCGTGGCCGCGGGCGGATCCGCGTCGGCGGGCGACGACTGGAGAATTTCCGAATTGGTATCCATACGGGGCTCGGGCATCAGAGAATGCCGTTTTCGTCCGTCTCGTCGGGAATCAGGTCCAGCGCGTCATGCAGGTGCTGGCGCGCCTGCTTGCGCTGGGAAAGTTTTTCCAGGGCGCGGGGCGGCAGGTCCGTCAGCCTCAGAGTTCCATTGGCGATCAGCGCGTCGATGAGATCCTCGAGGACCCGGATGAATCCGGCATCCAGCTGGGACAGGTCCTGCTTCAGGCGATCGTGATCAATGGGCACAGCGAGATTCCTGATTCATCGAAACAACCGGGTTGCCTGCCGGCAACCCGTCGCTCCGCAAGCAACGGACCCGGACGGGCCCGCTGAGCCTTGCCGCTCAGTTCCAGCCGGCGGCCTTGCCGGTCGGGGCTGCGCCACCGGCCGGCGTCAGCTCGGGCGGCTTCATCCCGGAGCGGTAGTTCACCTGGACGGGCTGCAGGCTGGCGGTGTTGGGCAGCGGCGTCAGGCAGGCCTTGAGGATCTCGTCGGGGAACTGCAGCTTGTTGGCCTCGTCGGGCTGGTCCGCATAGGGATCACCCAGGTTCAGCGCCGGCAGCAGACGGTGCGACAGGCTCAGCCAGCGGAATTCAGCGACCCGCAGGTCGAACGCACCGTTGGTCAGGGCCTGGCGGGCATCGAAGAGCTCGTTTTCGGTATCCAGCAGATCGAGCAGGGTGCGCTGGCCGATCTTGAACTGCTGCAGATAGGCGACGCGCACCTGCGAGATGTCGCGCTCGTGCTGCTGCAGGAAAGGCATCTGCTGGCGCAGTCGCACGATGTTGTTCCAGGCGATGGACAGCTCTTGCTGGACGTTGCGGCAGGTGTAGTCGCGCACGTCGCGGGCGGCATAGGTCTGCGCGGCCGTCTGGCGCACGCGGGCGCTGTCGGCGCCGCCGCGGAACAGGTTGATGGAGGCCATCAGCTGCACGTTGGAGCTTTGCACAGACTGGTCGTTGATGTAGGGCGGATCCGAGCGGTCGCGCCCGGTGGCGGCCCGCAGCTCGAGGGTCGGCGCGAAGCGGCCCTGGGCCGAGGCCTTGCCGCGCTCGGCGGCCTGCACCAGCGCCTGTTTGGACAGCACGGTGGGATTCACGCGCACGGACTGGCTGAAGTCGGTCGGGTTCTTGGGCAGGTCCTTGTCGACGTTCGGCGCCTCGGCCAGGGTGTCCGGCGGCACGGCGCCCACCAGGCGCTGGTAGCGCTGGGTGACGTCATTGAGGTTGCCGGTGGCGGTCATCAGGTTGGTCTGCGCCAGGGCGACCCGCGCCTGGGCCTGGACCTCGTCCACACCGCGCCCGACGCCGGAATCGCTGCGTTCGGAGATCTGCTTGAGGATGTCGTTGTGCAGCTTGTAGTTTTGTTCGGCCAGACGGACCTGTTCACGATAGCGCTGCACGTCGAGGTAGGCCTGCGTGGCCTGCTGGGCCATGTCGTCGACCGTGGCCTTGAGCGTGTAGTAGGCGGACAGCTTTTCAAAGCCCAGCTGGCGCACGTCATTGATGGTGGAGAAGCCGTCGAACAGCAGCTGACGCAGCGACAGGCTGTAGCCGTTGCGGGACCAGTCCGTCGAGCCGTTGTTGTCGCTGCTGCCGCGCCATTCGCGGCCAGTCCAGCCTTGCAGGTTGACTTCCGGCAGCAGCCGCCCGCGGCCGACCTTCTGGCCTTCCAGGCCGGATTGGAAGTCCTGGAACCGGGCGCCGACTTCGGGGTTGTTCAGCACGGCGGATTCGACCGCCTGCGACAGCGTGACGCTTTCGGCGTACACGGTGGTGGAAAACGCCAGGGCCAGGGCGACGCCCAGCAACGTGAGGGGGTTCTTTTGATTTTTCATGTGTCAATTCTCCTCGGAGGCATTGGCCTGGATCGCCGGGAGGCATTCCTGGTCTGCCTGGACGACCACCGGACGGCACGTCGTCAAAAACAAGTCGGACTGATTACACGCGGGCGGAACGCAATGCCGGCCAGAGAGAAACACACGATTGAAGAAGGCCACGCATGCTCGGTGTAATCACGAAACGGCTGAAAGGCCGTGACGGCACCAGTGTTATTGAGACATCGAGAGCACCTGGGCTGACGCCCACTGGCAAGTCGGAGCCACCGGCTTCCGGCCAGTGTTCTTGAAGCATGAACTTGCGTCTTCTGTACGTATACGTGTTGCAAATACCGTTGCATTGTACAAACCTGAAGTACTTGTGACCAGTATTGACAACCATCAAGAAAAATAAATGACGTGAGAAAGTATTTCAGCCCCATTCTGCGCCTGGGCGTCCTCCCTCGTCCAGATCAAAACGAGGTATAAATCCAACACTCGTCCCCGGAGGCCGCCCTTGCCCTCACCCGCCCCGAACCGGAATCTTTCATGCTGAACGCGCTCTGGCTGGGCTTCTTCCTGGTCGCCGCGGCGGCGGCGCTGTTCCAGTGGCTGGCGCTGGGAGACGCCGAGGTCTTCACCCGGCTGATCGCCAGCCTGTTCGACATGGCGGACCTGTCGGTCAAGGTGATGCTGCTGCTGTTCGGCACGCTGACCTTGTGGATGGGATTCCTGCGCATCGCGGAATCCGCGGGCCTGGTCCAGGCCCTGGCCCGGCTGCTGGGGCCGCTGTTCCGGCGCCTGATGCCGGGCGTGCCCGCCGGCCATCCCGCCCTGGGGCTGATGACCCTGAATTTCGCCGCCAATGCCCTCGGCCTGGACAATGCCGCGACCCCCATCGGGCTGCGGGCGATGCACGCCCTGCAGGAATTGAACCCCGAGCCCCGCACCGCGACCGACGCCCAGATCCTCTTCCTGGTGCTGAATTCCTCATCCCTGACCCTGCTGCCGGTGTCGATCTTCATGTACCGCGCCCAGCAAGGCGCGCCCGACCCGACGCTGGTCTTCCTGCCCATCCTGCTGGCGACCTCCGCCTCGACGCTGGCGGGCCTGCTGTCGGTGGCCTTCATGCAGCGCCTGCGGCTGGGCGATCCGGTGGTCCTGGCCTGGCTGGGCGCCGGCGCCCTGCTGCTGGGCGGATTCATGGCCCTGCTCGCCAGCCTGGGCGCCGGCGCCGTGGCGGCGCTGTCGTCCCTGCTGGGCAATCTGGTGCTGTTCGGCGTGATCATCGCCTTTCTGCTGGCGGGGCTGTGGAAACGCATTCCGGTATACGACCGTTTCATCGAAGGCGCGCGCGAGGGTTTCGACGTCTGCAAGAACCTGCTGCCCTATCTGGTGGCGATGCTGTGCGCCGTCGGCGTGTTGCGGGCCTCGGGGGCGCTGGACCTGCTGCTGGACGGCATCCGCTGGACCGTACACCTGGCGGGCCTGGACACGCGGTTCGTCGATGCGCTGCCCACCGCCCTGGTCAAGCCATTCTCGGGCAGCGCCGCCCGCGCCCTGCTGATCGAAACCATGCAGCATACCGGTCCCGACAGCTTCGCGTCCCTGCTGGCGGCCACCGTGCAGGGCAGCACCGAAACCACCTTCTACGTCCTGGCGGTCTATTTCGGTGCCGTGGGAATCCAGCGGGCGCGGCACACGGTGGGCTGCGCGCTGCTGGCGGACCTGGCCGGGGTGCTGGCCTCGATCGGCGTGTGCTATTGGTTCTTTGGATGAGCCGCCTGCGAGTGGAGGGATGCCGCGGCTGAAGACCGGCCACGCCTGTCGAATCCGGACACCTCTCAAGCGGCGCGACGCGCGACGCGCGGCGGCTTTCGGGATATGCTGATTGTTGCCTCCCTTTGACCGAGAAATCAGCATGCCGCATTCCATCCTTTCCCGAATCGTTCCAGCCTGCCTGGCGACGGGCGCCGGCCTGCTGCTGGCCGGATGCGCCAACCTTACCGCCACGCCGCCGGGCACGCCCCTGTCGCAGGTGACGGCGCAGTTCGGCGCCCCGACGCTGCAATGCACCGACCGCCAGGGCCACGACCGCGTGGTCTGGTCCAGCCAGCCCATGGGCCAGCAAGCCTGGGCGGCCACCGTCGATACGCAGGGCCGCGTGGGCCGGATCGAGCCGATCCTGACCGACGAGCATTTCCAGGTCCTCAAGCAAGGCACCTGGACCGCGGCCCAGGTCCGCTGCGAATTCGGCCCGCCGGCCATCGTCGACACGGCCGGCCTGCCCAGCGTGCGCCAGATCGTCTGGAGCTACCGCTACAAGCAGGACCACGCCTGGAATTCGCTGATGTACGTATTCATGGGTCCGCAGGGTGAACAGGTGACGAAATTCCACCCGGGGCCGGACCCCATGTACGACCGCGACCGGCTGATGCCGCTGCTGTAAGGCCCCCCGTACAAAACCGACAGGCGCGAGAAGTCGTCCAAGACTTTGTCCGCCCCCCTGCTCGTCCGGGCGGCGCGGGGGCGATGCCGCATCCTCCTGAAAAAGAAGACCAGGTCGCCGGAACGTCCGGCTCATTGCATGCAATGAACGGCGCAGTTGTGTCTCACCTCCAATCCCTGCATCCATTCCTAAAAATCCTCGTCAATGCACCTGAAAAACTAGGGAGATACCCTAGTTTTTTTGTCTTTTTCCCTGCCGACCTCAGAATTCTATTGATCTATAAATTTGAAGCTTGTACTATTGCATGCAATGGGATCCAATGGAATCCAAAGATGTGATGAACGGTCATAAGGCATTGTTTTAAAGGACATTTTCATGATCAGTGCAGAAAAAAACGAACAGTTGACGCAGGTCGGGGAGAACACGCCGGGCGGACAGCTGCTGCGCCATTACTGGCAACCCGTGCTCCTGGCAGAGGAGCTCGACGGACCACGGCCCTTGAAAGCCGTTGAACTGATGGGCGGGCAATACATCGTGTTCCGCGATCAATCCGGAAATCTCGGGATGCTGGATCGTCAGTGCCCCCACCGCGGTGCCGATCTCGCATTCGGCCGCCTCGAAAATGCGGGGGTGCGTTGCGCGTTTCATGGATGGTTGTTCGACGCCGAAGGCAAGTGCCTGGAAACCCCGGCAGAGCCGGCTGGCAGCAATCTGTGCGCACGCGTCCGCCAGCCCAGCTACCCGGTTGTCGAAAAGAGCGGCATCATTTTCGCCTACCTGGGCAAGGGCACCCCGCCCGCCTTCCCCCATTTCGACTGTTTCGAAGCGCCGGATTCCCACACCTTCGCCTTCAAGGGCCTGTGGGAATGCAATTGGCTGCAAGCCTTGGAAGTCGGTATCGATCCCGCGCACGCGTCCTTCTTGCACCGCTTTTTCGAGGACGAGGAAACCAAGGAAAGCTACGGCAAGCAATTCCGCGGCCATTCGGCAGACTCCCAGATGGCCATCACCCAGGTGCTGCGCGAATACGACTGTCCGGAGATCTCGGTCGCGACGACCCCTTACGGCATGCAACTGACCACCTTGCGGAAACTGTCCGAGGCGCAAACCCACGTCCGGGTGACGAACCTCATGTTCCCGCAGGCCTTCGTGATCCCCATGAGCAGCGAAATGACGATCACCCAGTGGCATGTACCGGTGGACGACACGCATTCGTATTGGTTCGCCATCTTTACCAGCTTCGGGGAGGCCGTCGACAAGGACCAGATGCGCGCCCAACGGCTGCAGACCATCGAACTGCCCCTTTATACCTCGCGCAAGAACAAGCGCAACGACTACGGCTACAGCGTCGAGGAGCAGGCCACGCAAACCTACACAGGCATGGGCAGCGACATCAATGTCCATGACCAGTGGGCCTGTGAATCCATGGGACCGATCCAGGACCGGACGCGCGAACACCTGGGCACTACCGACAAGGCGATCCTGACCTATCGTCGCATGTTGCTGTCCGCCATGGACAGTGTGGCGGCAGGCGGCACCGCACCGATGCTGATCGACGAGCAACAGGCGCGAGCACTGACCGGACCGGCAGCGATCGACGGCGTGGCGTCAAACGACGAGGTCGGCAGCTATTGCGAAAAGACCGACCGGGCGCGCAGAGCCTCCGCCCCCTGGGGAAAGAACAACGCCACAGCCTGACGAGCCCATGTCATGAAAAGCTTCATTGATCGTGCCCAGGCCTGGACGGATCTCCAGCATGCGTGCGCGGAAGAATGGGTGCGACGCATCCGATCCGATGAATTCGACGTCGTGCGGTTCATGTGGCCCGACCAGCATGGATTGCTGCGCGGCAAAACCATCACCGCATCCGCGGCCTGTGACGTGCTCTATGGCGGGGTCAATCTGACCTCGACCCTGCTGGGCAAGGACACCTCGCACAAAACCGTTTTCCCAGTCTTCTCCCAGGCGTGTCCGGACACCCCGTTTCCCCTGCAGGGGGCGTCCGACTTCACCATTGTCGCGGACCCGACCACCTTTCGTGTGCTGCCCTGGGCCAGGCGCACCGCCTGGGTGCTGTGCGACGCCTACTCCGCAGATGGCCTCCCCTCGCCGTTCGGTACGCGGGGCCTGCTGAAGAAGGCACTGGACGAGCTGGCAGCAAAGAAGCTGCGCTTTGTTGCCGGCCTGGAGGTCGAATGCCACATCTTCAAACTGGATGACCCCAATCTGCGTCTGTCGGACAGCGGCCAGCCCGGCACCCCGCCTGACGTGCTTGCCTTGAACCACGGCTATCAATACCTGACCGAATTGCGCTACGACGCGGCCGAGCCGATTCTGGACCGGCTGAGGGCCGCCATACAGGAACTGGGTCTGCCTTTGACCTCCATCGAGATCGAGTTCGGTCCCAGTCAATTCGAACTGGTCTTCGGTCCGGAAGAAGGTCTGATCGCCGCGGACAACATGGTGATCCTGCGCAATGCGGTCAAACAGGTCTGCCAGCGTCACGGATACCATGCCACGTTCATGTGCCGGCCCCGGATTCCCAATGTCATGTCCAGCGGATGGCATCTGCATCAATCCCTCCGAAGCTCGACCGATGGCCGCAATGTGTTCGTGCCGGATCAGCCGGACCAGGCACTCAGTCCGCTCGGACAGCATTATCTGGCCGGCCTGATGCAGCATGCGCCCGCAGCCTCCGCCTTTGCGTGCCCCACCATCAACGGCTATCGGAGATACCGTCCGCACTCGCTTGCCCCCGACCGCGCAAACTGGGCGCGCGACAACCGGGGCGCCCTGCTGCGCGTCCTGGGCGGCATGGGCCAGGCCGCGACCCGCATCGAGAATCGGGCGGGGGAGCCGGCCGCCAACCCTTACCTTTATTTCGCCGCCCAGATTTTTTCCGGCCTGGATGGCATCGAGCGGCGGCTGGATCCCGGCCCGTCCGCCGACCAGCCCTATGAAACACCCGCCGTACCTTTGCCACGCTCATTGGCGGACGCGATCGTCCTGCTGCGACAGAGCCCTCTGTTCCAGCAAAAAATGGGCGAGCGGTTCCTTGAGTATTTTTGCTACATCAAAACGGAAGAAATCGCGCGCTTCAACCTCCAGGTCAGCGACTGGGAGCAGCGTGAGTATTTTGAAATGTTCTAGGGAGGCACCATGCCCACCATCAACTACGTACTCAAAGACGAAACCATCAAACAGGTGGACTCCCAGAACGGCACCAGCATCATGGAGGCCGCCATCCTGAATAACGTCGACGGCATCGAGGCCGAATGCGGCGGAAGCTGCTCGTGTGCGACCTGCCACGTGTACGTGTCCGAAGCTTTCATGGGACTCCTGCCGCCGCCCGACGCGATGGAAGACGAGCTGCTGGACGGCACCGCGGCAGAGCGTCGCCCCAACAGCCGCCTCAGCTGCCAGCTCAGCATGAGCGACGCCCTCGATGGCATCGTCGTTCAGATCCCGGAGACGCAGATTTGAGCGCCCCCGATCGTCCCCTGGTCATCGTCGGCGCCTCCCATGCGGGGACTCAGCTCGCGGTTCGATTGCGCGAGTCGGGATACGCCGAACCCATCACCTTGATCAGTGATGAGCCCCATTTCCCCTATCAGCGGCCTCCCTTGTCCAAGACCTTGATGACCGGCAAGGCGACGGCCGACAGCCTCGCCCTGCGGGGTCCGGATTACTTCAAGCAGCATGACGTCGACTTGCGGCTTGGCGCCCATGTGACCTCGGTGAACACCGAAACCAGGCAGATCCGCCTCGGCGACGGCCCGTGGATCGGCTACGACAAGCTCGTACTGGCCACGGGCGCACGGGCCCGGATCCTGTCGGCGCCCGGCGTCGACCTGGACGGTGTACACAGCCTGCGTACGCTGAACGATGCGACCAGGCTTTCCGCGGCACTCGAGCACGCCTCCCGGGTGTGCGTCGTAGGCGGCGGATTCATCGGCCTGGAACTGGCTTCCGCCATCGCCCAGCGAGGGCTTTCGGTCACCGTCCTGGAAAGCCAACCCCGATTGCTGGCCCGCAGTCTGCCTCCGCTCATGTCGGACTACCTCATGCAGCTACACCGCGCGCATGGCGTGGACATTCGCCTCGATTGCCAGGTCCAGGCAATCCAGGGGGCCATGGGCGCCGTACAAGCGGTCGCCTTGTCCGAGGGCGACCCGCTGCCCTGCGACCTTGTCATCCAGGGAGTGGGGGTCATACCCAATACGGAACTGGCCGCCCAAGCCGGCGTCGCCTGTGAGAACGGCATTCTGGTGGATGGCTGCGGACGGACCGACAAACCCGATATCTATGCCATCGGCGATGTCGCCAATATGGCGCTGCCCGCGTTTCCCGGTGGCCCCAGCCGTGCGCGTCTCGAGTCCGTGCAGGCCGCCAATGACGGCGCCAGGGCGCTGGCCAGCCTGCTGATCGGCTCACCCCAGCCGTTCACGGGGATACCTTGGTTCTGGAGCGACCAATACGACATCAAGCTTCAGATGGCCGGCCTGGCCATGACAGGCGACGACATCGTCGTGCGCGGCGATATGCAAACCAGGCGATTCAGCGTGTTTTATCTCCGGGACCACCGGATCGCCGCCTGTCATTCCGTGAATCGCCCGGCCGACCATATCCAGAGCCGAAAACTCATTCAGGCCGGACAACGAGTGGATCGTGCACTGCTGGCCAATCCGGACATCGAATTAAAGCATCTATGAAACCCATTGCAATCTTCCAGCACACCCGCGTCGGGGCGCCGGGCACCATCACCGACATCCTTCAGTCGCTGGGGCAGACGGTGGAAATCATCCCGATCATGGATGGGGCGCCGGTCCCGCCGACCTGCGCCGCCTACGGGGGGCTGGTGTTCATGGGCGGCTCCATGGGGGTGCATGACGCGCTGCCCTGGATCGAGCAAGAGATTGCCTTGATGCGCGAGGCCGATGCCCGCGGCCTCCCGCTGGCGGGGCACTGCCTCGGAAGCCAATTGCTGGCCACGGCACTCGGCGGACGGGCGTTCAAACACCGCCAAGCCGAGATCGGATGGCAGAGCATCCAGACCGGCAGCGATGCGGTCTCACGCGAATGGTGGCAGGAATTTGCGGGGCAGAACATCCTGACGTTCCAGTGGCACCAGGACACCTTCGACATGCCCGCCGGCACCGCGCAAATCGCCACCGCCGGCCACTGCGACAGCCAGGCCTTCATTGCCAAAGACCGGCACCTGCTGGTCCAGTCTCACTTCGAGATGACCCCGGAGTTGATTCACCTTTCCTTCGAGAAAAACGGCCACCAGCTTCTCAAGCAATTCGGCCTGAAAAACCCATCCGTCAGCGACCCGGACGACCTCTTGAAGTCACTGGATTCAAGAACGGCGACCATGAAGTCCGTCCTCTGCAGGCTTTACGCACGCTGGGTGAAAGGAATCAGCCACACCTGAATCCCGACGCCCGCAAATCCCCGGAACCACCAGAACCACCACAACAGGCTTCAAACCCTGAAGTCCACACAAAGGAGGAGTCGTTTCATGAAGTATTCCAAATTTCTGACATCCATGACCCTGGTCGCAGGCCTCTGTGCTACCAGTCTGGCAAGCGCCAAGAGCATAGACACCGTGACGATCGGCGTCGTCATGCCCCTGTCCGGGCCTTTCGCGTCCTATGGCAAACAGATCAAGCACGGCATCGACGTCTACCTGCAGGAACACGGCGACACCGTGGCGGGCCGGAAGATCGAGCTGATCTACAAGGATGACACCGGCATCGATCCCGCGCTGGCAAAACGCCTGTCGCAGCAATTGCTGACACAGGACAAGGTCGACATCCTGGCAGGCTACGCGCTGACCCCCAACGCTTTTGCATCGGCGCCGCTGACGATCCAGACCAAGACACCGATGATCATCCTCAATGCGGCAACCTCGTCCATCACGGAAAAATCGCCCTATATCACCCGTGTTTCGATGACGCTGGCCCAGAACACGGCCCCCATGGCGCAATGGGCCTACGATAACGGCATTCGAAAAGCCTATACGCTGGTGGCCGATTACGGTCCGGGCCACGATGCGGAGAAGCAATTCAAAGAGACCTTCACAGCCTTGGGCGGCGAGGTTTCAGAGGCCATCAGAACCCCGGTCAAGACCATCGATTACGCTCCCTATCTCCAGCGGATCAAGGACGGTCATCCCGATGCGGTATTCATGTTCGTACCCAACGGAGAGCCCGGCATTGCCTTGGCCAAAGGCTATAAAGAACGCGGCCTCTACGATGCCGGGATCAAAGCCCTGGCCACCGGAGACGTCACCGACGAAGACGTGCTCGACGCCATGGGCGACAGCGCCATCGGCATGATTACCTCCGACCATTATTCCGAAGCCCATGTCTCTCCGGAAAACGCCAAGTTCAAGACGACCTATGCCAAACTCTTTCCCAAGGACCGCCCCAATTTCCAGGCAGTAGCCGGATATGACGGCATGCACCTGATTTACAAGGCGCTCGAGCAAACCAAGGGAAACGCACAGGGCGATGCATTCATCGACGCGGTAAAAGGCATGAAGTGGATCAGCCCGCGCGGTCCTGTCGAAATCGACCCTGATACCCGCGACATCATCCAGACGGTGTACATCCGCGAAGTAAAACGCGTGGACGGGCTGTTGCAGAACGTGGAATTCGACCAGGTCGCGGCCGTCAAGGATCCCGGCAAGAAATAAATCCAATTTCACAAAGGCAGCCGCCTCGTCATGAGGCGCTGTCTCGTGCCGATTTCCGCAGGGCCGCAGCCCGGGCGGATGCGAACCTCCGGATCAGCGTTCAGTTAGAATCGGGGGTGCATCAACCCATGACTTCTTCCGGCATGAGCTCACAACAGTCTCGCGTACTGGTTCAACTACGGGACCTGATCCTCAAGGGCGGCTTCGCCCCCGGCGAACGGCTCGCCGAGATACCGCTGGCAGAGCGCCTGGGCGTTTCCCGCACTCCCGTGCGGCTCGCACTGGGCAGTCTGGAATATGAAGGCCTGATAGAGCCCTCCCTCGGGGGCGGATACCAGATGCGCCGCTTCACCCCCAAGGAGGTCGCCGATGCCATCCGCATGCGCGGCGTGATAGAGGGCTTTGCGGCTCGCACCCTGGCCGAGCAGGGTGTGCCGCGCCGGGTGCTGGAAAGCCTTCGTGATTGTCTCGACAAAGGCGACGAGATCGTCGACAAGGCGGAAATGGGCCTGGATGACTATGCAGCCTATGTCGAAATGAACGACCAGCTCCACCGCCTCATCGTCGACAACTGCGGCAATCAGGTGCTCAAGCGGGTCATGGACTCACTGGTCTCACACGCCTTTGCGGCCCCAAGCGCCATGCTGCCCATGCAGTCGTCCATGGACAGCGGCTCGCAGTGGATGCGTCTCGCCCATTACCAGCACCACGCCATCGTCCAGGCCATTGAACGCGGCCAGGGCACGCGGGCGCAAGCGCTGGGCGAAGAACACGTGGAGATCGCCTGCAGAAACCTGGATTACGCCATGGACAAGCCGGATATCGCCGCCCGGGCCATGCCCAGCATCAAGCTCATCATGGATTGCGCCGGCAGTCTCCCCTGAGCCTGGCTGATGGATGTGGGGTCCAGCGATAAGCGTCCAGCGAACATGAAAAAGCCCCGGAGCGTTGATTCTCCAGGGCTTTAAAGACCGTCAGGGACGATCTTGGATGTATTGCTGGCGGAGACGGAGGGATTCGAACCCTCGATGCGGGTATAAGCCGCATGCTCCCTTAGCAGGGGAGTACCTTCAACCACTCGGCCACGTCTCCAGCAAGACCGGCATTCTAGCACAGGCTCCGGACGAATCGGCAAGCGGCCGCGCAGCGGCCGCCGCCGTCCGGGCGGCGCTCAGGCCTCGGCGGCGACGGGCTCCTGGTCGAGCTCGAAGGCCTTGTGCAGGGCGCGCACGGCCAGTTCCATGTATTTGTCGTTGATCAGCACCGAGGTCTTGATCTCGGAGGTGCTGATCATCTGGATGTTGATGCCTTCCTCGGCCAAGGTGCGGAACATCAGGCTGGCCACGCCGACGTGGCTGCGCATGCCGATGCCGACGATGGAGACCTTGGCGACCTTGTCGTCCGACACCACGTCGCCGGCGCCGACCGCCGGGCCGATCTGGTTCTTCAGCAGGTCCAGGGTGCGCGCGAAGTCGTTGCGGTTCACGGTGAAGGAGAAGTCGGTCATGCCCTGCTGGGAGATGTTCTGCAGAATCATGTCCACGTCGATGTTGGCGGCGGCCACCGGCCCCAGGATCGAATAGGCGACGCCCGGGGTGTCGGGGACGTTGCGCAAGGTGACTTTGGCTTCGTCGCGGCTGAAGGCGATGCCGGAGACAACGGCGGATTCCATTTTCTGATCTTCCTCGAAAGTGATGAGCGTGCCCGAGTGCATTTCCTCGTCGACCGGGACCATGGGGTCGGTCAGCGAGGACAGCACGCGCAGGGGCACCTGATATTTGCCGGCGAATTCCACCGAGCGGATCTGCAGGACCTTGGACCCCAGGGAGGCCATCTCCAGCATTTCCTCGAAGGAAATCACGTTCATGCGGCGGGCCTCGGGCACGACGCGCGGGTCGGTGGTGTAGACACCGTCAACGTCGGTGAAAATGAGGCATTCGTCGGCCTTCATGGCCGCCGCCACCGCCACCGCAGAGGTGTCGGAGCCGCCGCGGCCCAGGGTGGTGATGTGGCCGTCGCCATCGATGCCCTGGAAACCCGTGATGATGACCACGCGGCCCGCGTCCAGGTCGGCGCGGACCCGGGCGTCGTCGATCGACTGGATGCGCGCCTTGGTGTAGGCGCTGTCGGTGCGCACCGGCACCTGCCATCCCGCGTAGCTGCGGGCAGCCACGCCCTGGCGCATCAGCGCGATGGCCAGCAGCGCGCTGCTGGCCTGTTCACCCGTGGCGGCCAGCATGTCCAGTTCGCGCGGATCGGGCTGGGGCGAGATTTCCTTGGCCAGGCCCAGCAGGCGGTTGGTCTCGCCGGCCATGGCCGAGGGCACCACGACCACCTGATGACCGGCCGCGTGCCATTTGGCCACGCGCCGGGCGACGTTCTGAATGCGTTCGACGGATCCCATGGAGGTTCCGCCGTATTTCTGGACAATGAGCATGATGACAAGGACGTGAAACGCTGCAGGCCGGCCAGGTGAACAAAACCGGAAATGAACTGATTATTCTAACTGGGTTTTACGGATGTTTCCGGGATCACTCGGCCGTCAGGCGCACGCGCCCTTTCTGCACCGTGATCCAGTGGCCTTCATGGCGCAGGCGCACGCGCCGGTCATGTCCCAGCGCATGGACCTGACGCAGCTGGCGCAGCCAGTCGGCCAGGCGGGCCTCGGTCGGCACGCGCAGGCCCTGGTCCAGCAGCCAGCAGCGCAGCAGCGGCGCCTGGCGGCCGGCGGGCAGTTCCCGCCAGGCGGCCAGGGCAAAACCGGCGCCGTCCGCATCCGGATCCAGGCGCGACCAGTCGTCCCGCGCGGCATCCCGGACCCACTGGTCCAGGTCGCGCGCCTGGCGCGCATGGCGCGCCAGTGTCCGGCGCCACGCCGGCCAGTGCGCGTCGAGCACCGGCGCCAGGTCCTCGCGCACGGCGGCGCGCCGGTAGCGCGGGTCGCGGTTGCTGGGGTCCTGGACCGGATGCCAGCCGCTGAGCGCCGTGAAACAGCCCGCCGCCGCCAGGATGCGGTTCCGGGGCTGGTCCAGCCAGGGCCGGCGCCAGGCGATCCCGTCGCGCTGCGCGAGGGGCGCCATGGCGGCCAGGCCCAGGGGGCCCGCACCGCGCAGGATCCGCAGCAGCACGGTTTCCGCCTGGTCGTCCAGGTGATGGGCCAGCAGCACCTGGCCGACCCCGGCATGCGCGGCGAGCCCGGCCAGGGCGGCATAGCGGGCGGCGCGCGCGGCGGCCTCCATCCCCGTCCCGTCGACGGGCACGGACACCCTCCGGCTATGGCAGCAGACGCCCAGCAGGCCGGCCAGGCGGTGCGCCTGGTTCAACCAGTGGTCCGCGGCGGCCTGCAGGCCGTGGTGAATGTGAAAGCAATGCAGGGTGCGGCCGGATCCGGCCGCCGCGACGGCCGCATGCAGGGCCAGCATGGCGGAATCGGCGCCGGCGCTCAGTGCGACCCCGAAAGGGGCGCCGGCCGGCATGTCGGAACAGGCGTCCCGCACCGCCGAGAGCAGCGCGGGATCGCAGGCGGCCTGCCAGTCAGCGGGCTTCCTGGAAGCGGCCATACGCCGAAATGCGTTCCATGCGCCGGCGCAGCAGGTCTTCGGTTTCCAGGCTGGAGAGCTCGCGCAGGGCGTCGGCCAGCGCCCGGTGCAGCTGGCGCGCCATGGTGTCGGGGTCGCGGTGGGCGCCGCCCACGGGCTCGTTGACCACGCGATCCACCAGGCCCAGGTCTTTCAGGCGCGGCGCCGTGATGGCCAGGGCCTCGGCGGCGGTGGCGGCCTTGTCGGCGCTGCGCCACAGGATGGAGGCGCAGCCCTCGGGCGAAATCACCGAATAGGTGGCGTATTGCAGCATCATGACCGTATCGCCCACGGCGATGGCCAGGGCGCCGCCCGAGCCGCCCTCGCCGATGATGGTGACGATGATGGGCACCTTGAGGCCGGCCATGGCGAACAGATTATGGCCGATGGCCTCGGACTGGCCGCGTTCCTCGGCGCCCACGCCGGGATAGGCGCCCGGGGTGTCGACGAAGGTGAAGATCGGCAGGCGGAATTTCTCGGCCAGGCGCATCAGGCGCAGGGCCTTGCGGTAGCCCTCGGGCAGCGGCATGCCGAAGTTGCGCATGGCGCGTTCCTTGGTGTCGCGGCCTTTCTGGTGGCCGATCACCATGCAGGGGGTGCCGTTGAACCGCGCCAGGCCGCCCACGATGGACTGGTCGTCGGCATACATGCGGTCGCCGTGCAGCTCGTGGAAATCGGTGAACAGCGCCCGGACGTAGTCCATGGTGTAGGGCCGCTGGGGGTGGCGCGCCACCAGGGCGGTCTGCCAGGGGGTGAGCTTGGCGTAGATGCTTTTGGCCAGCGACTGGCTTTTCTGCTGCAGACGCCCGACTTCCTCGGAGATGTCCACGGCGGAGTCGGTCTGCACGTAGCGCAGCTCCTCGATCTTCTGATCGAGTTCGGCCAGGGGCTGTTCGAATTCAAGAAATGTATTTCGCATGAGAGCAGGATTTCCGGACTGGAAAAATCAATATTCGACGGCAGCGGCATCCATGCTGCGCCACAGGTACCAGCTGGCGACCGTGCGCCACGGCGCCCAGGCCTGCGCGACCTCGCGGGCCTCGAAGCGCGACACGGGTTCGCCGCTGAAATAATGATGGGAAATGGCCTTGAGCAGCGCGGTGTCGTCCAGCGGCAGGACATCGGGGCGCCCGAGGAAAAAGATCAGGAACATCTCGGCCGACCAGCGGCCCACCCCGCGGATCTCGCACAGGCCGGATACGATGGCCGCATCGTCCTGCGCGCGCCACCAGGCGGCGTCCATCCGGCCCGCCTGCGTGAAGTACAGCGCCGCGTCGCGCACGTACTGCGCCTTGCGCAGCGACAGGCCCATGGCCCGCAGCTCGGCCTCGGACTGCGCGATGATGCAGTCCGGATGCAGGTCGGGACCGCAGGCCTGCACCAGCTGGCGCCAGAGCTTGCGGCCCAGCGCCAGGGAGATCTGCTGGCCGACGATGATGCGGATCAGGGTCTGATAGGGGCCTTGGGGCACCTGAATGCATTCCTGGCCGTAGACGGGGATCAGCTTGCGCAAGATGCGGTCGCGCTGCATGAGCTCGTCGCAAGCCTGATTCCAATAGACGGGGCGCTGCGCGCAGGCATCGGGATAGTGCATGTCCATGGTCACACCCGCCGCCATTCGGTGGCGCCGCCGGCCACGTCGGCGAGCTCCACGCCCTGGGCGCGCAGTTCGGCGCGGATGGCGTCGGCCCGCGCGAAGTCGCGGGCGGCCTTGGCCTGGCCGCGCTCGGCGATCCGGGCATCAATCGCCTCGGCCGTCAGTTGCGCGGCCGGCCCCCCGCCCGACAGGAAGCGGGTGGGCGACTGCAGATACTGGCGCGGATCGGTCTGCAGCAGGCCCAGGATGCCGCCCAGGGCGCGCAGCAGCCCGCTGGCCGCGGCATCGGCGTCGCGATTGGCCTGGCCGGCCAGGTCGAACAGGACGGCGACGGCGCCGGCCGTGTTGAAATCGTCGTCCATGGCCTCGCGGAACGCGGCCGCCGGCGGCGACCGCCAATCGATGTCCACGGGGTCCGGCGGCACGTTGGCCATCGCCTGGTAGAGACGGTCCAACGCGTGCTGGGCGTCTTGCAGATTGTCCGGCGTGTAGTTCTGGACGCTGCGATAGTGGCTGCGCACCAGGAAGAAGCGCAGCATCTCCGCCTCGCGCGGGTTGGCCGTGTAGTCGGCCGCGTCGTCGGCCGCCTGGTCGCAGACGGTATCGCGGATGCGGCGGAAATTGCCCAGGGACTTGGACATTTTTTCGGCGTCCACCATCATCGGCCCGCAGTGCATCCAGGCGGTCGCCAGGGTGCCGCCGAAGGCACCCTCGCTCTGGGCGATCTCGTTTTCGTGGTGGGGGAATTTCAGGTCCGGCCCGCCGCCGTGGATATCCAGCGGCATGCCCAGCAGACTGTGGCTCATGGCCGAGCACTCGATGTGCCAGCCGGGGCGTCCCGGCCCGTAGGCGGAATCCCAGCGGGTGTCGGCCGGTTCGTCGGGCTTGGCGGATTTCCACAGGACGAAGTCCAGCGGGTCCTGCTTGCCGGTGGAGACCGCCACGCGCTCGCCCGCGCGCAGGTCGTCCAGCGATTTTCCGGACAGCTTGCCGTAGCCGGGGAATTTGCGCACGGAGAAATTCACGTCGCCGTCGGCGCCCTGGTAGGCCAGGCCCCTGGATTCGAGCACGCGGATGATGTCCAGCATGCCGGCGACGTGCTCGGTGGCCCGGGGCTCGTCGTCGGGCGCCTGCACGGCCAGGGCGCGCTCGTCGGCGCGCATGGCGGCGATGAAGAATTCGGTCAGGGTGCGGATCGGCACCCCGCGCTCGACCGCGCGGCGGATGATCTTGTCGTCGATGTCGGTGATGTTGCGCACGTAGCGCACCCGGTAGCCGGACGCCCGCAGCCAGCGCTGCACCACGTCGAAACTGACCAGCATCCGCGCGTGGCCGAGGTGGCAGAAGTCGTACACCGTCATGCCGCACACGTACATCCGCACCACCCCCGGTTCCGCTGTCTTCAACGGGGTCTTCTGGCGCGAAAGGGTGTTATAAATGTGCAGCATGTCGGATGGATGAGGTCAAAACGGTCCCGACGCGCCCGGCCGTCCGGCGGCGCGATGGGATGTAAAATGAACTGCCAAGTATACCGTCCCCCGGCCTCATATCCGAAACCCCTCATTAGGCGCTGCGTGTCGTGATCCGTGTTTTTCTGACTGCCCTGACCCTGTGTGCCGGCCTGATCGTGGCACCGGCGCACGGCGCATCCCGTGATACTAACGCGTCCGCCACCACGATCCAAGGCCTGACTTTCGACCCCGTCACCGGCGAGTTCACGGACGCCCTGCCGCCCGTGGGCGGCTGGCAGGCCTTTGCCCGGCTGCTGGCAAAGATCACGCCGTCGGTCAATACCGGCATCCCGCTGTCCGCCTCGCAGGTGACCGACCGGATCGCCGCCATGATCGACGCCGGCCATCCCGGAGACGCCCTCACGGTCATCCAGGAACGCGAGGCCGCCCGCGCGCAGGCCGAGACCATCGGCGAGGACGTACAGCTGCAATACCAGAAAGCCCGCGCGATGGCGGCGCTGGGTCGCCACGACGAGGCCATGGCGCTGTGGCGGTCCATGACCGAGAACTACCCCGAACTGCCCGAGCCCTGGAACGCGCTGGCCATCGAGTACGCCAGCCAGGGCCGGCTGAGCATGGCGCGCGATGCGCTGAACATGGCGCTGGCTTCCGATCCGACGTTCGCTCCGGCCCTGGAAAACCTGGGCCACGTGCAGATGGCGCTGGCGCAGCAGTCATTCGCGCGCGCCAAGGCGCTGCAGGCGCAGCCCGCGCCCCAGCCGCCCGTCGGGCCGGATACCGTCAGCCCGGTTCCCCCGCCCGTCCCCGGATCCGGGACCGGCACGGTTTCCCCGGCCGCACCGGCTCCGGCCGCCCGTTGACCCCTCCTCTCACGCCGCCATGCCGCATCCCTTTTCCTTTCTCCGCATCCTGTCCGGGATGCGCGTCTTCACTCTGGGCCTCGCCCTGGCCATGGCCCCGGGCCTGGCAGGTGCTGCTTCCGGCCCGGTCAACTCCACGCAAGGCAAATCCATGAGCACACATCCGCACGTCAAACTGCACACCAACAAGGGCGACATGCTGATCGAACTGGATGCCGAAAAGGCTCCCAAGACGGTCGAAAACTTCCTGACCTACGTCCAGGAAGGCTTCTACAACGGCACGATTTTCCATCGCGTGATCAACAATTTCATGATCCAGGGCGGCGGATTCGAGCCCGGCATGAAGCAAAAGCAGACCCACGCCCCGATCGAGAACGAGGCCAACAACGGCCTGAAGAACGACCGCTACACGCTGGCCATGGCCCGCACGGCCGATCCGCATTCGGCCACGGCGCAGTTCTTCATCAACGTCGCCGACAACGAGTTCCTGAATTTCACAGCGCCCACGTCCAATGGCTGGGGCTACGCCGTATTCGGCCGCGTCATCGAGGGCACGGACGTCGTGGACGAGATCAAGAAGGTCAAGACCGGCAACAAGGGCTTCCACCAGGACGTCCCGGTCGAAGACGTGATCATCGAAAGCGCCACGCTGGTTGAATAAGACCACCATGCCGGGCGATCTCTGGATCGCCTCGGACATCCACCTGGGCCCCGCCGTTCCGCGGACCGCCAGCGCCTTCTACGATTTCCTGGCGCTGGCACGCGGACAGGCGCGGGCCCTGATCTTGTGCGGCGACATCTTCGATGCCTGGATCGGCGACGACCATGCGCTGCGCAATCCGCCCCCCTGGCTGGACCAGGCCCTGCGCGAGCTGCGGCTGACGGCGCAGGCCATTCCGCTGCGCCTGGCGAGCGGCAACCGCGACTTCCTGATGGGGCCTGCGCTGGCCCGGGCCCTGGACGCCCAGCTGCTCGAGGCGCCCGTGCGGCTGGACACGGCCGCCGGCCCCATCCTGCTGGCCCACGGCGACGAATACTGCACGGACGACACCGGCTATCAGAGGTTCCGGCGCATCGTCCACACCCCGTGGGTCCAGTCCGCCTTCCTGGCCCTGCCCTTGCGCTGGCGCCGCGCCATTGCCGACTGGGCGCGGGCGCGCAGCCGGCAGTCCCGCCACGGCAAATCGATGCGCATCATGGACGTGAACCCGGACGCAATCCGCCGCGCCCTGCGGTCGGCCGGATGCGCGACCCTGATCCACGGCCATACGCATCGCCCCGCGGTGCACGAACTGGACCTGGACGGTCGACCCGCCCGGCGCTGGGTGCTGCCGGATTGGGAATTCGATCATGTGCAGCCGGGGCGCGGCGGCTGGATCAGCGTGGACGCGCAAGGCGTCCACCTGCACGTCTGGCCGCCCGCGCCCTGATCCGGACGGCGGCACGGCCGGCGGTTCAGGGGCCCGGCGTCATGCGAGGCCCCAGCCCACGGCGACCCCGTGTCATGCCGGACCTCAGCCCAGCACCTCGACGTCCGGGCTGGCGTCGTCCGCCGGCGTCAGGCGCTCGATCTGCACGGCGGAGATCCGGCGGCCTTCCAGGGCGGCCACGGTGAAACGATAGCCGCCGTAGTCATGCACCAGCTCGCACTGGTCGCCCACGGCCGGCAGGCGGCCGAAGCGGCTGAGCAGGTAGCCCGCAATGGTGGAATATTCCTCGTCTTCGTCCACCAGGCCATCGGTATGCAGGATCTGTTCGAGGTGGTGCAGGTCGGCCGCGCCGTCTACGCGCCAGCGGCCCTGGCCCTGGTCGATGATGTCGGGCGCCTCGTCCTCGTCGGGGAATTCGCCGGCGATGGCCTCGAAGATGTCGATGGGCGTGACGACCCCCACGATGGAGCCGAACTCGTCGGCCACCAGCACCAGCAGGCCGTGGGAGCGCTTGAGGGTCTCCATCAGCGACAGGATCTGGATGGTCTCGTGCACGATGATGGGCTCGCGCAGCCGGGTTTCCCGGATGCCGCCATGTTCCAGCAGGTCGAGCAGCAGTTCCTTGGCCCGGCCGACGCCGACGACCTCGTCCAGGCTGCCGCGGCACACCGGGAAGAAGCTGTGGGGCTCGCGGATGAGCTGCTCGCGCAGTTCCTCGGACGGCGATTCGAGGTTGATCCAGGAGACGTCCGTGCGCGGCGTCATGACCGAATGCACGTTGCGGTCGCTGAGCGTCAGCACGCCGCTGACCATATTGCGCTCTTCGTCGCCGAAGGCCTGCACCGGCGAGGAGTGGGGCTCGTGCGATTCGGGCTCCGGGCCGGCCATGGGCCTGCGGCCCAACATCATCAGCACGGCCTCGGCCGTGCGTTCGCGCAGAGGCCGCCGCATCTCGGCGCGGCGCACGTTGCGCTTGGCCCATTGGTTCAGCGCCTCGATCAGCACCGAGAAGATGATGGCCGCATACAGGTAGCCCTTGGGCACCGGGAACTTGAAGCCGTCGGCCACCAGCGAGAAGCCGATGGTCAGCAGGAAACCCAGGCACAGGATGACGACGGTCTGGTGCGCGTTGACGAAGGCGGTCAGCGGCTTGGACGCCACCAGCATGATCCCCATGGCGATCACCACGGCGGCCATCATGATGACCAGGTGGTCCACCATCCCCACGGCGGTGATCACCGAGTCGATGGAGAACACCGCGTCCAGGATCACGATCTGGGTGACGATCACCCAGAAGCCGGCATGCAGCCGGGATCCCGAGGCATGCTGGGTGCGGCCCTCGATGCGGTCATGCAGCTCGAAGGTGCCCTTGAACAGCAGGAAGAAGCCGCCCACGATCAGGATCAGGTCGCGGCCCGAGAATCCCATGCCCGCCACGTGGAACAGGGGCTCGATCAGCGTGACCAGCCGGGACATCAAGGTCAGCAGCAAGAGCCGCATGATGAGCGCGAGGCTCAGCCCCAGCACGCGAGCGCGGTCACGTTCCTTGGGCGGGAGCTTGTCGACCAGGATGGCGATGAAGACCAGGTTGTCGATGCCCAGGACGATTTCCAGGACGATCAGGGTGAACAAGCCCACCCATGCGGACGGATCGGACAACCATTCCATCACGATTTCCTCAAGCCTGCAGGTGCGTCATCATCTGGGCGAAAATCTTGGGCGCCGCCGCCAGCACGTTGCCGGTCTCGAGCCAGCTCTGCTCGCCCTGGAAGTCGGCGATCAGGCCGCCCGCCTCGAGGACCAGCAGGCCGCCGGCCGCCATGTCCCAGGGCTTGAGGCCCACCCCGCAGAAGCCGTCCAGCCGGCCGCAGGCCACCCAGGCCAGGTCCAGCACGGTGGAGCCGGTGCGGCGCGCGGCGGCGCAGTCGGCCAGCATCGGCACGAAGGGCGAGGCGGCCGGCAGGGCCGTGGACTGCGGGATGTGGGAGCCCAGCAGCGCGTCGTGGTAGCGCACGCAGGACGACACCCGCACGCGGCGGTCGTTCAGGAACGCGCCGCTGCCGCGGCTGGCGGTGAACATCTCGTTGCGCGAGGGATCGTAGATCACGACGTGGGCGGCCTGCCCCCGGTGCATCAGGGCGATGGACACCGCATAGTGCTGGAAACCGTGGATGAAATTCGTGGTGCCGTCCAGCGGATCGATCACCCATTGGAATTCCGGCTGGGCCGCGTCACCCTTGGC
Organism: Castellaniella sp.; assembly: GCA_035707805.1. Taxonomy (GTDB): domain Bacteria; phylum Pseudomonadota; class Gammaproteobacteria; order Burkholderiales; family Burkholderiaceae_B; genus Castellaniella. Next base: position 30,687 of record DASSTS010000002.1, on the reverse strand, counting down.
GGCGTGCACACCGGATTCCTCGCCCAGGAATCCGTGTTCCGGATAGGCTGTGCGTAAAATGTCGATGATGGATTCCTCGGCAGCGCGATCGACTTCGGTCACGTAGTCCTTGGGGCCTTTACGGGCGACGTTCAGGCGCTCAAGGTCGAGGCTGGCGCGGTTGATGATGGCGCCTGCGCGGCGTGCCGCCTTGATGGCGGTGTTGAGCATCGGGTGCATAGGTTTCCAAAGATCACGGGTAACAGGCTTCTATTTTAAATGACTCTTCCAGTTTCCTCCGATTCGCCCTGCGGCGGGCAGGATCCTTTTGCGCGCGTGCGGTTCATCATGGTCAGCCCCAGCCATCCCGGCAACGTCGGATCGGCGGCGCGGGCGATCAAGACCATGGGCTTTCACGACCTGCACCTGGTCGCCCCCGGCGACCCGGACGTGCTGCGCCATCCGGATGCCCAGGCGCTGGCCAGCGGCGCCACCGACATCCTGGAACAGGCCCGCGTCCACGACACCCTCGCCCAGGCGCTGGGGCCGGCCACGCTGGCCTTCGCGCTGACGGCCCGGGCCCGCGCCCTGGGTGCGCCGGCCTGCGACATCCGCGAGGCCGCCGCCCTGTCCGCGGGCGAGCTCGCGCGCCCGGACGCGCGCATCGCCATCGTCCTGGGCACCGAGCGCTCCGGCCTGTCCAACGACGACATCCTGCTGTGCCAGCGGATCTGCCACATTCCCGCCAACCCCGCCTATAGTTCGCTGAACGTGTCCCAGGCGCTGCAGCTGGCCGCCTGGGAAATGCGCTACGCCTTGCTGCCGCTGACCGGCGAAGCCCGCCTGCCCGACACGCACGGGCGCCATGATCCCGGCAGCGACCCGGCCGACAGCGCGCGCGTCCAGGCCATGCTGGATCATTTCGAACAGGCGCTCGTGGCGGTCGGCTTCCTGGACCCCAGCCATCCCAAGAAACTGGTGCCGCGCATGCGCCAGCTCTGGACGCGCAGCCGCCTGAGCACCGACGAAGTGGACATGATGCGCGGCCTGTGCACCGCCATGATCCGCACCGCCCGACTCGCCCATCCCCAGGACTCTCTCTGACCCGCCATGTTTGAACAGCTCCGCGAAGAAATCGCCTGCATCCACGAACGCGATCCCGCGGCCCGCAGCCGCATCGAGATCCTGACCTGCTATCCGGGCCTGCACGCCATCCTGATCCACCGGGCCGCGCACGGCCTGTGGCGCCGCGGCTGGTACTGGGCCGGACGCTTCCTGTCGCACCTGGGCAGGATGCTGACCGGCATCGAGATCCACCCGGGCGCGGTGATCGGCCGGCGCGTCTTCATCGACCACGGCTTCGGCGTGGTGATCGGCGAGACCGCCGAGATCGGCGACGACTGCACGATCTACCAGGGCGTCACGCTGGGGGGCACCCGCCTCTACAAGGGCGAGAAACGCCACCCCACCCTCGAGGAAGGCGTGGTCGTCGGCGCCGGCGCCCAGATCCTGGGCGGCTTCACCGTGGGCGCCCACGCCCGCGTGGGGTCGAACGCCGTCGTCATCAAGCCCGTTCCCGCCGGGGCCACCGCCGTGGGCAACCCCGCCCGCATCATCCTGCCCCAGGATCATGCCGCCGAGGCCGCGTCGCCGGCCGCCTCGGATGCGCGCACGGCAGCGCCGGGGGACGGCCGCACCCCCGACGCGCAAGCGGGCGTCGCCGGCGCGGCGGCGGACGGCGGCGCGCCGGCCGGCCGCGACCTGCCCTGCCAGTCGGAATGGGCGGCCCGGCCGCTGCAGGAACTGCTGCAACGCGGCCGCGCGGACGAAAGCGGCGCGGGCGCCGAGAACCCGGCCGAGGACTTCGCCCCCTACGGGGTCGGCCGGTCGGACGACGACCCTCTGGTCAAGGTCCTGCACGAACTGATCAACCACACCGCCCAGCAGGACGCCCGCATCCATCGCCTGTGCCAGGCCATGGAAGACCTGGGCCAACGCATCGAGAACGGCCAGCGGCCGCTGGACGCCGAGCGCCTGAACCGGATGGTGGAATAGGACTCCGGGCGTCCGCCGGACGACGCCGCCTGAGCGGGATGCCGCCCGGCGTCGGCCGATGCAACCGCCAGCGCCTCAGGCGGCCTCCACCGTACGCACCTCGCGCAGAGGGATCGGACTGCGCAGGCCGGCCTCGCGCAGCACCCGCGGCGCCTGGCGCTGCAGGTCGAAACGCACGTCCCAGTATTTTTCCGACAGCGTCCACAGACGGATGTTCAGCATGACGGTGCTGTCCCGGTATTCCATCACCATGACCTGGGACGCGGGCTCCGCCAGGACGTCGGCATGCCGTTCCACCAGCCCCTGCAGCACGGCCATCGCCGCCTCCAGGTCGTCGTCGTGGCGCACGCCCACCATTATGTCCAGACGGCGGACGTTGTTGCGGCTGTAGTTGACGATAGGATTGCCCCACACCAGGGAATTGGGCAGCAACAGGTGGATGCCGTCGGCCTGCACCAGCCGCGTCATGAACAGGCCGATCTCGTCGACCGTGCCCATGCCCTTGCCTTCGACCGACACGAACTCGCCCGCCCGCACCGGCCGCAACAGCAGCAGCATGATCCCCGCCGCGAAATTCTGCAGCGTGCCCTGCAGCGCGAGCCCGATGGCCAGGGCCGAGGCGCCCAGCATCGCCACCAGGCTGGCCGTCTGCACGCCCAGGCGCGCCAGTACGGCCAGCAGCACCACGGTGCGCACCGTCCAGACCGTGACGCTGCGCACGATCGGAATGACGGTGGGATCGATGCGGGTGGAATGGTCCGCCAGCCGCCGCACCCACCGCCCCATCAGATTGGAGGCCATCCAGCCGAGCACCAGGATGAGCAGCGTCACCAGCAGGTGCACGGCCGCATCCTGCAGGTCGGGCATGGAGGCCCAGAAGGCTTGAAATTTTTCCACGGCGTAACATCCTTTTCTGATTCAGACGGGGCGATTCTACCGTGCCCGATTTGTCCACGCAGAATGTGGACAAAGTCATGGACAAGTGGGGGAACAGCGGAAATTCTCTTTCCGGATCAAGGAATTGGAGCCGCAGATAAAAATTTGACCAGTGCCGCGCCAGCCTGAGCGGGACGGCACGCTGGCCGACAATGAGCCGCTCTCGAACCGCCTTGCTGCGATGCGCGGAGATCATCCTACCCGCGCAATCAACTTGCCGCGATTCGGATTGCTTCTGTCGTACAGCCGCAAGAACGCAGTCGGGATGTTGTCAAACCCGTCCACGAACTCTTCGCTGTATTTGATTTTTCCTTGCCTGACCAGTGGAGTCACTTCCGCCAGGAATTCGGGGTAGCGGTCGACATGATCCGGCATCGCAAAGCCCCGCACCTGGATGAAGCGATACAGGAACGAGGTCAAAAGGTCGGGCAAACGGTTGGGACCGGGTGCCGCTCCGGGATGGGCGTACTGAGAAATCAAGCCGGCAATGGCGATATGTGCCTGATGATTGAAATGCGGCATCAGCGCCTCGAACAGGGTGCCCCCGACGTTGTCGAGCAAGGCATCCAGCCCGTCAGGCAAGGCGGCGGCCAGTCGTTCGTTGAAATCCTGTCTCTTGTAGTCCACCGCGCCATCCAGATTCAGTTCCTCCGTCAGGTACCGCACCTTTTCCGCGCCCCCTGCGATGCCGAGAACCCGGTGGCCGCGCAGCTTGGCCAGTTGCCCTGCGACCGAACCTACCGAACCCGCGGCAGCCGTTACGACGAGCGTACCGCCCGGCTTTGGATCCATGAATTTGGTAATGCCCAACCACGCTGTCAGCCCGGTGTGCCCCAGCACGCCGAGCGCGGTTGAAAGCGGCGCGATCCCGGCATCGATCTTTCTCAGGTCGGCACCGTCGGACAGCCCGTATTGCTGCCAGCCCGACCAGGCAACAACGTAATCGCCGATGCTGAAGTCCGGGTTCCTGCTCTGCTCGACGATCGCGACGGTCGGACCGGGCATAGGCTGGCCAAGATCAACCGGCGGTGACTCGGAAGATGCATTACCCATCAGATTGCGTTGGTAGGGGTCGATCGAAATCAGCACATTACGGCTCAGGACTTCACCCTCGCCTGGAACCGGCACCGGCTGTTCGACGAAACCAAAGTCATTCAAGGTGGCATTTCCGTTCGGTCGTGCCGCAACGACGATCTGGCGATTTGTTTTGCTGGACATCTCATTTCCTTCAGGAGAGTGGCGGGTATGGGAGAAAGCCTTTGCACCGAGCCTCCATGGGGACCCGCCCCGTTAAATCTGTATCGATCGATAGATACAGAATTTCCGAGCGAACGGCGTAGATGATTGCTTGCCCGAGAATTTCTGTATCGATTGATAGATAAATGGTAAAGTTGTGCTGAGATGAAGTCAATCAATTTCTGTATCGATCGATGCAAAACTCTAGACAAACACCAGGAAAGGCGCAAACAGGCGGCGGGCGCGACCGCGGCCGGCCCCGGGCGTTCGACCGGGAAGCCGCCTTGGCCCAAGCGACCCGGCTGTTCTGGACGAAGGGTTACGAAGCCACCTCCATCGCGGATCTTAAGCATGCGATGGGGATCGGCTCGCCCAGCTTGTACGCTGCGTTCGGCTCGAAGGAAGCGCTCTATGCCGAGGCACTGAACTACTACCGGACCCACTACGAGGCTCTGGTCTGGGACAGATTCTTTGCCGCCATCACCGCGCATGAAGCCGTGGAATCCCTGCTGCTGGATTCCGCCGCAGCGCTGACCGGAGACCTCGCCGACATTCCGCGCGGGTGCATGGTGACCCTCTCCTCGGTCGGCAGCGAAGGTCACCCGGAGCTTGGCGCACTGGTGAAAACGGCGCGTAGCGCGACACTCGACCTCGTGAAGAATCGTCTAGGCCGTGCCGTGGCCGAGGGTGAAATACCGGCCTCGGTCGACGTCCAGGGCTTGGCCCGATTCATCCAGACCGTGCAGAACGGCATGTCGATACTGGCCCGCGACGGCGCCAGCCGCGCTGAGCTGGAAGACGTGGCCCGTGTGGCGATGCAAGGGTTCGAGGCTCGCATCCCCACCTGACCCGACCCCGACATCGGGAGGGGCGGCTGCGACCCGGCAAGACCGCACTGACGTTCACGCGCCGATCCCGTCCAGCAGGCCAAGCACATCATCCGGCAACTCGAGTTCGGCTGCGGCGAGGTTCTCCCGCAAATGCAAGACGGAGGAAGTCCCGGGAATCAACAGAATATTCGGCGACCGGCGAAGCAGCCACGCGAGCGCCACCTGCATGGGTGTGGCATCAAGGCGGCTGGCGATAGTCGACAGCGCGGACGACTGCAATGGCGAAAAGCCGCCGAGGGGAAAGAAGGGAACATAGGCGACGCCGTCCCGGGCGAGATCATCGATCAGTCCGTCGTCCTGCCGGTGCGCAATGTTGTACATGTTCTGCACGCAGGCGATGGGCGTGAGCGCCCGCGCTTGCGCTACCTGCGCCGAGGTGACATTGCTGAGGCCGATATGCCGTACCAGCCCCTTCTGCTGCAGTTCGATCAAAGCAGTCAACGGCTCTTCGATGGAACCCTCGGCCGGCCCGTCCGTCCTGAACATGATCCGCAGATTGACGACGTCCAGCCTGTCGACCGCGAGATTGCGCAGATTATCGTGTACCGCCTGCGTCAGAGCTTGCGCCGAATCGGCCTGCAGCCAGGAGGCGTCTTCTCCGCGCATGGCCCCGATCTTGGTCACGATGGTGAGATCGTCGGGATAAGGGCTCAAGGCTTCACGAATGATCTGATTGGTGATGTGCGGGCCGTAAAAGTCGCTGGTATCGATATGGTTGATGCCCAGCGCGACAGCCTCACGCAGGACGGCTACCGCTGCGTTTCGGTCCTTCGGCGGACCGAACACTCCCGGCCCCGCAAGCTGCATGGCGCCGTAGCCGAATCGCTTCACCATCCGGGTTCCCAAGGAAAACGTACCTGCCTTGTCGATGCTTTTCATATCCATCCTTCTTGGTCTGGTCATTTGAGTTGTAGTATATGAAGCATCCCTCAGTTTTTGAATTCGCATTCCATGAGCAAGACGGCAGCATCCCTGAAACCCCGTAAAACCCCGATCCAAGCGCGTTCGCTGGCGACCGTCAACGCGCTGCATACCGCGACCATTCAGGTTTTGGTGCGGGAGGGCCTGAGCGGCTGCACGACAACGCGCGTGGCCGAACGCGCAGGCATGTCGGTCGGCAGTCTCTATCAGTACTATCCGAACCGCGACTCGCTGCTTGCCGACATATTGGAAAAACACCTCGATCACGTCGCGGAAGCCGTCGAACAGGTCTGTCATGCCCATCGACATATGCGCGTGTCCAGGATGGCTGCGGCTTTGGTCTCCACGTTTCTCGCCGTGAAGCTGCGCGATCCTCAGGAATCGAAGGCGCTCTATGCGGTTGCAGGAGAACGGGGCGGTGCGGAACTGGCCGCCCGCGTCCATGCGCGCCTCGTGACGGCTATCGCGGATATGCTGACGAGTGCTTCTGATGCTGCTTTTGACGATCCGCCAATGATTGCCGCGATCTCTCTCAGCTCCCTGATGGGACCCGTCCGGGCGTGCCTGGAAGGACAAGCCCGGGACGGCTTCGAAGCGCGGCTCGAAGAGCACCTCGTCCGGCTGCTCACTGCGTATCTGGAAACGTACCGGCGATAGCCGGGCGCCGATTTCTACGAGATGTTCTACGACGATGCCGAGCGCGGCGCGCGGCTGCCGAGTTCGAGCCCCAGGTCCGGATCGCCGCGAAACGCGCCGCCCAGATACTCCATGAGGGCGCGCACGGCCGGCGAGCGCGCAAGATCCCGATGGGTGACCAGCCAGATATCGAAGGCAAAGGGAGGAACCTTGCGGGCGACGCGCGCCAGCTGCGGATCGGCGTCGCCCAGGAAACATGGCAAGCCGGCGATGCCGGCCCCGGCACAGGCCGCGACCAGGTGGCTATGGATGTCGCTGAGTTCACAACTGACGGGATGCCGCCCCGCGGCATCCCGGATCCACCGTTGCAGGGGCATGTCGGCGTACCGCTCGTCATAGGCGATGAAGGCCCACCGGCCCGGATCGTGCGCGGCAAGAAAATCGCGGCTGGCATAAAGCGCGAACGGCATGCGGCCGACACGGCGTATCACGTAGCTGGATTCCGTGGGCCTGACCAGCCGCAAGGTGACGTCCGCCTCCCTGCGCGTCAGCGAGACCTGCCGGGCCTCGGCGACGACGGAAAGCCGCACGCCCGGATAGCGGGCCTGGAAGTCGGGCATCCGCGCGGCCAGGAAGTGGGCGGCCAGCACGGGCGGTGCGCCCAGCACGAGCTTGCCCTGGAGCGGCACCTGGCTGGCGCGGGCGCCTCGCTCGATGGCGAATGCGGCGGCCTCCATCCGGGCCGCCTCTTCGACCACCTGCTGTCCCGCCGGCGTCAGGCGGCAGGCGCGCGGCAGGCGCTCGACCAGGGCGACTTGCAGTTCGCGTTCCAAGGCGGCCAGCCGCCGGCTGACGGTGGCGTGGTCCACGCCCAGCACCCGGGCCGCGCCCGACAAGGTGCCCGCCCGCCTCACCGCCAGGAAATGCCGCATGTCTTCCCAATCGAACATCGGTGCGTTTTCTCCAGTATGAAGTGCGGTTTCAGGGAATTTACGCAAGTTACTGCGGCCCCTAGCATACGCTTTTCATCCAATCCGGAAAGCCCGCCCATGCCTTCGTCCGCCTCACCCTCGCCGCGCGGCACGCTCGTCGCCAGCGCCCTCGGATTCGTCGTGGTCCTGCTGGACGTCAGCGTCGTCAATGTGGCGCTCGAAGCCCTGCGCCGGGACCTCGGCGCGAGCGTTACGCAGCTGGAATGGATCGTCAACGCGTACACGCTGGCATTCGCGGCCCTGCTGCTCAGCAGCGGCGCGCTCGGCGACCGCTGGGGTGCGCGGCGACTGTTCCTGGCCGGGCTGGCCGTGTTCACGCTGGCCTCGGCCGCCTGCGGAGCCGCGCCGGGTCTGGCGGCGCTGACGGGCGCCAGACTGCTCCAGGGGGCGGGCGCCTCGCTGCTGGTGCCCAATTCGCTGTCCATGCTGCAGCGCGCTTTCCCCGATCCCGCCCGACGCAGCCGCGCGGTGGGCTGGTGGGGCGCCATCGGCAGCCTCGCGCTGGCGGCGGGGCCGGTGCTGGGCGGCGTGCTGGTCACGCACTGGGGCTGGCGCAGCATATTCCTCGTCAACCTGCCCATCGGATTGCTGGGCGGCTGCCTGGCGCTGCGATACGCCGCCCCCGACGGCGCGCGCCCGGAAAGCACCCATCGACCGGACTGGGCGGGTCAGTCGGCGGCCGTCCTGTCATTGGCGGCGCTGACCGCTACGCTTACCGAAATGGCGCGACTGGGCTGGACGAGCGCCTGGGTCCAAGCGGGCCTGGCGGTGTCGGCCTTGTCCGTGGCCGGGTTCTGCCGCATCGAGCGCCGCAGCCCGGCGCCCATGCTGCCGCTGTCCTTGTTCCGCCGTCCGGCCTTCGCGATCGCGTCCGTCACCGGCGTCATCGTCAATTTCTCGTACTACGGCCTGATCTTCGTCTTCAGCCTTTTCTTCCAGATCGAGCAGGGGCTGACGCCGCAGCAGACGGGCTTCGCGTTCCTGCCCTTCACGCTCGCGCTCATGGCGGCCAGCGTGCTGGCGGGCCGCCTCGTCACCCGGCTGGGCGCGCGGCTGCTGATGGTCCTGGGCGCGACCGCCGCCGCCACGGGATACCTGCTGCTGCTTCCCGTGCACGTCGGCGTCGGGTATGGATGGCTGGTGGCGCCCATGCTGCTGGCGGCCGGCGGCATCGCCGTGCTCGTTCCCACCATGACCAACGTGACATTGTCCTCGGTGGAGGCCACGCGCACCGGCATCGCCTCGGGTGTCCTGAACGCGGCCCGCCAGCTGGGCGGCCTGTCGGGAGTGGCTGTATTCGGCTACCTGGTGCGCAACACGGAACCTGGTCCGTTCATGCACGGCATGCATGGCTCGATCGGCCTGGCGGCCCTGGCGCTGGCGGGGGCCGGCGCCCTGTGCTGGGTCGGGCTGGAGCGGCGCGGGCGGCAGCCGGGAGAATCACCCGCCATCCGAGACCAGGGGGACCGGTCTTTCCTGGCCGGCAAGCAATGACTCGCGCAGGACGGAGACGGGTTCGGCCAGCCGTCCCAGGGGCGGCCGGTAGATGACCCACGACTGGACCCGGGGACGGAAATCGCGCGCGTCCACGATCTCGACCTGATCCCGCCAGGGACTGTCCGCGAAGGCGGCCGGCGTCACGACGCCGATGCCGAGCCCGCGGGCGACCAGCGACATGCGCAAATCGGCGCTGAGCGCCTCCACCGCCACCTGGAACGGCAGGCCCAGCGCCTCGAACCGATGGCGGATGAATGCGCGGAATCCGCAACCGCTTTCGTTCATGACCCAGGGAAAGCGCGCCAGGTCGGGGAGGCTGGCCGGCTTGGGCACGTTCAGCCGCGGCGAGGCGATGAGCAGGACTTCTTCCGTGCCCAGCGCGTCGCCGGCCAGATGATCCGGCACGGGCGCGCCCTCGGCGAGGCAGAGCACCACCGCGTCGAGCGCGCCGTGGGTGACCTGATCCAGCAATGCCGGCGACCAGCCGGACGTGACGCGCAAGCTGAGGTCGGGAAACTCACTGCGCAATCGGTCGACGGGCAGCGTCAAGGCCGCGGCTGACAGATACGGCATGACGCCGAGCCGGAATTCCCCCTGCAGTTCGCTGTGAGGCGAGACGCCCGTCTTGAAATCATCGAGGGCGCGCAACACCCGGCGGCCGTGGTCGTATGCGGCCCGCCCCACCGCGGTCGGTTTCAGCGGCTTGGACTGGCGATCCAGGAGCGCGACGTCCAGCTGGTCCTCGAGATTCTGGATCCGGCGGGTCACCCCCGGCTGGGTCAGGCTCAGGCGGGTCGAGGCGCCGACGATGGAGCCGGTTTCGACCACCGCGACGAAGGCTTCAAGGTCGCGGATGTTCATGATAAACACGCATAAAAAATATAAAAACAATTCAATTGTTTAATAATCATCCATTCTATAGGATCTCCAGACAGGTCGAAACCCCGGCTTTCATGGAGAATTCCCGATGTCCTCAACCCCCTCTTCCCCCGTCTGCGGCACGGCGGGTTCCGGTTCGCCCGCCGCGGTTTCCGGCCCGATGATCGCGCTCTTCTCGACAGCCGTGGGGGTGACCGTCACCAATCTGTTCGCCTCCCAGACGCTCGTGGGCCTGATCGGCGCCTCCGTCGGCCTGCGCGACGACGCCAGCGGCGTGGTATCCATGATGACGCTGCTCGGCTATGCCGTCGGCTTGTTCCTGCTGGTGCCGCTGGCCGACCTGCTGGAGAATCGCCGCCTGGTCGTCCGCATGTTCACGTGCGCGGCGCTGGCGGCCGGCGCGGCGGCCGGCGCCCCCCAGGCGGCGGCCTTGCTGGCCAGCCTGTTCCTGCTGGGCGTCGCCTGCTCGGCCATCCAGATCCTGGTGCCGCTCGCGGCATCGATGGCCCCGCCGGAACGGCGGGGCCGCGTCATCGGCGACGTCATGGGCGGGCTGATGGCCGGCATCCTGATCTCCCGCCCCATCGCCAGCCTGATCGCCAATGCATTCGGATGGCGGGCCTTCTACGGCGCCAGCGCCGTCGCCATGGCGGTGCTGACCGCGGTGCTTGCACGCCGGCTGCCTGTCCGCCGGCCTGAAGTGCGATCCGGATATCCCGCCCTGGTGGGTTCCCTGTGGCATCTGCTGCGCGACGAGCCCGTCTTGCGCGTGCGCGCATTGACCGCCAGCCTGGTGATGGCGGCTTTCAGCGTGTTCTGGACGTCGGTCGCCCTGGTGCTGTCCCAGCCGCCCTTCGGCCTCAGTCAGCGCGGCATTGCGCTGTTCGCGCTCGCGGGCGCGGGCGGCGCTGTCGTGACGCCCCTGTTCGGCCGCGCGGGAGACCGTGGCTGGACCCGCGTGGGCACCATCGCATCCCACCTGATCCTGATGCTGGCGATGGCGCTGGCGGCGGTCGCGGGCAGCACTGCCTCGGACACGGCGCTGGTTCCGCTGCTGGCACTGGGCCTCGGCGCCGTCCTGCTCGACATCGGCGTCACGGGAGACCAGACGCTGGGACGCAGGGCCATCAATCTGATCCGCCCGGAAGCCCGGGGGCGCGTCAACGGCCTGTTCGTGGGTCTGTTCTTCCTGGGCGGGGCCGTCGGCTCCGCCGCGGCGGGCTACGCCTGGACCGCCGGCGGATGGCCGATGATCTGCCTGCTGGGCGGCGGATTCGGCGCGGCGGCCCTGGCCGTCAGCGTGCTGAGTTGAGCGTGGCCCAGTCCGCGTAGCGGCCCCCTTGCACGCCCTGGACGCTGAGGTACGACATGGGGGCGCTGTCATCCGCGCCGTGGCGGTGCACCTCGTCGGGAGCCAGCCAGACCACGTCGCCCGGCTGCGCATAGAACACACCGCCCCCTCTCTCACGCTGGACCCGGCATACGCCGGCGAGGATGTACAGGATCTGGCCGAGCGGATGGCTGTGCCAGGCCGACCAGACACCCTTGCCGTAGTCCGCCTTCATGAGGGTGTTCTCATGGTCGGCCTCCGATGTCAGGAACATCTGCGCGTACAAAGGCCCATCCGCCGCATGGCGGCCCACGGGTACGCTGGGCACGTCGCGGCCGCCCACCACCGTCAGCCAGGCGGGCAGTCTGGCGGCGGCGCTCATGATGCGTCCTCCACCAGTTGGGCCAGGCCCTTGCCGAAGGACCACTCATCGCGTCCCGAGGAAGAGATCACTACCATGACATCGTCCGGCCGGATGCCGGGGCGCGCCGCCAGTCGTTCCACCAGCGTCCGGTAGAAGCGCTGCTTGGTCTGCGTCGAGCGCTGCCTGCCGGTGGCCAGGACGATGTACACCAGATCGGCGCTGCGATCCACGTCCATGTAATGTCGGTCGAAGATCAGCTCGTCCGGACCATGCTGGTGGATGACCTGGAACCTGTCGTCGACCGGGACGTCGAACGATTCGACCAAGGCGGCGTGCAGTTCGTCGCTGAGCATCCGCAGATACTCGCGGGGCTTGCCGCGCGCCAGGGAAATGCGTGCAAAGGGCATGATGGGCTCCTGTCGGAAGTATTGATGCGGAAATGATAGGGTCGTATATTGTTCACATAAATCAAATTGTTTTTGACGAGTAATTCAGAATTATCGAATCAATATGACGATCCGCAACCTCGACATCAATGCCTTGCGCACTTTTGAAAGCGGGGTGGCCCTGGGCACGTTCGCCAAGGCGTCCGACCGCGTCGGCCGTTCGCCGGCGGCCGTCAGCGCCCAGCTCCGCAAACTGGAACAACAGGCGGGCGCCGTACTTTTCCGCAAGGCGGGGCGCGGCCTGGCGCTGACGGAGGCCGGCGAAACCCTGCTCGGCTACGCGCGGCAGATCTTGGCGGCCAACGACGCCGCGCTCGATGCGCTGCGGGTCAACCAGACCCGCGGCAGGATCCGCCTGGGATTGCAGGAAGACTTGGGGGAATGGGTGCTCACCGACGTGCTGGGCCGCTTTGCCCGCGCGCATCCCGGCATGCGCATCGAAACCCGGGTCTGCCGGAACGCGGAACTGATGGACCGCATGGCCGCGGGCGAACTGGACCTGGCCGTGGTCTGGGGCGCGGGGGCGGACACCCCCTGGCGCGAGACCCTGGCCCGCCTGCCGATGATCTGGATAGGCGCCCTGGACGGCGTCGCGCTCCCGCGGCGCGCGTCGGGGGCGGCAGGCGGCGGCGCTGCCGACACGGCCCGGCCGCTGGAGCTCGTGATGTTCGACGGGGCCTGCCTGTTCAAGGCCGCGGCAACGGAAGCCCTGAACCAGGCGGGTGTCGCATGGGACCTGGCGTTCACCAGTTCCAGCCTGAATGGCCTGCTGGCGGCCGCGGCCGCCGGGCTGGGTCTGACGGTCCGCACGCCCATCGGCCTGCCGCCCCGGGTGACCGTCCTGCGCCCCTCGGCGGGCGGGCTGCCGCCGCTGCCGGCGGTGGAACTCACCATGATCGCCACGCGGGCAGACCAGTCGCCCGCCGTGGCCTTTCTGGCCGAGGCGCTGCGCGCGGCCATCCACGAACGCCTGCCGGGCTGACGAGGCGGGCTTGCGATGATTCGCCCGGACGCGTGCCGGAAACGCGGACAACCGTGTGGCCCGCGTCCGCATTTGAACGATAATACCCTCTTGCACCTCACCGCCCCCGCAGACCGATTCCCCGCATGACCACTCCCGACCTCTCCGGCCACACCCCCATGATGCAGCAGTACCTGCAGCTGAAAGCCCAGGCGGGCTCGCATCTGCTGTTCTACCGCATGGGCGATTTCTACGAGATGTTCTACGACGACGCCGAGCGCGGCGCGCGGCTGCTGAACCTGACGCTGACCAAGCGCGGCGCGTCCAACGGCGCGCCGATCCCGATGGCCGGGGTGCCGCACCATGCCATGGAAGGTTACCTGGCGCGCCTGGTGGCGCTGGGCGAGTCCATCGCCATCTGCGAGCAGGTGGGCGACCCGGCCGCCAGCAAGGGGCCGGTCGAGCGCAAGATCGTGCGGGTGGTCACGCCCGGCACCTTGACCGACGATGCGCTGCTGCCGGCGCGCGAGGACCGCATGATCGCGGCCTGGGTGACCGGACGCAGCCGCGGGCGCGAGCACGCGGGCCTGGCCTGGATGAACCTCGCCAACGGCGAATTCAAGGCCGCGGAATGCGCGGCGGAACTGCTGGACACGGAGCTGGGCCGCATCGCGCCGGCCGAGCTGGTCTGCGCCGAGCAGGCGGACCTCCAGGCGCTGGAATCCAGCGGCCTGGATGCCGCCATCAGCCGGGTGCCCGACTGGCATTTCGAGGCGGACGGGGCCCGGGACACCCTGATGCGGCATTTCGGGGTCGACGACGTGGGCGCCTTCGGCCTGGACGACCAGCCGCTGGCCCTGGTCGCGGCGGGCGCGCTGCTGCGCTACGTGGGCGCCACCCAGGCGCAGGCGCTCAGCCACGTCCAGGGGCTGTCGGCCGACGCCGCCGGCGACTACGTGGTGCTGGACCCGGCCACGCGCCGCAACCTGGAGATCACCGATACGATCAACGGCGGGGAAGGCCCCACGCTGTTCAGCACGCTGGACCACGCCCGCACGCCCATGGGCAGCCGGCAGCTGCGCCGCTGGCTGCAGGCGCCGCTGCGCGCCAACCCGCTGGCCCAGGCGCGCCAGGGCGCGATCACGCAGCTGCTGGGCGCCGCCGAGGGCGACACGGCGCTGCGTGCGCTGCGCGACGGGCTGCGCGGCCTGCCCGATCTCGAACGCATGGCGACCCGGCTGTCGCTGCGCACGATCCGCCCGCGCGAGCTGGCCAGCCTGCGAGACGCCCTGGGCATGCTCGCGCCCCTGGCCGAGCGGACACGGGCCGATTTCCAGGCCGGCGGGCTGCTGGCCGAGAGCCTGGACGCCATCCCGGTCGATCCGGCGCTGGCGGACCTGCTGGCGGGCGCGATCTGCGCCGAGCCGGCCCTGATGATCCGCGACGGCGGCGTGATCGCGGAAGGCTACGACGAGGAACTCGACACGCTGCGCCGGCTGGCCGGCGACAACGGGGCCTTCCTGATGGACATGGAGGCCCGCGAGCGCGAGCGCACGGGCATCGCCAACCTGAGGGTGGAATACAACCGGGTGCACGGCTTTTTCATCGAGGTCACGCGCGGCCAGGCCGACAAGGTGCCCGACGACTACCGGCGCCGCCAGACGCTGAAAAATGCCGAGCGCTACATCACGCCCGAACTCAAGGCCTGGGAGGACAAGGTCCTGTCGGCGCGCGAGCGCGGCCTGGCGCGGGAAAAACTGCTCTTCGACCAGGTGCTCGAAGCCGCCGCCGGCCATGCCGCAGCCCTGGCCCGCAGCGCCGCGGCGCTGGCCCGGCTGGACGCCCTGGCGGCGCTGGCCCACCATGCCCGCGGCCACGGCTGGGTCGCGCCCGAGCTGTGCGAGGAAAGCTGCCTGGACATCGAGGCGGGCCGCCATCCGGTGGTCGAGCACAGCATCGAGGCCTTCACCCCCAACGACTGCCGCATGCACGAAGAGCGCCGCATGCTGCTCATCACCGGCCCCAACATGGGCGGCAAGTCCACCTACATGCGGCAGGTGGCGCTGATCGCGCTGCTGGCGCGCATGGGCAGCTACGTGCCGGCCAGCCGCGCGCGCATCGGTCCGGTCGACCGGATCTTCACCCGCATCGGCGCAGCCGACGACCTGGCGGGCGGACGCTCGACCTTCATGATGGAGATGATGGAGGCCGGGGTCATCCTGGCGGCCGCCACGCCGCACAGCCTGGTGCTGATGGACGAGATCGGCCGGGGCACCTCCACCTACGACGGGCTGGCGCTGGCCTGGGCGATCGCCCACCGGCTGCTGACGCACAACCGGGCGCTGACCCTGTTCGCCACCCACTATTTCGAGATCACCCGCCTGCCGGAAAAGACGCACGGCGTGGTCAACGTCCACCTGGCCGCCGCCGACGCGCCCGACGGCGTGGTCTTCCTGCACGAGGTGCGCCCGGGGCCGGCCAGTCAGAGCTACGGCCTGCACGTGGCGCAGCGCGCCGGCATTCCGCCCGTGGTGATCCGCCACGCCCGCAAGGAACTGGCCGAGCTCGAGGCCCGCAACCGCGCCGACTCCCAACTGTCGCTGTTCATCCAGCAGGCCGAGGAAGAAGACGGCGACCCGGACTCGCCGCTGCGCACCGCGCTGAAGGCGCTGGACCCCGACACGCTGAGCCCGCGCGAGGCGCTGGAACTGGTCTACCAGCTGCGACGCGACTTTCTTTGAGTGCCATCATGACCCGCGCTTACGCCACCCCCGACATCGACCTTCCCACCCCGCTGCTGGGGGGGCTGAGCCCTCGCGAATTCATGCGCAACTACTGGCAGAAAAAACCCCTGCTGATCCGCCAGGCCATTCCGGGTTTCCGCCCGCCGGTCACGGTGCGAGAGGTGCAGACGCTTGCCCGCCGCGAGGAAGTCGAATCCCGCCTGATCACGCATGGCGACGCCGGCTGGACGCTGAAGCACGGCCCGTTCCGGCGGTTTCCGCCGATGTCCCAGCCGCGCTGGACGCTGCTGGTGCAAAGCGTGGACCTGCACGATGACGAATCCGCGGCGCTGATGCGGCAGTTCCGCTTCATCTCCGACGCGCGGCTGGACGACCTGATGATCAGCATCGCCGCGGACGGCGGCGGCGTGGGGCCGCATTTCGACAGCTACGACGTCTTCCTGCTGCAGGGCCAGGGGCGCCGCCGCTGGCGCACCAGCAGCCAGGACGACCGCAGCCTGGTCCCGGGCCTGCCGCTGAAGATCCTGGCCGATTTCCAGCCGGATGCGGACGACATCCTGGAACCCGGCGACATGCTCTACCTGCCGCCGCACGTCTGCCACGACGGCGTGGCGATCGGCAACGACTGCATGACCCTGTCCATCGGCTTTCGCGTACCCAGCGAGGCCACGCTGGCCCGCGGCCTGCTGGAATCGGCCGCCGACCAGATCTCGGCCCAGCACCTGGGCGACCCCGGCCTGTACGGCCATCCCTGCCTGGCCGGCCCGGACCTGGCTTCCCTGTACACCGATGCGGGCGTCCCGGCGACCCGGCAGCCGGCGGCCCTGCCCGAGCACCTGGTCCGGGCCACGCTGGACACCCTGCAACGGATCCGCCTGGACGAAGCGGTGGCCGCCCGGTTCCTGGGCCAGTGGCTGACCTCGCTGCCCGACAGCGCCCTGTTCGAGCCGGCCGACGAGCCGGTATCCCTGAGCGCGGCCGTGCCCGAGGCGGGCCGGCTGGTGCTGGACCGCTGCACCCGGCTGATGTACAGCGGGGCGCAGCTCTTCATCAACGGCGAGGTCGCCGGCCAGGCGCCGGTCTCGGCGCTGCAGGCGCTGGCGGACCAGCGCTGCCTGGCCGCCGACGAACTGCGCCGCCTGCCGCCGCCGATCCGGGCGCTGCTGGACGAATGGCTGCAGGAAGGCTGGGCGCACTGGGAGCCCTGAGCCCTCAGAGGTATTCGGGTCCGAAGGCCTGCTCCAGCGTCTGCACCTGGCCCATCAGGCTGCAGTCGTAGCCGACCAGATCGCGCACATAGGCCTGGTAGTCGTCGCCATTCATCAGGTCCAGCAGCCTTTGCAGGGACTGGGTCCCCACCAGGTCCTTGTTGATGCCGAAGAAATACCGTTCCTTGGCGAGCGGGATGAAATCCAGGCCGCAGCGCCAAGCCGCGGTCTCCACGCCGATGCCGACGTCCGCCATGCCGCTGGCGATGTGCGCGGCGATGGCCAGGTGGGTGAATTCGCCGCTGTCGAAACCCGTGACCTGGCTGGGGTCGATGCCGTGGCGCTCGAGCATCAGGTGCACCAGAAAGCGCGTGCTGGACCCCATCTGCCGATTGACGAAGCGCACGTCCGGGCGCACGAAGTCCTGCACCGACCGGATGTTCTTGGGGTTGCCGGGCTGCACGAACAGGCCCGTGTTGCGCTCGGCCAGGTGCAGCAGCAGCATGCGTTCCGGACTGAGCCAGTGCTCGTAGCGTTTCAGGATCGGCTTTTCGAACTCGTCGACCGGCACCTGGAAGCCCGCCAGGTCGCATTCACCCCGGTCCAGCGAGGCCAGGGCCTCGATCCCCGTGCGGTAGCGCAGTTCCAGCGGCAGCATGTCCTGGCCGTTGGCCAGGCGCATCAGCCCTTCCACCGCGAAGCCATGGCTGGCATGCAGGCGCAGCACCGACATTTCCTCGGAATACAGGCGCTGCAGTTCCTCCTGCAGCTCGGAGGCGATGCTCTCGAAGGTCGGCGCCAGGCGCGCATCGATGCGGCGGTTGGCCCAGAGGAGATGCTGCGCGAAGCTGGTCAGGCGGGATCCGCGCCGGCGGGAGGTCTCGATCAGCGGCGCCTGGAAGTCCGACTCGGCCTTGCGCAGCAGTCCCCAGGCGTGGCGATAGGACAGGCCGCGCGCCTGACAGGCGCCGGCGATGTGGCCGTGTTCGTCCACCGCCGCCAGCAGCCGCATGACCTCGCCCATGGGCAGTATTTCCCCGGATTGCTTTTCCAGCACCCATTCCGAATTGAGCCGGGGCTTGAATCGATAAACCGCCATGTCTCCTCCTGTTTTCTAAATATTATGAAATCAATTACATATAAATCCGGTACCCATGTTTTTAATATGCTCTTTATATCTTATTGAAATCAATTCATTTTCGATAGTAGATTAATTTAACGGCAATCCATATATATGTAATTTAAAACATATTAAAGCGCATGCTGCCGCCCATGCGCCGGAGACATGACGATGGACAGTGTTCGCACCGACTCGGCCCCCGGGGACGCAAACCGCCTGATCCAGGACATCCTGGCGCGACATGCCGGCCAGCAGGGCGCCTTGCTGCCCATCCTGCACGACGTGCAGGACGCGCTGGGCTACATCCCGGACGAGGCCGTCGCGCAGATCGCCGCGGGCATCCAGCGGTCCCGTGCGGAAGTCCACGGCGTCATCCAGTTCTATACCCATTTCCACACCACGCCGCCCGCCCGCACCCGGGTCGAGGTCTGTCGGGCCGAGTCCTGTCAGGCCTGTGGCGGGCAGGCGCTGTATCGTCACGCCGAGGACCTCGCCGCTCAGGCGCCCGACGGTCAGCTCTCGCTCGAACCGGTCTTCTGCCTGGGCCTGTGCGGCCAGTCGCCGGCCGTCATGATCAACGGCCGGCCGCACGCGCAGGTCACGCCCGAAAAGCTCGACGCGCTGCTCGCGGCGGAGGTCTGACATGGAAAAGATCCTGTACATCCCGCTGGACACCTCGGCGGTGGCGATGGGGGCCGACGCCCTGGCGGCCGCCTTCGAGACCGAGGCCGCCCGCCGCGGCATGGCGGTCCGCATCGTGCGCAACGGCTCGCGGGGCATGCACTGGCTCGAGCCGCTGGTCGAGGCCGCGACGCCGGCCGGCCGCATCGCCTACGGCCCGGTGACGGCGGCCGACGTGCCCGCCATCCTGGACGCGGCCTGGACCGAAGGCGCCTCCCACCCGCTGTACCATGGCCCGACCGATGCCATTCCCTTCCTGCGGAACCAGGAACGCCTGACCTTCGCCCGCGTGGGCGTCATCGATCCACTCAGCCTCGCCGACTACGAATCCCACGGCGGCTACGCGGGCCTGAGGCGCGCGCTGGACATGGCGCCCGCCGACGTCGTCGCCTGCGTCACCGAATCCGGCCTGCGCGGCCGGGGCGGCGCGGCCTTCCCCACCGGCATCAAGTGGCGCACGGTCCTCCAGACCGACGCGCCCCAGAAATACATCGTCTGCAATGCCGACGAAGGCGATTCGGGCACGTTCTCCGACCGCATGCTGATGGAGGGCGACCCGTTCGCGCTGATCGAGGGCATGACGATCGCCGGCGTGGCGGTGGGCGCGACGCGGGGCTACCTCTACGTACGCTCGGAATACCCGCAGGCCGAACGCGTCCTCGCCCGCGCCCTGGCGCTGGCCCGGGAGGCCGGCTGGCTGGGCGACGACGTCGGGGGATCGGGCCGCGCCTTCGACATCGCGCTGCGCCGCGGCGCCGGCGCCTACATCTGCGGCGAGGAGACCTCCCTGCTCGAAAGCCTGGAAGGCCGCCGCGGCCTGGTGCGCGCCAAGCCGCCGCTGCCCGCGATCCGCGGCCTGTTCGGCTGCCCCACGGTCATCAACAACGTGATTTCCCTGGCCACGGCGCCCTTCATCCTGGCCCAGGGCGCAGCCGCCTACCGGGACTTCGGCATGGGCAAGTCGCGGGGCACCCTGCCCTTCCAGCTGGCGGGCAACATCCGCTACGGCGGGCTGGTCGAAAAGGCCTTCGGCCTGACCCTGCGCGAACTGCTCTACGACTACGGCGGGGGCAGCCGCTCGGGCCGGCCGCTGCGCGCCGTGCAGGTCGGCGGCCCGCTGGGCGCCTACCTGCCCGAATCCCAGTGGGACACGCCGCTGGACTACGAGGCCTTCGTGCAGATCTCGGCCATGCTGGGCCACGGCGGCGTCGTGGCCTTCGACGACACCGTGGACATGGCCGCCATGGCGCAGTACGCCATGGAATTCTGCGCCATCGAATCCTGCGGCAAATGCACGCCCTGCCGGATCGGTTCCGTCCGCGGGACCGAGATCCTGCAGAAGATCCGCGCCGACCAGGACCGCGAGGTCCAGGCCGGGTTGCTGCAGGACCTGTGCGACACCATGCTGGCCGGTTCGCTGTGCGCCCTGGGGGGCATGACGCCCTACCCGGTGCTGTCGGCGCTGCGCCATTTCCCGCAAGACTTCGGCCTGGCCGAAACCACCGCTCTGCAAACCGCCTAAGGAGCCCGCCATGCTGGAAACCGTCCTCAAGCGCGACCGGGACCTGGGCACGCCCGCCTCCCTGTCGACCGAGACCGTCACCCTGACCATCGACGGACAGATCCTCACCGTGCCCGCCGGCACGTCCGTCATGCGCGCCGCCGCCGAGACCGGCATCCAGATCCCCAAGCTCTGCGCCTCGGACAATCTCGAGGCCTTCGGCTCATGCCGCCTGTGCCTGGTGGAAATCGAAGGCCGCCGGGGGCATCCCGCGTCCTGCACCACGCCCGTCGAGGACGGCATGGTGGTGCATACCCAGACGCCAAAACTGCGCGACCTGCGGCGCAACGTCATGGAGCTCTACGTCTCCGACCATCCGCTGGACTGCCTGACCTGTCCGGCCAACGGCGATTGCGAGCTGCAGGACATGGCCGGGGTCGTGGGCCTGCGCAACGTGCGCTACGGCTTCGACGGCGCGAACCACCTGCAGGACCCCGTCGACACCAGCAATCCCTATTTCACCTACGACGCCTCCAAGTGCATCGTCTGCAGCCGCTGCGTGCGCGCCTGCGACGAGGTCCAGGGCACCTATGCCCTGACGGTCGAGGCGCGCGGCTTCGATTCGCGCATCGTGGCGGGACAGAACGACGGCTTCCTCGACAGCGACTGCGTGTCCTGCGGGGCCTGCGTGCAGGCCTGCCCCACGGGCTCGCTGATCGAGAACACCATCATCGAGCAGGGGCAGGCCGAGCACGCCGTGATCACCACCTGCGCCTACTGCGGGGTCGGCTGCGGCTTCAAGGCCGAGATGCAGGGCGAGACGGTGGTGCGCATGACGCCCTGGAAGGACGGCAAGGCCAACCGCGGACATTCCTGCGTCAAGGGCCGCTTTGCCTGGGGCTACGCCACCCACGCCGACCGCCTGACCCGCCCCATGATCCGCGAGCGGATCACGGATCCCTGGCGCGAGGTCTCCTGGGACGAGGCCATCGCCTACGCGGCCTCCGAGTTGCGCCGCATCCAGGACCGCTACGGCGTCGATTCCGTGGGCGGCATCACCTCGTCGCGCTGCACCAACGAGGAAACCTACCTGGTGCAAAAGCTCGTGCGCGCCGCCATGGGCAACAACAACGTCGATACCTGCGGGCGGGTCTGCCATTCGCCCACCGGCTACGGCCTGAAGACCACCATCGGCGAATCCGCCGGCACCCAGACCTTCGACTCGGTCATGCACGTGGACGTCGCCGTCGTGCTGGGCGCCAATCCCAGCGCCGCCCATCCGGTCTTCGCCTCGCGCCTGAAACAGCGCCTGCGCCAGGGCGCGCGCCTGATCGTGATCGATCCCCGCCGGATCGAGCTGGTCGATGCGCCGCACGTCAAGGCCGACTACCACCTGCCGGTGCGCCCCGGCACGAACGTCGCCGTGCTCAACGCCATGGCGCACGTCATCGTCACCGAAGGCCTGGTGAACCAGGAATTCGTGCGCGCCCGCTGCGAGGACCTGGCCTTCGACCAATGGCTGCAGTTCATCCGCCGGCCCGAGCACGCCCCCGAGGCCACCGAGGCCATCACCGGGGTGCCGGCCGCGGACCTGCGGGGCGCCGCGCGCCTCTATGCCACCGGCGGCAACGCGGCCATCTACTACGGCCTGGGCGTCACCGAACACAGCCAGGGGTCCACGGCCATCATGTGCATCGCCAACCTGGCGATGATCACCGGCAACATCGGCCGCGAAGGGGTCGGCATCAACCCCCTGCGAGGCCAGAACAACGTCCAGGGCTCCTGCGACATGGGATCCTTCCCGCACGAGCTGCCGGGCTACCGGCACGTGTCCGACCCGCAGGTGCGGGGCGAATTCGAGCGGGCCTGGGGCGTGACCCTGCAGCCCGAGCCCGGCCTGCGGCTGCCCAACATGTTCGACGCCGCCCACAGCGGCTCGTTCAAGGGCCTGTACTGCCAGGGCGAGGACGTCGCCCAGTCCGACCCCAACACGCAGCACGTGGTGGAGGCCTTGAAATCCATGGAATGCGTGATCGTCCAGGATATGTTCCTGAACGAGACCGCCAAGTACGCGCACGTCTTCCTGCCGGGCTCTTCCTTCCTGGAAAAGGACGGCACCTTCACCAACGCCGAGCGGCGCATCTCGCGCGTGCGCCAGGTGATGAAACCCAAGGCCGGCCTGGCCGACTGGGAAGTCACCTGCGCCCTGTCCCGGGCCATGGGCTATCCCATGGACTACGCCCACCCCGGCGAGATCCTGGACGAGATCGCGCGCCTGACCCCCACCTTCGCCGGCGTCTCGTTCGGCCGCATCGCCGCCCTGGGCGGCAGCGTCCAGTGGCCCTGCAACGAGGCCGCCCCCGAGGGCACGCCCATCATGCACGTGGGCGAGTTCGTGCGAGGCAAGGGCCGGTTCATGATCACGCAGTACGTCCCGACCGAGGAAAAATCCACCCGCCGCTTCCCGCTGCTGATGACCACCGGCCGCATCCTGTCGCAGTACAACGCCGGGGTCCAGACGCGGCGCACGGCCAACACGGCCTGGCACAGCGAGGACGTGCTGGAGATCCATCCGCACGACGCCGAGGACCGGGGCATTCTCGAGGGCGACCGCGTCGCCATCCAGAGCCGCGCGGGCGAGACCGTGCTGCGGGCGACGGTCACCGAGCGCATCCAGCCGGGCGTGGTCTACACCACCTTCCATTTCCCCGAGTGCGGCTCCAACGTCCTGACCACCGACAACACCGACTGGGCGACGGATTGCCCGGAATACAAGGTGACGGCCGTCCAGGTGCGCAAGGTCACCGAACCCTCGCAATGGCAGCAGGACTGGTCGTCCTTCGAGCAGCACCAGGACGCGCTGCTGCAGTCGCGGGAAACGGCGGCCGGCGCGGCCGCGTCCTGAAGGAGGCGTCCATGCATCCCGCCGACTTCGATCCCATGGCCGCCCATCCCGGCGCCGGCGCCGCCCACGAGCTGGGCGCCATCGTGCGCGTCCGGGGGCAGCGGGCCGTCGCCGCGCAGGACGCCATCGCCTGCGAACAGGCGGTGGCGCTGGAATACAACGGCATCGCCCACGCCACCCTGCTGGCCTCGCCGCTGAACATCCCGGAACTGGCCCTGGGATTCTCGTTCACCGAGGGCATCATCGAGCGCGCGGACGACGTGCTCGACCTGGACATCGAGGACACGCCCCTGGGTCTGATCGTGCGCCTGCGCATCCTCAACGCCCGCGTGCATGCCCTCAAGCAGCGCCGCCGCGCCCTGGCGGGCAGCACCGGCTGCGGCCTGTGCGGCGTCGAGGGCCTGGCGCAGGTCCCGCGCGACCTGCCCGCGCTGCCGCCGCCGCGCCGCCCCTGGCGCCAGAGCGCCATCGAGCGCGCCCTGGCGCGGCTGCGCGAATGCCAGCCCCTGCACAACCTGACCGGGGCCACGCACGCGGCCGCCTGGGCGGACGCCGACGGCGCGCTGGCCTGGATCTTCGAGGACGTGGGCCGCCACAATGCGCTGGACAAGCTGATCGGCCATCTGCTGCGCCAGCCGGTGGACCGCAGCCGGGGCTTCGTCGTGATCTCCAGCCGGGCCAGCTTCGAGATGGTGCAAAAGGCGCACGCGGCCGGCATCGGCGCGTTGATCGCGGTCTCGGCCCCGACGTCCCTGGCCGTCCGGCTGGCGCAATCCGCGCCGATGATGCTGGCGGGCTTCGCCCGGGACGGGCGCTTCACCTTGTACAGCCGCCCCGATTACCTGGAACAGGACAGGAGCCACCCGTGACCAATATCGAACATCTGATCCGACTGGCCAACCGCATCGGCTATTTCTTCGAGGCCATGCCCGACCGCTCCGCCAGCGTCGACAGCATCGCCGACCACATCCGCCGATTCTGGGATCCGCGCATGCGCCTGGCGCTGCTGGACTACCTGCACGCCCACCCCGACGGGCGATGGGGCGAGACCGCCCTGACGCCGATCTGCCTGGAGGCGATCGAGCGCCACCGCGAACGCCTGTATCCGCCCCAGACCACGGCGGCCTGAACGCCATCTTTCCAGGATCGCCTCCCGCTTTCCCGATTCCTTTCGATTTTTTCCGACCTCAACCGCAGCATCAACCACAGACCGGGCATACGACCCAGGAGGAGACAGCATGAGTACGGAAGCTACCAGCGCCGGCTTTTTCAGCAAGGAACCATCACCGCCCCACCCGGGTTCAACCGCTGGATGATCCCGCCGGCGGCCCTGGCGGTCCACCTGTGCATCGGCCAGGCCTACGCATTTTCGGTCTTCAACGGCCCGATGACCAAGCTCATCGGCATCCAGCAGCCCGCCCCCGAGGACTGGGGGCTGCCGGCCCTGGGCTGGATCTTCAGCCTGGCCATCCTGTTCCTGGGCCTGTCGGCCGCCTTCGCCGGCAAGTGGCTCGAGGACGTCGGCCCGCGCAAGGCCATGTTCGTCGCGGCCTGCTGCTTCGGCGGCGGCTTCATCGTGTCCTCGGTCGGGGTGTCGACCCACCAGTTGTGGCTGCTGTACCTGGGCTACGGCGTGCTGGGCGGCATCGGCCTGGGCATCGGCTATGTGTCGCCCGTCTCCACTCTGATCAAGTGGTTTCCGGACAAGCGCGGCATGGCCACCGGCATGGCCATCATGGGCTTCGGCGGCGGCGCCTTCATCGCCTCGCCCATGTCCGTGGCGCTGATGGAACACTTCCGCACGCCGGTCTCCATGGGCGTGTCCCAGACCTTCCTGGTCATGGGGGTGCTGTACTTCATCTCGATGATGATCGGCGCCTACGCCATCCGCATCCCGGCGCCCGACTGGAAGCCGGAAGGCTGGACGCCGCCGGCCACACAGAAAGGCATGATCTCGCGCAACCACGTGCACATCGACCAGGCCCTGAAGACCCCGCAGTTCTGGCTGCTGTGGTGGGCGCTGACGCTGAACGTGACGGCCGGCATCGGCGTGCTGGGCCAGGCCTCGGTGATGATCCAGGAAAGCTTCCGCGGCGCCATCACCCCTGCGGCGGCGGCCGGCTTCGTCGGCCTGCTGTCGCTGGCGAACATGCTGGGCCGGTTCTTCTGGTCCAGCACCTCCGACTACCTGGGGCGCAAGACCACCTACGGCATCTTCTTCGTGCTGGGGGCCATCCTGTACTTCCTGGTGCCGGGCATGGGCGCCTCGGGCAACGTCGCGCTGTTCGTCCTGTTCTACGCCATCATCATCTCGATGTACGGCGGCGGATTCTCGACCATCCCGGCCTACCTGGCCGACCTGTTCGGCACGCGCTACGTCGGCGGCATCCACGGCCGCATCCTGACCGCCTGGGCGGCCGCCGGCGTGCTGGGCCCCGTCCTGGTGAACTACATCCGCCAGTACCAGGTGGACCATGGCGTCCCGCCGGGCCAGTCCTACACGGTCACGATGTACCTGATGGCCGGCCTGCTGGTGATCGGCTTCATCTGCAATCTGTGCGTCCGGCCGGTCGCCGCCCACCACCATATGCGCGGCGAGGCCGACGCCGCCTCCCTGGCCGGCGCCGCCCTGGCCCCGCAAAAATAAGGAGACACGCTCATGTCCACGACCACACGGACCCCCTCACCGGCCCTGATCGTCCTGTTCTGGCTCTACGTCGGCATCCCGCTGGCGCTGGGCATCTGGGAAACCCTGATCAAGGCCAGCGCCTTGTTCCATTGAACGCGTCATTTGCTTATGCCGACATAAAAACATAAGCATCCAATCGTTCACGGCCTGAAAGAAGCGTCCCAGAATGGACGCTTCTTTCGTTTCGACAAGGCCAAGCCATGCTCGCGCCGAACTATCTGCCCGACGTCCACCATTCCCTGATCGCCGAACTGGCCGACAAGCTCGAGCCCCACAGCCTGCACTGGCTGTCGGGCTATTTCGCGGGCGTCGCCCAGGCCCGCCAGCCGTCCCGGGAAATCGCCCCGCCGCTGAGCGTGGCGGCGGCGCCCGCGGCGGATGCGGCCCAGCGCCTGACCATCCTGTACGGCAGCCAGACGGGCAACGCAAAGCGCACCGCCACGCAGCTGCACGAGCAGGCGCAGGCCCGGGGGCTGGCCGCGCGCCTGGTGCGCGCCGACCAGTACAAGACCAAGGAACTGAAGGACGAGCAGCTGCTGTACGTCGTCATGAGCACGCAGGGCGACGGCGACCCGCCGGACGACTCGATCGCCTGGGTGGAATTCCTGCTGGGCAAGCGCGCCCCGAAACTGCCGAAACTGAAGTACGCCGTGCTGGGGCTGGGGGACACGAGCTATCCCTCGTTCTGCGGAATCTCGCAGAAGATTGACGCCCGCCTGGCCGAGCTGGGCGCGCAGCGCCTGCAGGACGCCGGCACGGCGGACCTGGACGTCGAGACCGTGGCGGGCCCCTGGCAAGCCCGGGCGCTGGAGCAGGCCGCGCAGGCGCTGGCGCCCGCGGCCGGCGCGGCCCCCCAGGCCACGGTCACGCCGCTGCATCCGCAAACGGAAAAATTCACCCGCGACCGGCCCTTCCAGGCCGAGGTGCTGCTGAACCAGCCCATCACCGGCCGCGACAGCGACAAGGACATCCGCCACCTGGAACTCTCGCTGGAGGGCAGCCGGCTGAACTACGAGCCGGGCGACGCCCTGGGCGTCTGGCCGGTGCAGGACGACACCCTGGTCGCCCGCGTCCTGGAGGCCACGGGCCTGAACGCGGCCGACACCGTGGAACACCAGGACACCCGCCGGCCCCTGGGCGAGTGGCTGGGCCGCCATCGCGAACTGACCGTGCTGACGCGCCCCTTCCTGGCCGCGCTGGCCGAACGCGCCGGCCAGGCGGACCTCGCCGCCCTGCTGCAGCCCGAATCCCGCGAGGCCTTGTCCACCTACATGGCCACTCACCAGTTGATCGACGCCCTGCGCCAATGGCCGGCACGCTGGACAGGGCAGGAACTGGTCGCTGCCCTGCGCCCGCTGGCGCCGCGCCTGTATTCCATCGCCTCCTGCGCCACGGCGGCCGAGGACGAAGTGCACCTGACGCTGGCGCACCTGAGCTTCGAGCACGAGTCGGAGTCCCGCTGGGGCGTGGCATCCCATTTCCTGGCCGAACGCGCCGAGGGCGACACGGTGCCGGTCTTCATCGAGGAAAACACGCGCTTCCGGCTGCCGTCCGACCCCGCCCGCGACATCATCATGATCGGCGCCGGCACGGGCGTGGCGCCCTTTCGCGCCTTCGTCCAGGCGCGGGCCGACGCCGAGGCGCCGGGCCGCAACTGGCTGTTCTTCGGCAATCCTCATTTCACCAGCGACTTCCTGTACCAGACCGAATGGCAGCAGTCGCTGAAGGACGGCCACCTGCACCGTATCGACCTGGCGTTCTCCCGCGACCAGGCCGACAAGATCTACGTCCAGCACCGGCTGCTGGAGCGCGGGGCCGACGTCTACGACTGGATCCAGGGCGGCGCCCACGTGTACGTCTGCGGCGATGCCGAGCGCATGGCCCGCGACGTCCATGCCGCGCTGCTGGAGATCGCGCGCGACCAGGGCGGCCTGAGCGAGGACGGCGCCCGGCAGTGGCTGGACGACCTGGCCGCCCAGGGACGCTACGCCCGCGACGTGTACTGACCGCGGCCTGCCGCACCCCCTAGCGCGGTCCCCGCGCCTGACGGACAACCCGACGGGCGCGAGCCCGCCCCGCCCTCCTTTCGACTCTATTTCAGACATGAGCATTTCCCCCCTGTCCCCGCTGGAACACATCAAGACCGGCAGCCGATTCCTGCGCGGCACCATCGCCAAGGAGCTGGAAAACCCGGTGACCGGCGCCATCCCCGAGGCCGACACCAAGCTGCTGAAGTTCCATGGCAGCTACATGCAGGACGACCGCGACATCCGCGACGAGCGGCGCAAACAGAAGCTGGAGCCCGCCTATGCCTTCATGGTGCGGGCGCGCCTGCCCGGCGGCGTCATCCCGCCCGCCCAGTGGCTGGCGCTGGACGAGCTGGCGCAGCGCTACGCGACCCGGGGCCTGCGCATCACCACCCGCCAGACCTTCCAGTGGCACGGCATCCTCAAACGCAATCTGCGCGCCTTCATGCAGGGCATCCACGACGCCCGGGCCACCACCATCGCCGCCTGCGGCGACGTGAACCGCCAGGTCATCAGCTCGGTCAACCCGCACCTGTCCAGCCAGCATGCCCTGGTGCAGGAATGGGTGCTGCGCCTGTCCAACCATTTCCTGCCGCGCACCAGCGCCTATGCGGAAATCTGGCTGGGCGGCGACCGGGTCGGCGAGGCTGTGGACGAGGAACCGATCTACGGCAACGATTCCGCCTACCTGCCGCGCAAATTCAAGATCGGCATCGCCATCCCGCCCACCAACGACTGCGACGTCTTCGCCAACGACCTGGGACTGGTCGCCATCATCGAGGACGGCCGGCTGCAGGGCTTCAACGTCGCGGTGGGCGGCGGCATGGGGGCCACGGCCGGCGACCCGACCACCTATCCGCGGCTGGGGTCGCTGGTGGGCTTCGTCGTCCCCGAGGACCTGGTCGCCGTGGCCGAGGCCGTGGTGACGCTGCAGCGCGACCACGGCGACCGCAAGGAACGCCAGCACGCCCGCCTGAAATACACGATCGACCGCCTGGGCGTGGACTGGTTCCGCGACCAGATCCGCGAGCGCAGCGGCCGCCCCCTGCAGGATGCGCGCCCCTACCGCTTCGAGGGCAACGGCGACCGCTACGGCTGGTCGCGCGGTGAGGACGGCCGCTGGCACCTGGGCCTGTACATCGCGTCCGGTCGCCTGTGGGACCACGACGGCCTGCGTCTGCAGACCGGCATGCGGGAGATCGCCAAGGTCCTGAAGGGCGAATTCCGCCTGACCTGCAACCAGAACCTGGTGATCGCCAACGTCGAGGAGGCCGACCGCGCCGCCATCGATGCCCTGGTGCAGGAATACGGCCTGGACGGCTACCGGGAGCAAAGCGGCATCCGGCGCCACCACATCGCCTGCGTGGCGCTGCCCACCTGCGGCCTGGCCATGGCCGAAAGCGAACGCTACGCCCCCGTCCTGCTGCCCAAGCTCGAAGCCCTGCTGGACAAGCACGGCTTGCGCGACGAACCCATCCTGCTGCGCCTGTCGGGCTGTCCGAACGGCTGCTCGCGCCCCTACCTGGGCGAGATCGCGCTGGTCGGGCGCGCCCTGGGCCGCTACGACCTGCGCCTGGGCGCGGATTTCACGGGCGAGCGGCTCAACCGGCTCTACCGCGAGAACATCGCCGAGGCCGACATCCTGGACAGCCTGGACGCGCTGTTCGCAGACTACGCGGGCCAGCGCCAGCCTGGCGAGGCGTTCGGCGATTTCCTGGTCCGCACCGGGGTGGTCTGAGCATGGACCTGTTTCCCCTGTTCGCCGACCTGAAGGGCCGCACGGTCCTGGTCGTGGGCGCCGGCGTGGTCGCCGAGCGCAAGGTCGGCCTGCTGCTGTCGGCGGGCGCGCGCGTGCGGGTCGGCGCCCACGCCGCCCACCCCGGCATCCGGGCCCGCGCCGAGGCCGGCGAGATCGAGCTGCGCCTGGGCGCCTTCGATCCCGCCTGGCTGGAGTCGGCCTGGCTGGTCGTCGCCGCCACCAGCGACCGGGCGCTGAACCGGCGGGTCGCGGAGACGGCCGCCGCCCGGCGGCTGTTCTGCAACGTCGTGGACGACGCCGCGCTGTCCAGCGTCCAGGTGCCGGCCATCGTCGATCGCGCGCCGCTCACCATCGCGATCTCGTCGGGCGGCAGCGCGCCGGTCATCGCGCGGCGGCTGCGGGAGCGCATCGAAAGCCTGTTCGACCCCGCCCTGGGCGCCCTGGCCGCCCTGGCGCGGCGCAAGCGGCCCGCCATCCGCCAGGCGCGTCCGCATCAGGGACCGCGCCGGGCTTTCTACGACTGGCTGCTGGACGGCCCCGTGCTGGACGCCCTGCGGCGCAATCGCCCCGACGAGGCCGAGGCTGCGCTGGACGGGGCGCTGGCGCGCGGCACACCGGCGCCGGCCGGCAAGGTCGTGCTGGTGGGCGCCGGCCCCGGCGACCCGGGCCTGCTGACCCTGCGGGGCCTGCGCGCGCTGAACGAGGCCGACGTCATCCTCAGCGACCGGCTGGTCAGCCCGGAGATCCTGGCGCTGGCCCGGCGCGACGCAGAAGTGATCGACGTCGGCAAGACCGTCGGCGGTCCGCACGAATCCACCCAGGCGCGCATCCACGCCCTGATGGTGTCCCATGCCCGCCAGGGCCGCTGCGTCGTGCGCCTGAAGGGCGGGGATCCACTGGTCTTCGGGCGGGGCGGCGAGGAACTGCAGCA
>DASSTS010000001.1:0-41751 GCA_035707805.1 Castellaniella sp. | reverse complement strand
TTCCTCGGTGCGCGAGGACAGGTCCAGGTTGCCCGCCGAGATCTGGCTGGCAGCCGAGGCGATGGAATCGGCGCCCTTGCGCACCTCGCCCACCGTGTCGCGCAGATTGCCGGCCATGGCCCCCAGGGCGTGCAGCAGCTGCCCGATCTCATTGTTCGAGCCGGCCCGGATTTCACGACTGAGGTCGTTGGCCGCGATGGCCTGGGCGACCGAGACGGCGTCCGCCAGCGGGCGCGTGATCGCCCGCATGACGCGCCAGGCGAACAGCGGGCCGAGGATGAAGGCCAGCAGCGTGGCAATGATCAGGACCAGTTCGCTGGTGCGGGCCTGCTGCGACAGCCGGGCCTGGGCCTGCTGGATGCCTTCTTCTTCGTGGGCGCGCAGCGTGTCGATGCTGCTCACATAGGCTTGCGCCAGTTGCGGCAGCTTGTCGCGCACGATCTCGGTGGCCACGATGGACTGGTGGCTGTCCAGCGCCTTGAAGGCCTCGTTCATCGCCGCCAGATAGTCCTTGCGCAGCGCCAGGATGTCGTCGTACATGCGCAGCGACTCGCTGGACTTGAACAGCGCGCGGGCCTGTTCGTCGTATTTCGTGATGTGGTTCGTGTTGGTGTCGATGCCTTTCTTCAGATGATCCAGGACTTCGGGGTCTGACACCAGGACGTAGCCGATGACCTGGTTGGCGCGGACTTCGACGGCCCGGACCCATTCCGTCATCAACTGGTTGATTTGCTGGCGGGCGACGATCTCCTGGGAGACGTCCTGCGAGCTGCGGGCGTTCCAGATGCCAATCCAGGACAGCATCAGGGCCAGGAACAAAAGGAAAGCGAACGCGGCCGTCAGGCGCGTGCTGATCTTGAGGTTCTTCATGTGGGGTTGCCGGGCAATTCGGATGGAATGAGAGAGGCCCTATGTTAGGGAAAACCCGCTATTCCTGATCGCTCCAGCAGCAGGGTAAACCCTGCCTACTTTTCTGGGCCGGCCTCCGGCGGCCGGGCGTAGCCGTCGGGGTTCTGCGATTGCCAGCGCCAGGTGTCGGCCATCATCTGCGCCAGGCCGCGCTGCGCCCGCCAGCCCAGTTCGCGGGCCGCCTTTTCAGGGTCCGACCAGCAGGCGGCGATGTCCCCGGGCCGGCGCGGCGCGAGGACGTAGGGGATGCTCTGCCCGCAGGCGGCCTCGAAGGCGCGGATCATGTCGAGGACGGAATAGCCGCTGCCGGTGCCGAGGTTCCAGACGTGTGCGCCGGTGTGTTCCCGCAGGTAGCGTAGGGCCGCGAGGTGGCCCAGCGCGAGATCCACCACGTGGATGTAGTCGCGCACACCGGTGCCGTCGGCCGTGGGGTAGTCGCCGCCGAAGACCGAGACCCGGTCCAGCCGGCCCACGGCGACCTGGCTGATGTAGGGCAGCAGATTGTTCGGGATGCCGTTCGGGTCCTCGCCGATGCGCCCGCTGGCGTGGGCGCCGACGGGATTGAAGTAGCGCAGCAAGGCGATCGCCCAGCGGGGATCGGCGGCGGCCAGGTCCCGCAGGACGTCTTCGACCATGAGCTTGGAGCGACCGTAGGGATTGGTGGGCCGGCCGGTGGGGCAGGTCTCGTCAATGGGCATCCGGGATGGATTCCCGTAGACGGTGGCCGAGGAGCTGAAGACCAGCCGGCGCACGCCCGCCTGCGCCATGGCCTGGCACAGGATCAGCGTGCCGCCTACATTGTTGTCGTAGTAGGCCAGCGGCTCGCGCACGCTTTCGCCGACGGCCTTCAGGCCCGCGAAATGCACCACGCCTTCAATCTCGTGCTGCGCGAAGATCCGGTCCAGCAACGGCCGGTCGCGCACATCGCCCTGGATGAAGCCCGGGGTCCGGCCCGTCAGGGCGGCGACCCGGGCCAGCGATTCGCGGGAGCTGTTGCCGAGGTTGTCCAGTACCAGGACGTCCTGTCCGGCGCTCAGCAGCTCCAGCACCGTGTGCGAACCGATGTAGCCGGCGCCGCCCGTGATCAACAAGGTCATGATCGAGAACCGATGGGATGGAAAGCCTCCATCCTATCAGTTCGCCGGCCGGCGCCGGGCGAGGTTCAGGCCTTGGGAGTGTAGGCGCTGCACCAGCCCTTGGCGGACACGTCCTTGCCGCTGAAGATCGGACAGGGGCCCCAGTCGTCGCCGGCCTTGCCCTGGTAGAGCTGGCAGTTGGCGCAGTGCTCGCCGGCCTTGAATTTCGGCTGGCTGGCTGCGTCGATCTTGGAGGCGTCGTGCTTGTAGCCCAACTGCTTTGCCAGTGGGCTGTTTTCGTCCACGTGGTCGGCGGCCAGCGCCTGGCGGGACAGGGCCAGGCTGGAAGCCAGCCCTGCGCTGGTGATGAGGAAGGTGCGGCGAGAGGTATTCATGGGGGGCCTTGTTGGCAGAATCCCCCGCGGGCCAGTATCGATTTTTCTGTTCATTATTCGCCTGGCCCGGCCGGCGTGCAAGTCAGCGCGCCGCCGTCATGCGGTAGACCGTGGTGTCCATGCGCGTGATACCGCGCGCCGCGAACTTGGGTTCGTGGGCCAGCACGTCGCGGGTCTCGAGGGTGTCGATCCGCCAGCGGCCGGCGCAGCGGGCCTCGACCTCGGAGAGCGGGACGGAAAAGGGCGGGCCGTCCATCTCGGACTGGGGGTATTCCAGGGTCAGCAGCAGTCCCCGGCAGCCGGCGGGCAGGTTTCCGTAGACGTGGTCCAGGTACCGCGCGCGCAATTCCGGAGTCAGGGCGATCAGGGCGGCCCGGTCATAAAAGGCCTGGCAGCCCTCGAGGGTGCGAGGGTCGAGATCGAAGATGTCGCCGCACAGGAAGTCGATGCCGTCGGCCTGGTACAGGCGGCCCTCCGGCGTCTCGCGGATGGCGGGACGCAGCTGGTGCTCGGCGAAGAATTGCTCGACGGCCAGGGGCGAGAGCTCGACCGCCAGTACGCGATGGCCTTGCGAGGCCAGCCACGCCACGTCCAGCGACTTTCCCGCCAGCGGCACCAGCACCCGGCTCGCCGGCGCCAGGTCCAGGCCGGGCCAGTGTTTCTGCAGCAGCGGCATGACGCGGTCCTGGTGAAAGCCCGTCTGCCCGTTCTCCCAGCGCCGCAGCCAGAAATCGGTATCCATTTGTGTTCACTCCCTCCAAGGGTTCCGGGGCCCGCCCGCGGGCTCCGCCTCGGCCTCAGCGGCCTCCCGCAGGGCCATCCCGCTGGAATGACCCTGCGGGATCAGTGTAGTGGTTTTGCCGCCGGACCCGGCGAGGCGTGGTGGTATGCCGTTACAGGACCCAGCATCGCGAAACTTGAAACCGGTGGGGGCCATGGTCATCATGAGAGCGTCGTTCATGCGTATCAGGAGTCAGAAATGAACCATTTGATGAAGGCATTCATGGCCGCATCCGTGATTGCCCTGGGCATGGCCGGCCCCATGACGGCGGTGCGCGCCGCCGGGACGGGAGCCGCCTATGAGACGATCGATCATCCGACGGACGAGCAATTGCAGCGCTACGCCAGCGCCGTGCACCAGGTCAGCGACGTGGTGGCCGAGTACCAGCCGCGCCTGCAGGCAGCCCAGGGTGATGCCGCCAAGCAGGCGGTGCGGGTCGAAGCCGACCAGAAGATGGTCGACCGCGTCGAGGCGGGCGGCATGAGCGTGGCCGAATACAACGGCATCAGCCAGGCCGTGCGCAAGGACCCCGAACTGCGCAAGAAGGTCGAGCGCCTGGTCGGCAAGCAGTAGGGCCTCTGGTAAGGCCCCTCAGGTTTTCTCGGACCAGAACACGCCGCCGGTCGCCCAGCGGTCCTTGCGGATCTCGGTCAGGATGATGTCCACGGCGTCCGGCCGGCAGCCCAGCACCTCGCAGGTGCGCTCGGTCAGAGCCCGCACCAGTTCGCGTTTCTTGTCTTCGGTGCGGCCTTCGAAGAGTTCGATGTGCAGGGTCGGCATGGCGGTCTCCGGTGTCGAGGGAAAGACCGCAGCCTACCACATCCCCTTTTTTCGTATTTTTCCTGCCGACTTCAGTGTTTACCCTTAATATGTTGTAAATATATTTGATGGATATTAGACTGGCCGTTCAGCCTCTCAGCGAGTGCTGCGTCCAAATCCATCCGGGGGGAAACAATGAAGACCATCTTTCGCAGTCTGGCCGTCGTGGCCTTTTCCTTGTGCGCGGCCGGTACGTCGGTCGCCGCCGAAGTGACCTGGAGGGTGCCCACGTCGGTGCCCGAGGGCTCGCCGTTCTATCAGAATTTCCTGGAGCGCTTTGCCGGCAACGTGAAGACCCTCACGTCGGACCGGGTGGACATCCAGCCCTTTGGCGCCGGCGTCATCGTGCCGGCCCTCAAGGTCTTCGAGGCCGTGCAGGACGGCGTGGTCGAGGCCGGTCATTCCACCTCCAGCTATCTGGTCAACCAGAATCCGGTGAACGCGATTTTCGCGGGCTTTCCCGGCGGCATGGGGCCCGATGCCTACAAGGCCTGGCTGTACCAGGGCGGCGGCAAGGAAAAGCTCGAGAAGCTGCGCGCCGCACAAGGCCTCAAGACCCTGATCGTCGGGATCGGTTCTTCCGAGATCATGGCGCATTCCAACAAACCCATCCGCAGCGCCGAAGACCTGAAGGGCATGAAATACCGGACCTCCGGCGCCTGGGCCGAGGTGATGCGCGACTACTTCGGCGCGGTGCCGACCGTGGTGCCGGCCGGGGAAACCTACACGCTGCTGCAGCGCAAGGGCGTGGACGCCGTCGAATGGGCGCCCCCGTCGGCCAACATGCCGGAAGGCTTTCACCAGGCGGCCAAGTACATCGTGGTGCCGGGCGTGCACCAGCCGACCTTCATGTGGGAAGTCTTCGTGAAGCAGGAAACCTGGGACAAGCTGCCTGCGGACCTCAAGCCCCTGCTGGAGGCGGCGGCGCAGCTCACCACCGAGCAGAGCCTGGATTTCTTCTATGACGCGGACATGAAGGCGATGGAAAAGTACCGCAGCGGCCGCAACGAGATCATCACGCTGGATCCGGCTTTCGTGAAGCAGCTGTCCGACGCGGGCTACGACTGGATGCACAAGACGGCGCAGGCGCAAAAAGACGCCGGCAAGCCCGAGATGGCCGAGGTGCTGGCCGACTACGAGGCCTATCACAAGCGCTGGAAGGCTGAAAGCGGCTACCTGATCCGTGACTGACGCAACCCGACCCATGCGCGAGGCAGCGATGTTGAATGCCCTGAACCGGTTCGCCAACGGCGTGTCGTGGTGCGCTTCCCAGCTGGCCAGCGTGGCGGCTGCGGTCCTCACCCTATCGATGGTCTATG
Organism: Castellaniella sp.; assembly: GCA_035707805.1. Lineage (GTDB taxonomy): Bacteria > Pseudomonadota > Gammaproteobacteria > Burkholderiales > Burkholderiaceae_B > Castellaniella. The sequence goes on along the minus strand of DASSTS010000001.1, from coordinate 36,452 downwards.
AGGTGTTCGCGCGCTACGTGTTCGACGCGCCCACCGTCTGGGCCTTCGACATCTCCTACATGGCCAACGGGGCGGTCTTCCTGCTGGGAGTCGCCTACGTGCTGCGCGAAGATGCCCACATCCGCATCGACGTGCTGCGCAGCCGCCTGCCCGCGCGGGTCAACGGGGTGATCCAGGGGGTGGCGTACCTGCTGCTCCTGGCGCCGTTCTTCGGCGTGCTGTCCTGGATCGCCCTGTCCCATACCTGGCGGGCCTGGATGCGGCACGAGGTCGAGACCGTCAGCCCCTGGGCGCCCTTGATGTGGCCGTTCTACCTGCTCATTGCGATCGGCCTGGTCGCGCTCACCTTGCAGCTGATCTCCGAAGGCCTGCGTGCGTTCTGCGGTCAAGGCGTGGATCCCGAGAAGGAAATCCGATGAATCCCACCGTCGCCGCCCTGATGTTCCCGGGGATGTTCCTGCTGATCTTCCTGGGCATTCCGGTTTCGTTTTCCCTGATCATTCCCGCCGTGATCGCCGGCTGGTTCGCCTTTGGCGGCCAGGTGTTCAATCAGCTCTACGGCGGCCTGTATTCCGCCACCACCAACTACATCCTGTCGGCGATTCCGATGTTCGTCCTGATGGGCGCCATCCTGGAGCGCTCGGGGATCGCCGCGCGCCTGTTCCGGACGATGCAGCTCTGGCTGGGGCGCCTGCCGGGCGGCCTGGCGGTGGCGACCATCGCCATGGGCGCCACGTTCGCCGCCGCGGCGGGCGTGGTCGGCGCGGTCGAGGTCATGGTCGGCATGATGGCGATTCCCGCCATGCAGCGATTCCGCTACGACAATTCCCTCATCGCCGGCACCATCTGCGCGGGCGGGTCCCTGGGGACCATGATCCCGCCGTCCGTGGTGGCGGTGGTGTATGCCTCGCTGGCGCAGATATCCGTGGGCGAGCTGTTCGCCGCGATGCTGTTCCCGGGCCTCATCATGGTGGGTCTGTTCGTCGTCTACATCGTCGGAATGTGCCTGCTGGATCCGAAGAAGGGCCCCCGGGCGGACGACCCCGACATGCGGCTGCCGCTGGCGGAAAAACTGCGCATCACGGCCAGCGGCCTGCTGCCGACCATGCTGCTGATCTTCGCGGTGCTGGGATCGCTGATGGCTGGTATTGCGTCCCCCACCGAGGCGGCTGCGGTGGGCGCCATCGGCGCGCTGATCCTGTGCATCTGCTACGGCCAGTTCAGCGTCGCCATGCTGCGCCAGTCCCTGGCCATCACGGTGCGGATCTCCGCCATGATCCTGCTGATCGTGGCCGGCGGCATCATGTTCACCGGCAGCTTCGCCGCCAATGGCGGAGGACGCCTGATCCAGAGCCTGATCTCGGACATGGGCCTGGGCCTGACGGGGACGCTGGTGCTGTTCCTGGTCATCGTCTTCCTGCTGGGCTTCGTGCTGGACTGGACGGCCAACGTGCTGATCTGCGTGCCGCTGTTCCTGCCGGTGCTGAATGCGGCGGGGGTCGACCCCATCTGGTTCGGCACGCTGATGATCATCGTGATCCAGACCAGCTATCTGACCCCGCCCATGGCGTCCTCGATCTTCTACCTGCTGTCCATCGCGCCGCCCGACATGAAATACGGCCAGGTATGCCGGGGGGTGGTCCCGTTCATCGGGGTGCAGTTCGTGACGCTGGCGATCGTGGCCCTGTTCCCGGTCTTGGCAACCTGGCTGCCGCAACGTATCGTGGGATTCTGATTTTGTCCGCGGGGCCCGTCCCCCGCATCGCCCGGAGATCCGGGCATTTCTTCTGTCGTTAGGAAAGTCTATGAACATCGAAGGTATCCTGGTTCCCATCGTCACCCCCTTCACGGCGGACGGCCAGGTCAATGCACAGGCGCTGGCCCAGCTGGTGAACCGTTTCGTCGAGGCCGGGGTGGCCGGCATCGTGGCCTGCGGCACCACCGGCGAATACTATGCGCTCGACGACGAGGAGCGCGACCTGGTCCTGCGCACCGTGGTCGAGGCGGCCGGCGGCCGGGTGAAGACCATCGCCGGCATCAACGCGCTGTCCACCACCGAATCCATCGGCCATGCGCAACGCGCCCAGGCGCTGGGCTACGACGGCCTCATGCTGGCCACGCCGCCCTACAGCCTGCCCGAGCAGGCCGGCATCCTGCAGCATTTCAAGACCGTGGCCGCGGCGACGCCGATGCCGATCATCCTGTACGATTTCCCGCAGCGCGTCGGCGTGCAGATCGCGATCGAGACCGTGATCGAGCTGGCCAAGGTCCCCAACATCGTGGGCATCAAGGAAAGCAGCGGCAATTTCAACCGCGCCCTGCACCTGATCCAGGCCCGGATCCCCGATTTCCAGATCATCAGCGGTTCGGACGACATGGCCGCCGACTTCCTGTTCTGGGGCGTGCGTTGCTGGATCAGCGGCGGCGCCAATGTCTTCCCGGCCGAGCAGGTCGCCATGGTCAAGGCCGCGGGCGAAGGCCGCTGGGACGAGGTCCGCTCGCTGATGGCCGGCATGTATCCGGTGATCCTGGCCATGGAATCCGGCGACTACAACCAGAAGGCCAAGCTCGGCTGCCGCCGCCACGGCGTCGAGGCCGGCACCGTGCGCCTGCCGCTGGCGCCGCTGCCGGATGCCGACGCCCGCGAATTCCTGTCCATGCTGGACGCCTACCAGGCTTGAGGAGACCACCATGCCGCAGACCAAGGAACAGATCTTCGAGCGGGCCCGCGCAGGCTCGCTGTGGGCGGGCAACCTGATCGTCGGCCAGACGGCCGCGGGCGCCCGCCTGGAGAACACGACGCCGATCGACAACAGCGTCATCGGCTCGATCGAGGCCGGCACGGCGGCCGACGTAGACCGCGCCGTGAAGGCCGCGCGCGCGAGCTTCAAGTCCGGCGAATGGTCCCAGTTGGCGCCGGCCGAGCGCAAGCGCGTGATGCTGCGCTGGGCGGACCTGCTGACCGAGCATGCCGAGGAGCTCGCCGCGCTGGACTGCGTGGACGCCGGCAAGCCGATCACCGAATGCCTGAACACCGACATGCCCGCGACGCTGGACACCTTCCGCTGGTATGCCGAGGCCATCGACAAGTGCTTCGGCCGCATCGCGCCGACGGGGCCGGATGCCCTGGGCCTCATCGTCAAGGAGCCCATCGGCGTCGTCGGCGCCGTGCTGCCCTGGAATTTCCCGGCGCAGATGTACGCCTGGAAGGTCGCGCCCGCGCTGGTCGCTGGCAACTCGGTCGTCGTCAAGCCGGCCGAGCTGACGTCCCTCAGCGCCTATCGCATGACCCAGCTCGCCCATGAGGCCGGCGTGCCGGCCGGCGCCCTGCAGCTGGTCACCGGCCTGGGCGAGGCGGCGGGCGAGGCCCTGGGCCGCCACATGGACGTGGACGTCGTGTCGTTCACCGGCTCGACCGAGGTCGGCCGCTATTTCCTCAAGTACTCCGCCGAGAGCAACCTCAAGGAAATCGTGCTCGAGTGCGGCGGCAAGAGCCCGCAGGTGATCTTCGACGACGCGGACCTGGACGGCCTGGTGGACCACGTGCTGGCCGCCGCGTTCTGGAACATGGGCGAGAACTGCAGCTGCGGCTCGCGCCTGATCGTGCAAAGCGGCATCAAGGACGCGCTGCTGGACCGCCTGCGCGAGCGCCTGTCGACCTGGACGGTCGGCTTGCCCACCGACGAGGCCGTGAAGATCGGCCCGATGGTCGAGCGGGCGCATTTCGACAAGGTGCGCGGTTTTCTCGACGGCGCGCCGGCCGAGGGCGCGCGCCTGGTGCATGGCGGCGGCATCCGCGCCGACCTGGGCAGCGGCTGGTACGTCGAGCCGACGATCTTCGACCAGGTGTCGGCGCAATCCCGGCTGTTTCGCGAAGAAGTCTTCGGGCCCATCCTGGCCGTGACGCCCTTCGAGACGGAGGCCGAGGCCATCGAACTCGCCAACGACAGCGCCTACGGCCTGGCGGCGTCCCTGTACACCCGCGACGTGTCCCGCGCCCAGCGGGTGGCGCGGGCGATCCAGGCCGGTACCGTGTCCATCAACGGCTTTTCCGAAGGCGACATCACCACGCCTTTCGGCGGCTACAAGCAGTCAGGCTTCGGCGGCCGCGACAACGGCCTGGAGGCCCTGGACCAGTACCAGCAGACCAAGACCATCTGGTACGTCAACTGACCGGCGGGATCGCCGGCGCGGTCCCGCGCCGGCGCGAAGGCCTCAGCCTTCGATCACCGTGTGGGTGAATTCCATCAGATAGTCCATCAGCGCATCGGCGCCCGCGACCGCCTGTTCGGGGTCGTTGGCGTGGATGCCCTCGACCTCCATCAGGTGGCAGCGCGCGCCGCGTTCCAGGTCGCCCTCGTGCTGGTAGGCGTACCAGAACCGCCGACACTGGATGATCATCGGGATGATGGCCTGGACGGCGTACGGATTGCGGCAGGCCTCGTGATTGATCCGGTCCAGGGCCTGGTCGGCCTGCATGTAGCCGGACAGGTCGCCGCGCCGGGCCGCGTCGGTCATGTCGCGCCCGCACTGCAGCAGCCGGGCGCGCTGGTCGGGCGTGGCCCGGCGCGCGGCCGAGGTGGCGATCAGGCGTTCCAGCACCCGGCGGGTGTCGATCAGGATGAGATGCTCGGCGATGCGGATTTCGCTGACGCGCAGGCCGCGGCGCGGCTGCTGCTCGATCAGGCCGCTGGCGACCAGGCGCATCAGCGCCTCGCGGATGGGCGTGCGGCCCAGCCCCGTCAGGCGGATCAGGTCGCTTTCCACGATGGGCTGGTTGGGTTCGAGCTGCAGCGTGGCGATCAATTGCTCGATGGCGTCGTAGGCGGCCTCGGTGGCGCGCGTCTTGGCGGGATGGGGGGCGGCGGCGGGCATGATCAGGCGGGTATCCCCCAGGCGAAGGGATCGTCGTCCTGCAGGATCAGCGTCGTCTCGCCGCTGATGTGGGCGCGCCCGCGGATGGTGGGAATGACGGCCTCGTCGGCGCCCGGCTCGTAGCTGGCCTCGAAGTGGCTGCCGATGATGCTGGCCTGGCGCCAGGTCTGTCCCGGCAGCAGCTTGCCGTCGGCCGCCAGGCAGGCGATCTTGGCGCTGGTGCCGGTGCCGCAGGGCGAGCGGTCGTAGGCCTTGCCCGGGCACAGCACGAAGCTGCGGCTGTCGGCCTGCGGATCCTTGCCGAACAGTTCGATGTGGTCGATCAGGCCGCCGTCGCGTCCGCGGATGCCCTGGGATTCCAGCGCCAGGCCGATGGCCGCCGCGCATTCCGTCAATTGCCGGGTGTCGGCGCCGGGGAATACCCGGTCGGGCGCGTCCACCAGGAAGAACCAGTTGCCCCCCCAGGCGATGTCCCCGGTGACGGGGCCCAGTCCGGGCACCTCGACCGTCACGGCGCGCCGGTGCCGGTACGCCGGCACGTTGCGCACGCTGACGCTGCCGTCGGGATGCAGCGTGGCCCCCACGGGACCGACGGGCGTCTCGATGCGGTGGGCGCCCGGCTGGATGCGGCCCAGGTAGGCCAGCGAGGCGATCAGGCCGATGGTCCCGTGGCCGCACATGCCCAGGTAGCCCGTGTTGTTGAAGAAGATGACGCCGGCCGTGGCCCGCGGATCCTCGGGCGGGCACAGCAGCGCGCCCACCAGGACCTCGTGTCCGCGCGGCTCCAGGATGACGGCCTTGCGCCAGTCGTCGTGCCGCTCGGCCAGGCGCGCGCGGCGCGCGGCCATGTCGCCGGGACCGGGATCGGGAAAGCCGTCCAGGACGAGCCGCGTGGGCTCGCCGCCGGTGTGGGAATCGAGGATGGAAATGCGCTTCATGAACGGGCACCAAAAAGAGAGAAACGGTCGACGCGGTAAGGGCGCGGGTCGATGGCGGGCGGCTGGCCGGTGACCAGGTCCCGGATCAGCCGGCCCGTCGCGGCGCTCTGGGTCAGGCCCAGGTGGCCGTGCCCGAAAGCGTACAGCACGGCGGGATGGCGCGGCGACGGCGCAATGATTGGCAGAGAGTCGGGCAGGCTGGGCCGGAAACCCATCCACTGGGTACCGCCGCGGGTGTCGAGATCCGGGAAGAAGGCCTTGGCCTTGTCCAGCATGACCTGGGCTCGGCGGTAGTCGGGCGGCCGGTCCAGGCCGCCGAGCTCGACCGCGCCGCCCACGCGGATGCCGCAGCTCAGCGGCGAGACCACGAAGCCGTGGTCGCCGAAGGTGACCTGCTGGCGCAGGTCCAGTGCCTCGGGCGGCAGGGTGGTGTTGTAGCCGCGCTCGGTTTCCAGCGGGATGCGGTCGCCCAGGCCGCGGGCCAGCAGGTGGGATCGCGCGCCCGCCGCCAGCACGACGCGCCGCGCCTGCAACTGGCTGCCGTCCTCGAGAATGAGCCGGGCGCCGGAGGCGGCCGGCTGCAGCCAGCGCACGGACTGGCGCAGCGGACGGACCCCGCGCGCGTATGCCTGTTCGCCGATCGCCTCGCCCAGGGCGCGCGGATCGGCCACGTTGCGCCAGCCGGGAATCAGCACGCCGTGGGTGAAACGGGGCGCCAGACCCGGCTGCTGCGCCGCCAGCTCGCTGCCTTGCAGCAGCCGGGTCTCGATGCCGTAGCGTTCGCGCCATTGCGCCGTGCCCTGGGCGGCCTGGTAGCGCGCGGCGCCTTCGTAGACCTCCAGGACGCCCTCGCTGCGCAGATGGCCGGTCAGGCCGGTGCGCTCCAGCAGCGCGTCCATCTCGGTCCGGGCGAGGGCCATCAGCGCGGCCTGGGCCCGGATGTTGGCGGGGTAGCGGTCGGGCAGGCTGGCGCGCCACAACTGCAGCAGCCACGGCGCGATGCGCGGCAGGTAGGCGGGCGGCAGGCTCAAGGGTCCCAGCGGGTCGGACAGCCAGCGCAGGGCCTTGCGGATGATGTGCGGGGAGGCCAGCGGCAGGATGTCGGCGAAGGCCAGAGCCCCCGCATTGCCTTTGCTGGCGCCGCTGGCCAGGTCCTGGGGCTCGATCAGGACGACGTCCTGGCCGATGTCGCTCAGGGCCAGCGCGCAGCTGACGCCGATGATGCCGCCGCCGACGATGGCGATGTCGCAGGAAGACGCGTGCATGGTGTCCTTGGAACGGGACGGGCCGCCCGTTCCGGGGGACCGGGCGGCCTGGGATTCAGGAATGGGGCGCCGGCCTGGGCGCGGCCGCGCGCCGCCAGGTGCCTGTCAAATGGTGGCACAGGCGGGGCAAATATGCAATCGATATATTTACGGGGACGGGCTGACGGAGGCAGGCGCCCGGGGGCCTTATTCGTTGCCCCAGCGCCGCGCCAGGACGGCGCGCTCCAGCGTGCCCACATATTGCTGGATGGTGATCTGGCGGTTGGCGGGCAGATTGAAGAAACGGAAGGCGACCGTCAGCAGCGGCTTGTCGCCGTCCTGCGCCAGCGGCGTATGGCGCAGCAGCCGCAGGCCGATGTCGAGTTCGCCGATGTCGGGCAGGTTCAGGGTGCACTCGTCGAAGATCGTGCCCACCGCGTGGCTGGCCAGCAGTTCGGACCGGTCGATCAGCTGCAGTCCGCCCGCGCTGATGTTGGCCAGCGGGAAGGTGGCCTTGCCCGAGGGCAGGGTCGGCGCCTCGATGAGGCAGTTGGCCGGATTGCTGGCCGGGATGTCCATGCGGAAGAATTCGCGGCGCTGCATGCGCCGCAGCTGTTCGGGCCAGGCCATGGAAAACGCGGGCTGCCCGTCGTGGACCACAGGATGGACGGGCCCGGTGAATTCGATCATGACGCGGTCCAGCATGCCTTGCAGGCGGATTTCCGGGGCGCGCAGCAGCTGGGTGTTCAGCGAGTCTTCCGAGGCGTTGTCCAGCAGCACGGTGCCTTTGCGGGCATCGACGTCCAGCAGGGTGGAGATGATGGACACGGCATGGCCGGGGATGTCCAGGCGCACCAGCGTGCGCTTGGAGAGCAAACCCTGCAGGATGTTCTGGATGTCGAGCCGCTGCGATACCGAGTACGGATCGTCTTCTTTTATGGCCATGGCGCGCGTTCAAAGACTGGAATACACCAGTTTCAATTTTAAACGATTCCGGCCCGCATCAGCGGGCCGGGGCACTACGGGTTAGCCCTGGGGTTCCCTTCCGGCGGAGAAATCGCGAGGCGCGCCGAAGGGAACCGGCGCCTCATTCCAGGGCCTTGAGCATGTCCTCCAGGACCTTCTTGGCGTCGCCGAACACCATCATGGTCTTGTCCAGGTAGAACAGCTCGTTGTCCAGCCCGGCATAGCCGGCGGCCATGGACCGCTTGTTGACGATGACCGTGCGCGCCTTGTAGGCCTCGAGGATGGGCATGCCGGCGATGGGGGAGCCGGGGTCGTTCTTGGCCGCCGGATTGACCACGTCGTTGGCGCCCAGCACCAGCGCCACGTCGGTCTGGCCGAATTCGCCGTTGATGTCGTCCATCTCGAAGACCTGGTCGTAGGGCACCTCGGCCTCGGCGAGGAGGACGTTCATGTGTCCCGGCATGCGGCCGGCCACCGGGTGGATGGCGTATTTCACCGTGACGCCCTGGCTGGCCAGCTTGCCCGCCAGTTCCTTCAGGGCATGCTGGGCGCGCGCCACCGCCAGGCCGTAGCCGGGGATGATGGTGACCGATTCCGCGTTGCTCATGATGAAGGCGGCGTCGTCCGGACTGCCGGACTTCACGCTGCGCTGGCCCGCCGCGGCGGCGCCCCCTGACGCGGGCTCGGCGCCGAAGCCGCCCAGGATCACGTTGAAGAACGAGCGGTTCATGGCCTTGCACATGATGTAGGACAGGATGGCGCCCGAGGACCCCACCAGCGACCCGGCGATGATCAGCATGGGATTGTTCAGCGAAAAGCCGATGCCGGCCGCCGCCCATCCCGAATAGCTGTTCAGCATCGAGATCACCACCGGCATGTCGGCCCCGCCGATCGGGATGATGATGAGCACGCCCAGCAGGAAGGCGATGGCGGCCATCAGGGTGAAGGGCAGCCAGGACTGCGTGCCCATGAACCAGAAGCCGCAGGCCAGCATCGCGACGGCCAGCGCGAGGTTCAGCCAGTGCTGGCCCGGGAAGACGACCGGCGCGCCCTGGAACAGGCGGAACCGGTACTTGCCCGAGAGCTTGCCGAACGCGATGACCGAGCCCGAGAACGTGATGGCGCCCACGAAGGTGCCGATGAACAGTTCCAGCCGGTTGCCGGTGGGAATCGGCGTGCCGGCGGCCGCGATGCCGAAGGCGTGCGGCTCGGCCACCACGGCCACCGCGATGGCGACCGCCGCCAGGCCGATCATGCTGTGCATGAAGGCGATCAGTTCCGGCATCTTGGTCATCTCGACCTTGCGCGCCAGCAGCGTGCCGATGCTGCCGCCGACCAGCAGGCCCAGGATGACGCGGCCCAGCCCCAGCGTCGCGGCACCGTCGCGGGCGAGCCCGATGATGAGCGCCGCCGTGGTCAGGATGGCGATGGTCATGCCGGCCATGCCAAAGACGTTGCCGCGCCGCGAGGTGGTGGGGTGCGACAGCCCCTTGAGCGCCTGGATGAAGCAGACCGAGGCGACCAGGTAGAGCAGGGTGACGAGGTTGGCCGAGATCATGCCTGGCCCCCCTTGCGTTCCTTTTTCTTGAACATCTGCAGCATGCGCTGCGTCACCAGGAATCCGCCGAACACGTTGACGGCCGCCAGTGCGACCGCCAGCACGCCCATGCCTTGCGCGAGCCCGCCGTCGGTCAGGCCGGTCGCCAGCATGGCGCCGACGATGACGATGGCGGAAATGGCGTTGGTGACGGCCATCAGCGGCGTGTGCAGGGCCGGGGTGACGTTCCAGACCACGTGGAAGCCGACGTAGACCGCCAGCACGAAGATGATGATGTTGATGAGTGTCGGGTTGACGGCTTCCATCAGGCGCTCCTCAGTAGCTTGCCGTCCTGGCAGACCAGGCAGGCCTTGATGATGTCGTCGTCGGCCGGCAAGGCGAAGCGGCCTTCTGCGTCGATGACGAGTTTCAGGAAATCCAGCAGGTTGCGGGCGTACAGGGCCGAGGCGTCCGTGGCCAGCAGGGCGGGCAGGTTCGTCAGGCCGACCAGCGTGACGCCGTCGTGGTCGACGATCTCGCCCGGCACCGACAGGGGGCAGTTGCCGCCGCGCTCGACCGCCAGGTCGACGATGACGGATCCGGGCCGCATGGCCGCGACCGTCTCGGGCTGGATCAGCACCGGGGCCGGGCGGCCCGGAATCAGGGCGGTCGTGATGACGATGTCGGCCTGGCGGCAGCGCTCGGCCACCAGGGCGGCCTGGCGCGCCATCCAGGCGGGCGGCATGGGACGGGCGTAGCCGCCCGCGCCCTCGGCGATCTCGCGTTCCTCGTCGGTCTCGTAGGGGACGTCGATGAACTTGCCGCCCAGCGACTCGACCTGCTCGCGCGCTGCGGGCCGCACGTCCGAGGCCTCGACCACGGCGCCCAGGCGGCGCGCGGTGGCGATCGCCTGCAGGCCGGCCACGCCGGCCCCCAGCACCACCACCCGGGCGGCCTTGAGAGTGCCGGCGGCCGTCATCATCATGGGGAAGATGCGGCCGTAATGGTGCGCCGCCAGCAGCACGGCCTTGTAGCCGGCCAGGTTGGCCTGGGAAGACAGCACGTCCAGGCTCTGCGCCCGCGTGGTGCGCGGTGCGGCCTCGAGGGCGAAGGCCGTCAGGCCCGCATCGGCCAGCGTCCGCAGGCCGGCCGCGTCGTAGGGATCCAGCATGCCCAGCAATACGGCGCCAGGCTTCATCCGGCCCAGCTCGGCCGCGTCGGGACAGCGGACCTTGAGGACGAGCTCGCTGCCCAGCGCCTGCTCGGCGTCGCCCAGCGTCGCGCCCGCCTGCTCGTAGTCGCCGTCCCGGTAGCGGGCGGCGAGGCCGGCGTGGCGTTCGACACGGACCTCGTGGCCGGCCTGGACGAGCTTCTTGACGGTCTCGGGCGTCGCGGCGACCCGGGATTCTCCCGGCAGGGTCTCGCGGGGGATGCCTATCTGCATGGCAGCCTCCGGTCGCGGGTACGGTATCTGGGCATGGCTTCTCCTTTGTTGTGCGTTTTCTGGTCGTTCAGGGGCCCCGGGCGGGGCCGGTCGCCCCCGGCGATGGACCATCGTACCGGGGAACCGTGTCCGAACACATCATGGCCTCATGATTTGGGTATGCTCGAAAGTTATATTTATGGATCATCCGCCCGGCGGATAAGATTTTGAGACACAAACGGTGCGCTGTCATCCGGTCCGCAGGGGCATCGTGCGCGAGCATGGGTTAGCATTTCGCTTATTGTCCGCACGTGTGGCGGTTTTGCGCAGTCTGTAAATGCGGGATTCATCATGAATGTCTGGTTGAAGCGGGGTCTGTTCAGCCTGGTCGTGGCGCTGTTGGCAGCCGTGGTCGGTCTGGCCATCTTCCTGCTGACCTTTAATCCGAATGCCTACAAGTCCCGGCTGGAACAGCTGGTGTTCGACCGGTATGCCCGGACGCTGACCATCGGCGGAGACATCAGCCTCTCGCTGTTCCCCCGGATCGGCCTGTCGGTCAGCGACGTTTCCCTGTCCAACCGGCAGTCCAAGGACACTTTCGTGTCAGTGGACAGCGCCCGCTTTGCCGTGGCCATCTGGCCCCTGCTGTCCAATCAGCTGGTCGTCGACCACGTGGCGATCTCGGGCCTGAAGGCCTGGGTCGTGCGGGATGAAAAAGGGCATTTCAATTTCGGCGACCTGATGGAATCGGGCGCAGCCGCGGCCGTGCCGCCCTCCGCGCCGGTGGCGGCGCCGCTGGGGGCGATGGCCCATGCCCTGGCCGGTGATCCGCAGTCGGGCTCGGACCTGAACATCGACATCGCCGGGCTGGAGCTCAAGGACGGCCAGATCCATTACATCGACCAGCGCAGCGGCCTGTCGACCACGCTGTCGGGGATCGAGGCCAGCACCGGGCGCGTGACCTACGACCAGCCGTTCGACGTGGCCCTGAAGGCCCGGGTCGCCGGCGACGATCCTGTGCAGGACGCGCAGCTGCAGGCGCAGGCGCTGCTGCGCCTGAACCCGGGCGGGCGCGGTTATTCCGCGCAGAAAATCAACGTGCAGATGACGGGCCGGCTCGGCAACCTGGACAAGGCCAATGCCACGCTGAGGGGCAGCCTGGCCTACCAGGAAATCGAGCGCCATTTCTCGGCCGGCAATCTCGAGCTCACCCTGGCGGGCGACATCGTGGGCCCCCATCCGATGCAGGGCCTGAAAGCCAGCCTGACGGCGGGACAGCTGCGGCTGGACCAGCGCAACATGGAACTGAAGGTCGCCAAGCTGGCCGTGCGGGCTTCGGCCCAGGACCAGGGCCGCAACCTCGAGCTCGCCCTGGACGCGCCCGCGCTGGCGGTCTCGCCCCAGTCCGCGCAGGCCGACCCGATCGCCGCCACTCTGAAGTCCACGGGCGAGCAGACCCTGGCGGTGTCGCTGGGGCTGGAGGGCCTGTCGGGCAATGCCAATGAATGGCAGTTCCGCACAGTCGGCCTGGACGGCGCCCTGACGCAGGCGCAACGCCTGCTGCGCGTCAAGCTGACGTCCCCCTTCAGCTGGAACACGTCGCTGCGCAAGGGATCCCTGACGGCCCTGAAAGGCGACGTCAGCATGCGCGACCAGGCCCGGCCCGACTGGAGCAACGAATTTCCCATGATCGGCAGCGTGCACCTGGACCTGGTGCGCGACGCCCTGGACGTGGACCTGAACGCCGTCATGGACGGCGGGCAGGCGGCGCTGAAATCCACCACGACCCGCCTGATCGATCCCAGCACCCGGTTCACCCTGACGGCGGAAAAATTCGACCTCAACCACTGGATTCCGGGCCCGGCGCCCGCCAAGCCCGCCGCAACCCCGGAAGGCAAGGGCGCGGCCAAGTCCGATGGGACGGCCAAGCCCGCCAAATCCGCCAAACCCGCCGAGGCCCCGCCGGCCGAGACCGCGCCCCCGCCAGCGATCGTGGACCTGTCCTTCCTGAAGGGCAAGGACGTCCAGGGCGAGGTGCGCATTGCCGACCTGCGGGTGCGGGACCTGCAGCTCACCGAGGTCCAGACCCCGGTGAACCTGGCCGATGGCGTGCTGGCGCTGCCCAAGCTGTCCGCCAAGCTCTATGGCGGGACCCTGGAGGCGCAGGCGCGCGTGGCGGCGGACCAGACGCTGGACCTGAAGCTGAACCTGGACAAGGTGGCGGTCGCCCCGCTGCTGCAGGCTGCGTTCGGCCGCAATCTGTTGTCGGGGCAGGGCGCGGCCCAGCTCGACCTGAAGACCCAGGGCAAGACCGTGCAGGCCTGGCTGCAGGGGCTGTCGGGACGGGCGTCCTGGCAGATCCGCGACGGCGCGGTGCATGGCGTGGACGCCACCCAGACCGTGTCCGAGGTCGCCTCGGCGCTGGGCAATATCCTGAAGGGCCGCATGGACGCGGTGGCCTCGCCTTTCGACCCGCGGCGCAGCACCGCCTTCAGCACCCTGGAAGGCCGCCTGGACCTGAAGGACGGCAAGGGCACGGTGTCCAAGCTGCTGCTGGCGTCCGACCCGATCCGCGTGACCGCGGGCAAGCCGGCGCTCATCGACGTGCCGGCGCAGCGCCTGGACCTGCAGCTGCTGGCCCAGGTGGCGGCCCGCCCGCCCAAGGCGCTGGCCGGCGCCTTGGGGCCGCTGCTGGGCGTGACCATCCCGGTCCGCGTGACGGGCGACTGGGCGCAGCCCGACTACACCGTCCAGTGGGATGCCATCCGCAACCGTTCGATCCAGCAGGCGGTGAAATCCGGCCTGATGGAGCTGATCAAGGGCAAGGACCTGATCGAACAGGCCTTGCCCCCTGCCGATCCCGGGCCCGCCCGGTCTGGCGCCGCGCCCTCGGGCGGGGCCGCTTCCAGCACCGATCCGGTGGAACGCATCGGCAATGCTTTGAAAGGCCTCCTGGGCCAATGAACCCCGAACCGAGGATGATGTGATGGACCTGAACGCCATAGAGCCCATCGCCGGCGCGACGCCGCTGGCCGAGGCCCTTGCCGACCATGACCGCCGCTGGCTGGTCGTGGACCCCGACAACGCCTGGCTGCGGCCGGACCGCGCGCCCGGCCTGGCCGGACTGCAGCTCGCCCTGCGCTTCGGCTATCTGGTCATCCGCGCCCCCGGCATGCTGCGGCTGGACATTCCGCTGGACGTCATCGAGGACGACAGCAGCGTCGAGCGGACCGTCAAGGTCGATGGGCAGAGCGTGCGGGCGGTGGATGAAGGCGACCTGGCGGCCGCATGGTTCGCGCAGTGGCTGGGACAGCCCTGCCGCCTCATGAAGATCCATCCCGAGGCGCCGGCCGTCGCCTGGCCGGACCGCGCCGCGGCCTGAGGCGCGCGCCTGCGGCGGCTCGGGTTCAGGATCCGCCGGCGGCGGCCTGCTGGTCGCGCAGGGCCTTGGCCTTGGCGTGCAGCCAGCGTTCCACCGAGGGGAACACGAACTTGCTGACGTCGCCGCCCAGGATGGCGATTTCCCGCACGATGGTGCCCGAAATGAACTGGTACTGGTCCGAGGGCGTCATGAACAGGGTCTCGACCTCGGGCAGCAGGTGGCGGTTCATGCCAGCCATCTGGAATTCATACTCGAAATCGGAGACGGCCCGCAGGCCGCGGACGATGACCCGGGCTTCCTGTTCGCGCACAAAATCCTTCAGCAGGCCGCCAAAGCTGCGCACCCGCACGTTGGGATAGTGGCCCAGGACCTCCTCGGCGATCTCCAGGCGTTCCTGGACGCTGAAGAACGGGCGCTTGTTCTGGCTGACGGCGACCCCCACCACGACCTGGTCGAACAGGCTGGCTGCTCGCCGCACGAGATCTTCGTGCCCGCGGGTCAGGGGGTCGAAAGTTCCTGGATAGACGGCGGTGATCATGCACTCTCCGGTAGCGTGGACGGGGAATCGCGCTCCGATTCCGGATGGTCATTATTGCGATTTTTTTGCATTGCAGCAAACTGTAGCAAGGCATAATGCACTTGCCCCGCGCGGCCCTGGCGCAGGACCTCGAAGGTCTCGGGCCAGTCCCGGGGCGCCTCGCCGGCCTCCAGGTAGAGCAGCCCGCCCGGCCGCAGGGCCCGGGCGATCAGGGGGCGCGTGCGGTCCAGCCAGTCGCCCCCGAACGGCGGATCCAGCATCAGCAGGTCGAACGAGGGCACGGCCTGGGATTGCAGATAGGCCAGGGCATCGCCGGCGTGGATGCGCACGGCGGGCGCCTTCAGGCGGTCCTGGACGGCTCTGAGGCCGGCCAGGGCGGCGGGCGCCTTTTCCACCATCTGCGCCAGGGCGACCCCGCGCGACGCGGCCTCGAAGCCCAGCGCGCCGGAGCCTGCGAACAGGTCCAGGACCCGCCGGTCGGCGAAGTCCCCGTTCCAGAAATGCGCCAGCCAGTTGAACAGCGTCTCCCGCACCCGGTCGGGCGTCGGGCGCAGATGATCGCCTTGCGGCACGGAAATCGGGGTCCGGCGGTAGGTACCGCCTACAATACGGATTTGGTGTTTTCTCATGCGCGGCCCGTGATGTTAGGCGCGGCGTCGGGCAATCGCCGGACCGTTCAGTGTAAAGCCTATGTTCAGTTTCTTTAAACGCAAGAAATCCCCCGCGCAGCCGGACGCCCCGGCGGACCTCCCCGAGGTCGCCCCGGTCGCCCCCACCGAACTGCCGCCGGAAACGCTGGCCGCCGGCCCGGGCGAGCCGCTGCTGCCCGAGGTGGCGCCCGTCGCGCCCACGGAGATGCCGACGCCCGATGCGGGACAGCCCGAGATTCCGGCGGTGCCGGCCGTGCCGGACGCGGCCAACGCCGATGCGGCCGTCCAGCCGCCCGACCCGTGGTCGGATCCGCTGGCCCGCCTGGACCAGTCAGCCGGCGAGGCTGCCCCGTCCGACCAGGGCGGCTGGCTGTCGCGTCTGCGGCAGGGCCTGTCCCGCACCGGCCAGAGCCTGGGCGGCCTGTTCGTCGGCGTCAAGGTCGACGAGTCACTCTTCGAGGAACTGGAAACCGCGCTCATCATGGCCGATGCCGGCGTGGACGCGACGGACAAGCTGCTGGCCGAACTGCGCGCCCGGGTGCGCAAGCAGCGCCTCGACCAACCCGAGGCGGTTCGCGGCGCGCTGCAGGACATCCTGGCCGACCACCTCAAGGTGCTGGAAAAACCCTTCGTGGTGGGCGAGGCCTCGCCCATGGTCGTGATGATCGCGGGGGTGAACGGCGCGGGCAAGACCACTTCCATCGGCAAGCTCGCGCATGCCCTGCAGGCGCGCCAGGCCACGGTGCTGCTGGCGGCCGGGGACACCTTCCGCGCGGCGGCGCGCGAGCAACTGGTGGCCTGGGGCGCGCGCAACGGCGTGACCGTCATCGCCCAGGAAGGCGGCGATCCCGCGGCCGTCGCCTTCGACGCCGTCAACGCCGGCCGGGCCCGCGCGGCCGACGTGGTGCTGGTGGATACGGCGGGGCGCCTGCCCACGCAGCTGCACCTCATGGAAGAGCTCAAGAAGATCAAGCGGGTCATCGGCAAGGCCGATGCCGGCGCCCCGCATGAGGTGCTGCTGGTGGTCGACGGCAACACGGGCCAGAACGCCCTGGCGCAGATCCGCGCCTTCGACGCCGCCCTGGGCCTGACCGGTCTGATCGTGACCAAGCTCGACGGCACCGCCAAGGGCGGCACGCTCGCGGCGGTCGCCGCCGGCAGCCAGGGCGTGCGGCCCGTGCCGGTCTACTGGATCGGGGTGGGCGAAAGCATGCGGGACCTGCAGCCCTTCGTCGCCGCCGAATTCGCCGAGGCGCTGCTGGGCAGCCGCTAAAATGGTTCGACTTCCCTTTATTTGGACAGGTTCGAGATGAATACGGATACCGGGCTGGCGCAGGATGCGTCCTTGCCCTTCGAGATTTCCTCCGTTCAGGAAATCGTGGCGGAACTGCGTGCCGGTCACATGGTGATTCTGGTCGACGAGGAAGACCGCGAAAACGAAGGCGATCTGGTGTTGGCGGCGGATTTCGTCACGCCCGACGCCATCAATTTCATGGTCACGCATGCGCGCGGCCTGGTCTGCCTGACCCTGACCCAGGAACGTTGCGAACAGCTGCAGCTGCCGCTGATGGCCAACCAGAACGGCACCCGCTACGGCACCAATTTCACGGTATCCATCGAGGCGGCGCAAGGCGTGGGCACCGGCATTTCGGCGGCCGACCGCGCGCGCACCATCCAGGCTGCGGTGGCCCGCGACGCCCGGCCGGCGGACCTGGTCCAGCCAGGCCACATCTTTCCCGTCCGCGCAGTGCCGGGCGGGGTGCTGGTCCGCGCCGGCCACACCGAGGCCGGCTGCGACCTGACGGCGATGGCCGGCCTGACGCCCGCCGCGGTCATCTGCGAGATCCTGAAACCCGACGGCACCATGGCGCGCCTGCCCGACCTCACCGAATTCGCGCGGCGGCATGGCCTGAAGATCGGCACGATCGCCGACCTGATCCAGTACCGCAGCGAGCACGAGACCATGGTCGAGCGACTGGTCGAACGCGCCGTCACCACGCCCTGGGGCGAATTCCAGGCCGTGGCCTACCGCGACCGCGCCTCGAATGCGCCTCACCTCGCCCTGGTGCACGGGCGCATCCAGGCCGACCAGGAGGCCTTGGTGCGGGTCCACGAGCCCACCAGCGTGCTGGACGTCCTGTGCGAGGGCGCCACGCGCCATAGCTGGACCATCCCCCAGGCGCTGCGCACGATCGCCGAGGCGCCCAGCGGCGTCCTGGTGCTGCTGAACTGCCATGGCGAGGCCGACCTGCTGTTCGCCCAGTTCGATGCCTGGGCCCGCAGTGCCGACGGCGCGCCCATGCCGCCCGCCGTGCCCGAGGGCGAGCGCCACGGCCTGCGGACCTTCGGCATCGGGGCGCAGATCCTGCGCGATCTGGGCGTGGGCAAGGCGCGCTTGCTGGCGCGGCCGCGTAAAATGCCCAGCATGGCAGGGTTTGCCCTGACGATTACGGGGTACCATAACGAACCCGGCGTCAGCGACGCCACCCACTGAATGGAATCACGACTATGAACCCTTATGTGATGACCCCCGACATGAACGGCGAAGGCCTGCACATCGGCATCGTGCGTTCCCGTTTCAACGCTGACATCGGCGAAGCCGAATTGCAGACCTGCCTGGACGAGCTGGCCGCCTTGGGCGTGGACGAGCGCGACGTGATGGTCGTGTCGGTGCCCGGCGCACTCGAACTCGGCGTGACCCTGGCCACCATGGCCGAGACTTTCGAGTTCGACGCCCTGATCGCGCTGGGCGCGGTCATCCGCGGCGAGACCTATCACTTCGAGATCGTCAGCAACGAGTCGGCCGCGGCGATCAGCCGCATCGCCCTGGAGACCGGCATCCCGGTCGCCAACGGCGTGCTGACCGTCGATACCGACGAGCAGGCCCAGGCGCGCGCGGCTGACAAGGGCCGCGATTGCGCCCGCGCGGCCGTCGAGATGGCCAATCTGGTGGCCGCCCTCGAGCCGGAATCCGAAGACGACGAAGACGACGAGGACGAGGACGACGATTTCGAAGAGGACGTCGATGACTGAGGCAAAAGCGCGCAATGGGCGCGCCAACGCACGCAGCGCCCGCCGCATGGCGCGCGAGTTCGCCTTGCAGGGCGTCTATGCCTGGCTGCTGCGAGGCGGCCAGGACATGGACGAGCTGGGCGCCATCGACGCGCACGTGCGTGACGGCGAGGGCTTCGACCAGGCCGACACCGAGTGGTACCAGACCCTGCTGCAGGGCGCGGCCGGCCAGGCCGAGTCCCTCCGGACGCGGTTCGTGCCCTACATCGACCGTCCGCTCGCCGAACTTTCTCCCATCGAGCACGCGGTGCTGCTGATCGGCAGCTTCGAGCTCGTCCATCACGTCGAGGTCCCCTACCGGGTCGCCATCAACGAGGCCGTCGAGCTTGCCAAGTCCTTTGGCGGCACCGACGGCTATCGTTTCGTGAACGGCGTGCTGGACAAGCTGGCCGCCGAGGTCCGCGCCGACGAGGTGCAGTCCACCGCGCGTCGTTGACATGGCGGGGGCGGGCCCATGCAGTCGGACGGCGAATTCGATCTGATCTCGCGGTATTTCAACCGCCCGGCTCCCCGCGGCATGCTGGGGGTCGGCGATGACTGCGCCCTGCTGTCGCCCGCGCCGGGCCGCGAACTGGCGGTCAGCACCGACATGCTGGTCGAAGGCCGCCATTTCTTTCCCGGCGCCGATCCGCGCCTGCTGGGGCACAAGGCCCTGGCCGTCAACCTGTCCGACCTGGCCGCAATGGGCGCCCGGCCCCTGGCCTGCACCCTGGCGATTTCCCTGCCGCGCATCGACGACGCCTGGCTGCAAGGGTTCGCCGACGGTTTCCACGCCCTGGCCCGCGAGTCCCGCTGCCCGCTCGTGGGCGGCGACACCACCGGCGGCTCGTCCGGCGTCGTCCTGAGCATCACCGTGATGGGCGAGGTCCGTCGCCACCAGGCGCTGCGCCGGGCCGCCGCTCGCCCCGGCGACGACGTCTGGGTGTCGGGTACGCTGGGGGCGGCCGACGTCGCCCTGCGCCTCATCCAGGGCCGCCTGCCCGCGGACCCCGCGCGGCTGCAGGCCGCGCTGCCCTTCCTGGAGCGTCCCACGCCGCGGCTGGCGCTGGGCCGCTACCTGGCCAGCGTCGCCCATGCCGCCATCGACGTGTCCGACGGGCTGCTGCAGGACCTCGGCCACGTGCTGGATGCCAGTGCCTGCGCCGCCGAGCTCTGGCTCGACGCCCTGCCGGCCGATCCGGTGCTCGATGGCCTGGACGAGCCCGTCCGCCGCGAGGCCCTGCTGGCCGGCGGCGATGCTTATGAGCTCTGCTTCACCGCCCCTCCGCGCCGGCGTGAACAGATCGAGACCCTGGGGCGCCAGCTGGGGCTGCCCATCACGCGAGTCGGTACGCTGCGGCGCGGCGCCGGCATCCGGGTCCTGGACGCCGGGGGCAACGAGCTCACCGTCGAGCGCCGCGGATTCGACCACTTTGCATCGCCCGCATAGGCGCCCAGGAACCCGCATGACGAATCCTCATCCCGCCTCTCCGGGCCGAGCGCCGCAGGATCCGCTGCGGCCTTCGGCCGCCTGGGTGTTCGCCCGTCCCGAGCGCATCGTGGCTTTCGGCCTGGGCTCGGGCCTGATCCATCCGGCTCCCGGCACCTGGGGCACGCTGGCGGGCTGGCTGCTGTGGGCACTGTTCTTGCAATGGATTTCCGATGCCGGCATGGCGATCCTGCTGCCGCTCGCGTTCGCGCTGGGCTGCTGGGCCGCGCAGCGTTGCAGCGACGACCTGGGCGTGGCGGATCACGGCGGCATCAACTGGGACGAGATCGTGGCGATCTGGCTGGTCCTGTGGCTGATGCCGCCGGGGTTCTGGTCGCAGCTGGCGGGAGTCGTACTGTTTCGCCTCTTCGACATCCTGAAGCCGCCGCCCGTCAGCATCCTGGACCGGCGGTTCAAGAATGGCTTCGGCGTGATGGTCGACGACATTTTCGCCGCCGTGTATGCCTTGCTGGCGGCCGCGGTGCTCATACGCCTGGGGGTTCTATGACGATGGATCGTGACTTGCGCGCCCTGGCGGGCGAATTCGGGGCGGCCTTGCGGGCCGCAGGCCAGCTGTGCGCCACGGCCGAATCCTGCACGGGCGGGCTCCTGGCGGGGGCGATCACGGCATGCCCGGGTTCCAGCCAATGGTTCGAACGCGGCTTCGTCACCTACAGCAATGCCGCCAAGTCCGAACAGCTGGGCGTGTCGGTCGACACGCTGGAGCGCTACGGCGCCGTCAGCGAGGAGACCGCCATGGAAATGGCGGGCGGCGTCCTGGCGGCCGTGCCGGCGGCGCAGCTGGCGCTGGCGACGACCGGGATCGCGGGGCCGGACGGGGCCACGCCGGGCAAACCCGTGGGGATGGTGTGCTTCGGCATCGCGCGGCGTGCGGGCGCGGGCATCAGCACGCGGGCCATCACCCGGATCTTCGAGGGCGACCGGGGGGCCGTGCGGGACGCGGCGGTGCGCTTTGCCCTGCAGCTGGCGCTGGACGAACTGCGCTGCGAATGACGCGCGGTCAGGCTCAGATCTGCGGCACGGGATTGAGATCCCGCATCTCGCCCGCGGACAGGCAGTACACCTGGTTGCGGCCGTGGTGCTTGGCGTAGTACATGGCCTGGTCCGCCGAGGACAGCAAGGTGCTCAGCGTCGCGCCGGGCATCTGGCTGTCATGCACCGCCCCGATGCTGACCGTGACCCGCAGCGGCTCGTCGCTGTCGTAGTACAGGCGTATCTTTTCCACGCTGGCGCGCAGGCGCTCGGCGATCTCCTGCGTGTTCTGCGGCGTGGTGTTGGGCAGCACGATGCCGAATTCCTCGCCCCCGAGGCGGCCGAATAGATCCTGCGGGCGGACCGAGGCGCGGATCACCCGCGCGAATTCGCGCAGCACGCTGTCGCCGGCGGCGTGGCCGTGGTTGTCGTTCAGGCGCTTGAAATGATCGATGTCCAGCATCATGACGCCGTTGCCATGGAAGGCGGCCGGCGACTGCTGCAGATATTCGGTCGCGCCGCGCATGAAGGCCTGCCGCGCCAGGGCCTCGGTCAGCTCGTCGTGGTCCAGCGCCTGGTTCAGGGCCAGGACCAGGTCGTTGCGGGCCGCCAGCGAGCTGGAGACCAGCAGCGGCGTGGCCACCAGCAGCTGCAGGCCCATCTGCAGCGAGATCTGCGCCCAGACGGAATCCGTGCCGGGCGGCAGCAGGCCCCAGCCCTGGGTGCGCGCGACCACCAGGCCCAGCGCGGTGATCAGGATCAGCCAGGCCGTGGTCCGCTGCTGGTAGACGTGCGCGCACAGCAGCAGGGCGGGAATGGGGAAGGCGATCGCGCCCGGCCCGCCCAGCAGGATCGCCAGGGCGGCCGCGGCCGCCAGCGCGCCCAGCGGCCCGGACAGGGCGGTGAGACGCAGGCGCCATCGCCGCCATTGCCGCTTGCGGTCATGGCGGCGTTCGCTCACCGGGCGCCGTTCGCCCCGGGCGGCGAGCAGGCAGACCGGCAGGATCGCGCTGTAGCCCAGCCATTGCCGCAGCAGGACCTCGATCATGGTCTGCAGGTAGGCCTCGTGCCACAACTGGGCCATCAGGCCCGCGAGCGCGGTACAGAGCGAGCCCGCCATGCCCGCCGCCAGGATCTTGACGATGGCCCGCGGCGTGCGCAGGGTCTCCAGCTGCCAGACCCTGGCCAGCAGATACCAGACCAGCCAGACTCCCGGAAGATCCACGGCGCCGTTCAGCAGGGCGGCGTGCCAGGTGCCGTACCAAAGGCCGTAGGACAGAGCCGTGCCGACCGTCACCATCATCCAGGCGGACAACTGCTGGCTGGTGGGCATGCGCAGCAGCAGGCCGGCCAGCAGGGCATTGGCCGGCCAGAAACCGATCGGCCCGAGCAAGGGCCGGAATTCGAGGCTGAGACGAATCAGCAGAAAGGCGAGCGCCGCGACCGGGATGAATCGCCCTAACCGCCGCGCACCACACAGGTTGCGGGAGATGGTTCGATGCATGATGCGCAGATTCTACTGAACAACGTCAGGAAGCTAGCGCCTCTTTTCGCCAGAAGCCCTGTTTCATGCGCAGCATGGAGAAAGGCCGCAGCCATCATGCGGCAGGCGCATGGAATTTGGGTTTTATGCCACGTTGCCGGCCCACTGACCCTTGCCCGGTTGCCGCCGCTTGCGGGTCGCCGGCCCCCAGCCGCGGGATTCCAGCGGCGCCTAGTCAGCCGCCACCAGAGCCTGGCGGATCGCGTCGCGGGTGGCCTTCGCCGCCCCCGCGGCCGCTTCGGCCCAGTCGGGGCCTGCGCCGGCATACAGGATGGCGCGCGAGGAATTGATCATCATGCCGGTGCCGGCGGCCGTCCGTCCGGCGCGGACGGTGGCGCGGACATCGCCGCCCTGCGCGCCGATCCCCGGGATCAGCAGCGGCATGTCGCCCACCCGCCGGCGGACCTGCGCAATCTCGTCCGGGACGGTCGCGCCAACGACCAGCGCGCACTGGCCCGTGGTGTCCCAGACCCGCGCCACCTGGTCGGCGACGTGCAGGTACAGGGGCGTGCCGTTGGCCAGGCGCATGTCCTGCAGGTCCGCGCCGCCCGGATTGGACGTGCGGCACAGGATGATGACGCCGCGGTCGCCGTAGTCGATGTAGGGCTGCACGGAGTCGCGGCCCATGTAGGGATTGACGGTGACCGCGTCGGCGCCGTAGCGCTCGAAGGCCTCCCGGGCGTATTGTTCGGCCGTGCTGCCGATATCGCCACGCTTGGCATCCAGCACGATGGGCAGGCCGGGATGCCGTTCGCGGATGTGGCGGCAGAGATCCAGCAACTGGTCTTCGGCGCCCAGGGCGGCGAAATAGGCAATCTGCGGCTTGAAGCCGCACGCATGGGGCGCCGTGACGTCGACGATCCGGCGGCAGAATTCCAGCACCGCGTCGGGCCGGCCGGCCAGTTCGGCCGGAAAGCGGCGCGGGTCGGGGTCCAGTCCCACCATCAGCAGGGAATCCTGGCTGGCCCAGGCGCGATTGAGCTTGTCGATGAAATTCATGGTGGTCCTATACCCAGCGGGGAATCAGCACGCAGGCCCAGGCGGCGCCGGCCAGCAGCAGCATCAGCAGGACGGCCGCGCTGCCGATGTCCTTGGCGCGCCCCAGCAGGGGGTGAGGGTCGGTGCTGATGGCGTCGGCCAGGGCTTCGATCGCGGAATTGATCAGTTCGACGATCAGCACCGCCACCAGCACGCCGGCCAGCAGCAGCCGTTCCATCACGGTATCGCCCAGCCACAGGCCCAGGGGAACCAGCACCACGGCCAGCAGCGTTTCCTGGCGGAAGGCGGCCTCGTGGCGCCATGCCGCCCCCAGTCCCTGCAGCGAATAGCCGAAGGCGCGGACAATGCGGATCAGTCCGCCAGTGCTTTTGTAGTGGGAAGGCTGGGTCATGGCAGCATTGTACTGATCCTGGATCGCGATTCGATCCGGTCTCACACCGCGCTACGGTGCCTCTGGATGCAGGTGTCCAGCACTTCGCCCATGTCGCGTTGCCACCAGTGCGTCGACGAGAAAATCTCGACTTCGCTGTAGCCCGCGAAGCCCTGATCTTCGACCCAGCCGCGAATGAGCGGGATGTCGATCGCGCCATCGCCCATCATGCCGCGATCGTTGAGCAGGTCGGTGGTCGGCGTCAGCCAGTCGCAGACGTGAAAGGCGAGCAGCCGGGACTGGCCGGCGCGCTTGATCTGCGCCTGCAGTTTCGGGTCCCACCAGACGTGGTAGACGTCGCAGGCGACGCCCAGGGCGCCAGTCCTGTCGGGGTCGAGCAGCTCGCACAGGTCCAGGGCCTGTTCCATCGTGTTGACGCAGGCCCGGTCCGCCGCGTACATGGGATGCAGCGGCTCGATGGCCAGAGGCAGGCCGGCCGGGCGTGCGTAGTCCAGCAGACGGTGTATGCCGTCCGCTATCTGGCGCCGCGACAGCGCGATATCCTTGTGCAGCGGATGCCCCGCCAATGCGCCTGGCAAGCCCCCGACCACCAGGACCAGGCAGGGCGCGCCCAGTTCGCAAGCTTCGTCGACGGCGCGCCGGTTGTCCTCGTCGGCCGCATGCCGGCCAGCCTCGTCGGCCGCCGGAAACATGCCGCCGCGGCAATAGCCGGACAGCTCCAGGCCCAGGGATCTCAATTGGCGGGCGATGGGTTTGACGCCGGCGGCGGCGACCTGATCGCGCCAGGGCGACACGGCGCGGATACCGCGCACCGCGCAGGCATCCAGGATTCTGTCCAGGGACACCGGCTGGCCCTGGCTGAAGCGCACGGTTGCCGTGTTGATGGATAGCCAGCGATGGTCGGTGCTGAAGTCGCGCATCTGGATGCTCCTGTCTTCTGTGGGGCGTGGCTGCGGGCGTTTCAGTCGATTCCGTGCAGCGCCAGCAAGGTCCGCATGCGGTGCGCGGCCAGATCGGGGGACTGCAGGAGGTTCGCCTGGTCGGCCAGGCGGAACAATTCGGCCAGGTGCACGAGGCTTCTTGCGCTTTGCTGGCCGCCCACCATGGTGAAGTGGCTCTGGTGCCCGTTGAGCCAGGCCATGAATACCACGCCGGTCTTGTAGAAGCGTGTCGGGGCCTGGAAGATGTGTCGCGACAGCGGCACGGTGGGGCTCAGGATGGCATGGAAGCGGTCCGGGTGGCCATCGGCCAGCGCGGCCAGCGCAGCGCTGGCTGCGGGCGCGATGGCGTCGAATATGCCCAGCAGCGCGTCGCTGTGCCGGTGTTCGGGTGCCTGGCCGTAGTCGTCGCCCGCGATCAGCTCCGCGTAGTTGAAATCGTCGCCGGTATACATGCGCACGCCAGCGGGTAGGCGCCGGCGCATGGCGATTTCCTTGTCCTTGTCGAGCAGGGAAATCTTGATGCCGTCGACTTTGCCGGCATGTGCGTCGATCACGGCCAGGGCGGTCTCCATGGCTTGGTCCAGATCCCGTGATCCCCAATAGCCGCTTAATGCGGGGTCGAACATGTCGCCCAGCCAATGCAGGATGACGGGTTCGCGGGCCTGCGTCAGGATGCGGTCATAGACCTTCTGGTAATCCTGCGGCCCTTTGGCCAGCCGTGCCAGCGCGCGGCTGGCCATGATGATCAGCCGTCCGCCCAGGGCCTCGATGGACTCCATCTGCATCTGGTAGGCGTCGAGCACATCCGACAGCGAGCGGGCCTCGTCGGCCGCCAGATGGTCGGTGCCGCAGCCGCAGGCTGCGAGCGCGCCGGGTACATGCCGTGCGGCCTCCAGGGTCCGGCGGATGAGTTCCAGCGACGCCGGCCAGTCCAGCCCCATGCCGCGCTGGGCGGTATCCATGGCCTCGGCCACCCCCAGCCCCAGAGACCAGAGGTGCTGCCGATAGGCGAGTGTTGCATCCCAGTCTATGGCTGTCTGCAGCCAGGGATCGATGGCTGCGCGGGGGTCGGAGACGACGTGGGCGGCGGAATAGGCGATGCGATTGAAGCCGGACTTGGCGCGCGGCGCGGCGACGGGTGTGTTGCCTTGCAACGCGTAGGGGCTCAGTCCGCCGTTCGCTTGCGGGAGGTTCAGGATCAGGGACATGGCGAACTCCTAGAGTGTCAGTCCGGGGACGTCGATCCAGCGCCTTTCGCGCCACGACTGGAGGGCCAGGTCCACCAGCTGCACGCCTTTGGCGCCTTCCAGGAGCGTCCAGCGATAGGGCGCGTCTTCAGTGACGTGGCGAATGAAATGCTCCCACTGGATCTTGAAGCCGTTGTCATAGGTCTCGGTATCCGGCACTTCCTGCCACTGATCGAAGAAGTTCATGGATTGCCTGACGTCCGGGTTCCAGACCGGCCTGGGGGTGGCGACCCTGCTCTGGATTCGGCAGTCTTGCAGGCCAGCGACGGCCGACCCGTGCGTGCCGTCAACGTGGAAAGTCACCAGGTCGTCGCGCCGCACGCGTGTGGCCCAGGACATGTTCATCTGCGCGATGACGGGTTCCCCCGAGTGCCCGACCAGTTCAGCCGTGGCATAGGCGGCGTCGTCCGCCGTGACCCGGTAGGGGCGGCCCGCCTCGTCCCGGCGTTCGGGCACATGGATGGCGCCCAGGCAGGAAATTGACTTGACCTCGCCAAACAGGTTGTCCAGGACGTAGCGCCAGTGGCACATCATGTCCAGTATCATGCCGCCGCCGTCCTCGGCCCTGTAGTTCCAGCTGGGGCGCTGGATCGGCTGGAGGTCGCCTTCGAACACCCAATAGCCGAATTCCAGGCGCACGCTGAGCATGCGTCCGAAGAAGCCAGCCCGCCGCAGCATGTCCAGCTTGCGCAGCCCAGGCAGAAAGAGCTTGTCCTGGACCACGCCATGCTTGAGCCCGGATGCGTGCGCCGTGCGCGCGATGTCGAGGGCTTCCTGGAGCGACGTGGCAATCGGCTTTTCGCAATAGACATGCTTGCCGGCTGCGAGGGCCTGCGCCAGCAGGGCCGGCCGCATCTGCGTGCTGCCGGCGTCGAAGAACACGGTGTCGTCCGGATTGGCGAGCGCTTGCGCCAGGTCGGTGCTCCAGCGCTCGATCTGGTATTGCCGCGCCAGCGACTGGATCTTTTCCGCGTTGCGGCCCACCAGGACAGGGTCGGGCATCACGCGGTGGCCGTTTGCGAGCGGGACCCCGCCCTGTTCCCGGATGGCCACAATCGAGCGGATCAGGTGCTGGTTCATGCCCATGCGGCCTGTCACGCCGTGCATGATGATTCCCAAGCGTTTCGTGGTCATGATGAAAGTTCCTTTGACAATGTCGGGGGCGGAGGTGTTGCGTCGGTGTTCTTCAGTCGCGCATCACGTAGCCCAGGATCAGGTCGCACATGTGCGTCAGGCGCTCCTGGCGTGCCTTGGGCGCGAGCAGATGGCGGCCGAAGATCGCGGATAAAGTATGGTTGTTGGACAGATAGAAGAACGTGAGTGCGGCGATGGAAATGTAGAGTTGCGTGGGATCGATGCCGCCGCGAAAAATGCCGTCGCGCCGGCCTTGCTCGAGGATGCGGCCCAGCGTGTCGACGACCGGGGAATTCAGCTCTCGAGCACGGGACTGGCGCAGGTGGCGGGCCTTGTGCACGTTGGCGCTGTTCAGCAGGGATTGGAATTCAGGGTGCGTCGTGCTGTAGTTCCATGTGAATTCGACGAGTCTGCGAACGGCGTCCGGAGGCGATAGCGACAGGAGATTGAGTTCCTGTTCGGCGCTGCGGATGTGCTGGTACGCCTTTTCCAGCACTGCCTGGAATAACTGGTCCTTGTCGCGGAAGTAGTAGTAGATCAAGCGCTTGTTGACCTGGGCGCGTTTCGCGATCGCGTCCATGCGGGCGCCGTCAAAGCCCAGTTCCGCGAATTCGTCCTGGGCCGCGGCCAGGATCGCCGCCTGCGAGCGATCCGCGTCGCGCTGGCGTTCCGGAACAGGCGCTGGCGCGACGTTGCTCATGCCGCGGCTCCCGGGCTCAAGGTTTGCATGGCGGAGAAATCCGGGTCCGTGTTGCTCGCATAGCCCACGCCGTCCAGCGATGCGCACTGGATGCGCCCGGCGCGGATCTTCAGGCGTACGGCGCCGTGGCTGCGTTCGTAAAGATCGGGATGCGCCTGCAGGAAGGCTTCCTGTTCAGCCTGGGGCTGTGCGGCCATGCCATTGACGTAGTGGTGACCGTTGCGTTCGACGTGGGTGATGCCCAGCAGGTTGACGAGGGCCAGGTCTTGCTGCACTGACAGGCCGGCCTGCGTGGTCAGGTCCTCGGCGGACATGAAATAGTGCGTGCCGCGCTGCTCGCGATTCCAGGCGGCGCAGCGGGCGGCGTTGAGCAGCGAGCGATAGATGCCCTTGCAGGTCTTCGACGACACGCCGGCGTAGCCGCATTCCCGGCCCTGCACGAACGCATCCAGGACCCCGTCGGATTCATCGATGATCACGGGCTTGCCCGGATGGAGGGCGCGCAGGTCGGTCTGCAGCGCGTGCTGGCGTGAAATGGGTTGTTCTATGAAGGCGATGGATGACCACAGGCGCGCCAGCTGCGGTGTGGCGCGCACTGCCGTCGTGAGTTCGGCCAGTTCCTGGGCCGACGCGTATTGCTCATTGCCGTCCAGCGATACGAAGTATGGGTCGGCGCTGCGGTCCAGGACTGAGGCGATGTGGCTCAGGCGATCCAGGTCGTGCCGCCGCTGGCCACTGACCTTGAGCTTGAACCATCGGTGGCCGTAGGCGGCGATGACCTCTTCCAGCGTTTCAGGCAGCCCGTCGTCGACACGCTGCGCCAGGTCGGCTGCCGTGATCGCGTCGAGCAGGCCTACCGTGTGGCGGGCTTCGATGGACGTGGCTGGACGCAGGCTGCGCAGCAAACCGGCCATGTCCAGCCCTGCGAACGATGGCAGCAGGGTGCCGTCCATGCCCGCCAGATTGGTTTGCATGGCTGCGTAGAATGAAACGCCCTGCAGGCGGCATGCCGCGTCCAGCACGGCGCGATCCAGCAGCGCCGGCCCATAGCTGGCCAGCAGCGCATTGAACCCGCGCGCGGCGCAGGCGTCCTCGTGGGCTTGCTGATGGCGCGCAAAGTGGCCGAAGGCGGTGGCGGGCCGGGAGTCCGACAGGTAGGCGTCCCGCGCCATCCACAGGACCGTCCGCAGCTGCTGGAAGTTGTCCTCGTTGGATAGCTGCAGGTTCTTGTCGAACCACTTGGGAGCCATGAGTTCCGCTGCGGCGCCCCATGCGGCGTGCCCGTCGGAGCGCCGTACCCGGGCACGCACGAAGGCCTGGGGGCATTCGGTCAGCGTCACGACACCGAACCGGAAGGGCAGGCGCAGGCGTACCGGCCGTTCGTACAGCTCGATGGCTTCGATGTTCAGGTGGGGTGCGTCAATTGTCACTGCCATGCTCCTGCAGTATGCCGCGCAGGTAGCCGATCGCTCGGGCCGCGCAGCCAGGTCCGTCCGGTACGTAATCGAAGGGTTCGACGGCAATGATGCCGTGATAGATCCCCGTCTGCTGCAGCGTCCGCAGGCGGCGCAGTATGGGGCCGAAATCCATGGCGCCCTGGCCGGGACCCCGGCGGTTGGGGTCGTTGACCTGCACGTGCGCGATATGTCCGCCAGGCACCCAGCGATCGATCAGTTCGGTGACGGATTCCTGCTCGGTCTGCCCGGCGGCGCTGCAGTCGATCATGGTCTTGAGCCCCGGTGAATTGATTTCCTCCACCATGCGCACGGCGTCGCCGACGGTATTGACGAAATCCGTCTCGCGCGTGGATAGCGGCTCGAGACAGTAGTGAAGCCGGCATGCCCGGGCGTGTTCAGCGGTTTGCCGCAGGCAGGCGCGCGCGCGCGCCCAGGCATCCGCGGGGCTCGATCCTGGTGGGACGGAGCGCTGCTTGGGCGAACCGTGCACCAGATAGCGTCCTCCCATGAGCGCGCAGAGTTCGACCAGCCGCATCATGACCTCGACGGTGCGCTGCCGCTGCGCTGCGTCGGCGCTGACGATGGACAGCCCGGCGGGCGCCACCAGCAGCCAGTGGAGTCCTGAAATGAACAGACCGTGATCGTGCGCAATGCGGGCGTAGTCCCGCGCATCTGCGTCTGTGATGCTCAATGGATCGGGCTTGAGTGTGAACGGGGCGACTTCCAGCGCGTCGTAGCCCAGTTGGGCCGCGAGGCGGCATTGCGCCGCGAAATCCAGCGGCTGCAGCACTTCATTGCATAGAGCGATCTGCATGTGTCCGGTGCGTGCCATTCAGACGCCCTCCTTGCCGAGAAGCCTGTGCAGCTTGCGGCCGGCAAGGGCCGCGAGGCGGCGGATGGCGGTGCGGATCGCGGGCACGTAGAGCAGGAAGGTGAAGATCGTGATGGTGGCCAGGACCAATGCGATCGGCCGCGTGAAAAATGGAATCAGGCTGCCATCGGAGAGCACCAGGCCCCGACGCAGGCTTTTGTCCAGCAGCGGGCCCAGGACGAGCCCGAGGACCAGGGGCGCCATCTCGTAGCCTCGCCGGCGCAGGAAGTAGGCGCCGATCCCGATGGCGACCATGACGTAGACGTCGAACAGCCGTGAAGCGACTGCGAAGGAGCCCACCACGCACAGCAAGAATACGATGGGCATCAGGATGTTCCTGGGGACCTTCAGGACCTGCAGCATGGGGCGGACGCCAAACAGGCCGAACAGCAGGATGGCGATGGATGCCAGCGTGGTCATGGCGACCACGTGGTAGATGAAGTCGGGGTGTTCGATCATCAGCATCGGACCGGGCTGCACGCCGTGGATGATCATGGCCGCCATCAGCACCGCGGATGGCGCGGAGCCGGGCACGCCCAGGGACAGGACGGGGATGAGGTGGCCGGGAACGGAAGACATGTCGCCCGTTTCCGCCGCCATGAGGCCATCGATGGATCCCTTGCCGAATTTTTCCTTTTCCTTGCTGACCGCCTTGGCCGCCGCATAGGAGACCCAGGAGCCCGCATCTTCGCCGACGCCGGGCAGCAGCCCCGTGAACACGCCAATGAGACCGGAGCGCATGACGGTCCAGCGATACTGGAACAGGTCGCGCCAGCGGGGCAGGACCGAATCGGTGAGATCGTGGATTTTGCGTTCCACGGGGTCGGACAGGGCCATCAGCACTTCCGCCAGGCCGAAAGCGCCGACCAGGGCCGGGATCAGGGCGATGCCGCCGGCCAGTTCCTGCCAGCCGAATGTGAACCGGTCGTAGGCATAGAGGCTTTCTTCGCCGACCTGAGCCAGGAAAAGCCCCAGCAAGCCCATCATCCAGCCTTTGAGAGGGTCGCCGCCGACGATGCTGCCGGAAAGCGTGACGCCGAAAAGAGCCAGCCAGAAGAACTCGAAAGCTCCGAACTGGAGCGCGATGTCGGACAGCAGGGGCGTCAGCGTCGCGAGGAAGATGACACCAAACAGCGTGCTGGTGACGGCGCCCGATGTGGCGATGCCGATGGCTCGACCGGCTTGTCCCTGCTGGGCCAGGGCGAAGCCGTCGGCGCAGGAAGCCGCATTCGCGGCCGTTCCTGGAATGTTCAGCAGGATGGCTGTCCGCGAGCCGCCGTACAGGGCTCCGACATAGGAGCAGATCAGCACCAGGATGGCTTCGTTGCCTTGCAGGTTGATGGTGACGGTGGTCAGGAGGGCGATGGCCAGCGTCGCGGAAAGGCCCGGCAGGATGCCCATGATGAGGCCGACGAACGCCCCTCCCAACCCGTACAGAAGGGTCATGGGTTCCATGAAGCTGAGGTAGGCAGCGCCCAGATCTTGCAAACCGTTCAGCATGTGCGTGTCTCGCGAAAAAAGAGGCCCGGCCCTAGGGCAGCCGGACCAGGAAAAGCCGCTCGAATACGAGCCAGACCACAATCGAGGAACCGGCGCCGATCAACAGCGCGCGGCTGAGGGCGCGCAGGTTGAAGGGATGCACATCCGGGGCCAGGTGGAGACGGTCCAGCACAAGGATCGAACCGGTGACGTAGATGGCGGACGCCAGCCAGAAGGGCAGGCCATGGCCGATCAGCACGATGCTGTAGCCGCAGCACAACAGGATCGTCAGCAGTACGCGCTTGTGCCGCAGGTGGGCGGTGCCGTCGGTCATCGGCGGGGTATCCGCGGATTCGCGCCGATGGCGTTCCCAGCTGCGCAGGCCCAGGATGGCGCCGATGAGGATCATGCCGGCGCCCAGCAATCCCGGGACCAGGCCCGGGATCGTGAACGGGTTGATATGCTGGTCTTCCAGCCGGCTCATCCTCCAGGAGGCGATGACGATCGCCAGGCCAAGAACCATCCAGCCCAGCGCGTCATGCAGATCGGCCCGGGGCGAGGACCTCTCGTTGGGGAGCGGGCCTGCGTCCTGGGGGTTGGTGGTGCCTGGTGCGGAAGCCGGTTGTGGAAGATCCATGATGGCCTCAGGGTTTCGGGATGCCGATGGTGTCCGGGGATACCTTGGCCTTGCCGCTGTTGAAGATGTTCCAGGCGTTCAGCTGCACGGCCGGGAACACGGCTTTCTGGGCGGCTTCGCCGTAAAGCGGGTCGTAGACCGCTCCCCGGGAAGTGGCGTATTTCTTCAGCGCCGGATCTGCCGGCATCTTCTCGGCCCAGATTTTTTCAAGAGTCTGGATGACGTTGTCGGGCACACCCTTGGGGATGAAGATGCCGAAATAGTTCAGGGGAGCCCGCAGGTTGGGGATATCCTTGGACAAGGATGGGATCGTGCCGTAGCCTTCCAGTTCCAGCGGTTTTTCACCCACGACTCCCAAGGGGCGCAGCCGCTTGCCCCGGATCATGTCGGCCTGTTCGACCGCCAGTTGAGAGGTCAGGTCGGTTTCGCCGGCGACGGCGGCCAGTACGGCCGGATTGCCGCCATCGTAGGACACTTCCTTGTATTTGATTCCGGTCGCGCTGACGATGCGGTCCATGGCCGCATGGCCCGCCGATGTGACGCCCGCTGTCGCCACGCTGATCTGTCCGGGCTTGGCTTTCATGTCGTCGATCAGTTCTTTGCCGGTTTTCCAGGGACGTTGAGGGTTGACGCCCAGGACGGACACGTTGGCGACATTCAGGAACAGGTGCCAATCCTTGATGCTCGCATCCAGTGAACCCAGGGTCTGGTAGGCGCCCAGGTCCTGGGCGGCGCCGGCCGTCCATGTGTAGCCATCCTTGTCGGCGGTCAGCGCGTTGCGGGTGCCGATTGCGCCGGATGCGCCAGGCTGATTGACGATGACGATGGTCTGTCCCAGGACTTTTTCCAGCTCAGCGGCTGTGATGCGGGTGACCTGGTCAGTGGACCCGCCAGCCGCCCAGGGGACGATCAGATTGATCGGACGCGTCGGCTTCCAGTCCTCGGCGCTGGCGGGAAGTGCTGCGGCCAGCACGGCGAGGGCAGCCGTCGCTTGAAGGAATACACGCTTTTTCATCGGAGCTCTCCTTGTGGTTGCTCAGTGAATCCGGGCGGTAGGTTGTTACTCCAGCCACCGGCCGAGGTTTTTGGTGACGAATGCGTCGTCCACCAAATGCGGGTAATCGTTTTGTACGCGGGTCAGGGCTTCGGCCTGCCCGGGGCTGAGGCTTTCTTGCGGGTCCAGGCACCAGATTCCCTTGAACAGCCCCTGGCGGCGCAGGACCTCATGACAGCCTGCGATGCAGCCGCGAAAATCGTGAGCCACGTCGAACAGGGCCGCATTGCAATCCGTGATTTGCGCGTCCAGCGTCAGGAGATCGGCGTCGATCCGTTGCGCACGGACGGCTTTCTGGATGCGTTCGAATACGTGCACGGCGCGTTCGGTCCATACGCTCCAGTGGCCCAGCAAGCCGCCGCGGACGCGGATCGTGACGGGCCTGCCTTCGCGCATGAATGTGAACGGCGTCAGGAGGTCGAGCACGATGTGATCGTCGTTGCCGGTATACAAGGTGACGCGGTCTTCCGCCTTGGCGGCGAGCACGCCTCGAATGACGTCCTGCGTGCGGTAGCGGTTGAAGGGAGCCATCTTGATCGCCACCACGTTGTCGATGCCTGAAAAGCACCGCCAGAACGACTGCGACAGCGACAGTCCCCCTACGGCGGGCTGCAGGTAGAAGCCCATCAGCGGCATGACGTCGGCGACTGCCTTGCAGTGGGCGATCAGTTCCGCTTCGCCGGCGCCGGGAAATGCAGCCAGGCTGAGCAGTCCGGCATGGTAGCCAAGGTCGCGGGCCGTGCGTGCTTCGTTCACGGCCTGTTCTGTCCTGCCCGCCAGTCCGGCCACCATGACCAGGGGCCGGCGTCCGCCCAGCGGTATCCAGTCCTGGGCCGTCTTGATGGCGAGTTCCAGGACGGGACGGTACAGGCGGGCTTCACGGATGGCGAATTGGGTCGAGTGCACGCCCACTGCCAGGCCGCCGACCCCCGCGTCCAGGTAGTAGCGCGTCAGGGCCCGCTGGCGGTCGGTGTCCAGTGTCCGATCGGCATTCAGGGCCAGCAGATGCGCGGGAATCACGGACCCCGCGCGCAAGGCCGCCAGAGTGTCGCCGGGCAGGGAGGTCCAGTGCATTATCGCGGCCTCGATTCAATATTTGCCATCGCGCGCCTCGTAGTGGGTGGGCTTGTCCAGACTGGGCCCGCCGTGCCGTACCCAATCAGCGGTCCAGTCCAGCAGCGTGTCCAGGCCGACCGGGGGACGGCCGAAGAGCTGCTCGGCTTGCGAGCAGTCGATCAGCAGGGCGCTGTCGGCCTCGGTGCCTGTGAATACGGGCTCGATACCCAGGCGTGTCCCCAGCCCCGTCGCAGCCGCGCGGATCGAGATCCTGGGGCCGCTCAGGTTCAGGGGGGACGTCGGTGTGTCGCAATGAGCCAGGGCGCGAAGCGCCCGTTCGTTGGCGTCCCCTTGCCAGATGATGTTGGCGAATCCCATGTTCAGGTCGATCGGCTGGCGCTGCAGGATCCTGTTGGCCACGTCGTGCAGGACGCCGTATCGCATGTCGATGGCGTAGGACAGCCTGAGCAGGCGCCCGGGCGTCCGGTATTGATGCGAAAAGTACTGGAACAGGCGTTCCCGCGCGACGCAGGAGTTGGCGTATTCACCAACTGGTTCAAGTGATGCGGATTCCAGCGCCCCCGTGCCACGTGTTTCCACGAACGGGTAGACGCAGGCGGTGGAGAAAACCACCAGGCGGGATTGCGGGAAACGCTGGGCCACCAGGGCCGGAAGATGACTGTTCATCGCCCAGGTCATCCATTCGCTGCCGGTGGAGCCGAATTTGCGGCCTGCCATGAAGACGATGTTGGGGGCGTCGGGCAGTTGAAGAAGTGTCTGGCGATCGAGCAGATCGCCTGAAATGCAGTCTATGCCTTGTTCTTGCAACTGGGCGCGCAGGCCCGGCTCGGAAAATCTCGCCACCGCGATGATGCGCCGTTCGGGAGATGCGCGTTTGGCCATGCGGGCCAGCGTGGGCCCCATTTTGCCGCCCGCGCCCAGTATCATCAGATCGCCCGGCACCGTACCCAGGTCTTTGACCAGGGCTTCAGAGGGCCTCGACAGGCATTCTTCCAGCTGGGAGACATCGTTGAAGCGGTTGGGGAGCGACATGGCGTTTTCCCAAAGCACGATGCCGTTATTTTCACCGGATGGTGAATTGAATCAATCAGGGTATTCCCTTGGGGGCCGAGTCGCCCAGGAACAACGGGCGCATCGAGGAAGCGCAGCTGCCACGGATGAAAAAATCCCCGCCGCGGCGGACCGCGACGGGGATTTCCTGGGATCGTTCCCGGAGGGCGGGGTGAGCCGCCCTGGCCGGGATCCGGCGGGAGGGGCTTAGAAGCCGCCCATTCCGCCCATGCCACCCATGCCGCCCATGTCGGGCATGGCCGGGGCCGGCTTGTCTTCCACGATCTCGGCCACGGCGGCTTCGGTGGTCAGCAGCAGGCTGGCGACCGAGGCGGCGTTTTGCAGCGCGGTGCGGGTGACCTTGGTCGGGTCGATGACGCCTTGCTCGACCAGGTCGCCGTACTCGCCGGTGGCGGCGTTGTAGCCGCTGCCCTTCTCCAGTTCCCTGACCTTGGAGACGATGACGTAGCCCTCCAGGCCGGCGTTCTCCGCGATCCAGCGCAGCGGCTCGACGACGGCGTTGCGGACGACCGAGACGCCGGTGGCCTCGTCGCCGGCCTTGCCGAGGTTGCCCTCCAGGACCTTGGAGGCGTGGACGAGCGCGGAGCCACCACCGGAGACGATGCCCTCCTCGACCGCGGCGCGGGTCGCGGAGATGGCGTCCTCCAGACGGTGCTTCTTCTCCTTCAGCTCCACCTCGGTGGCGGCGCCGACCTTGATCACGCACACGCCGCCGGCCAGCTTCGCGAGGCGCTCCTGGAGCTTCTCGCGGTCCCAGTCGGAGTC